>NZ_JBCNUN010000002.1:0-577390 GCF_039605615.1 Microbacterium rhizophilum | reverse complement strand
TGTCACCGATGTCCTGATGCAGGAACCGTCACCGATGTCCTGATGCAGTTCCGTCACCGATGTCCTGAGACATCACAGGCCCAGATATGGCGTGTCCTCGTTGAGAGCACGTGTTGTCGACGCCCGGTGGGTCAGGAATTGAAGCGGATGACCTCGTGCTGGTACGGCGCGATGACGTCGCCCGAGATCCGCAGGTCGAGCACGAGGAACGGGCGCGTCTCGGCCGGTTCCGCGGCCCAGGTGGCGAGGCGCTCGAGGTCGGCGAGCCGCTCGACCACGACGCCCTCGGCGCCCGCGGCCCGGCCGAGGGCGGCGAAGTCGACCTGGGGGATGCGCATGGGGCCCTCGTGCAGGCCCTTGAGGCCGTAGAGGTTGACCTCCGCGCCGTACGCCGCGTCGTTCCACACGACGGCGAGGCCGCGTCCGCCCGCGCTGCGCACGGCTGTCTCGAGGTCCGCGAGCGCCATCAGGCCGCCGCCGTCGCCCGTGGTCAGCACGACGGTCGCGTCCGGATCCGCCTGCGCCGCCCCGGCGACGCTCGGCCAGCCGAGGCCGATCGACTGGAACGCCGTGCCGATCATGACCATGCGGCCCGGCGAGGCGACGGGCCAGAACATGTTCGCCCACGCGATGAAGTGCCCGCCGTCGCTGACGACGACGCGGTCGGTCGGGAGCAGCTCGCCGATGCGGGCGGCGGTGGCGCGCGGGTCGAGCCGGCCGTCGGGTGCGAGCTCGCCCTCGACCAGCTGGCGGCGGAGCGCATCCATGTCGAGCCCGTCGTGCCACGTCGCGTGGGCTCCGAGCGCGGCGACCTCCTCGGCCAGCAGCTCGGCCACCACGCGGGCGTCGCCGCGGACGTACTCGCCGACGCGGGGATGCGTGGCCGTCGGGGCGATGTCGACCTGGACGAATCGCGCGTCGGGCGTCAGGAGCTCGCCGAAGCGCATCGTGAACGGGCTGAGGCTCGCGCCGATCGCGACGACCACATCGGCCGTCCGGATGAGCTCCATCGCCGCGGGGGCGCCGAAGCCGCCCGTGACCCCCAGGTCGTGCGACGGGTCGGGGAACACGCCGCGGCCGAGCGCGGTGGTGGCCGTCAGGGCGCCGGTCGCGTCCGCCAGGAGGCCGAGGGCGTCGCCCGCGCCGGCCAGCCAGGCGCCCCGGCCGGCGAGCAGCACCGGGCGCTCGGCCTCCGCCAGGGCGCGCGCGACCCGGCGCAGCGCGGCGCGCGCGTCCGCGGACGGCTCGATCGGCCGGGGCATCCGGGGCTCGGGCAGCTCGGGCACCGGGCCGGCCTCGAGCGTGGGGGTGTCGTAGGGCAGGGCGAGCACGACGGGCGTGCGGTTCGCGAGCGCGTGCTCGATCGCGATGACCGTGGTCGCGGCCGCGTCGAGGCGGCCGACGGTGTAGGTGCGCACGCCGACGGCGGACGCGAGGGCGATCTGATCGACGTCCCAGGGGCGCGGGCCCGGCGTGGGCTGATCGCCCACGACGAGCACGAGCGGGATGCGCGCCTGGGCCGACTCGGCGAGCGCCGTGAGGGTGTTCGTGAACCCGGCGCCGTACGTCGTGGTCGCGGCGGCGATGCGGCCGGAGACGCGGAAGTGCGCGTCGGCGGCGACGACCGCGCCGGCCTCGTGACGCACGGCGGTGAACGCGGCGCCGGTGTCGCGGAGCAGGGCGTCGAGGAAGTGCGCGTTGCCGTTCCCCATCAGGCCGAACACCTGGTCGATGTGGCGGGAGAGGGCGGCGGCGACGTGCGCGGACACGGAGGGCATGGGCGTGCCTTTCGAGACGGGGGTGGACGATCGATTCCCGTATGTGTCTCGCCGCCTTCGCCGGCAGTGGCTTCGTGCTCCTTTTTCGAGCACCGGCCTGATCGCGTGGCCGGACGCGCACGATCCTAACCGGTTGCGGGCCGCGGATCCCCCTCCTAGACTCGCTCTGATCGATAAGCGAACACCGTGTTCGATTATCGAACATACGCATCCGGATCTCGCGCCGACGCGGGATCCGTCGCATCGACGGAGATCGAGGGAGAGCCCGTGCAGTTCCACCACCACGGCTATGTGTCCGGCGACCCGCGGGTCCAGCCCGCCGCGGGGATCGGCCTCACGCGGGAGCCCGAGCTGCCCGACGAGATGGACGTGCTCATCGTCGGCGCGGGTCCCGCCGGGATGATCGCGGCCGCGCAGCTGGCGCAGTTCCCCGGCATCTCCACGCGCATCATCGACCGCCGCCCGGGGCGCCTCCAGGTGGGGCAGGCCGACGGCATCCAGGCCCGCACGGTCGAGACGTTCCAGGCCTTCGGATTCGCGAACCGGATCATCGAGGAGGCGTATCGGATCACGGAGATGTGCTTCTGGAAGCCGGATCCGCAGAACCCGCGGAACATCGTCCGATCGGCGCGCACGCCCGACGATCCGCACGGCATGAGCGAGTTCCCGCACCTGATCGTGAACCAGGCCCGCGTCCTGGACTACTTCGCCGAGTACGCGCGCAACGCGCCGGGCCGGGTCGTGCCCGACTGGGGCTGGGAGTTCGTCACCCTCACGGTCGACGAGTCCGGCGAGTTCCCGGTGGCGGTCACGCTGCGCCGCGCTGCCGACGCGGGCGCATCCGCCGGCGTCGCGGAGGGCGAGGAGCGGGTGGTGCGCGCAAAGTACGTGCTGGGCGCCGACGGCGCCCGCAGCCGCGTGCGCGAGGCGATCGGCCGCCGGCTGGAGGGCGACCAGGCGTTCCACGCGTGGGGCGTCATGGACGTGCTCGCCGAGACGGACTTCCCCGACATCCGCACCAAGTGCGCGATCCAGTCGCACGACGGCGGCAGCATCCTGCACATCCCGCGCGAGGGCAACCACCTGTTCCGGATGTACGTGGATCTCGGTGAGGTGCCGCACGACGACAACGGACGCGTCCGCCTCACGACGCAGGCCGAGGTCGAGGAGCGGGCGAACCGGATCCTGCACCCCTACACGCTGACCGTGAAGCATGTGGCGTGGCGCAGCGTCTACGAGGTCGGGCACCGCGTGACCGACAAGTTCGACGACGTCCCGCCCGCCGAGGCCGGCACCCGCACACCGCGCGTGTTCATCGCGGGCGACGCGTGCCACACGCACTCCGCGAAGGCCGGGCAGGGCATGAACGTGTCGATGCAGGACGGCTGGAACCTCGCGTGGAAGCTCGCGCACGTGCTCGAGGGGCGCGCGCCCGAGGCGCTGCTGGACACGTACTCGGCCGAGCGCCAGGAGATCGCGGTGAACCTCATCGAGTTCGACAAGGAGTGGTCCTCGCTCATGGCCAAGCGCCCCGAGGAGATGGACGACCCCTCCGAGCTCGAGGACTTCTACATGAAGACGATCGAGTTCCCCGCCGGCTTCATGACGCAGTATCGCCCGTCGATGATCATGGGCACGGACGCTCACCAGGAGCTCGCGACAGGGTTCCCGCTCGGCAAGCGCTTCAAGTCGCACCCCGTCACGCGCGTGTGCGACGCGAACCCGAAGCACCTCGGGCATCACCACCGGGCGGACGGGCGCTGGCGCGTGTACGTCTTCGCCGACGGCGCGGCGATGGGCGATGCCTCGCGCACGGCGGAGCTGGCCGAGTGGATCCGCACCGCGCCCGAGTCGCCGGTCGTCGCCCACACGCCGGCCGGCGCCGACGCGGACGCGTGGTTCGACGTGAAGGTCGTGTACCAGCAGGACCACACGCAGGTCGAGATGGATCGGGTGCCGGCGGCCTTCCTGCCGAAGGTCGGGCCGTTCCAGGTGACCGACTACGAGAAGGTCTACGCGGCCGATCCCGCCGACGACATCTTCGAGGCGCGCGGCATCAGCCGCGACGGCGCGATCGTGGTGGTGCGTCCCGACCACTACGTCGCGAACGTGCTGCCGCTGGACGCGACCGACGAGCTGGCGGCGTTCTTCGCCGGCATCTTCCGGAAGCAGGCGGTTCTCTCCTAGAAGTCCGGGGTCAGGCGCCGAGCGTGCGGGCGATGCCCGCCGCGGCGGCGCGCAGCCGCTCGGCGATCTCCGGCTCGGGGCGCGTGAGCGAGACGTGGATCGCCGCGACGGACGCGAGCGGCTGGCCCGGCAGGGCGAGCGGCACGGCGACCGACCACAGCGACGGCACGACCTCGTCGTGGCTCGTCGCGTACCCGCGCACGCGGCTCTCCGCGATCTCCGCGCGCAGCGCGTCCGACGCGTCGGCCGGCCAGGCGGCGTCCGACAGCTCCATGAGCATCGCCTTCCCGGGGCCGCCGCGCGTGATCGGGTGACGGTGGCCCGGGTTGTAGGACACCGCGACCGTGCGGCGCGGGGGAGCGCTGACGACCGTGATCCCCTCGCCGGACTCGAGCATGACCAGCAGGCAGGTCATGCCCAGGTCGTCGGCGGCCTCGGCGAGCTCCGGCATCGCGGCGGCCTGGAGGTCGCGCGACACGCTCGAGGCCAGCGCCGCGAGCCCCGCGCCGAGCGAGACCAGGCCGCTCGCGCCGCGGGCGACGAGCCCGTGCTCCTCGAGCGTGCGCAGCAGCCGGTACGCGACCGAGCGGTGCACGCCCAGGGCGGCGGCCAGCTCGTCGATCGACAGGGCGCGATCGCCCGCGGCCAGGATCTCGAGCAGCCGGATGCCGCGACTCAAGGTCTGGGATCCCGCGGCGGGCGTCGTCGTCACATGTTCGATAATAGGACGCGCGCTCAGACGGCCTGCGCCCGCTCCACGACCGCCGCGATCCGGGCGAACAGCGGGTGCTCCCGCTCGAGGCCCGTCGCCTGCGCCGTGAACGCCTGCGCGTCGAGCTCCCGCAGCAGGCGCTGCAGGTCGACCGACTGCTCGTCCTCGGGGTCGTCGAAGGCGAGCAGGGCGCCGATCGCGGCCAGCAGGCCGTCGACCGGCAGCCCCCGCTCGGCCGCCTCCGCCGCCGGGCCCACGAAGCGCTCATGGCGCGACAGCTTGCGCAGGGGCTGTCGCCCGACGCGCCGCACCGTGTCGGGAAGGGCCGGGTTGCGGAAGCGGCCGAGGATCGTCGCGCGGTACTCCGCGAGGTCTGCGGGATCGAAGCCGTGCTTGGCGGCGAGCAGGGCGGAGGTCTCCTCGAGCGCCGCGGCGACGCCGGCCGCGACGGCCTCGTCGGCCAGGGCGTCGGAGATCCTCTCGAGCCCCGCCCGGGCGCCGAGGTAGGCGGCCGTCGCGTGGCCCGTGTTGACCGTGAAGAGCTTGCGCTCGATGTACGGCTCGAGGTCGTCGACGAAGTGCGCGCCCGGGATCTCCGGGGGAGTGCTCCCGAACGGGGGGCGCTCGATGGCCCACTCGAAGAACGGCTCGACGGTCACGTCGATCCCGTGCCCCTCGGGCTGGCCGGGCACGATCCGGTCCACCGCCGTGTTGGCGAACACGGCGCGGCCGGCCAGGGCGTCCCAGCTCTCGCCGGCCGCCTCCTGCATGTGCCCGCGCAGGGTGTCGGTCGCGCCGATCGCGTTCTCGCACGCCATGACCTGCAGGGCGGGAGCGTCCGGATCGCGCAGCGCGAGCCCCGCCACGATGTGCGGCGCGATGAAGCGCAGCACGGTGGGGCCGACGGCGGTGGTGACGACGTCCGCCGTCGCCACCGCCGCCGCCACGCCATCCGGATCCGCGGCGCTGTCGATCGCGCGGAACCCTGAGACGACCCGGTCGCGGCCGCCCTCGCCGACCTCGTGCACGGTGTACTCGTCGGCCGCGTTGATCGCGTCGACCAGCGCCGTGGCGACGTCGGAGAAGACCACCTCGTACCCGCCCTCGTGGAGCAGCAGCCCCACGAAGCCGCGGCCGATGTTGCCCGCGCCGAAGTGGACGGCCGTGCGGTTCGTCTCAGTCATCATGCTTCTCTCCGGTCAGCCTTCGTTCACGGCCCTGAGCAGCGCGTACAGCTCCTCGGGCGTCTCCGCCTTCTTGAGCTGCTCGACCTGCTCCTCGTCGGAGAAGAGCAGCGCGACGTTCTGCAGCAGACCGAGGTGCTCGTCGCCGCGACCGGCGATGCCGACCACGAACGTGACCTGGTCGCCCTCCCAGTCGATGCCGCCGTCGTAGCGGACCACAGTCAGCGCCGACTCGAGCACGGCGTCCTTGGCGTCGTTGGTGCCGTGCGGGATCGCCAGCTCGTTGCCCATGAACGTCGACACCGTCTGCTCGCGCGTGAGCATCGCGTCGTAGTACCGGCCGGTGACCGCGCCCGCCGCCTCCAGCATGTCGGCCGCCTCGCGGATCGCCTCGTCGCGCGAGACCGATCCGGCGTGGATCCGGACGCTGCCCTGCGTCAGCACGCCGTCGTCGGCGGACGAGCCCGACTCCACGGCGGCCGCGGCCGCGCGCGCCTCGGCGCGGGTCGCGGGAGCGTCGGCACCCGAGATCCCGTCCGGCGCCGGCGGCACGTCCTGCGGTGCCGCGTCGACGTCGTCCGCCGCGCGCTGCTGCAGCACGAGCTGCACGACCTCGTCGTACTGCGGTGCGTTCATGAAGTTGTCCACCGAGACGTGCACGGCCGACTGCTCGCGCTGGCGCGCGCGGTCGGTCAGCTGCTGCTGCGTGATCACGAGATCCGCGTGGCCGTCCAGCGCCGCGATCGCCTTGTTGGTGACGTTGACGTCCGCGATGCCGGCGGCCTTGAACTTGTTGCGCAGGACGCTCGCGCCCATGGCCGACGAGCCCATGCCCGCGTCGCACGCGAACACCACGCGCTCGATCGCCCGAGCGGGTGCCGTCAACGTCGCGGTGCCCGCGCCCGCACCGGCGCCGGCCAGGCCGCTCAGCGCCGCCGAGGACCTGCCCTTGTTGGCCTGGGTCTGGGCCACGGCGGCCGCGAAGCCGTCACCGCCCGCCGCCTCGGCCGCGAGGTCGCGCTTGCGGCTCGAGAGCAGGATCAGCGCGGCGATGGCGAACGTCACCGCCGCGGACAGGATCACCGACAGGATGACGCCGAGGTAGCTGTCGGACGCCGTCTGGAAGAGCACCGCGATGATGCTGCCCGGAGCGGCCGGAGCGCGCAGACCCGACTGGAAGATCACGTTGGTGGTGACGCCCGTGGCGCCACCGGCGATGACCGCGAGCAGCAGCGCCGGCTTCATCAGCACGTAGGGGAAGTAGACCTCGTGGATGCCGCCGAAGAACTGGATGATCGCCGCGCCCGGGGCCGTCGCGCGCGCCGCGCCGACGCCGAAGAACGTGAACGCGAGCAGGACGCCCAGACCGGGGCCGGGGTTCGCCTCGAGCAGGAACAGGATCGACTTGCCGGCCTCGTCGGTCTGCGCGAGTCCCAGCGGCGTCAGCACGCCGTGGTTGATCGCATTGTTGAGGAAGAAGACCTTGGCGGGCTCGATCAGGATGCTGGTCAGTGGCAGCAGGCCGTTCTCGACCAGCCAGCCGACCGCGCCGCCGAGGACCGACATGATCCAGTTGATGACCGGGGCCAGCAGGTAGAAGCCCGCCACCCCGAGGAAGAATCCGGCGATGCCGGCGGAGAACATGCTGACGAGCATCTCGAAGCCCGCCTTGACCTTGCCCTCCCACAGCCGGTCGAGCTGCTTCATGACCCACGCGGCGAGCGGGCCCATGATCATCGCGCCGATGAACATGTGGACCTGACCGAGCGGGGCCTCGCCCTCGGGCAGGGCCGCGTTGAAGCTGTCGATGATGAAGTCGGAGCCGGCGATCACGCCGAACACGGCGATCGCCGACACGACGGCTCCGCGGGTCTCGTAGATCATCCGGCCCGCCTGCGCCGCGATCAGGATCGGCAGCAGGTAGTGGATCATCGGGCCGACCATCGTGGCCAGCGCCGCGTTCGGCGTCCAGCCGACGTCGATCACGAACGCGGTGAGGATGCCCCACGCGATGAGCGCGGGGATGTTGGGCATGATCATGCCCGACAGGAACGTGCCGACCTTCTGCACGCCGATGCGGAGTCCGCCGCGGCTTCCGGTCTCGACTGACGTCGTCGTCATTGCAACGCCTTTCTTGCTGTGTGTTCGGGTTGTGGGAGTGGAGGTCAGGATCCGGCCGCCGCCTGCGCGGCCGCGCGGGCGGCCGGGGCGTCGTCGGCGCCGAGGGCGGCGTGCGCGATGCGACGCGCGTCCTCGAGCGTGAAGCGGCCGAGCGAGAAGCGCACGTCTGCCAGGGCCGCGGGCGCCATCGAGAGCGTCGTGGCGCCGAGGCCCACGAGCACGACCGCGAGCAGCGGGTCTGCGGCGGCCTCGCCGCAGATGCCGACCGGCTTGCCGTGGGCGGCGCCGGCCTCGCCGACGCGCTCGATCAGCTGCAGGACGGCGGGGTGCCACGGATCCTGCAGGCTCGCGACCGTGCCGAGCAGGCGATCCGCCGCCATCGTGTACTGCGTGAGGTCGTTCGTGCCGATCGACGCGAAGTCCGCGTGCTTCAGGATGCGATCGGCCAGCAGCGCCGCCGCGGGCACCTCGACCATCACACCGGTCGTCTTCAGGCCGACCTCTCGGGCGAGCGCGGTGAAGTACGCGGTCTCCTCGACGGTCGCGATCATGGGCGCCATGACC
This sequence comes from Microbacterium rhizophilum, assembly GCF_039605615.1. Taxonomy (NCBI): domain Bacteria; kingdom Bacillati; phylum Actinomycetota; class Actinomycetes; order Micrococcales; family Microbacteriaceae; genus Microbacterium; species Microbacterium rhizophilum. The sequence continues at coordinate 568,844 of NZ_JBCNUN010000002.1, read as the reverse complement.
CAGAGGTCCGCGTCGGTGGCGGCATCCGCCTGAGCGAGAGCGGTCAGCTGATCCCGCAGGATGTCCTCGTTCGCGCGCAGGGCCCGCAGGCCGCGCAGGCCGAGGGCCGGGTTGTCCTCCTCGGCGTCGTTGAGGAACGGCAGGGGCTTGTCCGCGCCCGCGTCCAGCACGCGCACGACGACCTTCTTCCCGGCGAACGCGGTGAGCAGCTTGGTGTACTCGGCTCGCTGCGCCTCGACGGTCGGGGCCTCCGTGGAGCTGAGGAACAGGAACTCGGTGCGGAACAGGCCCACGCCCTCCGCGCCCAGCTCCAGCGCCTCGGCGGCGCCCTTGGGCGATCCGAGGTTCGCGAGCAGCGGGACGGCCGTGCCGTCGGCGAGGGCGCCGGGCGTCACGGGGGCCGCCTCCGCGGCCGCGCGCTCGTCGGCGCGGCGCTGCGCCTCCGCCAGCTCGTCTTCGCTCGGGTCGGTGACGACGGATCCCGCCGCGGCGTCCACGATGACGACGTCGCCGTCGGCCAGCCGCGCCGCGCGGCCGGCGCCGACCACCGCCACGATGCCCTTCTCGCGGGCGAGGATCGCGGTGTGCGACGTGGGCCCGCCGTCGGTCGTGACGAGCGCGAGCACCCGGTTCGGGGACGCCGGATCCAGATCGAGCAGCGCGGTGTCCGCCGGGGCGAGATCCGGCGCGACCAGCACGAACGGATGCCCGGGCGAGGGGACGCCGGGCGCGGGCTCGCCGCGCAGGTGCGCGACGACGCGCGCCGCGACGTCGTCGAGGTCGGCGGCGCGCTCGCCCAGGTAGCCGCCGACCGCCTCGAGCGTCGCGCGGAACTCCGCGAACGCGTCGTGCACGGCCCATTCGGCGGTCTTGCCGTCGTCGAGCCGGGCCTGCACGGCCTCCTCGAGCGAGGGGTCCTCGGCGATCATCGCCTGCGCCTCGAGCACGTCGCGCGCGGTGCCGCCGGCCGTCTCCGCCCGGCGCATCAGGTCGGCCGCCACGGCGGCGACCGCCTCGCGGACGCGGCCGGCCTCCTCCTCTGCGGGGCGGCCGCTGCGCTCGTCGCGGGGCGGCGGCGTGCGCTTGGGCGTGCGCGCCACGGGGCCCTGGGCCACGCCCAGGCCGATGCCCACGCCGGTTATGGTCTCGCTCACTTCGTCTCGCTCCGCTCGCTCAGTGCCCCGCACGGCGCTCACGCGGCGTCGTGGTCGGTGACCAGCAGCTGCTCGAGCGTGTCCAGCACGCCGTCGCCGCCGTCGCCCTCCGCGGTCAGCGTGACCTCGTCGCCTTGTTCGATGCCCAGGGCGATCACGCCCAGGATGCTCGCGGCGTTGACGGGCTTGCCGTCGCCCTTCGCGATGGTGACGGGGACGCCGGAGTCCTTCGCGGCCTGCGCGAACAGCTTCGCGGGGCGGGCGTGGAGCCCGTGCGACGAGCCGATCCGAACGGTGCGAGTGGCCATGGTGATCCTTTCGTCAGGCGGTCTCCGCGGTCGCGGATCCCACATCGGAGGCGGCGACGGACGTGACCAGCGCGAGCGCGCGGCTGCCGTCGTGGTCGGTGAAGATGTCGTCGGGCAGCAGCACGACGCGCACGCCGCGCGGCGCCGCGAGCGCCTGGATCTCCTCGAGCGATCGGCCGAGGTGAGGCCCCACGAGGACGACGTCCGCGGAGTCGAGATCGATCGCGAGCGACGGCTCCGCACCGGCCGAGGCGGTCACCGCCAGGCCCGCCGACGCGGCGGCGCGACGAAGACGAAGGGCGACGAACGTGCTGGACGCGCCCGCACCGCACACCACGAGGATCCTCATCGATCTGCCCACTTCCCTTCGGATCGATCCTGACCGTCCGCTGGGAGCGGCGCAACGAGGGTTGTTTCCGCCCGGGCGGAAAGCCTGCACCCGGCCCGCCGCCGCGTGATTGACTGACGGGCATGACGAGGCGGCGACAGGACCGGGTGCTCGGCATCCTGATCCGCCGCGGCGACTGGGTGACGGCCGCGACGCTCGCGGATCAGCTCGGCGTCACGCCGCGCAGCGTCCGCAGCTACGTCACCGCCGTCAACGCGCGCGTTCCGGGCACGGAGGCGATCGAGTCGGGTCCGGCCGGCTATCGCTCGACCCCCGCGGCCGCGGCCGTGCTGCGTGCCGGCGCCGAGTCCGACCCCGGCACGCCGCGCGAGCGCCTGCACGCGCTCGTGCGCACCCTGCTCGACGCGAGCGACGGCATCGACGTGCACGAGACCGCCGATCGGATGCACGTCAGCTCCGCGACGCTCGAGGCCGATCTCGGCCGGGTGCGTTCGCTGCTGGGCGGATCCGAGCTCGCCCTGGAGCGATCCGGATCGCGCATGCGGCTGACCGGATCAGAGCTGGCGCAGCGCCGGTTCGTGAGCCGGCTGGCGCACGACGAGATGGAGGAGGGCGCGTTCGACCTCGACGCGCTCCGCCGGGCGGCCGATGCGATGGCGATCCCGTCCGAGGCGCTCGGCGCGTTCAAGAGCGACCTCGTCGCGCGGCTCGGCGAGCTGGGCTACTTCGTGAACGAGTTCGCCGCGGCCGACGTGGCACTGCACATCGCGATCGCGGCCGACCGCGTCGCGCAGGGGCGCGCGCTCGAGGCCGTGCACGGCGATCCGGAGCCCGCCCGCGCACGCTTCGCCGAGGTCGTCGGCGAGCTCACGAGCCGCCACTTCGGCGTCGAGCTCGGCCAGGGCGACCGGCTGCACCTGGCGGCCCTCGTGCTGACGCGGGTCGTGGTGCCGGGGTCGCGCGAGGAGCCCGCCGTGGCCCCGGACGCCGACATCGCGGCGGTGGTGCGCGCGGCCGTCGAGCGCGCGGCCGAGTCGTACCTCGTGGACATCGCGCACGACGACTTCGTGGAGCGTCTCGCGCTGCACGTGCAGAACCTCGTGCACCGCGCGCGCGAGCAGGCGTGGTCGCGCAACCCGCTGACCCGCACGCTCAAGTCGGCGTATCCGATGATCTTCGACGTCGCGGTCTCGATCGCCAGCGAGCTGTCGGCCGCGCTCGGCGTGCCGATCCACGACGACGAGATCGCCTACATCGCGATGCACGTCGGCGGTCGGCTCGAGCGCAGCCGCCGCGCGGAGACGACGCTGACGGCGACCATCGTCTGCCCCGGCTACTACGAGCTGCACGAGCTGCTGCGCTCGAGCGTGGACCGGTCGCTCGGCCGGTCGATCGAGGTGATCGGCGTCGAGACGCGCGTCGATCCGGACTGGTCCGCGATCGACTCGGACCTCGTGCTCACCACGATCGAGCCACCGGTGTCGGCGGGGACGTCGCCGGACCGGATCGTCCGGATCCAGCCGTTCCTGACGGACGCCGACGTCGAGCGCGTCGCGGCGGCCGCCAGCCGGGTGCGCCGCTCGCGGCGCCTCGGGCGGCTGCGCGCGCAGCTGGCGCGCTACTTCCCTCCCGGCGCGTTCCTGCGCGGGCTCGACGCGTCACGCGGCGAGGAGGGCATGATCCGGGATCTCGGCGCCCTGCTCGTCGCGCAGGGCGTGATCGACGACGACTACGTCGAGAGCACGATCGAGCGGGAGCGGCTGTCGTCCACGGCGTTCACGGAGACGCTCGCGGTGCCGCACGCGCTGAAGATGACCGCGTCGCGCACCGCGATCGCGATCGGGATCAGCGAGCAGCCGGTGCGCTGGGCCGACGCGCGCGTGCACGTCATCGCGCTGGTGGCGTTCAGCGAGAGCGACCGCCCGGCGTTCCAGACGGTGTTCGAGCAGCTCGTGGAGGTGTTCGGGGAGCCGGACAGCGCCCAGCGCCTGGTGCGCCGCGGCGTGGACCTGTCGTCGTTCCTCGACGAGCTCGCCGCCGTGATCGACGGCTAGGGCGTCGCGTCGAAGGAGCCGACCTGACGGTCGATCGGCACGGTGCCCTCGACGACAACGTCGCCCGTGTGCGCCGTTGTGACGGTCTCGACCAGGACGATCTCGACCTCCTGCTCGGCGACGGGATTGTGCCGGACGCCGCGCGGCACGACGAAGAACTCGCCCGGGCCGACCCGGACATCCTGCTCGCCCTCGATCTGGATGCGCAGATCCCCCGACACGACGAGGAACATTTCGTCCTCGTCGTCGTGCGCGTGCCAGACGAACTCGCCGAGGAGCTTCGCCACCTTCACGTACTGGTCGTTGACGCGGCCGATCACGCGCGGCGTCCAGTGGTCGGTGACGCGGTCGAGCTCGGCGCGGAGGGTGGTGGGGTGCAGAACGGACATGTCCTCATCCTGCGGCATCACGGCGGGGCCGGGGCGGGTCAGGAGGCGCGGGGCGCGAGCAGCGATTCGGCCACGTCCAGCACCGCGTCCGCCCCGGGACCGTCGGCCTCGAGCACGACCCGGTCGCCCGCGGCGAGCGCGAGCTCCATCACTGCGAGCACGCTGGCCGCGTCGACGAGATCGGCTCCCGCACGGATGCGCAGCCCGCCCTCGCTGCTCCGCGCCAGCCGCGCGAGCTCGGCGGCCGGCCGTGCGTGCAGCCCCGCCGCCACCTGGATCACGACCCGCCGCAGCGCCATCCCCACACGCTACCGGGTGCCGGTCCGAGGCCCGCCTGCGCCGAGCAGGCATCCGCGCCGCGACCAGGCATGCGCGCGCGTGCCCGCTCGCGGCGACCGTGCCTGCTCGGGATCAGCCGGGCGGGATGATGCCGAAGCGTGCGAGGAATCGGCCGAGTGCGTCGGCGTTCGGCATGTCCCCGTCCATCCAGCGGACGAACGGCTCCTGGGTGCGGCCGCGGATCCAGTCCTCACGGCGCTTCTCGTCGATGAGCGCCTGCTCCGGCGTGCGACCAGCGAGGAATCGCGGGTCCTTGTACTTCGCGGCACCGTCGAGCTCGCCGATCCCGCGGCGGAACTTGAAGTCGAGCGCGTAGTCCCTGCCGTTCGGCCCGGGAAACGGCACCTGGATCCCGACGTCCTTGAAGCCGAGCACGTGCAGGTACCAGCGTCCGGCGCTCTCGCCGGGAGAATCCGCGCGATGATCCGCGAACGCGATCACGGCGCGCGCGCGCCGGATGCCGCGTGCGCCGGGCGCGCGGGCGATGCGTTCGAGCAGCGAGGCCCTGAGAGCCTCCGCTCCGCCGTCGGCCTCCTCCTCGCGCTGGCGCAGCGCGGCATCCGCCAGCGCGATGCCGGCCTCGAGCGGCAGGATCCGGATCAGGTCGAAGACAGTGCGCTCGAGGCTCGTCATCAGCAGGCCGTTACGGCGGATGATGTCGGCCTCGGTGAGCGTCATCTCGTGGCGGACCACGAAGGACGTGTTCGGCGCGGCAGCGGTCGTCACGGTATGGACGCGCTCGTCCTCGCCCCTGACACGAAACAACGGCAGCTCCTGGAAAGCGGCGGAGGTGTGGAGTGCGAACACCTGCGGATCGCGGAAGACCTTGGCCGCGGCCCGGCCGTTCGCGCGCTGCCGGCCCTCGGTGAAGTGCGCCTTCCAATCGGACTCGCGGACGTACACTCCGCGGTTGAGACGCCGGAACTCCTTGCGCTTGGTGGCCGCCAGCACCTCGCGCCGGCCCATTCCGTGCGCTTCCAGCTCAGCGAGCGTGCGTACGGCGATCTCGTCGGTCATGTGACGAGGCTTGCGGATCCGTCTGCTCTGCGATGTGGCGTCGCTGTGGTCGTGGCGAAGATCAGCCCGAACTCTGCGCGGTGGACGAGCGTGCCGTTCGCATCGCGAACAGGCACCGCGGCGCCCACGAGGCATGAGCGCGCACGCCTGGTCGCGCCGAAGATGCCTGGTCGCGGTCCGGCGCGCTGTGTTGCGGCGTGTGACGGGCCGTGTGACACCGGGCACGGGCGGTTCGTACCGTGGGGGCATGAGCGAGAACACGACCCAGGATGTGCTGCCGGTGCAGCGCGCGGTGGTCTCGGCGTGGCCGAGCGCGTGGATCGATGCTCTCGTGATGTGCGCGGACGCGTCGGGTGCGGTGCTCACCACCCTCGCGGGCGACGCCCTCGGGGTCGACGCGCGGGCGCGCGTCAGCGTCGGCGAGCCCGTGGCGTTCCATCCGGTCGCCGAGGTGCTGTCGGTCGGCGGCGAGCTGATCCGCGCGCGCCGCCGCTGATCCGGGCGGCCCTCAGGCCCTCAGGCCATCTGCAGCGAGCCCATCGCCGTGCGGCAGGTCTCGACCATGGCCTCGCAGGCCATCGCGCAGATGCGGCAGTGCTCGGCCATCTCGGCGTGCATGCGGCACTCCGCGGCACACGCCTCGCCCATGGTCATGCACGCGGTCATCATGGCCCGCATGACGCCCATGTCGTAGCCCATCGGGCGCATCATCATGCGCATCGTGGTCGTCGCGACGTCCGCCATGTTCGAGCACATCGCGGCGCACCGGGCCATGTCCTCGCCGGCGTCCGCGTCCGCGCACATCGTGGCGGTCATGCTCACGGCGGAGCACGCCTCGATGCATTCCTGCATCATCGCCATGTCCATGCCGGTCGTCGTCGCGCCCGGCATCGACTCCATCATCTCCATCATCATTCCCATGTGCAGCGTCCTCCGTTCGGGGACGGCGCCCGGATGACGGCCGCCCATCTGATCGCATGTTACGTCGCGTCCGGATGGTCGACCAGGGGAGTCAGGCGATCCGGTCGAGCAGTTCTCGCACCGCCTGCTCGAGCGCCGCGAGGCGCGCGGCGGAGTCCGCCGCCGAGTCGCCGCGGACGTCGAGGTAGACCTTGAGCTTGGGCTCGGTGCCGCTCGGGCGGAAGACGATGCGGGATCCGTCCGCGAGCCCGTAGCGCAGGACGTCGCCGCCCAGCCCGGCCGGATCCTGCAGCAGGTCGTCGGCGTGCGCGACCGCGGTGTCGCCGAAGGCGGTCGGCGGCGCGGTCCGCAGCGCGGCCATGACGGTCGCGATGACGGCGACATCGTCCACGCGGACGGAGACCTGCCCGCTGGCGTAGAAGCCGATCTCGGCGGCGAGCTCGTCGAGCAGATCCGCGATCGTCGCGCCGCGTCCGCGGGCCTCGGTCGCGAGCTCGAGGAACGCGATCGACGCCGAGATGCCGTCCTTGTCGCGCACCGTGCCGGGATTGACGAGGTAGCCGAGGGCCTCCTCGAAGCCGAACACCAGGCCAGGGGCGCGCGAGATCCACTTGAAGCCGGTGAGCGTCTCGTGGAAGCCGAGGCCGTGCTGCTGCGCGATCGCGCCCAGGCCGGGCGACGACACCAGCGAGCACGCGAGCGAGGCGCCGGGCGTCCCCGCCGCGGCACGCGCCGCGCGCCGTCCCAGCAGCAGGCCGACCTCGTTTCCGGTCAGACGGCGCCAGTCGCCGTCGCGCGTGGGGATCGCGACGCCCAGACGGTCGGCGTCGGGGTCCTGCGCGATCACGAACTCGGCGTCCGACGCGCGCGCAGCCGCGAACGCGAGGTCCATCGCGCCGGGCTCCTCGGGGTTCGGGAACGCCACGGTCGGGAACGACCCGTCGGGCTCGATCTGCTCGGCGACGAGCGTCGGCGCCGGGTAGCCCGCCGCCTCGAGCACGCGCGAGAAGGTCTCCCATCCGACGCCGTGCATCGCCGTGTAGACCCAGCGCGTGCCGGTCGCTCCCTCCGGCGCGGGCCCGACCGCCGCCGTCGCGGCGACGTACGCCTCGACCACCGCCTCGTCGGCGACCTCGTAATCGCTCGAGCGCGGGAGATCCGCGACGCTCCCGGTGTCGGCGATGCGGCGGATGGACGCGGCGATGTCCGCATCGGACGGCGCGACGATCTGGGATCCCGCGTCGCGGCCGCCGAGGTAGACCTTGTAGCCGTTGTCGTTCGGGGGGTTGTGGCTCGCGGTCACCATGACGCCCGCGTCGGCACCGAGATGGCGCACCGCGAACGCGAGCACGGGGGTGGGCAGGAGGCGCGGGAGCAGGACCGTGCGGAGCCCGGCTCCCGCGAACAGCTCGGCCGAGTCGCGAGCGAACACGTCCGAGTTGCGGCGGCCGTCGTAGCCGATCACGACCGTGGGTGCGCCGTCCGGGTCGCGCTCCTTCAGGAAGGCCGCGAAGCCCGCGGCGGCCTGCGCGACCAGGACGCGGTTCATCCGATTGCTGCCGGCGCCGAGCTCGCCGCGCAGGCCCGCCGTGCCGAACTGCAGCCGGCCGTCGAAGCGGTCCGTGAGATCGTCGGCCGCGTCCTCATCGCCCGCCTCGACCCGCTCGAGCAGCGCGGACAGCTCCGCGCGCGTCTCGTCATCCGGATCCTGGGCGAGCCAGGCGCGAGCCCGATCCCGCACCGACGCGGTCATCACAGGCGCCCGATGACCCGTGCGAGCAGGTCGGAGATCACGGGCTCTGCCAGGCGGCCGGCCTCGATGACCTCCTCGTGGCTCAGGGCGTCGGGTGAGATGCCCGCGGCGAGGTTCGTGATGAGCGAGAAGCCCAGCACCTCCATGCCGGCCTCGCGGGCCGCGATGGCCTCGAGCGCGGTCGACATGCCGACGATGTGGCCGCCCATCGCCTTGGCCATCTGGACCTCGGCGGGCGTCTCGTAGTGCGGGCCGCGGAACTGGACGTACACGCCCTCGTCGAGCGTCGGATCCACCTCGCGTGCAAGATCGCGCAGACGTCGCGAGTACAGGTCGGTGAGGTCGATGAACGTCGCGCCCTCGAGCGGCGAGTCGGCCGTGAGGTTGAGGTGGTCGCTGATCAGCACCGGCTGGCCGGCCGACCACGTCTCGCGGATGCCGCCGGCGCCGTTGGTGAGCACCATGGTGCGCGCGCCCGCGGCGGCCGCCGTGCGCACGCTGTGCACCACGCGGCGCACGCCGTGGCTCTCGTAGTAGTGCGTGCGTGCGCCGATCACGAGGACGGACTTGCCGCCGGGCGTGCGCAGCGAGCGGATCGTGCCCACGTGGCCCTCGACGGCGGGCTTCGAGAAGCCGGTGACCTCCGTCGCGGGGATCTCGGCGACGGTCTCGCCGATCAGGTCCGTGGCCTTGCCCCAGCCGCTGCCGAGCGTCACGGCGATGTCGTGGCTCGCCACGCCGGTCAGGCGCGCGATGTCGGCGGCGGCGGTCTGCGCGACCTCGAAGGGGTCGGCGGGGGCGTCGAGGGGGTGAGCGTCGGTCATGGATCGAGGATAGACGGGGTCCGCCTCATAGCTCGCTGCGCTCGCGTCTCGCACGCGGCGGGGCCGCCTCCGGGGCACGCTCGCTTCGCTCGCACGGGCCGCGCTCCCGGATCATGCCTCCGGGCCGGTCGGGCCCCTCTCGGGCCGGGCGCAAGGGGGTTCCGGAGGCGGCGGCCCGGTGGGTGAGAATGGACCCATGGTCTTCGACTTCGAACGCAGGCAGCGGATCGCGATCCTCGGCGGTGGCCCGGGCGGCTACGAGGCGGCGCTGGCCGGAGCTCAGCTCGGGGCGGACGTCACCGTCGTCGAGCGCGCGGGCATCGGCGGCTCGGCGGTCATCACGGACGTGGTGCCGTCGAAGACGCTCATCGCGACCGCCGACGCGGCGCTGGCGGTGGCCGAGGCGGGCGACCTCGGCGTGCAGTTCTACGCGAAGGGCGACAGCGGCAGGCCGCTCAAGCCAGAGATCGCGATCAACCTGCTCGCGATCAACAAGCGCCTGCTCGCGCTCGCGGGTCAGCAGTCCGAGGACATGCGCAGCTCGCTGCTCGAGGCGGGCGTGCGGATCATCGCCGGTCACGGCCGCCTGGAGGGCGAGGACGCCGTCGTGGTGTCCACGGGCCCCGACGGCACGGACTTCGACCGCATCGAGGCCGACACGTTCGTCGTGTCGACGGGCGCCACGCCGCGCGAGCTGCCGTCCGCCCGTCCCGACGGCGAGCGCATCCTGACCTGGAAGCAGCTCTACAACCTCACGGCCGTCCCCGAGCACCTGATCGTGGTCGGCTCGGGCGTCACGGGCGCCGAGTTCGCGTCGGCGTACATGAACCTGGGCGCCAAGGTCACGCTGGTCTCCAGCCGCGACCAGGTGCTGCCGGGCGAGGACGCCGACGCCGCGAAGGTGCTCGAGAAGGTCTTCAAGCGCGGCGGCATGAAGCTGCTGGCCAAGGCCCGTGCCGAGAAGGTCGAGAACACGGGCGACCAGGTCGTCGTGACGCTGGCGGACGGCCGGACGATCGAGGGCTCGCACTGCCTCATGGCGGTCGGCGCGATCCCGAACACGCGCGGCATCGGCCTCGAGGAGGCCGGCATCCAGATGACCGAGTCCGGTCACATCCGCGTGAACAAGGTCAGCCGCACCTCGGTGCCGAACATCTATGCGGCGGGCGACTGCACGACGCTGCTGCCGCTGGCCTCGGTCGCGTCGATGCAGGGTCGCACGGCCGTGTTCCATGCCCTGGGCGACACGGCGTTCCCGCTCGAGGAGCGCAAGATCGCCTCGAACATCTTCACCAACCCCGAGATCGCGACGGTCGGCTGGTCGGAGAAGCAGATCGAGGAGCGCGTGGTCGACGGCGAGGTGCACACGCTGCCGCTCGCGTCGAACGCGCGCGCGAAGATGATGGGCGTCAAGGACGGCTTCGTGAAGCTGTTCGCGCGCACGGGATCGGGCACGGTGATCGGCGCCGTGGTCGTGGCGCCGAAGGCGTCGGAGCTGATCTTCCCGCTCTCGCTGGCCGTCGAGCGCCGGCTCACGGTCGACCAGCTCGCGCGCGCGTTCGCCGCCTACCCCTCCCTGGCGGGCTCCATCACGGACGCCGCCCGCGCGATGCACCACGTGCAGGGCTGACCCGCCGCCGTCCCATGGCGATGCACGAGGACACCACCGACCCGGCGGGGGCGCCCGTGGCACGTCGCGTGCTGCGATGGGTCGGCGGGATCGTCGTCGTCGGTCTCGCGGTGCTCGGCGTCGTGGCGCTGCTCGGTGCGATGAAGGTCCTGCCGGACATCGCGCTCTTCGGCGACGAGTCGGAGGAGCGCAGCACGCAGGTGCTCACGGCGGTGTCACGGCAGGAGGAGGTCGCCCTGCTGAGCCTGGGCATCCAGGGCATCGACCGCAAGAGCAGCCGGACCACGTTCCTCGGCGTGGAGACCCCCGGCAGCGAGCGGGCCTCGTTCGTGCAGTACTCGTTCAACGCCAAGCTCGGCGTCGACGGCGCCGACGTGACGATCGAGCAGACCGGGGAGGACGCCTACCGGATCGCGATCCCGGAGTTCGTCTTCATCGGGCACGACGACGAGCACTTCGAGCTCATCACCGAGGACAACGGCATCCTCAGCTGGGTCACGCCCGAGATCGATCAGCTCGAGATGGTCGACGCATCCTGAGCGACGACGTGAAGAGCCGATACGTCGAGGACAACGCGGCGATCCTGCGGGATCAGGCGGAGGATTTCTACCGCGGCATCATCGTGGGAATCGATCCCGAGGTCTCGCTGGAGTTCGCATTCGCGGGCGACGCGGGCGCGCGTCGCTGATGCGCGTCAGCTGATCTGCAGCAGCGGGTGGCCGGCGGGGACGGTCGAACCGGGGGTGGCATCGATCGCGCGGATCACGCCGTCCTTGTGGGCCTGGAGCGGCTGCTCCATCTTCATGGCCTCGAGCACCACGACCAGGTCGCCCTTGACGACCGACTGACCCTCCTCGACGGCGACCTTCACGATCGTCGCCTGCATGGGCGACTTCACGGCGTCGCCCGATGCGCCGCTCGACACCGCGGTGGCGTGGCTGCGGCGCGACGGCGGCACGATCGCGGGGCGCCCCTGCGTGCCGGGCGCCTGCGCGATCCGGTCGGGCAGCGACACCTCCAGGCGCTTGCCGGCGACCTCCACGACCACCGTGTGACGGTTCTCTGCGGGCTTGGGCGCCTCGAGCTCGCCGTCCCACGCCGGGATGTCGTTCACGAACTCCGTCTCGATCCAGCGCGTGAAGACGCCGAAGTCGCCGTCCTCCGCCGTGAAGGCGGGATCGCGCACGACCTTGCGGTGGAACGGCAGCACGGTGGGCAGGCCCGCGACCTCGAACTCGTCGAGCGCGCGGCGCGAGCGCTCCAGCGCCTCGGCGCGGTCGCGGCCGGTCACGATGATCTTCGCCAGCAGCGAGTCGAACGCGCCGCCCACGACGTCGCCCGCCGTCACGCCCGAGTCCAGGCGGATGCCGGGACCGCCGAACGTCTTGAAGACGTGGATCGGGCCCGGCTGGGGGAGGAACCCGCGTCCCGGGTCCTCGCCGTTGATGCGGAACTCGATCGAGTGGCCCTGCGGCGCCGGGTCGTCGTAGTCGAGCGTGCCGCCCGCGGCGATGCGGAACTGCTCGCGCACGAGGTCGATGCCCGTGACCTCCTCGGAGACCGGGTGCTCGACCTGCAGGCGGGTGTTCACCTCGAGGAACGAGATCGTGCCGTCGGCGCCGATCAGGAACTCGCACGTGCCCGCGCCGGTGTAGCCCACCTCGCGCAGGATCGCCTTGGACGCGTCGTACAGGATCGCGTTCTGCTCGTCGGTCAGGAACGGCGCGGGCGCCTCCTCGACAAGCTTCTGATGGCGCCGCTGCAGCGAGCAGTCGCGCGTGGAGACGACCACGACGTTGCCCTCGGCGTCGGCGAGGCACTGCGTCTCGACGTGACGCGGCTTGTCGAGGTATTTCTCCACGAAGCACTCGCCGCGGCCGAACGCCGCGATCGCCTCGCGCGTGGCCGATTCGAACTGCTCGGGCACCTCCTCGAGCGTGCGGGCGACCTTGAGGCCGCGCCCGCCGCCGCCGTAGGCGGCCTTGATCGCGATCGGCAGGCCGACCTCGCGGGCGAATGCCACGACCTCATCCGCGGTGTCGACCGGGCCGGGCGTGCCGGGGGCGAGGGGGGCGCCGACCTTCTCGGCCACGTGGCGCGCGGTGACCTTGTCGCCGAGGGCCTCGATCGCCTCGGGCGAGGGGCCGATCCAGATCAGGCCCGCGCCGATCACGGCGCGCGCGAACTCGGCGTTCTCGGCGAGGAAGCCGTAGCCGGGGTGCACGGCGTCGGCGCCGGATCGACGCGCGACCGAGAGGATCTTGTCGATCTGCAGGTACGTGTCGGCGCCGGCGGCGCCGTCGAGGGCGTAGGCCTCGTCGGCCAGCCGCGCGTGCAGCGCGTCGCGATCGGGGTCGGCGTAGACGGCGACGGACGAGATCCCGGAGTCGCGGGCCGCGCGGACGATGCGGACGGCGATCTCGCCGCGGTTCGCGATGAGCACCTTGGCGATGGCAGGCATGGATTCGAGCCTACCCACGCACGTGCCGCGGTCTTTGAGCACCCTCGACAAGAAAACCCTCGAAACGTGTCGGATCGCCTACGACCGCGCGTCGTGGTGGCAGCCTCACGCGGCGTCGCGCCAGAGGTCCGTCCAGGACACGCCGAGTCCGCGCACGAGCCGGCGCACGGTCGACAGGGACATCCCGACCACGGTGGAGGGGTCGCCCTCCACGCGCTCGATGAACGCGCCGCCCAGGCTGTCGACCGTGAACGCGCCCGCCACGTGCAGCGGCTCGCCTGTCCCGACGTAGGCCGCGATCTCGGCGTCGTCCACGTCCGCGGCGAACGTCACCGCGGCCTCGGCCACGGCGTGCGCCTCCACCGGATCCCCCTCCGCCGCGACGCGGAACACGCTGTGCCCCGAGTGCAGCACGCCCGTGCGCCCGCGCATGCCGCGCCAGCGCTCCGTCGCGGCCTCGGGCGTGTGCGGCTTGCCGTAGACGGTGCCGTCGAGCTCGAACATCGAGTCGCCGCCGATGACGACGCCGTCGAACCCCGGGTGCTCGTCGCGCACGCGCCGCGCGACGTCCGCGGCCTTGAGTCGCGCGAGCAGCAGCACGTGCTCGGCCGGGGGCAGGATCCGCCTCTCCTGAGCCTCGGTCTCCGCGATGACGGCCTCCTCGTCCACCGCCGGCGCCAGCGTGACCGGCTCGATCCCGGCCTGCCGCAGCAGCATCAGGCGGGCGGGGGACGTCGACGCGAGGCAGACCTGCATAGGAACAAGGTACTGGCCCGTCACCGGCCCCGAGCCGGCGCCTGCGAGCGAAGCGAGCGTGCCGCGGATGCGGCAGGCGGCGTGCGAGACGACGTGCGGGACAATAGGAGGATGCAGAGCGGGGAAGTCGTAGAGCTGGATGTGACCGGGATCGCCCACGGGGGCGTCTTCGTCGCGCGCCACGAGGGGCTCGTGGTGTTCGTGCCCGACGCCCTGCCGGGCGAGCGGATCCGGGCGCGGGTCACGGACGTGAAGAAGTCGTTCGCGCGCGCGGAGGCGCTCGAGGTGCTCGACGCATCCCCCGACCGGCGCGCGCACGTGTGGGCGCAGGCCGACATCTCCGTCGCGCCCGAGGGCCGCCCCGGCGGCGTCGACTTCGGTCACATCGCCCTCCCGCGCCAGCGGGCGCTCAAGGCGCAGGTGCTGCGAGAGGCGTTCGAGCGCTTCGCGGACACCGCGATCGACGTCGCGGTGCGCGGGCCCGAGGAGGTCCTCGGCGCCGATCACGCCGCGGTCCGCGGCACCGCGGACGGCACGCACTACCGCACGCGTGTGAGCCTGCACGTCGATCCCGAGGGTCGCATCGGCCCGTACGGCGCTCGCAGTCACACCGTCATCCCCGTCGACTCCCATCCGCTCGCGACTCCGGAGATCGAGGAGGTCGCGCTCGCGCTGCGCAGCGCGCCCGAGGGTCGGATCGACCTGGTGCAGCCCGAGGACGGCCGCGTGCGCTCGATCCGCCGCCCCGCGCGGACGGGCGACCGGCGCCGCCGGTTCGCGCCGAAGCCGGAGCGCGCCGAGCCGGAGACCGTGACCGAACGCGTGGGCGAACGCGAGTTCCTGGTCGACGCGGGTGGGTTCTGGCAGGTGCACCGCGCCGCCGCCGCGACCCTGGACCGCGCCGTGCGCGACGCGCTCGGCGAGCTCTCGAGCGATGCCTGGCACCTCGATCTGTACGGCGGCGTGGGCCTGTTCGCGGCGGCGCTCGGCGACCTGGCCGGTCACGCGCGGATCACCACGGTCGAGTCGGAGTCCCGCGCGACGGCGCACGCCGAGAAGAACCTCGAGGAGTTCGGCGCCGAGGCCGTCACCGCCCGCGTCGACCGGTTCCTCTCGCGCCTGTCGAACCAGGCGAGCATGTTCGATCGCGAGATGCTCACGCGCGGCGTGACCCTGCTCGATCCGCCCCGCTCCGGCGCCGGGCGCGAGGTCGTCGAGGGCATCGCCGACCTGGGCTCCTCGCGCATCGCGTACGTGGCGTGCGACCCCGTCGCCCTGGCACGCGATGTGGGCTACTTCCGGGGCGCCGGATACGAGCTGCAGAGCATCGAGGCGTACGACCTGTTCCCGAACTCCCACCACGTGGAGGCGGTCGCCGTGCTCGCGCGCTGACATCCGTGCCGCACGACTATCATCGGGCCGTGAGACGACTTCTGGCGGCGCCCCAGCTCTGGTACCGCCTGCTGCTGATCCTGTGCTCGGTGTACGGCTTCATGGTCGGCTCGCACTCGGTGACCTACCTCACCACGGTCACGAACGCGATCCTGCTCGGGTATCTGGTGGTGGGTGTGTGGACCATGTGGGTGCGCCGCTCGCCGGATCTGCCGGCGCCGCGCCTGCGCGGGGCGATCGTGACGTGGATGGTGTTCATCGGCGTCATCGCCCACAGCATGCTGGAGAACTGGGCGAACCCGTTCGACGCGGTGTTCGTGCCGGATCCGGCGGCTGCGCTGCAGGGCATCGCGCTCCTCATCGCGCACTACGTCCTGCCCGTGGCCATCCTGCTCGACTGGCTTCTGTTCGGACCGCGCGGACAGACGATCTGGCGCGACCTGCTGTGGTGGCCGCTGTACCCGCTCGCGTACGGGGTGATCACGATCCTGCGCGCGATCTGGCTCCCCGAGGTCGCGAACCGGATCCCGTACCCGTTCATGCAGCCCGTGCACGAGAACTGGCTGGGGGTGCTGGTCTCGCTGCTGCCGATGATCCTCGCGGTGGTGGCGATCGGCGCGCTGGTCATCGGCTGGGACCGTGCGATCGCGCGACTCGGCGTGTCGTGGGTGTCGCCCGCCCGTGGCGGGATCCCGGTGACCGATAGGCTCGGCCCATGACCCGTGTGGCCCTCATCGACGACCACGAGTCCGTGCGCCTCGGACTCGTCGCCGCGCTCGAGCGCGACGGCGAGGAGGTCGTCTTCGCGGGTGCGAGCGTCGCCGAGTACCGGGCGTGGCGCCGGCAGGCCGGCGCGCCGCCCGCCGATGTCGTCCTGCTGGATCTGACTCTCGGCGACGGCACCACCGTGACCGAGAACGTCGTGGCCCTGGCAGGGGAGTCCGCCGTCATCATCCACTCGGTCGCCGACCGCCCGGCCGCCGTCCGCGAGGCGCTCGCCGCGGGCGCCGTGGGTGTCGTGAGCAAGGCCTCGCCGCTCGACGACGTGCTGGGCGCCGTCCGCACCGCGGCGCGCGGCGAGCCGCTCAACAACGTCGAGTGGGCCAGCGCGGTCGAGGGCGACCGCGCCTTCGCCGACGCGCAGCTGTCCGCGCGCGAGCGCGAGGTGCTGCGGCTGTATGCGGCGGGGCTGCCGCTCAAGATCGTCGCCGATCGGCTCGGAGTGGCCTACTCGACCGCCAAGGAGAACATCACGCGCGTGCGGATGAAGTACATCGAGGTGGGCCGTCCCGCGCCTACGAAGGTGGACCTGCTGCGCCGCGCGATGGAGGACGGCATCGTCGACGACTCCGCGGAGGACTGACGCGGTGACGTCGCAGGACGCGGTGACGGCCCAGAGCGTCATCGACGCCGCGTGGGGCACGCTTCCTCCGTCGGGACGCACGGTCGAGACGGCCGGTCGGTACACGGCGACCCGCATGGAGCGCATCATCCAGATCGTCGTGGCGGTCGGATGCCTCACGATCGGCGGCCAGGGCTTCGTCGCGTCATGGGACCTCTACGACATCGGGGTGCCGCACGCCGTGCTGCACGCGGTGGTGTTCCTGAGCCTTGCGGTGATGACGGTGCTGTGCCTCCTCGGCCGCGGGGCACGGGCGGCGTCCGCCGTGTTCGCGATCGTGTACCCGCTCGCCCTGATGGTCTGGCCCCTCGTGACGGCGGGCACCCGGCCGGATCCCTCGGCGCAGCCCTGGACGTTCTACCTCATCAATCTCGCCGCGGTGGCGGCCATGATCGCCTTCCCCCTCGGGTGGCAGTTCGCGTGGGCCATCGGCACATCGGTGCTGTACGCGGTCGTGCGGCTCGTCGAGGGCGGATTCGCGCCCGAGTTCTGGAGCGGCATCGGCTACGACGTGTCCGTCGCCCTGATCCTGGGACTCGTCTTCGTCACGGTCGGGTGGGTGCTGCGGAGCCTCGCGAGCGGCGTGGACGCGGCGCGCGTGCAGGCCGTGATGTCGTACGCGCGTGCGGCGTCGGCCGACGCGGGCGAGCAGGAGCGCGTCGCGGTCGCCGCGCTGATGCACGACAGCGTGCTGGCGGCGCTGATCGCGGGGGAGCGCGCGCACACCGACCGGGAGCGGCAGCTCGCGGTGTCGATGGCGCGCGAGGCCCTGACCCGTCTCGCGAACGCGGAGTCGGACGATCCCGAGGGCAGCGACGAGCCCGTCTCGCGGGGCTGGATCGCGTCGGGAATCGAGCAGTCGGCCGCCGAGCTGGGCGTGCCGCTCGAGGTGCGGCGCTCCGACGTCGACGACGAGCAGGCCGTCGTGCCCGGACGTGTGGCGCGCGCCGTGGTGCTCGCCGCGACCCAGGCGATCGCGAACGCCGTGCAGCACGCCGAGGGGGCGGGCCTGAACGTGGCGGTCTCGCGCGCGGGGAGGGGCGTGCGGGTCGAGGTGTCCGACTCGGGGCCGGGCGTCGACGTGGCGTCGATCCCCGCGGATCGGCTCGGCATCCGCGCGTCGATCTTCGCCCGCCTGGCCGCCGTCGGCGGGGAGGCCACGATCGCGTCCGGATCGACCGGCACGACCGTCGCGATGACGTGGGCGGGGGAGAAGCAGGCATGAGGGTCCGCCGCGTCTTCGACACGATCGCGCTCGCGCTGACGGCGTACTTCGCCGTGCGCGGCCTGGTGCGGCCGGAGGGCGTGGGCGACCTGCTGTTCCCGATCCTGGCCGTCACGCTGTACCTCGCGCTGACCCTGCTGGCGCTGTACGTGGAGGATCCGATCCCCCCGCTCGGCGCGGAGGATCCGGATCCGGCCGGCGGTGCTCCGCGGGAGCGCGCGGGCAGCACGCTGCCACGCTGGGCCGCGTTCGCGGTGCTCGCGGGGACCGCGCTGATCCCGCTGCTCGTCACGGCGTACACGCCGCCGGCGGACCGCACGGCGTCGCACGCCACCTGGTACCTCGGTGCGGTCGGCGCGGCGCTGACGATCGTGTGCGCGCGGCACCGCCCCATCCACGCCTGGATCGGCATCGGCATCCTGGCGCTGCATTCGTCGCTGACCATCGGGCTGCTGCCCGCGCTGTCGCTCGGACTCGTCGGCTCGGCCGTGTGGGTCGCGATCGCCCAGCTGCTGCTGGTGTTCACGGACCGTGCGTACCGCGACACGGCGCGGCTGGCGGCGCTGCAGCAGGCGACGTCGGCCTGGCAGGCGAGTCAGGCCGTGCGGCGCATGGAGCGGCGCCAGCGGGTCCAGTACGCGCTCGCCGTGGCCGGCCCCATCCTGTCTCGGGTGATCGCGGCGGACGGCGTGCTGACGGACGAGGAGCGCACCGAGGCGCGACTGGCGGAGGGACGCCTGCGCGACGAGCTGCGCGGTGCGCGGCTGCTCGACGACGACGTGCGTGACGCCATCGAGGCCGCCCGCCTGCGCGGCGCCACGGTGACCATGTTCGATGAGGGCGGTCTCGACGACATCGCGCCCGAGGACCTCGACGCCGTGCGGCACGAGCTGGCCGACACGCTGCGGCAGACCGACGCGGCGCGCATCATCATCCGCACCGCCCCGGATCCGCAGGTCGCGATCACGATCGTCGGGCGCTCGCCCGGTGGCGAGGGCCTCACGGAGGAGGACGACCTCCAGCTCTGGCGCGAGGTCCCCCGCCCCGGCGCCTCCGCCTGACCCCAGCGCCACGGCGCGCCCTGATCCGCCGGCTTGATCCGAGAGCTCCGGGCTCGTGGGCCTGCGCCACTGTGCGAACGAAGTGAGCGTGGAGCGAAGCGGCCGCCGACCACCTCGAAACGCGACATCCTCTCTCGATGGAGCGAAGCGACAGCGCGAGATCACGAGTCCCGGCGCGTAGCGTCGGGCGTGCGATCGAGGACGTTCGACGCACTACCTCGCGAAGCGGGAGAGACAACTGTCGGGCGAGCGATCGATCGATCAATCGCGCTCACTGCACCACCCCGCGAAGCGGGCGGACAAAAAGAAGGGTGGGGGTGGCGATGCCACCCCCACCGGGTCGCGGAACGGTTACCCGAAAACCGTCCGCAAGGGGCCGAGATCACATCCGTCTACCCTGGGACGGATGGTCGGCCAACGCTCAAGCGTTTCCACACCCAGTATCGGCGAGATGCAAGAGCGGCGTCTGTAGGTACTTTGGGGGACAGTATTCCGCCGGTCGCGCCCCGTTCCCGGGCGGCTCAGCCGGCGAAGCGACCCCACGGCACGTCGCGCCGCAGCGGCCGGCGCAGCGACCGCTGGGTCAGCTGCCATGCGGACGGCCGGCTGTCGTCCGCGACGGCCTCCTCGGCCTCGCGCGTGTACTCCTCGCCGACGACCGCGAGGAGCGCGGCGAGCTCCTCCTCGGTCGGCGTGCCCCGCACCACCTCGACACGGGGCGGGACGCTCTCGGCCGCGACCCCATCCGGATCCGGCATCTCCCGATCGGACATCAGAGGGGGATGTTCCCGTGCTTCTTGGGCGGCTGCTCCGCGCGCTTGCCCCGCAGGGCGCGCAGCGCCTTGGCCACCGCGACGCGCGTCGCCGACGGCTCGATGATGCCGTCCAGCTCTCCGCGCTCGGCCGCGAGGAACGGCGAGGCGACGTTGTACGTGTACTCGTTCGCGAGGCGCGTGCGCACCGCCGCGACGTCCTCGCCCGCCTCCTCGGCGCGCTTGAGCTCGCCGCGGTACAGGATGTTCACGGCGCCCTGGCCCCCCATCACGGCGATCTCGGCGGTCGGCCACGCCAGGTTGACGTCCGCGCCGAGCTGCTTCGAGCCCATCACGATGTAGGCGCCGCCGTAGGCCTTGCGCAGGATGACCGTCACGAGCGGCACGGTGGCCTCGGCGTACGCGTACAGCAGCTTGGCGCCGCGGCGGATGACGCCGGTCCACTCCTGGTCGGTGCCGGGGAGGTAGCCGGGCACGTCCACGAGGGTCAGGATCGGCACCGAGAACGCGTCGCAGAATCGCATGAACCGCGCGGCCTTCTCGCCCGCCTCGATGTTCAGCGTGCCGGCCATCTGCGACGGCTGGTTCGCGATGATGCCGACCGTGCGGCCCTCGACCCGGCCGAAGCCGATCACGATGTTCGGCGCGAACAGCGGCTGCACCTCGAGGAAGTCGCCGCGGTCGACCAGGTGCGAGATGACCTCGTGGATGTCGTACGGCTGGTTCGGCGAGTCCGGGACGATCGTGTCGAGCGCGCGATCCGGATCCGTCGTCTCCCACTCGAACTCGGTCTCGTAGATCGGCAGCTCGGACATGTTGTTGTCGGGCAGGTAGCCGAGCAGCGTCCGCGCGTAGTCGAGCGCGTCGTCCTCGTCCTCCGCGAGGTAGTGCGCGACGCCCGAGCGCGTGTTGTGCGTGTGCGCGCCGCCGAGCTCCTCCATGCCGACGTCCTCGCCCGTGACGGTCTTGATCACGTCGGGGCCGGTGACGAACATCTGGCTGGTCTTGTCGACCATGATCACGAAGTCGGTGAGGGCGGGGGAGTACACGGCGCCGCCGGCGGCGGGGCCCATGATGATGGAGATCTGGGGGATCACGCCGGAGGCGGCGGTGTTGAGGCGGAAGATCTCGCCGTACTTGCCGAGCGCGACGACGCCCTCCTGGATGCGCGCGCCGCCCGAGTCGAGGATGCCGATGATCGGCATCCCGCCGCGCAGGGCGAACTCCATGACCTTGATGATCTTGTCGCCCGCGACCTCGCCGAGCGATCCGCCGAACGTCGTGAAGTCCTGCGCGTACACCGCGACCGTGCGGCCGTGGATCGTGCCGACGCCGGTGATGACCGAGTCGCCGTAGGGGCGGGAGCGGTCCATGCCGAACGCCGTGGTGCGGTGGCGCACGTACTCGTCGAACTCGACGAAGCTGCCGGAGTCCACCAGCAGCTCGATGCGCTCGCGCGCGGTGAGCTTGCCCTTCGCGTGCTGCTTCTCGCGGGCCTTCTCCTCGGCCTCGACCACGGCCTCGTTGTAGCGCGAGCGCAGATCGGCGATCCTGCCGGCGGTGGTCGCGACGTTCTCGGAGGGCGCAGTCGGTTCGGTCACGCGTTCCACCCTAGCGACGGCATCCGCGGTCGACTTGGCGGCCGCGCACAACGACACCGTCGATCCTGTGTCGCGTGTCGCCAGCTCCCGCCGCGCGGGACCCGCGCCGGCATCGCCGTAGGCTTCGGGAATGGAGTTCGAGCGGGCGCGGCGCGTGGCCGCCGAATGGCGCGAGGTCGATGCGACGGGGTCGACGAACGCCGACCTGGTGGCGGCGGCGGCCGCCGAGCCGCGGCTGCCCCACCTGACGGTGCTGGTGACGCGGGATCAGCGGGCGGGGCGCGGCCGGCTCGACCGGGTCTGGCAGGCGCCGCCCGGCTCGGCGCTCGCGGTGTCGGTGCTGGTGCGGGTGCCGGAGGTGCCGCCGGCGTCGCGCGGCTGGATCCCGCTGGCGGCGGGCGCCGCGATGGCCGCGGCCGTGGCCGCGCAGCTGCCGGGACGCGAGACGGGGCTGAAGTGGCCGAACGACGTGCTGGTGGACGGACGGAAGATCTGCGGGATCCTCGCGGAGGGCACCGCCGGCCTCGAGGCGGTCGTGATCGGATCGGGCATCAACACGGCGATGCGGGCCGAGGCCCTGCCGGTGCCGACCGCGACGTCCTTCGCGGCGCTCGGCGCCTCGTGCGACGAGGACGCGCTGCTGGCCGACTACCTCGGCGACCTCGACCGGCTGCTGGGGACGCTCGCGGACGGACCCGGCGCCGTGCGCGACACCGTGCGGGCGCTGTGCCTCACGCTCGGCCGCGACGTGACCGTGTCGCTGCCGGACGGGTCGGCGCTGCGCGGCACCGCGACCGACCTGGACGCCGACGGGCGGCTCGTCGTCGCCGGGCGCGCCATCTCGGCCGGCGACGTCGTGCACGTGCGCTGACGACGCGGCCGGTTCTGCGTGTCAGGGCGCGGGGATGTCGGACGCCCTGGGCACAATGAGAGGTATGAGCCACCCGACCCCCGCCGCGCGCCTCGCGACGCCGCCGCCGGGGACGCGCGCGCCCGAGCTCGTGATCGCGACGTTGCGCGGGCACGCCGGACGGCTCGCGTGGTGCGCGCTGCTGCTGATCGCCGTCGCCGGCGCGACCGGGTACTTCTACGGCAACCTGCCCGCACCGTTCGAGGACTGGATGCTGCTGGCCGCGGCGGGCGCCCTGATCCTGCTCGGCGTGGTCCTGCCGTACCTCGCATGGCTCTCGCGCACGCACACGATCACCACCCGCCGGGTGATCAGCCGTCGCGGCATGCTGGCCCGCTCGCGCACCGAGCTGTCGCACGCCCGCGGCTACACGGTCGCGACGCGCCGCTCGGTGCTGCAGCGGATGCGCGGGACCGGCACGCTCACGCTGTCGGACGGCGTGGAGGCGCAGCTCGAGCTGCGCGACGTGCCGAGCGCGGCGCTCGTGGGAGAGGTGCTGGCCGACCAGGTGGAAATGAACCAGATCCTGGCCCACCGGGACAGCCAGGGGATCGGCCAGTAGGGGAAAGACATCCGGGGTCCGACCCTTGCGAGCGAAGCGAGCGTGGAGCGAGTTCTTTCCGAGTAGCTCGTGGCGCGTCCTCGAACGCTCGACCGACCCTGCGGGCCGGCGCTCGCGTTCGATGGCTGTCGCTGAAGCTCCATCCACGACGGGCGTCGCCTCATCGAGATGGGCGGCAGTCGCTTCGCTCCACTCGCTGCGCTCGCAATCGGGGTTCAGCCCGCGCTCTGAGACAATCTTCCGCATGGGGATGACTGTGGGTGTGGTCGGGGGCGGACAGCTGGCTCGGATGATGATCGCTCCGGCGGTCGAGCTCGGGGTCGGGATCCGGGTGCTGGCGGAGAGCGACGGCATGGCCGCCGCGCTCGCGGCGACCGCGGTCGGCGACTACCGGGACGTCGACACGGTCCTGGCGTTCGCGCGCGAAGTGGATGTCGTGACGTTCGACCACGAGCACGTCCCGCAGCCGGTGCTGCGCGCGCTCGTCGAGGCGGGCGTCGCCGTCCACCCCGGCCCCGACGCGCTGCGGTTCGCGCAGGACAAGCTCGTGATGCGCGCCCGCCTGGCCGAGCTCGGCGCGCCGCAGCCCGACTGGGCCG
Organism: Microbacterium rhizophilum; assembly: GCF_039605615.1. NCBI lineage: Bacteria > Bacillati > Actinomycetota > Actinomycetes > Micrococcales > Microbacteriaceae > Microbacterium > Microbacterium rhizophilum. Next base: position 545,364 of record NZ_JBCNUN010000002.1, on the reverse strand, counting down.
CCGTCGCCGACGAGACGGATCTGCGCGCGTTCCTCGACGACCACGGCGGTCGCGCGGTCGTGAAGACGCCGCGCGGCGGCTACGACGGCAAGGGCGTGCGCGTGGTGTCCGACGCGGCCGAGGCGGCCGACTGGTTCGCGTCGTGGGACGGCCCGCTGCTCGTCGAGGAGCTCGTCCCCTTCACGCGCGAGCTGGCGCAGCAGGTCGCGCGCCGGCCGAGCGGGGAGGTCGTGGCGTACCCCGTCGCCGAGACCGTGCAGCGCGACGGCGTGTGCGCCGAGGTGATCGCGCCCGCGCCGCGCGCCGGCGAGAAGCTCATGGAGGTCGCCGCGCGGCTCGGCGTCTCGATCGCCGAGGGCCTGGGCGTGACCGGCATGCTCGCGGTCGAGCTGTTCGAGACCGCGGATGAGCGGATCCTCGTGAACGAGCTCGCCATGCGTCCCCACAACAGCGGCCATTGGACGCAGGACGGCGCCGTCACCAGCCAGTTCGAACAGCACCTGCGCGCCGTGCTGGATCTCCCGCTGGGAGCCCCGGACCCCTTGGCGGAGTGGTCCGTGATGGTGAACATCCTCGGCGGGCCCGCCGACGCCGGCCTCACCGACCGGTTCGCGGACGCCATGGCGGAGCACCCGACGGCCAAGGTCCACACATACGGCAAGGACCCGCGCCCGGGTCGCAAGGTCGGGCACGTCAACGCGGTCGGCGACGACCTGGAGGACGTCGTGTACGAGGCGCGCGCCGCCGCCGGCTTCTTCGCCTGACGCGCGGAGCGCTCGGCGCGGAGCGTCGGCGACATGTACGCGCCGTGTGGGAGCGGAGCGACCGTGCCGCGAAGCGGCCAACCAGCGGGCCGGACGGAGCGAAGCGACGTCCATCGATCGCGAGTGCCGGCGCGGAGCGTCGGTCGAGCGATCGATTGCGCGCGGCCAAGAATGAATGTCGCACCCGGGAAACCCCAGCCTGCGCGCCTACCCTGTAACGCGTGCTGAACACGACCGATGCCCTCGACTCGGACACCCCGCTGGTCGGCGTGGTGATGGGATCCGACTCCGACTGGCGTGTCATGGTCGACGCCTCCGCCGCGCTGACCGAGTTCGGCATCGCGCACGAGGTCGAGGTGGTCTCGGCGCACCGCACCCCCGACAAGCTGATGCGCTACGCGCGGGAGGCGCGCGGCCGCGGCCTGCGCGTCATCATCGCGGGCGCGGGCGGCGCCGCCCATCTGCCGGGCATGCTCGCGTCGATGACCCCGCTGCCCGTCATCGGCGTGCCCGTGAAGCTGAAGAGCCTCGACGGCCTCGACTCTCTGCTATCGATCGTGCAGATGCCGGCCGGCATCCCGGTCGCGACCGTCTCGATCGACGGGGCCCGCAACGCGGGGCTCCTCGCGGCGCGCATCCTGGGCGCCGCCGATCCTGGCATCGCCGACCGGATGGAGGACTTCGCGCGCGACCTCGAGCGTCAGGTCGAGCAGAAGAACGCCCGGCTGAAGGAGTCCCTGTGAGCGCGGCGGCCTCGACGAGGGGCGATCTGTGACCGCAGTGGGTGCGGGGTCGTACGCGACCGCCCGCGATCCCCGCGCGCCGCAGGGGCGCGCGCTGGTCGAGCAGCGCCCGATGCGGCATCCGGACTCCGGCTCGCAGGACGTGATGACGCGGCGCGCCTGGTGGCTTGTGATCCTCGGGTGGCTGATCCCCGGATCCGCGCAGGTCCTCGCCGGGAGCCGTCGGCTCGGCCGCTTCGGCCTCGGTGCGACGCTCACGGCCTGGATCGCCGCGATCATCCTGGGCCTCGGCATGATGCTGTGGCGCTCGGGCCTGACGTCCGTGCTCTTCGCCCCGGTGATCGGGCCGATCCTGCTGACGATCGCCCAGGTCGCCGTCGCGGGCTACGGCGTGCTGTGGATCGTGCTCGGCATCGACACGCTCCGTCTCGTGCGCCTCGTGAAGACGCGGACGCCCGCGCGCTACGGCATCGCGGTGCTCTCGATCCTGCTCATGGCGGTCTCCGGGGGCACGGCCGCGTACGCGGCGGGCTCCGTGGGAGCAGCGCGCGACGCGCTCGGCTCGATCTTCGGCCAGAGCGCCGCGCCGGTCCCGCCCAGCGACGGCTTCTACAACATCCTGCTGCTCGGCGCCGACAGCGGCGACGGCCGCGACTCGATGCGATTCGACAGCATCTCGGTCGTCTCGATCGACGCCGATACCGGCGCGACGACGATCACCGGCATCCCGCGCGACCTGCCCGACTTCCCCTTCAGCCCCGGTCCGATGCAGGATCTGTTCCCCGACGGGTTCGAGGGCCACGGCGATCCCGAGTGCGGCTGGGACGGCGGCATCAACCAGCTGCGCAACGCGGCAGAGAACTGCCGCGACGACAAGGGCGCCGGGCTCTACCCCGACGCGACAGCGCGCGGCTCGTCACCGGGCGTCGAGGCCACGAAGGACGCCGCGGAGGGGATCCTCGGCATCGAGATCCCGTACTACGTGTTCGTCGACATGCACGGCTTCGCCGACCTCGTCGACGCCCTGGGCGGCGTCGAGATCGAGGTGACCGAGCGCCTGCCCAAGGGCGGCGGACCCGCATGGCCAGGCCAGCCCGCGGAGGAGTGGGCGATCGGCTGGATCGAGCCGGGCGTGCAGCGCATGGACGGCGACACCGCGCAGTGGTACGCCCGATCGCGCTACACCACGAGCGACTGGGACCGGATGCAGCGCCAGCGTCAGCTGCAGCAGGCGATCCTCGCGCAGTTCACGCCCACGACGGTGCTGACGCGCTTCCAGGACGTCGCTCACGCGGGGGAGGACCTCGTCGAGACCGACCTGCCGCAGTCGATGCTGTCGTACTTCGTGGATCTGGGACTCAAGGCGAAGGAGCAGCCGGTCACGACGATCGAGCTGGTCCCGCCGCTGGTCGATCCCGAGGCACCCGACTTCCCGTCGATCCGCCAGATGATCGCGGACACGCTGCATCCCGAGACGCCGACGCCCGAGCCCACGCAGTAGTTCTCGGCCGCGCGGATCGATCGCTGGGTCGCACGGGGAAACGTCCTGGCGGTCGGGACGTGGTCAGGCTCACTGGCTACGCTTCGAGGCATGACCGTGACACTCCGGGTCGTCCTGGACCAGCTGGTCGCGCCCACGCATCCCGACCTCGCGATGGCGTCGCGTTCGCTCGCCGCGGCGCTCGTCGAGACGGCGCCGGACGGCTGTCGCGTCGAGGCGATCGCGCCCGCGGGCGAACTGCCCGTCGTGGCCGGGGTCGACGAGGGACGGCGCCTGGCGCTCGGCCGCCGCGAGACCGCGGCCGCGTGGCAGCTGGGCGTGGTCGCGGGGGTCGGCGGCGGCATGATCCACTCGCCGACGCTGATGGCGCCGCTCGTGCGCCATGACCGCGTGAACGACCACGACCAGACCGTCGTGACGCTGTGGGACCTGCGCGCGTGGGAGGCGCCCGAGGAGCTGCCGCGCGCCGCGGTGATGTGGGAGCGCGCCATGCTGCGGCGGGCCGTGCGCCACGCCGATGCCCTCCTCGTCCCGACCCACGCGATGGCCGAGCGGCTCGAGACCTACGCGCGGCTGGGAGAGCGCATCCGCGTCGTCGCGGGCGCGCAGCCCGACGGGTTCGCCGCGCCGACCGACGCGGCCGCGCGGCGGCGCGATCTCGGGCTGCCCGCGACGTTCCTCGTGCTGGCCGGTGGCACCGGCGCGTCCGACGGCCTCGCTGCGGGATTCCGCGCCGCGGCCCCGACCGGGCTCGACGTCGTGGTGATCGACGTGCCCGAGGGCGAGGAGCCCGCGGTCTCGACTCTCGCCGAGGCATCCGGCGTGGGGGCCCACCGCGTGCACGCCCGTGCGGGGCTCGATCGCGGCGACCGGGCCGCCGTCATCGACGCAGCGGCCGTGTTCGTCGCCGCCTCTTCCCGCGGCGCGTGGCCGTGGCGGGTGGTCGAGGCCATGGCGCTCGGCACGCCGGTGGTCGCGGTCGACTCCGATGTGCACCGCGAGGTGGTGCTCGACGGCGGCATCGTCGTGCCCGAGGTGCAGCTCGAGGACGCGGTCGTCGACGCGCTCAGCGACGGCTCGCTCACGGGCGACTCGGGCCGCCTGCGGGTGCTGGGCCGCGACCGCTCCCGCGCGTTCTCGTGGGCGGGGGCCGCGGAGCGCGTGTGGCAGGTGCATGCCGACCTGTGACGCGTCCAGGCTCCGGCCCGACCCGCTGTCCTAGGATTGCTTCTCGTGCCGAGTGAACCCGAACTGTCCGCGCCCGACCTGTTCGCGAACGTCCCGCGGTCGGCGTTCGAGAAGCCGGGCACGAGCCGCGGGCTGCTCGACGTCATCCGCTGGCGCTACCTGCTGCGCCTGCTGGTGCACACCGGTGTGACCACGCGCTACCGCAACTCGGTGCTGGGCTGGACCTGGTCGTACGTGCGGCCGGCCATGCAGTTCCTGGTGTTCTGGCTCGTCATGGGCGTCTTCATGAACCTGGGCGACCAGCTGCCGAACTACCCCGTATACCTGTTCAGCGGCATCATCGGCATCAACTTCTTCAGCGAGGCGTTCGGCAACGCGACCCGCTCGATCGTCGGCAATGCGCCGCTCGTGCGCAAGGTGTACCTGCCGCGGCAGCTGTTCTCGGTGTCGGCCGTGTTCGTCGCCTTCGTGCACTTCCTGCCGCAGGTGGGTCTGCTGCTGATCGTCTGCCTGTTCATGGGCTGGATCGTGCACATCACGATCTGGAGCGTGCTCGCGTTCCTCGCGGGCATCGTGATCCTGGCGATGGTGTCCTTCGGCGCGGGCCTGTTCTTCGGCGCCGTGAACGTGCGCTTCCGCGACGCGGAGCCGATCGTCGAGCTGCTGCTGATGCTCGTCACCTGGGCGTCGCCCGTGCTGTACTTCTGGACCATGGTGCGCGACGCGTTCGCGGCCGTGCCGTGGCTCGTGCAGCTCTACATGCTCAACCCGATCACGGTCGCGGTCGAGCTGTTCCACACCGCCTTCTGGGAGCCCGTCTCGCGCGTCGCGATCGAGGAGCAGGCACTCGAGCTGCACCCCGACCTGGGGTGGCTCACACTGTGGGCGTTCCTGATCTCGCTGGCGACCATCCTGATCGGCCAGTTCGTGTTCCGTCGTCTCGAGGGGAGGTTCGCTCAGGACCTGTGATCCGACGAGGATCCGACCTGAGCGGCGCATCATGAGAGCCACCACCCCCATCCACACGCCGAGCGTGATCGTCGACGGCGTGCGCAAGACGTTCCTGCTCAACCACGCCCACTCCCTGAAGGACACCGTGGTCAGCGCGCTGCGCGGCCGCAAGCTCTCGACCGAGTTCCACGCGCTCAACGGCCTGGATCTCGTCGTGAACGAGGGCGATTCGATCGCGGTGCTGGGCTACAACGGCTCGGGCAAGTCCACGCTGCTGAAGCTGCTTTCGGGTGTCATGCAGCCCGACGCCGGCGAGGTGCTCACGCGCGGCCGCGTCGCGGGCCTGATCGAGGTCGGCGCGGGCTTCCACCCCGAGCTCTCGGGCCGCGAGAACGTGTTCCTGAACGCGGCCATCCTGGGCATGCAGCAGAAGGAGATCGAGGAGCGCTACCACGAGATCGTCGCATTCGCCGAGATCGGACAGTTCATCGACCAGGAGGTCAAGCACTACTCGTCGGGCATGTTCATGCGCCTGGCGTTCTCGGTCGCGATCCACGTGGACGTCGACGTCCTGCTGGTGGACGAGATCCTGTCGGTCGGCGACGCGCCCTTCCGCGAGAAGTGCCGCGCGAAGTTCGAGGAGCTGATCGCCGCGGGCAAGACCCTCGTGATCGTCAGCCACGACATGGAGATGGTGCGCGAGCTGTGCAACCGCGCGGTCGTGATCCGCAAGGGCGAGCTCGTCTTCGACGGCGGCGTCGACCGGGCGATCGAGGCGATGAGCGCCTGACGAGAGCGATCACGAAGAAGCGCCCCGGATCATCCGGGGCGCTTCTTCGTCGGGGGATGCGTCCTAACGCCCCATGCCGGTGTAGGTCCAGCCGGCGCCGCGCCAGGTTGCCGGGTCGAGCACGTTGCGGCCGTCGAACACGACGGGGCGGGCGACCTTGGCGGCCGTGACCACCGCGTCGAGCTCGCGGTACTGCTTCCATTCCGTCACCACGACGACGGCCTCGGCGCCCTCGAGCGCCGCGTCGACCGAGTCGGCGTAGGTCAGCTGCGGGTGCAGGCGGCGGGCGTTCTCGATGGCCTCGGGGTCGTGCGAGACGACCTCGGCGCCCAAGCCCTTGAGGCGCACGGCCACGTCGAGCGCGGGGGAGTCGCGGATGTCGTCCGAGTCGGGCTTGAAGGCCAGGCCGAGCACCGCGACGTGGCGGCCGAACACGCGACCGTCGAACGAGTCGACCACGAGGTCGACCAGGCGCTGGCGCCGGCGCAGGTTGATCTCGTCGACCTGCTTCAGGAACGCCACCGACTCGCCCTTGCCGAGTTCCTCGGCGCGCGCGGTGAAGGCGCGGATGTCCTTGGGCAGGCAGCCGCCGCCGAATCCGACGCCCGCGTTGAGGAAGCGGCGGCCGATGCGCGCGTCGTGCCCGATGGCGTCGGCGAGCTGCGTGACGTCGGCGCCCGTGACCTCGGCGATCTCGGCCATCGCGTTGATGAAGCTGATCTTGGTCGCGAGGAAGGAGTTCGCGGCGACCTTCACGAGCTCGGCGGTCGCATAGTCCGTGACGATGCGCGGCGTGCCCGCGGCGATGGCCCTGGAGTACACCTCGTCGAGGATCGTGGTGTCCTGCTCCTTGGAGGCGTCCGCGACGCCGTAGACCAGGCGGTCGGGCTCGATGGTGTCCTTGACCGCGAAGCCCTCGCGCAGGAACTCGGGGTTCCAGGCCAGACGCGCGCCCGCGGCGTTCACGAGCTCCGCCAGACGCGCGGCAGTGCCCACGGGGACGGTCGACTTGCCCACGACGAGTGCGCCGGGCTTCAGATGCGGGATCAGGTCGGCGACGGCCTGGTTCACGTACGTCATGTCGGCGCCGGCGCCGTCCCGGCGCTGGGGGGTGCCCACGCCGATGAAGTGCACGTCCGCGTCCGCGGCCTCGGCCGGGTCGGTCGTGAAGCGCAGGCGGCCCGAGGCGAGGCTCTGGGAGAGGATCTCCGGCAGGCCGGGCTCGAAGAAGGGCGTCTCGCCGGCCGACAGCTTCGCGATCTTCTCGGCGACGGGATCGATGCCGACCACGTCGTGACCCAGCGATGCCATGGCGGCGGCGTGGACCGCGCCGAGATATCCGCAGCCGAAGACACTGAGCTTCATCTCGAAAAGGCTCCTTTCGTCAGCCCGCCGCGTCGTCCGCGCGCGGGCACGCTGTCCATCCTCCCATGACGAGGGGACCGGGAAGCCCGCCCGGTGTGGCGGCGCGACGCCGCGCACCGCCGCCCCATGGGACCAGGCCTTTTCGTCATCTTTCACATCTGTCACACTGTTCACATGCGTGTCGCCCCCCACGTCCGTCCCGCCGTGCCCCGCCGCGGCGTCCCGTCGCGTGTCGCACGCACCCTCGTCGTCCTCGGCGCGAGCCTGGCGCTGGTCGCCGGTCTCCTGCCAGCGCAGGCCGCGTCCGCCGCCGTGTCGGCCCCGACGCCGTCGCCGGCCGCGACCGCCACGGCGGCTCCCGAGCCCGCCGCGACGGGGACCCCGACGCCGGCCCCGCCCGCCCAGGACGCTCCGCAGGCGCCCACGACGGAGGCGCCCGCCGCCGACGACGCGCCGGACCCGCAGACGACGTACGCGCCGCCGCCGGTGGCGAAGGTAGAGCGCCCGGATCTGTCCGAGGTCGCTGCGGAGAGCCCGCTGCAGGAGAAGGACGCCGCGGGCGACGAGACGGTCGACGCGGCCGACCCCGGCAACGTCCCCTATCCCGCGTCCGGGGCGTCGTCGGGATCCGGCGACGGCGCATCCTCCGCGCGCTTCCAGCTCGCGAGCCCCGTCGAGGCGATCGTGCCCGCCGCGGCGGTCGTCGGCTTCTCTGCCGGAAACATCATCAGCAACTCGGTCTTCACCGCCAAGGGCTCGATGACCGCGTCGCAGATCGCGTCCTTCATCGCCGGTAAGGTCGCCACGTGCCAGAAGGGCTACACCTGCCTCGAGAACTACATCGAGACCACCCCCACGCGCCGGGGCGACAGCTACTGCTCGCAGTACACGGGCGGCAGCCGCGAGAGCGCCGCGCGCATCATCTACAAGGTCGCCCAGGCGTGCGGCATCAACCCGCGCGTGCTGCTCGTGATGCTGCAGAAGGAGCAGGGCCTCGTCACCCACACGTGGCCGAGCGACTGGCGCTTCACGATCGCCATGGGCATGGGGTGCCCCGACACGGCCGACTGCGACAAGACCTACTACGGCTTCTTCAATCAGGTGTACGGCGCCGCCCGCCAGTTGAACATCTACGGCAAGGACTCGTACTTCAACTGGTACAAGCCCGGCGGGACGCGCAGCATCCGCTACCACCCGAATTCGTCGTGCGGCTCGTCGGGCGTCTACGTGCACAATCAGGCCACGGCCGACCTGTACTACTACACGCCCTACCAGCCCAACCGCGCGGCCCTGGCGGCCGGCACGGGCACGGGCGACTCGTGCTCGTCGTACGGCAACCGCAACTTCTACAACTACTTCCGCGCCTGGTTCGGATCGACCGGCGGCGGGACGTCCTCGGGCGGATCCGGCATCGCGAACGGCACCATGATCAAGGCCGAGCCGCACGTGTACCTCGTGACCGGCGGCAAGAAGGTCCACATCACCAAGGCCACGCTCTCGACGTACCAGAGGGTCTTCGGTGCGCCGAAGGCCGTCACCGCGGCCGCCGCGAACGCCCTGCCGAACGGCGGGGAGGCCTCGCTGTACATCCGCAACAGCTCGAGCGGCGAGGTCTCGCTGCTGCAGGGCACGCGCTCGCAGCGCCACAAGTTCAGCTCCTGCGATCAGGTGAAGCTGTGGGGGAGCGCATGCCACGCCGAGACGTACCTCGCGCCCGCGGAGTACGGCAGGTTCCCGTCCGGACCCGCGCTCACGAAGTACGCCCGTCAGACGACGACAGGACGGATCCTGCTGCTCGCCGGCTCGTCTTATCTGCCGATCTACAACGAAGCCAATGCGGCGACTCTGAACGGTGGCAGCGCTCCTTACGCGGCGGTCATGCCCGCGGGGGCGTACTCGAAGCTCACGAAGGGAGTCGTCCGGTGGGCACCGGGACGTTTCGTCGAGCCGGCGGGCTCGACTCGGACATACCTGCCGACCTGGGATCGGCGGCTCATCTATCTGCCGACCTGGCTGTATCAGCCGGAGCTCGGGATCGCGCGTCTCCGCGATGAGCGTGTTCCCAAGGTGGACGTCGCTCCTTACCGTGCCGGCGGCACTCTTTCCCAGTTCGTGAAGTGCGGGAGCACCGTGTACCTGCCGTCGCAGGGAACGCTGTATCCCGTGAAGAGCGCGGCGGTGAAGGGCTTCAAGATCACCGTGTTCGACGCGACGCTCTGCGGCATCCTGCGGAAGTCGACGGCCGCGCCGCTCGCGCGGGTCTACGTGCAGGGCGTGGGACAGAACGCCGTGTACTTCGCGCAGAACGGCAGGTGGCGTCACGTCACCTCCCGCGCCGCGCTCGAGAAGCTCGGCGGCGGCTCCTGGCCCACCGTCCACCGCCTCTCGGCGGGATTGATCGACTACCTCCCCAAGGGGTCGGTGTACCGAGGCTGACACGACGGACGACCGAGGCCCGCCCCGCGCTTGCGCGGCGGGCCTCGGTCATCCGGTCGTCGCCGGGAGGGTCACTCGACCAGCCGGCCGCGCTCGCGCAGCTCGTCCTGCAGTGCGCCGGGCATGATCCAGATGCGGCTGTAATAGAACTCGGGGCCGTCGAGCTCTGCCGCGCCGTACGCCGCCAGCGGCGAGTCCCCGATGCACGAGACCACGATGTCCATCGTGGGGACCTCGCCGTTCGAGTCGACGCGCTTGACGAGGGCGTCAGGCATCAGCCCCCAGGCGAGCTTGTTGAACGGCACGCCCGGCAGGGTGCCCGGGCGTCCGCATGAGAAGTCGTAGCCGACGACCGTCTCGCCGGACTCGTCGACGATCTGCTCGACCGAGGCGATCGCCGCCGGGTCGAACTGCTCCAGGCCGCGGAAGTCGTCGGACCAGTCGTTCGCGCCCGCCGAGCCCGCCACGGCCAGCACGAGCAGCCCGATCGGGGCGGCGATCGCCCAGCGGCGCAGCAGCCGGTATGCGACGAGGCACGCGAGCACCGACAGCGACGCCCACAGCCAGAACCGGTTCTCGTTCGTGAACGAGGGCACGATTCCCGGCGGGAAGACCTCGTGGGGGAGCAGGAAGCCCCACGGCAGGACGCCGCCCATGTGCGCGGGGGTCACCCAGCCCCATGTCGGGGCCTGCGGTGCGAGCCAGAACACGACGGGGGCGAGGATCGCCACGGCGCCCGCGGTCGCCCAGGCCCAGGTGACCGTCCGGATGCCGCGCACCAGCACGGCCAGACCGATCGCGACCACCAGCGCCGCGACCGGATCGAGATACCGGCCGTAGATCCACGCGTCGAGGCGCCGCCAGGGGTTCTCCCACAGGTTCCAGTCGCTCGCCCACGCGATGACCGAGAGCAGCCACGAGGCGGTGAACACGCCGAACAGCCAGCTCGCGCGGCCCAGCCGGCGGCGGCGCACCTCGCGCCACGCCCACACCACGATCGCGATGAATCCGATCGCGACGAGGCCGTACGAGCCGATGATCTGGTTCCAGGTCTGCCCGAGCGCGACGCGCACGAAGAACCCGAGGTGGAAGTCCTCGAGGTTGCGCAGCACGCCCTCGCTCTGCCCCGTCTCGCCCTCGAGCAGGACGTCGTTCAGGCGGTCGCCGATCTTCTCGGCCAGCACGTAGCCGGCCCCGAGTGTGACGAGCCCCGCGAGCGCGACGGGCCAGCGCTTCAGCAGCAGCGCCGCGAGCCACACGCCGCTCGCCAGCACCACCGGGAGCATGCGCATGTGCGTGAAGTACACGGCCGCCGCCGCCAGGCCGAACACCACGGCGCGCGTGAAGGTCGTGCGCTCCCAGAGCCGGAACGCCGCCAGCGCGGTCAGCACCACCACCAGGAACAGCAGCCGCTCGCTGAGCACGTAGTCCGCCTGGACGGTGCGGGAGGGCAGGGTCGAGACGACCGCCGCCACCGTGAGCGCCTGCGGCAGGTCGAGTCGCACGCGGCGCACGAGCAGCGCGAGCGGCCAGATCGTCGCCGCGGCGAGGACCCAGCCGACGATGGCAGCCGCGGCGTACACCTGCTCGGGCTCGTCGAAGATCCACCACAGCGGCGTCAGCAGGATGCCCCACGCGGGGAAGTAGCCGCCCGAGCCGAACTCGGGCATGGGGTCGCCGGCGAGCAGGCGGGCGAGCTGGAGCAGGTGCAGCTCGTCGAAGGGGAACGCGGGCTGCGTCGCCGTGGCGCCGACCCGGGCGGTCGTCACCAGGTTCAGCGCGATCGCGGCGATCGCGATGATCCACCACAGTCGCGTCCGGTTCCGCGGGTCCTGTGCGCGCGGCAGGCTGACGAGTCCGACCGGGAACGCGGGCGGCCGGCCCAGGCTCACCGCGCGGCTCCGTCGCCCGCCGCGAGGTAGCGCACGAGGCTCTCGTCCGCGTCCGGGGGGGTGAAGCCCGCGGCCTCGATGCGTGCGAGGTCCAACACGCTGCTGCGCGGCCGCGGCGCGATGGCGCGGTCGGCTCCGGCGAAGTACTCCTCGGTGCTGACGGGCGTCACGCGCGCGGGGTCGTGCCCGGTGAGCTCGAACACGCGAGCGGCGATCTGCGCCCACGAGCGCGGCTCACCCGCGCCGGTGAGGTTGTAGACGCCGTAGGCGGCACGGGTGTCGAGCAGGTGCCGGATGCCGCGCGCCAGGTCGGCCGCGAAAGTGAGGCGCCCCACCTGGTCGTCCACCACGGACGGATCGACGCCGCGCTCGGCGAGCGACGCCATGGTGCGCACGAAGTTGCCGCCGTCGCCGATGACCCACGAGGTCCGCACGATGTAGTGGCGCGGCACCGTGCCGACGATGGCGTCCCCCGCGGCCTTGGTCTGGCCGTACACGCCGAGCGGCGAGAGCGGGTCGTCCTCGCGATAGGGCCGCGCGGACGTGCCGTCGAAGACGTAGTCGGTGGACACGTGGACGAGCGTCAGGTCGTTCGCGGTGGCCAGGCGCGCGAGAGCGGCGACGCCCGCGGCGTTCGCGGCCCAGGCCTCGACACGGCCCTCGGCGGTCTCGGCGGCGTCGACCGCGGTGTGCGCGGCGGCGTTGACGATCGCGCCGTAGTCGCGCCAGCGGCGCGCGGTGCCGAGCGCCGGATCGGCGAGATCGAGATCGGCGCGGGTCGCGTACTCGATGTGCGGTGCGTCGCCGAGCTCGGCGCGCAGCGCGCGTCCGAGCTGGCCGCCGGCGCCCACCACGAGAATCCGCTTCGGGGGCACGGAGGCGGCGTCCGCGAGCGGCGGATGCGCGCGGTCCTTGTCCGAGATCTCGGCGGCGTCGAGCGCGATCGGCCAGGGGATCGCCACGGTCTCGTCCGCCAGGTTCACGAACGAGTATGTCGCATCGGGCGACCAGTGGTCGTTGACGAGGTACGTGTACGCGGTGGCGGGCTCGAGCGTCTGGAACCCGTTCGCGACGCCGCGCGGCACGAAGATCGCCCTCGAGGGGTCGAGCTCGGCCGTGAACACGGTCCCGAAGCCCGGACCCTCGCGCAGGTCCACCCACGCGCCGAACACGCGGCCGGTCGCGACCGAGACCCACTTGTCCCACGGTTCGGCGTGCAGGCCGCGCGTCACTCCCGCCTCGGCGTTGAACGACACGTTGTTCTGCACGGGACCGAAGTCGGGCAGGCCCAGCGCGACCATCTTCTCGCGCTGCCAGTTCTCCTTGAACCAGCCGCGCGCGTCGCCGTGCACGGGCAGATCGAACAGCAGCATGCCCTCGATGGGCGTCGTGGTCGCAGCCAGCTGCTTGCCGAGCTCAGTCATCTTCTCGTCAGGCCGTCACTGGTTGCGCGCGGCGTAGAACGCCTCGGTGGCGTCCTTCGCGGGGGCCCACCACGCCTCGTTCTCGCGATACCACGCGATCGTGGCGTCGAGGCCCGACCGGAAGTCCTGGTAGCGGGGCTGCCAGCCGAGCTCCGTGCGCAGCTTGGTCGAGTCGATCGCGTAGCGCATGTCGTGGCCCGGGCGGTCGGCGACGTGGTCATATGCGTCGCGTCCCTCGCCCATCAGCTCGAGGATGAGCTCGACGACGTCCTTGTTGCTCTCCTCGCCGTCGGCGCCGATCAGGTAGGTCTGCCCGATCTCGCCCTTCTCCAGGATCGTGAGCACGGCGGACGAGTGGTCGTCGGCGTGGATCCAGTCGCGCACGTTCTCGCCCTTGCCGTAGAGCTTGGGGCGGATCCCGCGGATCACGTTCGTGATCTGGCGGGGGATGAACTTCTCGACGTGCTGGTACGGCCCGTAGTTGTTGGAGCAGTTCGAGATCGTCGCGCGCACGCCGAACGAGCGCACCCAGGCCCGCACGAGCAGGTCGGATCCGGCCTTCGTCGACGAGTACGGCGACGACGGGTTGTAGGGAGTCGACTCCGTGAAGCGCTGCGGGTCGTCGAGCTCGAGGTCGCCGTAGACCTCGTCGGTCGAGATGTGGTGCAGGCGCACGTCGTGCCGGCGCGCGGCCTCCAGCAGCGTGTACGTGCCGATGATGTTGGTGTCGAGGAACGGCCGCGGGTCGTTCAGCGAGTTGTCGTTGTGCGACTCGGCGGCGTAGTGCACGACCGCATCGGCGTCGCGGAACAGCGCATCGACGAGGTCCGGATCGGCGATGTCGCCCTGCACGAACGTCACGCGGTCCTCGGGGAGCCCCGCGAGCGAGGCGCGGTTGCCCGCGTATGTGAGCTTGTCCAGCACCGTGACGTGGTCGTCCGTGTGCTCCACCACGTGGTGGACGAAGTTCGAGCCGATGAAGCCGGCGCCGCCGGTCACGAGCAGACGGGCCATCAGCGTCCACGCTCCAGGATCTCCAGGAGGTACGTGCCGTACCCCGACTTCACGAGCTTCTGCGCGCGCTCGCGCAGTTCGTCCTCGGTGAGGAAGCCCGACCGCCAGGCGACCTCCTCGGGCGCGCCGATCTTGAGCCCCGTGCGGCGCTCCATCGTGCGCACGTAGTCGGCCGCATCCGTCATCTGATCGAACGTGCCGGTGTCGAGCCACGCGGTGCCGCGGGGCAGCACCTCCACGCTCAGCTTCCCGCGCTCGAGGTAGGCGGCGTTCACGTCGGTGATCTCGTACTCGCCACGCGCCGAGGGCTCGAGGTTCCGCGCGATCTCGACCACGTCGTTGTCGTAGAAGTACAGGCCCGGCACGGCGTAGTTGCTCTTGGGCTCGACGGGCTTCTCCTCGAGCGAGACGGCCTTGCCGGTCTCGTCGAACTCGACCACGCCGTACGCGCTCGGCTCGGCGACCCAGTAGGCGAAGACCGCGCCGCCGTCGACGTCCGCGAAGCGCTTGAGCTGGCCGCCGAGACCGGGGCCGTACAGCAGGTTGTCGCCCAGGACCAGGGCGACCTTGTCGTCGCCGATGAAGTCGGCGCCGATCGTGAAGGCCTGCGCGAGGCCGTCCGGGGAGGGCTGCTGCGCGAACGTGATCGACACGCCGAACTGCGAGCCGTCGCCGAGCAGCCGCTCGAACGCGGCGGCGTCGTGCGGCGTGGTGATGACCAGGATGTCCCGGATGCCCGCCAGCATCAGCGTCGACAGCGGGTAGTAGATCATCGGCTTGTCGTACACCGGCACGAGCTGCTTGGAGACGCCCAGCGTGATCGGATGCAGACGCGTGCCCGAACCGCCGGCGAGGATGATGCCCTTCACTCGACCATCGTGTCATACGCCGTCGTGCAGGCCGGCTGGGAACCGCGTTGTTAGCATCGGTGACCGTGAACCCTCGCCTGACGCGCATCCTCTGGCCGGTCGCGGCGGCGGTCATCACCGTGCTGCTCGCGCTGGCCCGGCTCGCGGGCGATCCGCACTTCTACTTCGCCGACGACACGCAGCTCGGCTCGTTCGGGCAGTGGTGGCAGCTCGGCGACCTGCTGCGGCAGGGGCGGATCCCGCTGCTCGAGCCGTCGGCGTGGCAGGCGGGCAACTATCTGGCCGAGGGGCAGTGGGGCCTGTTCAACCCGCTGACGTGGCTGATCGCGCTGGGGGCGCGCGCGAGCGAGGATCCGGTCGTCTTCGCGACGATCGTGAAGGTCGCCTTCCTGGTGCTGATGTGCCTCGGCGCGTATCTGCTGGCACGCTCTTTCACCGCCGCGCGCCCCTGGGCCGCGCTCGCCGCGGTGCTGGTGCCGCTCGGCGGCTTCACGGTGTACATGGATGCCGCGTCCTGGTCGACCGGGCTGTTCAACGCCGCGCTGCTGCCGTGGGTGTGGTGGGCGCTGCGTCGCGCCGTGGAGGCGGGGCGCTCGCCGATCCCGTACCTGGCGGCGAGCTACGTGCTGGTCGCGTTCGGCTACATCTTCGGCGTGATCGCCCTCGTCGGCGTGCTGGTCGAGTCGCTCGTCCGCGCCATCTGGCGGCGCGACCGCATCCGGATCCTCCGCAGCCTCCTGGCCTCGGCGTGGGGCGCCGCCTGGACCGTGCTCGTCTACCTCCCGGGTGTCCTCACGGCCCCGGTCACGCAGCGCGGCGACTTCGTGGTGCGCAACTGGTTCTTCCTGAACGCGGACCTCACGGACGTCGCGGCGGCCGCAGGTCCCACGCTCACCGGCACGATCCGCACCTGGGAGGGGGAGGTCCCGGCCCCTCCGGGCGTCCTCGAGAAGGGCGTGATGCTCTGGACGGGGGAGGTCACGCAGGCCCCGCTGATGTACATCGCGTGGCTGCTGCCGTTCTTCCTCCTCGTGCTGCCGCTGTCGCGCGCCGCCATCCGGCGCTGCGTCCCACTGCTGGCCTTCGGCACCGCGACGCTCATCGCGATCCTGGCGCCCAGCCACATCGCCGCGGTCCGGTGGCCGCTGCGCTTCATCCCGTATCTCGCGCTCGCGGCGCTCGTGCTGTTCGCCGTCGCCGCCTCGCGCACGCGCTGGCGCGAGATCTCGAAGACCCGGATCCGCTGGACCGTCGCGCTGATCGTCGCCCTCGCCCTGCTGAACCTCGGCAACGTGCCCCTTGACTGGCGCGGGATCGGCGCGACGACGGCCGGGCTGCTCGCGATCCTCGCGGGGATCGTGTTCGTGGGCCGGCGCCCGTGGCGGGACGCGGTGCGCACGACCGTGCTCGTGTCCGGGGCCGTGGTCGTCTCGGCGGTGTCGGTCGCCGCTCAGGTCGTGGCGATGCCGACCACCCCGCTGCCCGGCAATGCCGTGCCGTCCGTGAGTGCGATGCGCGAGGTGCTGAGCGACCCGCGGGGCGACGCGATGGTGGTGGGCAACGCCTCGGCCGGCCAGCGGGACCCGGCGACCTGGAGCGAGCGCCTGCTGGCGAACCTCTGGTACCTGAGCGAGACCGACGTGTCGAACCTCTACACCGTGCTGCCGTACTCCGCGTTCGTCGAGGACCTGTGCATGGATCTGCGCGGCAACACGTGCGCGGACGGGCTCGCCACCCTCTGGAGCATCGACCCGGACACGGGAGAGCGCGTCAGCGATCTCATGGGCGTCAGCACGGTGATCGCCATGCGCGGGACGTTCCCGGAGGAGCCGGACGCCCCCGCGGGGTGGCACCTGGAGCGGGCGGGCGAGTTCACGTGGCTCTTCCAGCGCGACGATCCCCTGCCTCCCGCCGGCGGTGTCGTGTGGACGGGCGACGGGACCGCGGTGAGCGAGGCGCAGGTCTCGGACACCGCCGTGAGCTTCCGCGTGGACGAGGTGGGATCGGACGGCCGCGTCGTGCTGAGCCGGCTCGACTACCCGGGCTACCGCGTCGAGGGCGCGGCCGAGGCGGCGCCGACGCGCGACTGGCTGCTGACGGTCGACGTCGCGGGCGCCTCGGCGGGCGATGTCGTCACGGTGCGCTTCCAGCCGCCCGGCCTGCCGCTGCTGGTGTCGGCGGCCGCGCTGGGGATCCTGGTCGCGGCGGGGTGGCTCGTGGGGCGCCTGGTCACGCGCCGGCGCGCAGCGACAGCGTCGCCAGCTGCGCCGCGTACACGCGGCTGAGGCCCTCGGGGAGCGTCGTCCGGACCAGCCCGTCGAGGTCGGGCCACACGCGGGAGCGGACGCGCAGGTCGAGCGCCTGACCGCGCGCGTCGCCGCCGCCGAGGACGATCGTGCCGCGCCGGCGGCGCAGCCGCTGCAGCTCGCTGATCAGCGCGCCGATCGAGACCGCGCCGCCGGTGCCCACGATCTTGACCGTGGTGGTCCCCGGGGGGGTGCCCGCCGCACGCAGCGCGATGGCCGACATCAGGCGCGCGGCGTCGTCCTCGTAGATGTAGTCGCGCAGGGTGTCCAGCGGCACGTAGATCGAGGCGGGCGTGTCGGTGAGGTGGGCGCGCACGAGCACCGAGATCAGGCCCTGGCCCTTCGTGAGGTCCTGACCCGGCCCGTACAGGTTGGTGATGCGGCCGACGGCCGCGTGCCATCCGCCCGTCGCCGTGGCGTCCGCGAGCGCCCGCTCCATCGCGAGCTTGCCCTCGCCGTAGGCGGACGCGGGCGCGACGGGGGTGTCCTCGGTGAACGGCGGCGCGGGAGAGGCGGCGTACGCGCCGCCGACGGAGGACGCGAGCATCACGGTCAGTCGCGCGCGGTCCGCGTCGGGCATCGTGCCGATCGCCTCGAGGAAGCCGCGGAACACGCTCACCTCCTCGAACACGCGCTCGCGCGGCGTGGAGGTCACGGCGCGTCCCGCGCCCCACGTGATCTCGAGCGGCTGGTCGGGGGGCGCCGACGCGACGAAGCGCGCGAGACCGTCCGCCAGGGCCGCCACGGCGGCATCCGGATCGCTCCACGGCACGGTCGCGGCGAACGGCGCGTCCGGACGGGCGCGCGCGATCGCGCGGCCGAGCAGACCTCGGCCGATGATCCAGCGCCGGGGCGTCACGACGCGGCCGCGGACCCGTCGCGAGGCGCCGCCGGGGCGACGGGGGCGGCCTTCGCCAGTGGGCCGGTCGCAGGATCGCGCACGATGAGGTACGAGGGCTTGCCGAGGGCGGTGCTGACGGCCACGCCGAGGTACTCCGCGATGATGCCGAGCGCCATCAGCACGAGACCGAGGCCCAGCAGCAGCACCACCATGAGCGACGTCCATCCCGGCTCCTGCACGACGCCCGCGGAGCGGGCGATGACCAGGTAGATCGCGTACAGCAGGCCCGCGACGAACACCGTCGTGCCGGCGTAGGTCACGAGGCGCAGGCCGCGCGTGCCCGAGGTCAGCACCATGCTCCAGAAGTGCCCGAACAGGCGGCGGTACGAGTAGCCCGAACGGCGCTCGCCCTCCTGGCGCAGGCGCACGTCCGCCGTCGCGGTGCGCGCGGCGATCCAGCTGAGCGCCACGTCGAGGTACACCCCGTGGCCGGCGTAGGCCGCGACGCTGCGGCCGATCTCGCCCAGCACCAGCCGGAAGCTGTTGAAGTCGGTCGCGCGACCGCCGCTGAAGACGGTCTCGAGGATGCGCTTGGACGCGCGCGACGCGGTGTTGCGGACCGCACCGTGCGGCGGCCGGTTCACCGGATTGGCGTAGACCAGGTCGGCCTGCGCGTCGAGCGCGGCATCGAGCAGCCCGCCGATGTCGCGCGGGTCGTGCTGGCCGTCCTCGTCCATCGTGACGATCCACTCGCCGCCCGAGCTGGCCATGCCGGCGAGCGTCGCGGCATGCTGGCCGAAGTTGCGGCTGAGCCATACGGGCACGATCCACGAGTGCGTCTCCGCCAGCCGGCGGATCACGGTGTCGGAGCGATCCGGACCGCGGTCGTACGTCAGGATCACCTCGCCGACCTGCGCCGCCCGTCCCCCGGGGGAGCGGAAGCCCTCGGTCAGCGGGCGCAGCTCCTCGATCACGGCGTCGAGCGTGCGCTCGCCCTGATAGACGGGGATCACGACGCTGATCCGATGGATGTACGGCTCGGTCATCGCATCCTCCTCTTCAGCACACGATACGAGAGGCGCCGGGCACGGGCCATCAGCGCCGCCCGCACGTCGCCGATGCGGCGATCCAGGCCCGACAGCGCCTCGGGGTGCGTCTCGCGCACCCACGCGTGGTATTCGCGCGCCTCCGCCGCCTGGCGGGACGCGAGCGCGACGCTCCACTGGGCGTCGCTCATCCGGAACGTGGCCCCGACCTCGGTGTCGGGCACGAAATCCCCCTCGAACAGGACGCGCGTATACGTCGCCTGGTCGATGAAGTACGAGAACCGGTCGTTCCAGCCGCCCGTGCGGGTGAGCACGTCGCGGCGCATCATGACGGAGGCCGGTTCGCCGAACAGGTTGGATCCGGCGAGGACGGCATGCCGGACGGCTTCCGCGCCGGGCATGCGGCGGTCGACGCCGCGCAGGCCCCACGCCGGCAGCAGCACCGCGCCGCTCGCGTCGATCACGTCGCGGCGACAGGCGGTCATGACCGCGCCCGTGCGCTCGAGGAGGTCGACCTGGCGCGCGAGGACGCCCGGGCGCAGCACGTCGTCGCCGCACACGAGCTTGAGGAATTCCCCGCGTGCGGCGTCCGTCACGCGGTTCCAGTTGCGGCCCGCACCGCCGCCCGCCTCGGTCTCGAGCAGGACGACCCGCGGGTCGTCCTGGAACGTCCGCATGACGTCGAGCGTGTCGTCGGACGACGCGTGGTCGGCGACGACCACCTCCATGCCGGCGACGTCCTGATCCAGGATCGAGCGCAGCGTCTCGGCGAGCGTGCGGCCGTTCTCGTACGCCGGGACGACGACGCTGAGCCTCGGATCGGTCACTGCTCCTCCTTGCGACGGTGGAACGAGAACCGGCTGTGGCCGAACCAGCTGAACACCGCCGTCACGAACGTGAACAGGAACTGGGCGAGGATCGGGTTCATCCCGAGCCCCATCCGCAGGGGCAGCACGACGAGGTGGTTGAGCAGCAGCGGGACCAGGTACACGAGCTGGAAGCGCCCGAAGTCGAGCCAGACGTGCCCGGTGACGCGGAACACGGCCTTTCTCATCAGCACGAACGCGGAGATCGTGCTGAGCAGATGGGCGCACATGATGGTGAGGAAGGTCGCCAGCCACGTGTGCGGCCAGAGTCCCTCGAACAGGAGCGAGAACAGGATGAACCACACGAAGCCGACGCCCGTGTTGATCGCGCCGACCACGAGGAATGCGATGCGGCGGTCCTTGATGAGGCGCAGCAGCGGGCCGTCGGGCGCCGCGCCGCCGCCGATCGCCTGCTCGGCGCCGCCGGGCAGCTCCTCGTGATGCTCGTCCTGCGTCATGCCGGCTCCGTCCGCCGGCGCCGTCCGACGAGCACGGCGAGCGCCAGAACGGCCCCGGCGATCGCGACTCCGAAGCCCAGCCAGGTCCACTCCGGATAGATGGCAGCCTGAGCCCCGCGCAGCTGGCGCGCAAGGGTCGCCGCGATCTCGAGGCCGAGCAGGATCGCGCGCGCGAGCGTCCAGGCGACCAGCGGAAGGCCCCGCAGCCACAGCAGCGGCAGCACGAGCAGGGGCGCGAGGAACGGCAGCATCGCGAAGAAGTACCGGGCGAACGCGCTGCCCCCGCCGGCGGTGTGCAGGATCTGCATGATCGCGACGCCGCCGCACACCGCGAGGGCGGTGAGCAGCAGCACGATCCGCACGGCGCGGTCGCCGCGCCCGCGCAGCGCGCGGACGACGAACAGCACGATGCCGACCAGCGTCGGGAGCGCGAACAGCAGCAGCGTCCAGGGCCAGGACGCCTCGAGGGCGCGGGGGAGCGCCGGGTACGTGCCCACGGAGAACTGCTCGGACATCACGGTCCAGAAGGACGGATCCGCGGCGACATCCGGCGCGGGACGCGCCACGCGGCTGGTGTGCTCGGCGGCCCAGTCGGGGTGCCCGCCGCTCGCGTTCCCGGTCAGGGCGATGTTGCGCAGGTAGAACCACAGGGAGGAGCCGACCACGGCGACGCCGGCGGCGACGGCCGCGAGCCACGCGTGCCTCGGGCGCAGCGGCCCCGGCAGATGCCCGATCACGATCGCCGCGACCGCGAACAGGATCGCCACGGGCAGCAGCGAGAACCGGGACAGGGCGCAGCCGGCGCACGCGAGCGCGAACAGCACGCTGTCGCGCACGGGCGTCGTGCCGCGCGCGAGGCGCAGCAGCGCGTAGAACGCCAGCGCGCTCACCAGCGCTGCGAGGGTGTCGGTGTAGACCGAGCCGCCGAGGCGCACGAACCACACCGAGAGCCCCACGACCAGGGCCGAGGCGAGGCCCACGCCCGCGACGTCCGGGACCAGCAGGCGGCCGATGCCGCGGACCGTGTACAGCAGCACGACCGAGAGCGCGACCATCACGAAGCGCCCGGCCATGCCGGCGGCCTCGATGTGGCCCGCGTCGGCCAGCGGTCCCACGAAGGGCGACAGCAGCAGGTAGAGCAGGGGCGGGTGGTGCGACGTCCACTGCACGGGCGGATGCACGCCCACCGCGTTGCGCAGCTCGAGGCCGTCCTCGAAGACGGGCAGGTGGCCGTGCCAGACCTGCAGCGCGTAGTCGACGTGCGCGGCCTCGTCGCCGCTGGAGTAGATCGGCGACGCCATGGCGTACGCGAAGGGACCGCCGAGCCCCAGCAGGACGAGCGCGACGTGCTCGAGGGCGGCGCGGATCCGCAGGCCGCGGCTCACCGGGCCGCCCCCATCCGGCGGCGCGCGATCCGGGTCTCGACGGCGCCCGCGGCGGCGAAGCCGAGGTCGACGGCCGTGAGCAGCAGGCGGCTGAGCAGGACGAGCGTGACGATCTCGGCGGACGCGAGCGTGCCCGCCAGGGCCGCCGCCAGCACGAGCTCGCGCACGCCGGCGCCCGCGGGGGCGATCACGAACAGGAAGCCGATCACCCAGGCCAGCGCGTAGCCGCCGATGCACTGCACGACCGTGTGCCACGTCGCGGGCGCGCCGAGGCCGATCGCGAGCACGGCCACGGCGATGCCGGCGACGACCCACGCGAGCGCCGCCCACGCGGTCGCGGCGCCCACGCCGCGCGTGGAGAGCGTTCCGCCGGTCCGGCCCGCGATCGATCCGTCGAGCGGCTCGAGGCGGAGCAGGCGCCAGGCGAACCCGATCAGGCGGTTCATGACCGGTGGCACGAGCAGCACGAGCAGCGGCACGCCGAACCACATCAGCCAGGCCCAGTCGGCCAGCGCGGGAGTGGGAGCGAGCACGAAGCCGAGCGCCCCGATGCCGACACCCGACACCAGCGAGATCAGCAGCGCCAGGGTCATGGCGGCGACCGAGTGACGCGCCGGGATGCCGTGCGCGCGTCCGAGATCCGCTGCGGCGGCGATGTTCCAGACGCCGCCCGGGATGTACTTGCCGAGCTGGCTCACGCCGAACAGGGCCACGGCGGGGCGGATCCCGATCGGATGACCCAGATCGTGCAGGATGCCGCGCCACGACTGGAGCGTGAGCGCGACGTACACGGCGCACGCGAGCAGCGCCACCAGCAGAGCCCACAGCGGCAGGCGCGCGAGCGCCGCGACGATCTCGGGCCAGCGGCTCGCCACGAACCACGCCGCGAAGCCCAGGGCGATCGCGAGGAACGCCCACTTCACGGCGGGGGAGCGGAGGATCCCGAGGATGC
Organism: Microbacterium rhizophilum; assembly: GCF_039605615.1. Taxonomy (NCBI): domain Bacteria; kingdom Bacillati; phylum Actinomycetota; class Actinomycetes; order Micrococcales; family Microbacteriaceae; genus Microbacterium; species Microbacterium rhizophilum. The sequence continues at coordinate 522,573 of NZ_JBCNUN010000002.1, read as the reverse complement.
GCTTCATCGGGCGCTGCCGCCGCTCGGGCGGAGACGCTCGAGGAGCGGCGCGACGACATCGCGGGTACGGAAGCCCTCGGCCGCCGCCGCCGCGGCGGCGCGGGCGGCCGCGACGCGCTCGGGCGATCCGGCGAGCTCCGCGATCACGGCGGCGAGGGACGCGGGGTCACCGGGCTCGGCGTAGAGCGCGGCGTCGCCGAACGCGGAGCGCTGCGGCGGGGTGTCGCCGGTGACGATCGCGCAGCCGGCCGCCGCGCCCTCGTACACCTTGTTGGGCACCACGCGACGTGCCTTGCCGGACGTGCCGAACACGCCCAGGCACACGTCGTGGCGGGCGACGAGCGCCGGAAGCTCGTGCGCGTCGACCCAGTCGACCCACGTCACTCCCGCGAGGTCGCCCGCGGCGGCGCGCGCCTCGTCGTAGTCCTGACCGGTGCCGACGATCGTCGCGGTGAAGTCCGCGCCGCGCTCGCGCGCGAGGCGCAGCGCCCTCGCGATCGTCGGAGCGCCCTGCAGCGGCGTGAACAGGCCGAAGAAGACGAGCGACAGCTCCGCGGCCTCATCCCGGGGCGTCCCGGAGCGCGCGGCGAACCACTCCGCGCGCGCGCCCACCGGCACGTGCACGCCCTTGCGGCGATCCGGGAGCATCTCGAGGTGCTCGACCGTGTCGACCAGCACGATGTCGGCGGCGTTCAGCGCGCGGGCGTCGAGGCCTCGCAGCAGGCGCACGCGCAGTCCCTGCGCTCCGCGATCCTGCGCCGTGTCGCCCGCGAAGATCAGGTGGTCGAGCACGATGGTCGAGCGGCGACGTCCCGGTCGGGCGGCGGAGCCGAACAGGCGCCTCGCGAGCAGCACGTCGAAGTGGCCCATGTAGCCCACGAGCACCGCGTCCGGCACGAGACCCGAGCGCAGCATCGCCCGCGCATCGCGGCGCAGCGCGATCCAGCACGTGAGCAGCCGCCACGCGAACGCCGGCAGCCGCCAGGGCTGCTTCAGCATCCGCACGCGCTCGGCCGTGCTGAAGCCGAGCGGATGGTTGAGCTCGCGCACCTCCTCGCCGCGCTCGCGCAGCCCGTCGACGACGATGCCGACGCGGGGATGCTTGACGGCGTCGTAGGTGCCGAACGAGACGATCACGACGTCGTCCGCGCCGATCCCGCGCTCTCCGCCGCTCGCTCCGCGGGAAGCGGCTCCGGTTCCACCTCTGCGACGGGCGCGTCGGCGATCGGCCTCTCGGCGATCGCCGACTGCGGGTCCACGGGCGGCAGCGTGACGTGCTGCACGTCCTGCGGCCGGGCGGCGTCGGCGCCGTACTGCAGCTCCTTCAGCCGCTGCAGCGTGTCCTCGAGCAGTACGCGGTTGGTGCGCAGCAGGTCGGAGATGATCAGCAGCGCGAACGACAGGAGGGCGCCGACCAGCAGCGACGATCCGAGGATCAGCGACTGGATGTGGTCGCCGGCGACGCCCATCCAGCTCAGGATCAGGAAGCGCAGGAACGGGATCAGCCCGCCGAGCAGCAGCAGCACGCCGAGCGTGGTGAAGATCGTGTGCGGCTTGAACATGATGTAGCTGCGCAGGATCGCCTGACCCGACTTCGCCATGTGCTGGAAGATGTTCGTGAACAGCCGCGACTCGCGGGTCTTCGGGTTCGTCGTGATCGGCACGCTCGCGATCTTCAGGCGCTTGTTGCCGGCCTGGATGATCGTCTCCATGCAGTACGAGAACTGCGTCACGATGTTGAGCCGGATCAGCGCGGCGCGCGAGTAGGCGCGGAAGCCGCTTGCGGCGTCGGGCAGCTCGGTGCCCGCGGCGAAGTTGACGACCTTGCTGCCGACCCGCTGCATCGCCTTCTTGAACGGCGAGAAGTGCGCGATGGTCGCCGTCTGGCGGTCGCCGATCGCGATGTCGGCCTCACCGCGCAGCAGCGGCTGGACGAGCTCTCCGATCATCTGCTGCGGGTACTGGTTGTCGCCGTCGGTGTTGACCACGATGTCGGCGCCCAGCACGCCGAGGGCGTACTCGATGCCGTCGCGGAACGAGCGCGCCAGGCCCATGTTGCGCGTGTGGTGCACGAAGTGGCGCACGCCGAACGAGCGGGCGACCTCGATCGTGCGGTCGGTCGAGCCGTCGTCGATCACGAGGATCTCGATCTCGTCGATGCCGGGGATCTGCTTCGGCATCGTCTCGAGGACGAGCGGCAGGGTCGCCTCTTCATTCAGGCACGGGATCTGGATGACGAGTTTCATGCTGCTCCTGGGGGAATCCTCGGGCGCGAGAGCGCGGAGATCGCGGCTTCGGCGGGCCGCAACCCGGCGAGCGAGTCTACCAAGCGGGCCCTGGGGAGGGTCTGAGGCGCGCGCCTGGGCGGCCTCGGAGGTGCCCCCGGATAGGATGGGGCGTCGCCGACCGCGGTCGCGGCTGACCTGTTCCCCACGTAAAGGCGTATACACGTATGGATCTGCTCGTCGTCGGCTCCGGCTTCTTCGGACTCACCATCGCGGAGCGCGCGGCTGACGCCGGGCGCAAGGTCACGGTCATCGACCGCCGCCACCACATCGGCGGCAACGCGTACAGCGAGAACGAGCCCACGACGGGCATCGAGGTGCACCGCTATGGCGCGCACCTGTTCCACACCTCGAACCCGACCGTGTGGGAGTACGTCAACCGCTTCACCACGTTCACGAACTACGTGCACCGCGTGTACTCGACGCACGACGACCAGGTCTTCGCGCTGCCGGTGAACCTGCACACGATCAACCAGTTCTTCGGCAAGGCGCTCACGCCCGACCAGGCGCGCGCGCTCGTGAAGGAGCAGGCGGGTGAGTTCGACGTGAAGACCGCCCAGAACTTCGAGGAGAAGGGCATCGCCCTCGTGGGCCGCCCGCTGTTCGAGGCGTTCTTCGCCCACTACACCGCCAAGCAGTGGCAGACCTCCCCCGAGAAGCTGTCGGGCGACATCATCAGCCGCCTGCCCGTGCGCTACAACTACGACAACCGCTACTTCAACGACACGTGGGAGGGCCTGCCGACCGACGGCTACACCGCGTGGATCGAGCGGATGGCCGATCACCCGAACATCGACGTCAAGCTGAACGTCGACTTCTTCGACGAGTCGCAGCCCCTCAACAAGAAGGCGCTCGTCGGCCAGGTGCCGATCGTCTACACCGGCCCGGTCGACCGCTACTTCGACTACGCCGAGGGGGAGCTGTCCTGGCGCACGCTGGACTTCGAGGAGGAGGTCCTGAACGTCGGCGACTTCCAGGGCACCTCGGTCATGAACTACCCGGACGCGGACGTGCCGTACACGCGCATCCACGAGTTCAAGCACTTCCACCCGGAGCGCAAGGACGTCTATCCCGACGACAAGACGGTGATCATGCGCGAGTTCTCGCGCTTCGCCACGCGCGACGACGAGCCGTACTACCCGGTGAACTCGACCGACGACCGCTCGGGCCTGCTCGCGTACCGCGAGCTGCAGAAGGGCGAGCAGGACGTGCACTTCGGCGGCCGCCTCGGCACGTACCAGTACCTCGACATGCACATGGCCATCGGCTCGGCGCTGTCGATGTGGAACAACCAGCTGAACGCCTGACCGAGGCGCGCCGTCCCGTGTCGATCCCCGCAGTGCCGTCCGAGGCCGTGATCGGCGCGCCGGGCACGCCCCGGCGGTACCTGCACGCGCTGTGGCTGCTGTCGGGCCGCGACCTGAAGGTCCGCTACGCCACCAGCTGGCTCGGGTACCTGTGGTCGGTGCTGGATCCGCTCGTGATGAGCGCGATCTACTGGTTCGTCTTCACGATGGTGTTCCACCGCACCGTCGGCGTCGAGCCGTACATCGTGTTCCTCATCACGGCGCTGCTGTCCTGGGTGTGGTTCAACTCTGCGGTGACGGACTTCACGCGCGCGTTCAACAAGGACGCCAAGCTCGTGCGGTCCACGGCGATCCCGCGCTCGATCTGGGTCAACCGGATCGTGCTGAGCAAGGGCATCGAGTTCCTGTTCGCCCTGCCGGTGCTCGCGCTGTTCGCGGTGTTCGGCGGCGCGCACGTCGGATGGGGCCTGATGCTGTTCCCCGTCGGCGTGCTGCTGCAGACGATCCTGCTGGTCGGCCTCGGGCTGCTCGTCGCGCCGCTGTGCGTGCTGTTCACGGATCTCGAGCGGACGACGCGGCTGATCCTGCGCGCGCTCTTCTACGCGTCGCCCGTGATCTACGGCGTGGCCGACCTGCCCGGGGTCTTCGCGGACCTGATGGCGTTCAACCCGCTCGCCGGAATCTTCACGCTGTACCGCGTCGGGTTCTTCGCGGACGACTGGGCGGTGCTGTGGGATCCGTTCGCCGTGATCGTCTCCGCGGTCATGTGCCTGCTTTTCCTCGGGCTGGGGATCCTCGTGTTCCGCCGCCTCGAGCGTCCGCTGCTGAAGGAGCTGTGATGGCTCCGCGGGACGCGGTCGCAGCGGGTGAGCCCGCCATCGAGGTGGCGGGCCTCGGCGTGCACTTCCGCCGCAACCGCCGCGGCCGTCGCAGCATCAAGGACATGTTCGCCGACTCCTCGCGGCGCAGCCGCCCGGGGGAGTTCTGGGCGCTGCGCGACGTGTCGTTCACGGTGCGCCCGGGGGAGTCGATCGGCGTGGTCGGCCGCAACGGCCAGGGCAAGTCGACGCTGCTGAAGCTCGTCGCGGGAGTTCTGCTGCCGGATGAGGGCACGGTCCGTGTCAATGCGGGCGTCGCGCCGCTGATCGAGCTCACCGGGGGTTTCGTCGGCGACCTCACGGTGCGCGAGAACGTGCGGCTGACCGCGGGCCTGCACGGCATGCCGCGGGCCGAGATCGCGCGCCGCTACGACGAGATCATCGCGTTCGCGGAGCTCGAGGACTTCCAGGAGACGCCGTACAAGCATCTGTCCAACGGCATGAAGGTGCGGCTGGCGTTCTCGGTCGTGTCGCAGCTGAACGAGCCGATCCTGCTCGTCGACGAGGTGCTCGCGGTGGGTGACAAGGCGTTCCGCGCGAAGTGCTACCGGCGCATCGACGAGCTGCTGGCGGAGGGACGCACGCTGTTCTTCGTGAGCCACAACGAGAAGGACCTGCGGCGGTTCTGCACGCGCGGGCTGTACATCCGCGATCACGGCCTCGCGCTCGACGCGCCGATCGCCGAGGTCGTCGACAGGTACAACGCCGATAACCCGGTGGCCTGACCGCACACGCCGGAGTCGGCCTGCTACCGGTGCCGCCGGGCAAGCTGTAGGTTTTCTGTGAGCGTGTCCGGGTGCACGGTTCCCGACGTGCGCCCACCCCGATCCGGGCGCGCCGTCCCGTCCCTGGAGCATCCCCCGCTATGAAGCTATTCGGCGCGCCGCGCGCGAAGACGCCCGCGACCCCCGTCACCGGCTCGCTGCCCCTGCCGCAGAAGCCGCTGTATCTCGTCTCGACCGCCGGTCACCCCAACTACGGCGACGAGCTGATCACCCGCGCGTGGCTCGAATACCTCGCCGCCCGCCATCCCGAGCGCACCGTGTGGCTCGACTGCCCCCACCCGGGACGGGCGTCGCACCTGTTCGCCGGATCGCACCCGCGCCTGAGGACCACCAGCACGCTGTGGGAGCTCGCTCTCGGCAGCGAGTCGCATGATCCGATCGCCGACGCCGAGCGCGTGACGCGCATCGTGCGCGACCTCGGCTCGCCTCGGTTCGACGCGGGTCTGCGGGCGCTGCGCGGGGTCGCGTCGATCCACCTGCTCGGCGGCGGGTACGTGAACGGCGTGTGGCAGGACAACCTGGGCCTGCTCTCGGCCATCGCGGCCGTGCGCGAGGAGTTCGGAGTGCCGGCCTTCGCCACGGGCCTCGACGTCATGCCGCTCGAGGAGCCGCTCGCGTCCTGGGCGAAGGATCGGCTCGCCGCATTCGCCTCCGTGGAGGCCCGGGACGAGGCCACGGCCGAGGCGATGGGCGTGGGGCTCGGCCTCGACGACGCCTTCCTCGCGCTGGCTCTGAAGCGGCCGCTGTACGACCGCCGGCCCACGCCCGACCGCATGGTGCTCGTGCAGGGCGACCTGCGCGAGTGGGAGGACGATGCCGTGCTCGGCACGATCGACGGCTTCCTCGCGGGTATCAGCGCGGCAAGCGTCGGATTCGCTGAGTCGAATCCGCCGGACGATCATCACTTCCGCGGGCTGTCGCGACCGGACTCGCGCTTCTACACGTTCGGTGGGCTGTGGGCCGACGGGCTTCCGGCCCGCGCCGGGCAGAAGTGGCTGACCTCGCGCATCCACGCGCACCTGCTGGCCGCGGCCGCGGGCGCGGCCGGGCTCGTCCTGGCCGGCCGCGGGGGGCATTACGACGCGGCGCACAGCGCTCTGCTTGACCTCGGCACCGGGTGGACCGTCGTGAAGGCGGGCGACCCCGTATGTTCCGAGGACGCCACGGTGGACCCGTCGTTCGCGGACAAGGCCAAGCAGCTCGCGGCGCGCAAGCGCCACCAGGCGGATCGGCTGTATCCCGTCGCATAGCGTCAGAACGGTGGTGGTTCGTCGCTGAGGTGCAGGTCGGGCATGAGCACCTCCGCCTCGGCGTCGAACCGCACCATCGGCGTGGGTTTGTGGGCGTAGGTGCGGCCGGTCGGGGAGGTCCATTCGATCTCCCCGTCGGGGCCTTGCCGCATCCGCCAGGGGGAGTGGTGTTTCAGGCGGTGGTGGGCTTGGCAGAGGTGGGCGAGGTTCGTCACGGTGGTGGGCCCGTCGTGGGAGTGCGGGATGGTGTGGTCGGTGTCGCAGCGTCGAGCGGGTTGCCGGCACCCGGGGAACCGGCAGTGCTCGTCCCTCGCGGTGAGGAACCTCCGTTGCGCCGCGGTCGGGGTGTAGGAGTCGACGGTGAGGAGGGCGCCAGTGTCGCGGTGCTGCCAGACCCGCACCCAGGTGGCGGCGTTGCCGGCGAGGCGGCGGGCGGTGTCCGGGTCGATCGGCCCATACCCCGTGAGGAACGCCGCATCGTCCCCGATCCCGGTGATGGTGTCCACGGGGATGGTGACCTGGATGGTGGCGTGGATCGCGTCCAGGCCGTCCCCGGCGGTGGGGGTGCCGGTGAGGGTGAGGTCGGCCAGCACGTCCGCGCGGATGTGATCCAGGGTGCGGGGATCCGGTTCGCCGGCGGCGCGGGCGGTGGCCTTCAGCTTCGTGGCGGCCTGGGTGAGCCGGTCGTGGATGGCGTAGATCGTCGCGGCCGGGCCGATCATGCGGTGCTCGGCCATGCCGTGCTCCAACGGCGACACCCACGCGCCGCGCAACGCCATCGCCTCCGCCTGCCGCACCGTCAACGGCACCGGGTCGATCTTCTCCGCTACCGCCCTCGCGAACGACCGCAGCTGCCCCACCGTGACGCCCTCCGCCCGGGACACCACGATCCCTTCGAACTCCACCCTCGAGTCGTCGTCGAGCCGTTCCCCGGCGGCGACGATCACCCGGGTGTGGGGTTCGCTGATCCGCCCCTCCTGCAGCGCCGCGAACGTCGCCGGGAATCCGGTCACCAGGGTGACCGCGTCGGCCATCCGGCCCCGGATCGTGCCCTCCGGGATCCGGGCGGCGGCTCCGAGCTCGGCGGCGATGGAGCGGGTGGCGAAGTCGTACTCGGACTCCGACCCGCTCCGCCTGCCTTGTTCGACCGCGATCTCCGCCAGGGACACCAGGAGCGTGGCCTGCTCGGCGCGGGCGCGCGCCACCTGCGCCTCCAGCTCCACGAACCGATCCACCAGTGCACTCGTGCGGGCGTTCTCACCGGCCGTGGGAGTCCACGGATCCGGGCAGTACGCCTGCGCTGTCATGCCCCGATTCTCCTCCGGGCCACCGACATTCGAAGGGCGGGAAACCGCTGATCCGGGGATAGAACCGGAACCGTGGATAACCCGACCCGAACCGCCCCTGTGGACGAACGAGCGGGGCGCTAGACCGGGCAACACGCGGCCGGCTTCGACCCGCCTACGGCTCCCGCGACGACCGGAGGGAAGTTGGCGCTCAGCGAGGCGTGAGCGTCCACATCCCGTCGGCGACGACATAGACGATCGACGGGCCGGACGCGAGGCCGGCGCCGTTCGCCTGGGTCACATTGCGGCTGCGGCCCGCGTCCGTGCCGCTCCACTGCACGACGAAGAGGTCGGATGCGCCCGAGTGCGTGAGCTTCACGTTCGTGGCACCGCCGCCGTAGAGGAACACGCCGTCGCCGGTGCCGGAGGCAGGCAACGCGCCCGCGGCCTCCATCGGCAGCACGCGGACCGTCCAGGCGCCGTCCGCCACGACCTCGAGCCGACCGCCCTGCTGGCTCGCATCGAGACCGAACGCCGTGGTGCCGGAGTACCGGCCCGTCACGTAGACGGGGATGTCGATCGTCGCGCCGCTCTTGGACAGCTCCATCCGGAAGTCGCCGGCGCCGGGGTGGCTCGCGACCAGCAGCCCGCCCTTGGCACCCTTCGGCAACGTGATCGCTCGCGTTCCCGTGCCGCTGTAGGTGGCCGCCTGGAACGTGCCGTACTGGGCCTTGGCCCACGCGATCGCCGCGGACAGGGCGGCCGGGTTGCTGCGGCGGACGCCGAGCGTGTCCTTCTTGTCGCCGTTCCAGTCGCCGACCAGCGTGCGGTCATCCGCCCGGCCGTAGGTGAGCACGCGATCCGCGGCGCCCGGGGCGAAGCGGTCGGTGACGTAGTACGTCGAGCCGCGGCGGACGGCGGGGGTGTCGGTGCCGTCGCCGTTCCAGTCGCCGACATAGACGAGGTCGTCCGCACGCCCGTACGCGACCACACGCGAGGCGTCGCCGCCCTGGAGGGCGTCCGCGAAGTAGAACGTGTTCGCACGACGAACCGCGAGGGTTTCCTTGCCATCCGCGTTCCAGTCGCCCACGAGCACCTGGTCGCCCGCGCGTCCGTACGCGAGCACGGTCTCCGCCGCGCCGCCCTTGAGCCTGTTCGTGAAGTAGTAGACGTTCCCTCGGCGCACGGCGAGCGTGTCGACCCCGTCGCCGTTCCAGTCGCCCACGAGCGTCACGTCCGCCGGGCGGCCGTAGGCGAACTTCAGGTCGGCAGCACCGGACGTCGTGTTCGCCAGGACATAGTCGTTGCCGCGCCGCACCGCCAGTGTGTCCTTGCTGTCTTTGTTCCAGTCGCCGCTGTACGCGCGATCCGAGCCGAGACCGTATTCGACGACGTGGTTCGCCTGCCCGCTCCACTCGTCGTTCAGGTAGTACGTGGATCCGGATCCACCCGCCTCGCCGCCCTTCGCGTGCGCGGCGGTGCTCCCGAGGAGGACGAGCGACGCGGCCGCGGCGACGATGGTGGAGGCGCGCAGGATGAGGCGAGGACGGGGCATGGGGTGTTCCTTGACGAGACGGCGGGGCGGCGGGGAAAGTGCGGCGTGATCGGCCGACCGTAGGCCGCGACGGAGCACACCGTCCGCAGAGACGCCTCAGGCAGTATCTGCGCCGCACCGGCCGGCCGGATCCCGATCGCCCACTCACCGGCGGGCGATCACGGCGACCGGATCCGCGGGAGGTGATCGGCCAGCGGCCGTCGGTGTGGACCAGCACCGCTGACGGACCCATCCCGCTGTGTGGATCAGCGCGGCGTCATCGACCAGCTCCCGTCTGCGATCACGGAGATCACCGACGGGCCTTTGAGGAACGTGATGTTCGCGGAGAACGGGCCGTCCTCGGTCGCGAGGATGCCCGAGTGGTCTGCATCTGCGCCGCTCCATTGTGCGGCGTGGAAGTAACCGCTTCCCGGGAAGTCGATGGTGACCGTCGTCGGCGCGCCGCGGTCCCACAGGTAGACGCCGTCGCCGGCGCCTCGCGGCGGCAGAACGGGCGCGGTCTCCATGGGCTGGAGCTTGATCTCCCAGTCGCCGGGCGCTGTGACGCGGACTGTGTCGCCGCGCGTCAACGGGTCGGGGCCGAACGGCTGCGATCCCACGTAGCCGCCCGTGACGTCGATCCAGAACGGGACGTCCACGACCTCGCCGTCCCGAAGAACCTCGACCTTGAACTCGCCGTCCGCCCAGAATGATGCGGTCATGACACCGCCGCGGGCGCCCGCCGGCAGGGGGAACTCGGTGCCGCTGCTGCCCACCTGGCGCGTCGCCGTGAACGCGCCGTACTCCCCGCGTGCCCATGCCGTCGCGGACGAGAGGGCCGGCGTCCCGTCGCGGCGCACGCCGAGCGTGTCCCGTCCGTCGCCGTTCCAGTCGCCCACGAGGGTCTTGTCGGTTGTGCGACCGTAGGTCAGCACACGGTCGGCGGCGCCCGGTGCGAAGCGGTCGGTGACGTAGTAGGTCGCCCCGCGGCGGACGGCCGGGGTGTCCTTGCCATCGCCGTTCCAGTCGCCGACGTACACCAGGTCATTCGCGCGACCGTACGCGACGACCCGCGACGCCTCGCCCCCCTTGAGCTGGTCGGCGAAGTAGAAGGTGTTCGCACGGCGCACCGCGAGCGTGTCCTTGCCGTCGTCGTTCCAGTCGCCGACCAGCACCTGATCGTCCGGACGCCCGTAGGCGATCACCACGTCGGCCGCGCCTCCGGCGAGCGTGTTCGAGAAATAGTAGACATTGCCGCGCCGCACGGCCAGCGTGTCCAGTCCGTCGCCGTTCCAGTCGCCGACGAGGGTGATGTCGCCCGTGCGGCCGTACGCGAACGTCCAGTCGACCGGGCTGCCGCCCGCGTCGGTCAGCAGATACCGGCTGCCGCGACGCACCATGAGGTTGTCCTTGCCGTCGCCGTTCCAGTCGCCGGTGTAGGCACGATCGGTGGGCTGGCCGAAGCGGATCGTGTGGTTCGCCTGGCCGTTCCAAGAATCGTTGAGATAGTACGCGGCGCCACGGCCGCCGATCTCACCGCCTTGGGCGTGCGCGGCCGTGCCGCCCAGAGCAGCGATGGATGCGGCCGCTGCGAAGACGGCCGCGGTGCGCAGCAGGAGACGGGGACGTGACACGGGTGCTCCTTCGGACCGGGGCGGACGCCTCAAGCTAGCGCCCGGCGCCCTCCGGCCACGGGAACGGCCCCGCGACACGCGTGTCGCGGGGCCGTTCCTCCCGTGCCGTGGGAGACGCGGATCAGGGCAGCGGGCGGATCACCGTCGGCATGTTCTTGCTCGCCGGGTATGTCGTGTTCTCCGCGCGCACGATGCCGCCGACGTGCACCGACTCCATCACCAGGCCGTTGCCGAGGTACATCTGCACGTGGCGGACCGAGTGCGGATCGCGCGGGTCGTGCGCCTGGAAGATCAGGTCTCCGGGCTGGCGCTGGCTGTACGGCACGTGCTTGAACTTCTTGCTCGCGTAGATCTCGCGCGGCGTCGTGTTGCCGGGGGTGGTGTGGGTGACCGTGTTGCTCGGCTCGACGTTGAGACCCACGGCGAGCAGCGCCTGCATCACCACGCCGACGCAGTCCGCGCCGACGCCCGGGGAGTTGGATCCGCCCCACACGTACGGCGAGCCCTGGTACGACTTCGCGGTCGCGATCATGGCGCTGATCAGCTGCGACCGGGTCATGTTCGGCTTCGCCTTCAGCGGCGCGACGTAGCCGTCGAGCGCGGTCCACGAACTCGAGCTGAAGCCCATCGAAGTCCAGGTGCGCTTGTCGACGACGCCGGTCTGTGGAAGACCGCGGGACTTCTGCCAGCCCCTCACCTTCGACATGAACGTGGCGTCGACCCACTGCGTCGGGCGTGCGATCCCGAAGTTGTTGGCGATGGCCTTGACCTTGGCGCCCTCGCGACCCTCCGTGAGCGGGAAGCCCACCCCTCGGGCGGCCGGTTGGCCGGCGTAGGAGATCTTCGCGTAGCCGCCCGGCGTCTGGTAGCGCGGCTTCGGGACGAATGCGGCGCCGCCGCCCGGGGCGGCCGCGGACTTCGGCAGCACGCGCACCTGGTAGGCCACCAGGCGCAGGCCCATCCCCTCGGATCCCGCGGACTTGCCGTTCGACGTCCAGCCGAGCCATCCGAAGCCCTGCACGTAGGCGCGGTAGTACACGTTGAACCGGTTCGCCATGCTTCCGGTGAGCTTGAACTTCAGCGCCTCGATCCGCAGCGCCTTGCCCGTGGTCCCGGCGGTCGTGTCGGCGGGCTTCCACCCCTGCCACCCCACGCGCTGCACGTGCGCGGCGACCTCGACGTTGCCGGAGACCGGCGCGCCCGTGAGCGAGGCTCTGACAGCCTCGACGCGCGCGCGGCGGTTCGGGTCGCCGGACGTCGTTCCGTTGACGACGGCCCGCTGCCATCCGACTCCCTGTACGTGCGACACGTAGTGGATGACCGGCTCGGCGTAGCCGCGCGGGTGATGGTCGCCCGTGATCGGCGGCGCGGCGGCGCCCTTGGGCACCAGCATGATCTGGATCGCGGACGCCTGCATGCCGGACATCGTGGTGCCGGCACGTCCGCCGTCGCGCACCCAGGACATCCAGCCGAGTTCGGTGATGCGCATGCGATACAGGACGTCGTGCGTCTGCGCGATCGGTCCCTCGAGGCCGATCACGATCGCCTCGATCGGCAGGCCCCGACCGGCGGTGCCGGAGACCTGGCCGTTCGCGGCCGTCCCGGTCCAGCCCTTGGTGCGGACGGCGGTGCGGTAGGTCAGACGCGACCCCGCCGGCGCACCGGCGAGCATGATCTTGATCGCCTCGAGGCGCTTCGAGAGGGAGGAAGAGCCGGCAACTCCGCCGTCCGTGTCGCGGTCGTGCCAGCCCTCGTCCTGCACGTGGACGTTGTACGTGATCGACGGTTCGGCGACCGCGGCCTGGGACGTCACCGTCGGGACGGGCTCGGGGGCGGTCGCCTCCGGCGCCGGTGCCGTGGTCTCGACGGGCACCGTGGCCTTCGGCGCGGCGGTCGGCTTCGGCGCCGTGGCCTTCGGCGCGGTGGTCGGCTTCGGTGCCGTGGCCTTCGGTGCGGCGGTCGGCTTCGGTGCCGTGGCCTTCGGTGCGGCGGTCGGCTTCGGTGCCGTGGCCTTCGGTGCGGCGGTCGGCTTCGGTGCCGTGGCCTTCGGTGCGGCGGTCGGCTTCGGTGCCGTGGCCTTCGGTGCGGCGGTCGGCTTCGGCGCGGTCGGCTTCGGCGCAGTCGCCTTCGGCTCGGCGCTTGCCGTCGGGGTGGGTGTCGGCATCGCGGCGACGCTCGCCGGGGTAGGCGTGGCATCCGGCTCCGCGGTCGTGGCGAGGGCGCCCGAAGGCGTCACTCCCGCCAGCAGAACTCCCGCGGCCAACGTCGCGATGAACCGAGATCCCCACCTGGCCATGACTTCTCCCTCGAATCACTCGGGACAAGTCTGCCCCCGGCGGGCCCGATCCATGGAAGCGGACACGGGCAGGTATGCCCATGTCCCACCAGATGGGAGCGGGTCAGTCCGCGATGGACTTGAAGATGCGCCGCGACAGCAGGTGGCTCGGGCGCTCGATGCCGAAGTAGAACAGCTGGGCGACGGCGAGCGAGGCGATCGCCGCGACGGGCAGCACGAGCGACGACGAGCTCGGGCCGATCAGGTCGGCCGTGGTGACGACGACCGTCTCGTGCACGAGGTACAGGCTGAACGACACCGTGCCGAGCCACTGCACGGGGCGCGAGCACAGCGCGCGGGCGTTCGGGCAGCCGAAGGCGCAGAACGCCACCACGACGAGCGCGCCGGCGACCTGCAGCGCGAGCGCGCCATCGTGCACGCGCTGCGGCACCCACGGCGGCATCATCCACGTCGACGCGGCCATGAGCAGCGCGGCCGCGAGCGCGAGCGCCCAGGCCGGGCCCGGGATGCCGCCCAGCCTCCGGTGCAGGGTCTCGCGGTGCACCGCGAGCACCACGCCGATGATGAACATCGGCAGGTACATCAGCGCGTCCACCTGCCACGCGCCGCCCGCCGCGATCAGCGCGAGCGAGGCGACGATCACGACGTTGCCGTTCGCCTTCCGCCCGATCCAGAGGAACGCGCCCAGCAGCAGCGAGAACAGGATCTCCCACCGGATCGTCCACAGCGGGCTCAGGATCTCGTTTCCCGCGGAGATCTGCGTGAGGCTGTTGAGGACGTCCTGGAACGAGACCGGATCGGCCCGCCGCACGAGCCACTCGGTCTGCTGGTTGCGGCCGCGCGGCGTCAGGAAGATCGCCGCGAGCGCCAGCGCGAGCGAGCCCCACACGGGCAGGTACAGCCGCGCGAGGCGCTGCGGCAGGTACGCGTCCCAGCGGAAGGACGTCGCCCGCAGCACCGGCAGGGACAGCACGAAGCCGCTCAGGATGAAGAAGATCATCACCGCGAACTTGCCGTCCCACAGCACGTGCAGCGGCGTGTGCGCGATCCACCACGCCGGGTTGTCGACGCGCCAGGTGTCCTCGGAGGTGTGGTCGTAGTACGCCGCGGCGAACAGGGGCACGGTCAGCAGGCTGTGGTGGATCATCACCACGAGCGCCGCCAGGCCGCGCAGCCCGTCGAGCGCCGGCAGGCGCGTCGGCGCACCCGCGCGGGCGCCGTCGGCCGAGGGCGAGATGGAGGTCATGCGGTGCGGCGTCAGCTCGCGGTCAGCGCGGGCATCGGGCGCCACGTGCGGTCGCGGGCGATCGCCGCGCCGTCCCGCGTGCCGCGGAGCAGGTGGCTCGTGCCGCGGACGGTCCGCTCGACGAACACGAGGCGGATCAGCTCCTTGGCGAACGTCAGCGCCGTGCCGAGCGCGAACCGCACCGGGCGGTAGGCGCCGTGCGCCTTGAAGTAGTGCTTCATGATGCCGCGGTTGCGCATGATGTAGTACCGGTACGCGTTGCTCGACGCGTTGAGGTGGCGCACGCCCATGTCCCACTGCTTGATCTCGCGCGTGCGGCGCAGCACGAACTCGTTCACGATCGCGGAGGTCGTCACGCGCGACGCGAGCCAGCCGTAGACGGAGTCGTCCCAGTAGATGAAGAACCGCGGATCGGGCAGGCCGATCTCCGAGACCACGTCGCGGTGGATGAACATGCCCTCGAAGCAGCCGGAGTTCATCTCGCGGTAGCCGGTCGCATCGAAGCCGGCGGGCGCGAACGGGATCGGGATGCCCAGCGGGATCGACAGGCGATACTGCCAGTAGAACTCGCTGCCGTCGTAGTCGTAGCGGCGGCCCTGGATGCTGCGGAACCGCGGCGTCCACACGCCCATGCGCGCGAGGCCGTCGGGCAGCACCTCGACGTCGTCGTCCATCAGCCAGATCCAGGTGGATCCGAGTTCGTGCGCGACGCGCATGCCCTCGCTGAAGCCGCCGGAACCGCCGGTGTTCTCCTCGAGGCGGCGGTAGACGAGCTCGGACCCGATCGAGTCGCGGAACGACTCGACGACCTCGCCCGTGTCGTCCGCCGATGCGTTGTCGACGATCACGACGTGACCGGGCTTGGGCTCCATCCGGCCGATGGACTCGAGCAGGCCCTTCAGCAGATGTGAGCGGTTGTAGGTGACGACGACGATCGTCGCCGACGCCGGATCGAACGACTGCGGCAGCGCCGCATCCGGCGCCGGGGCGAGCGCTTCGCTCACTTCTCGCTCCCGGTGAAGATGCCCTCCCACGTCGGGACCGACGTGATGGTCTTCAGCTGACGGCGGTACTGGCGCGCGAGCTTGGGCCAGTTCCACCACAGCCGGGCGTGCAGGCTGATCGACTCGATCACCATGCCGCGGAACTTGGCGCGGTCGCGCGTGTAGATCTGCTTGCCGCCGCCGTCGGCGGAGCTCACCAGCGCGCTGTCGTAGAACGGGATGCGCCACCAGTTCGCGTCGCCCTTGGCGAACTCGACCTCGGGCATCCGGACGTTCTTCGGCTGCGGCGTGTGGAACCAGTGCGCCGCGAGGTGCACGAGCGTGAAGATGCGCAGCGCGACGCCCGTCGGCGCGGAGTGCAGCGCGAGGCGGCGGACGCGACGGTAGATCGGACGGCCCTTGCGCGAGCGCAGCACGCGGTCGGTCTCCTTGTGCACGACCGTCTCGGAGAAATCCTGCGCCGTGCGGCGCGCGGCCGGCATGGCGGTGCCGATGTTCTCGACCATGTGCTGGGGACCCGACAGGACGTCCCGCAGGGCCTGCAGGCGCAGCGCCGTGGGGTAGTACTGCATCATCAGCAGGTGCTTGATGTCGGTGTTGCGGCTGTGCGCCAGGAACGACCCGCCCCGGGGCTTCTTCGAGTGCAGCAGGGCCGCGACCGTCCGGTTGCGGGCGTGGAAGTACGCCTGCCAGTCGATCGCATCGTCCTTGCCGACCCACGACACGTGCCACAGCGCGATGCCGGGCATCGACACGGTCGGGAAGCCCGAGCGTCCGGCACGCAGGCAGAACTCGGCGTCGTCCCACTTGATGAACGCCGGCAGGGACAGACCGACCTTGCGGATCGCCGCGGTAGGGATGAGGCACATCCACCAGCCGTTGTAGTCGGCGTCCATGCGCATGTGCAGCTCTTTGGTCTGACGCAGGTTCGTCACGCCGAAGTCGTGCGGCATCAGCGTGTCGGCGAAGAGATTGCGCCACAGGAACTGATCCTCGTCGACGACCTCCGCCCACGCGTGCAGCTTGGGGCGGTCGAGCAGGTCGAACATGTGACCGCCCACGAGCGTGGGCTTGGTCGTGTAGCGGCCGAACACGATCGAGCGACGCAGCGACTCGGGCTCGATGCGCACGTCGTCGTCGAGCAGCTGCACGAAGTCGCTGTTCGGGCGCTTGAGCGTCTCGGACATGGCGCGCGCGAAGCCGCCGGATCCGCCGAGGTTCGGCTGGGTGATGACCTCGAGCTGCTCGCCGAGCGCGGTCGAGACCTCGGGGAAGTCGGGCTGCGCGTCGACGCGGTCGGTGCCCTGGTCGACCAGGAACACGCGGTCGACGAGCTCGAGCACCTCGGGGCTCTCCGTGAGCGCGCGCAGGGTCTCGACACAGTAGTCGGGCTTGTTGTAAGTGGTGATGCCGAGCGAGGCCTTGCCCGTGCGCACCGGATCCTGATCCGTGGTCCACTCGGCGCCCTCGAAGGTCGCCTCCTCGGTGTCGGTGGCGATGTCGAACCAGATCCAGCCGCCGTCGCTGAACTGCGTCAGCGCGATGTCGAAGCTCGTCTCGCTCGTGCCGGTCACGTCGCGCGTGTCGAGGCGCTGGCGGATGCCGGCGCCGTTCGAGCGGAACACCAGGATGGTGGCGTCGCCCTTCGTGCGCACGGTGAGGCGGACGCTGCGGATCGGCGTCCAGTGCTGCCAGTAGGCGGCCGGGAAGGCGTTGAAGTACGCGCCGAACGAGACGCGGCGGCCGGCGACGATGCGCGCGCGGTGGCGGCCCAGGACGTTGCTCAGGCGCGCGTTGTCCGAGACCCGCAGCGGCGTGGTCTCGTCCTCGATCTTCACGACCGACCAGGAGTCGGGATCGGCGTAGAGCGGCAGCAGGTCGGGGTCGCGGTCGAGAGGGAAGACCACGTTCTGGAGGACGTATACCAAGGGCGGGCTCCGAACGGTTTCAGCGTGAGTGCCGCCGGACGGGCGGCGGCGGACCGCAGACGAGCCTACCGTGCGCCCCACGGGGGATCCTGGGACCCGTCCCGATCGACGACGTCGCGGATCCGCTCGCGCCATGAGCGGGACTGTCCCGCGCGCACCGCGCACACGACGAGCATCATCCAGCCGACGCCCGTGAGCGTGAAGCTCTCGAACATCGAATCGACCAGCAGCGCCACGAGCATCAGCGGCGTCCAGGCGTGCACGACCGAGCGCCGCGATCCGGCGACGAGCCAGGAGCGCACCATCGCGACCGCGCACAGCGCTCCGAACAGCAGCAGGCCGGCCCAGCCGACCTGGATCAGCACGTCGAAGTACGAGTTCAGCGCCGACGCGTGGTGATCGTCCAGAGTGAAGTTGATGACGTTGAACGGATACGGCACGCTCTCGCCTGCCCCGCGCTGCCACGTGCCGTGCCAGCCCCAGCCCTGCACGGGGCGGGGGCGGACCCAGTCGAGGATCTCGTTCCACAGGTCCGCGCGCGTCGAGAAATCCGAGGCCGCATCGAGAAGGCGGATGATCCGGTGCCGCAGCACGTAGGCGGTCGCCAGGGCGATCGCGACGACCGCGGCGATCACGAGGTGCGTCGGGCGCCGGCGACCCGGCGCGGCACGGCGCACGATGCCGAGCGCGAGCGTCGCGACGCCCACCATCACGGCCAGCACGAGCACGGTGGGCGAGGCCGAGAGCACCGCGAGCAGGCCCGCAAGGGTCAGCGAGAACACCGACAGGCGCAGCGAGATCGACTGCGTGAGCCACTCGATCGCGAACGTGATGAGCCCCATCACCGCGACGAAGCCGAGCATGTTGCGCGTGCCGAACACACCCTGCACCGGGCCGCCCTGCGCGATGTCGCCCGCGACGCCGAGGAAGGGGAACGGGATGTCCAGCAGCACGCCCGAGAGGATCTCGACGGCGAGCGAGAGGCCCAGCATCCACCGCAGCACGTCGCCCAGCGCGCGGACGGTCTGCAGGGTGTCGCGCACGTGGGCGATCACGAGCGCCAGCAGGCCCCATCCGAACAGCTCGAGCCAGGCGCTCAGCGTCGATCCCTCGTCGAAGGTCCACAGCACGCTCGCGAGCGTCCACGCGAGGAACGCCAGCAGGCTCGTGGGGGCGAAGTGCAGGGGCGTCAGCTCGTCGCGCCGCGCGATCAGGACCGCGACCCCCAGCACATCCAGGGCGACCACGATCGCGATCAGGGTGACCGGCCCCGCCGTGCGGCCGATCAGCAGCGCGGCGAACGCCGTGCCCAGGGCCGCGACGGTGAAGGCCCGGGCGAAGTCGGCGGATTGCAGCAGCCGGACGATCGTGCCCGGCGTCGCGTCGCCGGCGGACGTCATCGCGCGGGCTTCGCCGTCGCCGACACGTCGGTCCCCACGCCCACGAGAGGAGCGAGCTTCATCTTGAACGAGAACAGCACCGCGAGCGTCCAGCCCCACAGCATGATGGGCCCGGACTCCGTCAGCCCCTGCACGAGCAGCATCGCGGCGACGAGCGGCGGCAGCATCGAGACGGGGGAGTAGGGGCGGTTCCCGTCGAGATCCCAGCGGGGACGGTCGACGGCGAAGAACCAGGCCCGCCACGTCATGGCCGCGTAGGTCACGAACATCAGGACGGCGCCGATCGCGCCGAGCTGGAAGAAGACGTCGAGCCACATGTTGTGCGCGTGGAACACCGACAGGTCGTGATCGACGATCCATCCGTCGAACGCGGGATCCCAGGGCACCCACGGGCTCGAGAAGCCGTTGCCGTGCACGGGGCGGGTGATCGCGCGCTCCCAGACCGTGGTCCAGATCTCGTCGCGCCCGGTCAGCGAGTCGTCGCGTCCGAGCATGCCGAGCACGCGGTCCCACAGCTGCATCACCAGCACGGCTCCGATCGCTCCGATCGCGGCGAACAGCAGGTAGCGGCGGCTGCGTTCGCCGGCGGTGCGCGCCCGGCGCATCACGAGCACCGCGAGCAGCACGACGAACGCGCCCGCGAACGCCCCGAGCGCGGTCGCGGATCCCGAGCGCACGAACAGCAGCGCGGTCAGGGCGATCCACACGGTCTGCATCGCGGCGTACGGCGGATGCGTCGCGAGCCGGATCGCGAACACGGCGAAGGCCAGCACGCACAGGATGCCGAGGTAGTTCGAGTTGCCCACGACGCCCTGGATGCGGTCGCCGATGATCGCATCGAAGAGCTGGCCCCGCACCCAGTAGATCTGCGGGTCGGCGTCCGGCGCCACGGTCACGAAGTTGGGCGGCAGGGGTGCGTGCCGGATCAGCGCGACCCACAGCTCGATCGCGATCGAGAGGCCCACGATCCACTTGAGGGCGACGTCGAGCGCGCGCAGCAGCTCGTGCCACGTCAGCACGTGCGCGAAGAACAGGCCCTGCAGCGTGCCGGCCGCGAGCAGCGTCCACGTCAGCAGCGTGGAGCCGGGCCATCCCGACCACAGCACGGAGGCCAGCGCCCACGCCACATATCCGAGCGCGACCCACGGCAGTCGCCGCCAGCGCAGCCCGTGCCGATGGATGAGCGGGACCCAGATCGCGATCGATCCCGCGGTGGTGAGCGCGAGCACGACCGCCGCGCCCGGCTCGCCCAGGAGATTCCACCAGGCCGAATGCGCGAAGCCGGAGAAGATGACGAATGCGGCATACGCCCGCAGCAGCTGGTGCGCCGTGGCCTCCCGCTCCGGCGCTTCCGGAGGAGTCTGTGCCGTGTACCGCGTGATCTGGGCCATCGTGCCTCCCAGGCTACAGTGACGCCGCGGCATACCCTGGGGTCGTGCTCGTACCGATTGCCAACGCTCCGCGCGACTACGCCTGGGGGTCGCGCTCCCTGATCGCCGCCCTGCAGGGACGCCCCGCCGCGGACGATCCCGAGGCCGAGATCTGGTTCGGGGACCATCCGTCCGACCCGTCCGATCTCGCGGACGGATCCGGCCTCACGCTCGACCGCTGGATCGCCGACGAGGGCGCCGCGCACGGGGTGGCGGGACGGCTGCCGTACCTGCTCAAGCTGCTCGCGGCCTCGTCCGTGCTGTCGATCCAGGTGCACCCGTCCAAGGCGCAGGCCGAGGAGGCGTTCGCACGCGAGGCGTCGCTGCCCGCAGAGGTCGCGCGCAACTACGCGGACGACAATCACAAGCCCGAGATGATCGTGGCGCTGTCGGACCGCTTCGAGGCCCTGTGCGGCCTGCGCGAGCTGGACGCCACGGCCCGCCTGCTCGAGGCGCTCGGGGAGCCGGCCGAACCGCTGCGGCGCCGGGTCGGCGACACGGAGGGCCTCGCGGCGACGATCGGGTGGCTGCTGTCGGGCGATGCGCAGGACCTCGTCGATGCGGTCATCGGCGCGCTCGCCGACGCGCAGTCGACCGAGTTCGCGGCCGAGCTCGCCAACGCGCGCCGCCTCGCCGTCTGGTACCCGCGGGACCCGGGCGTGGTCGTCGCGCTGCTGATGAACTTCGTGGTGCTGCACCGCGGCGAGAGCGTGTTCCTCCGCGCCGGCATGCTGCACGCGTATGTCTCCGGCCTCGGCGTCGAGCTCATGGCCGCGAGCGACAACGTGCTGCGCGGCGGGCTCACCCCGAAGCGCATTGACGTCGACGAGCTGCTGCGCATCCTGGATCCCACGCCCGGGCCCGTGCCGGTGGTGCTCCCCGTCGCGGCCGACAACGGCACGCGCGGCGTGGAGGCGTTCCCCGCCGACGTGCCGGACTTCGCGCTGCTGCGCGCCCGCGTGTCCGAGCAGGCGGACGCCGCGATCCGCCCGACCGGCCCGCTCATCGTGCTCGCGACCGTCGGCTCGGTCGTCGTCCAGGGGGCGCACGCCGCGATCGAGCTCGCGCCGGGACGCGCCGTGTTCGTGACGCCGGATGAGCCGGAGGTCCGGATCTCGGGGACCGGCGAGGCGTTCATCGCGCAGCCCGGTCACGCGCCCGCGGCCGGGGTCGAATCCGCCGCCTGATGAAGCGCGACACGCCGGGTGCGACACGCCGAGGCGCGTCAATGAAGGTTCATGTCTCGGTTGAGGCTTTACGATCTGCGGCTTGATCTTTGCGAATGACACGGGTGTAATTACTTCCACGACATCGCCCGGCGGGGCCAGAGGAGTGGGAGAGCGAAATGTCCTCATCGCAGTACCGTTCCGGCGTTCCGGACAACTGGTTCGTCGATCCGGTCAACCTGGGCGTTCCCGGCGTCCGCGCGCCGCAGCCCGAAGAGGACAGCGCGCTCGCCTGGCAGAGCGACGCGCTCTGCGCTCAGACCGACCCCGAGGCGTTCTTCCCCGAGAAGGGCGGCTCCACGCGCGACGCCAAGCGCATCTGCACCTCGTGCGACGTCCGCAACCAGTGCCTCGAGTACGCGCTGCAGAACGACGAGCGCTTCGGCATCTGGGGCGGCCTCAGCGAGCGCGAGCGCCGCAAGATCAAGCGCGCGGCTTCCTGATCCCCGCTTCGCGGGGTAGTGCAGGCGGGCGTGATCGATCGCTCGCGCCCACGCTTCGCGTGGGCACTCTCGAATCGATGGCTGTCGCAGGCTCCATCCGCGACGGGCGTCGCGTCCGTGAGATGGTCGGCATTCGCTTCGCTCAACGCTCGCTTCGCTCGCACGGCTCGCACTGCCGGTTATCGAGCCAGCCGCAGGCGAGTCGAGATGATCCGCTTGCATCGGTGAGCGGCTTCGAGCCCGTCGGTGCGCTTGCGCATGGGATGGCTGTTCCCGCCCGGTGACACGGGGGACATCGGTGTCTCCACCACCCGTCATCGAGCGAGCCGTGGGCGAGTGGAGATGACCGCGTCGCGCGCGGAGTCGGTTCGTGTTCCGTCGCCTCGCCGCAGTCTTGGGGTTTCCGGCGCGTGCCGCCGGATCCCGGATGACGCCCGCTTAGAGTGGCCCGCGTCATGCCGCCTGCCGTACACGCCATCCTCGTCGCGCGCGCCACCCCCGAGGCCGCCGCCCAGCTCGAACGCACCCTGGCCGCCCTGCGCGCGCAGGAGCGCCCCGTCGACGCCCTGACCGTCGTCGTCTGCGGCTCCGCGGAGCGGATGCGCGCCCAGATCGACGCGTCCGGCGCCGAGGGCGCGATCGAGGCTCCCGCCGGCACGTCGTTCGCGTCGGCCGTGCGCCTCGCCGCCGCCCGCGTGCCCGAGGGGCGCGCGGTCTGGCTGCTCGCGCACGACACGCAACCCGAGCCCGGGGCGCTCGCGGCGCTGTCCGCCGCCCTCGAGCGCGCGCCCTCCGTCGCGATCGCCGCGCCCAAGCTCGTCGACGCCCGCGACCCGTCGGTGATCATCTCGCTCGGCGTCAGCATGACCCGCTTCGGCCGCACCGTTTCGCTCGCGAGCGGCGAGTACGACCAGGGCCAGCACGACGGCCCCGACGACGTGCTCGGCGCCGATCTGCGCGGCATGCTGCTGCGCGGCGACGCGCGCGCCCACCTGCTTCCCGATCCCGCGCTGGCGGGCGCGGACGAGGGCCTCGACATGGGCGTGCGGGCCCGCCTCGGCGGTCGGCGCGTCGCGCTCGCCCCCGGCGCGCGCGTGCACGCCCCCGTGGGCGGCATGGCCGGCATCTCGGAGCGCCCGATGGCGCGCGAGTACGCGATCCGCACGGCGCAGCTGCACCGGCGCCTCGCGTACGCGCCGGCGTGGGCGGTGCCTCTGCACTGGCTGTCGCTGCTGCCGCTCGCGCTGTGGCACACGATCCTGCACCTCATCGCCAAGGCGCCCGCGCGCGTGCCCGCCGAGTGGGCCGCCGCGTCGACCGTGATGGCCCGGATCCCGTCCATCTCGCGCTCGCGTCGCGAGATCCGCGCCGTGCGCACGGGGCCCTGGGCCCAGATCGCGCCGCTGCGGGCGACCAGCGCCCAGCTGCGCGAGCACCAGGATCCGGACGGCGGCGAGCCCGTGGTCCGGCGCGAGCTGCGCTTCTTCTCCGGTGGCGGCGCCTGGGCCGTGCTGGCGGCCCTCGTGGTCTCGGTCGCCGCGTTCCTGCCGCTGCTGGCCTGGCCGGTGCTCGGAGGGGGCGGGCTGCTTCCGCTGCGCGACACGCTCGCGGGCCTGTGGGCCGACGTCGGGTATGGGCACCGCGCGACGGGACTGGACGCCGTCGGACCCGCCGATCCGTTCGCGGCCGTGGTCGCCGTGCTCGGCTCGCTGTCGCCCGCGCATCCCTCGTTCGCGCTCGTCATCCTCTGGGTGCTCGCGCTGCCCCTCGCGGTGCTCGGCGGGTGGTTCGCGGCGACGCGCGTGTCCGACCGCTCCGGCGTGCGCGTGACGGCCGCGGTGGCGTGGGCGCTGGCCCCCACGTTCCTCGTCGCGCTCGTGGAGGGCCGGCCCGCCGCGGTGCTGCTGCACGTGCTGCTGCCGTGGCTGTTCTTCACCGCCTCCGTCGCGCACCGGTCGTGGGGCGCGTCCGGCGCGGCGTCCATCCTGCTGATCGGCGTGCTCGCCTCCGCGCCGTCGCTTGCTCCCGCCCTCGCGCTGCTGTGGGTGCTCGCGCTGCTGCTGTCGATCGCGTTCCGGCTGCGGCGCGGCTTCGCGCGCGTGCTGTGGCTGGTGATCCCGAGCGCCGTGTTCTTCCTGCCGCTCGTGCGGGCCCAGCTCTCGCGCGGCACGCCCTGGGCGCTGCTGGCCGATCCGGGCCGGCCGTGGCCCGGCACCGAGGCGGCGGGACCGCTGCTGCTCGCCACCGGCTTCCCGACCGCGGATCCGGGCGGCTGGGGCGCGATGCTCTCGTGGCTGGGCGCCGCCGACCCCTCGGCCGCCTGGGTGCCGCTGCTGCTCGTCCCGCTCGCGCTGCTCGCGCTGGCCGCGCCCCTCACGCCCCGCTGGCGGGCCGGGATCGGCGCCGTCGTGATCGCGACCGCGGGGCTCGTCGGCGCCCACCTCGTCTCGGGCGTGCAGGTCTCCGCGAGCGGATCCGCACCGGTGCCGGTCTGGCCGGGCACCGGACTCAGCCTCGCGTGGCTCGGCGTCGTGGCGGCGGCCGCCGTCACGCTCGACGCGGGGATCCGGCCGCGCGTCGCGGCACGCCTCGCGGCCGTGCTGGCCGTGGTGTGCGTCGCGGCCGTCGCCGTGCCCGCCCTCACGGCGGTCGCGCGCGACGAGGCCCAGCTGACCAACGGCCCCGCCTCGACGCTTCCCGCGTACGTCACGGCGCGCGCCGCGGACGAGCGCGACCTCGGCACGCTGGTGCTGACCGCGCAGCCGGATGGCGGCGTGGGCACGCGCCTCGTGTGGGGCGCGAGCGAGACGCTCGGCGGCCAGTCGACGCTGCAGGCGACGGATCCGGTCGCCGACGTGGCGGACCGCCTCCTCGCGGAGATCGCGAGCGACCTCGTCAGCGCGAGCTCGGGCCGGGTGCAGGACCGCCTGAGCGAGGCCGGCGTGCGCTTCGTGCTGCTGACCGCGGGCGAGACCGGGCCGGACGAGACGGATGCCGCGCGCACGCGCCGCCTGGACGCCATCACCGCCATCGACCAGCGCGCGGGCTTCGTGCGCGTGGGCGAGACCGCGAAGGGCGTGCTGTGGCGCCTCGACGCCGACCCGGCGCCGCGCCCCGCACTCGACGAGCGTCAGGTCGCGACGGCGCGCTGGATCGCGACGACCGAGGGCGTCGCGCTGCTCGTGGCGCTGCTGCTGGCGGTGCCGACGTTCGCCTCGCGCCGGGAGGCCCGGCGCACGCCCCGGGTGGTGGGTCGCGGATACGAGAGGACGGACGCGTGAAGATCGGACGCATCGAGATCACCGGCGCCCAGGGCACGCTCGGCGCGCGCCTGATCCTCGGGACGGTCACGGCGGTGGGCGCCGTCGTGGCCGTCACGGCCGCCGCCGCGGTGCCGTGGCCCGCGGTGTCGACGCCGCCCGCCGCGCTCGAGGTCACGCCGGCCCCGGCCGAGACGGTGCTCGCGTGCGACGGTCCCGTGCTGGCGTTGGGCCGCTCGGCGGAGAACGCGTCGGCGCTGTCGGTCGCAGCCGCCGCGACCACGACGGTCGGCAACGACCGCGGCGAGGAGCCCGAGTCGGACGCGATCGCGCAGCCGACGATCGAGGGCGAGGCCGCGGCCACCCGCTACGTGCAGCGCCCCTCTGGCCGCGAGCCCGTGTCCGCCGCGGCGGCCTCCTCCGCGACGCTCGACGACGCGGACCTCGCGGGCTTCACGGCGTCGGCCTGTCGTCCGCCGCAGATGGAATCGTGGATCGCCGGCGGCGACACCGAGACCGGCACCACGGGCATCCTGCTCATCGCCAACCCCGGGGACGTCAACGCGACCGTGCAGGTCACTGTGTACGGCGTCGCGGGTGCGGTCACGCCGCCCGGGGCGGAGGCCATCCCGGTCCCCGCGCGCACCCAGGTCGCGCTGCCCCTCGCGGGCCTGGCGGACGGCGAGCAGAGCCCCGTGCTGCGCATCACCGCGACCGGCGCGCCCGTGCGAGCGAGCCTGCAGTCGAGCCTCGTGCGCACGCTCGACCCGGGCGGGATCGACACCCAGTCGGCCGTCCGTCCCGCGACGACCCAGGTGATCCCGGGCCTGCGGGTCGTCGGCGACGCGGCCGAGACCGAGGGAGCCGCCACGATCGCGCGGCTGCTGTCCGAGTCGGACACGACCGCCACGATCACCGTGACCGAGGCCGGCAGCGGCGGATCGCCCGCGCGGGACCCCGAGCCGGTCCCCCTGAAGGGCGGTGCCCCCGCGGAGGTGAACCTCGGCGGTCTGGACGAGGGGGACTACACCGTCACGGTGACGGCGGACGCGCCGCTCGTCGCCGCCGTCTGGCAGACCACCGGCTTCGGTGAGGACGCGGACTTCGCCTGGAACACCGCGACCCCCGCGATCACGGAGGCCACGCTCGCGGCCGTGCCGGAGGGCGACGACGCGGCGCTCAGCATCGCGAACCCCTCGGACGAGGACATCACGGTGTCGGTCGCGGGCCAGGGCGACGACCCGCAGGACTTCGACGTCGCCGCGGGGGACACGACCGTGATCGACGTGGACGGCGGCCGGCTGTACACGATCGACCCGGGCGCGAAGGCCGTGCACGCGTCGATCGGCTTCGCGGGGGAGTCGGCGCTGGCGTCGATCGCGCTGTGGCCGGATGCGGCCCACCCGCGCCCCGTGGTCGTCTACCCGTAGCGCGTCGCGGGCGCGGCTCCCGATCCTGCGTAGGCTGGGGGCATGGCGCTCTGGGGACGGTCACGGCGGCCCGCGGCGCGCGGCGCCGCGGCGCGGCACGGCCGGCACGGACGCCTCGGCCGCAGCCCGGTCGTCCGACCCCCGCTGCCGCCGATCGACACGCGCCTCGAGCGCTTCGACGTCGCGGTCGGCGGCGCCGCCGAGTACCTGCGCGGCGCATGGCCGGAGCTTCGCGATGTGAGCTTCGAGATCGGCCGGCTGCCGCGCGAGGCCGACGAGGACGGCATCCCGCGCTGGACGATCGACCGCGAGCGGCGCCGCATCGTGATGCACCGGATCCCGATCGAGCGGCTGAACCGCCTGCACCGCGTCGACGAGGTGCAGCGCCGCATGATGATCGAGGGCGAGGTGTTCCGCGCGGCGGCCGAGTACCTCGACCGCGACCCGTGGGACCTCGGCCCCGACCGCTTCCGCTTCTTCTGACCTCCCCCGGCGAGGCGAGGCGGCGCTCTCGCACCCGGAACGTAGGGTGAACGGGATGCGTGAGAGAGTGTGCTCGAAGGTGGGTTGCGCCCGTGAGGCCGTGACCACCCTGACCTACGACTACGGCGACCAGATGGCGGCTGTCGGCCCCCTGGGCGCCGCGAACGACCCTCACGCCCACGACCTCTGCGCGATCCACACCGACCGGCTGTCCGTGCCGCAAGGCTGGACCGTGGTGCGGCACGAGACCCTCCTCTCTTAGCTCGCTGCGCTCGCCCTCGACCGCGTCGGGCACCGCTTCGCGGCGCCGCTCCGCGTTCGAGACGCCGTCGCTTCGCTCCGTCGGGAGGCGTGCGCTTCGCGCCCGCGATTCGCTTCGCTCCACGCTCGCTTCGCTCGCACGGGGGTTGCGGTGAGCCGCCGTCGGCTCGGGCTCGGGCTCGGGCTCGGGCTCGGGTTCGGGGTCGGGCGCGCTCGAGTCAGCGGGAGAGGCGGGCGACGCGCTCGGCGCGGACCGTGATGGCATGCAGCTCGCGGCCGCGGCGGACCGCGACGACCGCGCGCAGCAGCGTCTCCGGATCCACCGCGGGCACGGGGGAGACGTGCGGGCGCACCTGCGCGGCGAGATCCTCGGCCACGCGCACGCGCGCCCCGGGGTGCATGCTCTCGGCGCCCGCGGCGAACCGTGCGATGCGGCGCGCGAGGTGATCCGGCAGGCGTCCGACGTCCGCGATCGACGCCCAGTGCTCCAGGCCGTACGGCAGGGCGATCTCGCGCGGCGGCAGCTTCGGCGTGCGCGTGCGCTCGGCGTACGTCCCGGCCACGAGGTCGCCCAGGCGCTGTGAGCGGGGCGTGAAGGCGCCCACCAGCAGTGCGAGCCCGCCCACCGTGAAGTAGACCTCGAGCACGCCGAGCACCGCGCGGATGAACGCGTGGCGGAACGAGATCGCGCCGCCGTCGATCCGCACGATGCGTCCGCCGACCGCGAGCTTGCCGAGGCTGCGGCCGCGCGTGACGGTCTCGATCGCGGTGGGGACGATCACGAGCAGCACGACCAGCGTCGCGATCGTCAGGATCTGCATCACGCTCTCGGACAGCACGCCCGCATCGAGCAGCCCCACCATCGCGAGGACGACCAGCAGGAAGACCGCGAGCGTCGCCGCGATGTCGATCACGGCGCCCGCCACGCGCAGGATGAGACCGATCGGCTGCACGTCGAGCGCGACGGCCTCGCCCGTGAGGACCTCGTCGTGCTCGACCACCACGACGCCGGGGCGCCGGGGCGGGGCGGCGGGCGTCATCGCGGGGACGGCGTCGGTCGACATGCGTACAGTGAATCACGTGGACCTCGACGCCCTCACGACCGCACGGCGGGCCGAATGGGCGCGCCTCGACGAGCTCTCCCAGCGGCGCCGGCTGACGGGCCCCGAGGTCGACGAGCTGGTGGCGCGCTACCAGGCGGCGTCGGCGGATCTCGCCGACATCAAGACGTCGGCCGGCCGCTCGCCGCAGGGCGATCACGTGTCGACCATCCTGTCGCGCGCGCGGCTCGCCCTGACGGGCGCCTCCGACAACGTGCTGCGCCAGCTGCCGCGCTTCTTCCTGCACCAGCTGCCGGCGGCGCTGTACCGCGTGCGCTGGACGACGCTCGCCATCGCGCTGTCGTTCGTCGCGATCGTGGCGGTCTCCGCCGCATGGATCTCCGGCGATCCCGCGCTGATCGCGGCCCTCGGCCCCGAGGCCGAGCTCGAGCGGTACGCCGAGCACGAGTTCACCGACTACTACACGGACAACCCCGCCGCCGTGTTCGCGGGCATGGTGTGGACCAACAACGCCTGGATCGCGGCGCAGGCCGTGCTGTTCGGCGTGACAGGGATCTTCCCGCTCTACGTGCTGCTGCAGAACGCCGTCGGGCTCGGGACCGCCGCCGCCGTCATGACGGCGTACGACCGGCTGGACGTGATGATCCTGTACATCCTGCCGCACGGGCTGCTCGAGATGACGTGCGTTTTCGTGGCCGTCGCCGCGGGCCTGCACACCTTCTGGGCGTGGGTCGCGCCCGGCGCCCGCACGCGCGGCGCCGCGCTCGCCGCCGAGGGACGCGCGCTCGCGAGCGTCGCGATCGGCCTCGTGCTCGCGCTCGCGCTGGCGGGCTCCGTCGAGGGCTTCGTGACCGGTCAGCCCTGGCCGTGGTGGCTGAAGATCGGGATCGGCGCGCTCGCGCTCGGCGTCCTGCTGTTCTGGATGCTGTACCTCGGCCGCCGCGCGGCCCGTGCCGGCGAGACCGGCGACCTCACCGAGTACGAGGCGGGCACCCCCACGCTCGTCGCCGGCTGACGCGCGCCGCGACGCGCGGGCGTGCCGCGCGGGCGCTGCGTGCGAGATCCTCTAGGAAGAGACGTTCACCCCGTCGAACAGCGACCGGTAGGCGAGGCCCGCGAGCATGGCGCCCGCGATCGGGAACAGCAGGAACACCCACAGCTGGGCGAGCGCCTCGCCGCCGCCGTAGATCGCGGCGGCGATCGAGCGCGCGGGGTTCACCGACGTGTTGTCGACGGGGATGCTGATGAAGTGGATGAGCGCGAGCGTCAGGCCGATCGCGAGGCCCGCGAAAGGCGTGCCGCGGGTCGGATGCGTGACGCCGAGGATCACGAGCAGGAACAGGCCCGTGAGCAGGAGCTCGGCGATCATCGCGGCGACCATGCCGAAGCCGGCGGGGGAGAGGTTGTCCCAGCCATTGCTGGCGAAGCCGCCGTCCTGGGCCGTGGTCAGCCAGTTCGCGGGACCGAACAGCCCGATCAGCACGAGCAGCGTGGTGGCGATCACGCCGCCGACCACCTGCGCCGCGATGTAGCCGCCCGTCTCGCGCCACGGGAAGCGTCCCGCGGCGGCCAGGCCCAGCGTCACGGCGGGGTTGAAGTGGCCGCCCGAGACGGGGCCGAACGCGTACGCGCCCACCACGACCGTGAGGCCGAACGCGAGAGCCACGGCGGTGTACACCGCCGCCGGCGTGTCGGTGAAGTGGTTCGAGGCGAACACCGCCGTGCCGACGCCGCCGAACACCAGCAGGAGCGTGCCGAACGCCTCGGCGACGAGCTTCGCGCTCGTGGCCGGCGCGGCCGGCGGGGTGTGCGCGAGCTCGGTCGGCTCGACGGGGAGCTCGGGCTTCGGATCGGACATGGGGGTTCCTCTCGTCGTCGTACCCTCCTGCATGCTGTCAGCGGCATGAGGATCCTGCAAAGAATGTGACGGATCAGGCGCCGGGGGCCATCAGAGCCGCCCCGCGGCCTTCAGCGCGAGGTAGCGGTCGGCGATGCGCGGGGGCAGATCGTCCGGCGACGCCGCGAGCGCCTCCGCGCCGGCGCGCGCGATCGCGCGGCCGACGCCCGCCGCGGTGCGCAGGGCGGCCTCCGCGGCGGCGGCCCGGTAGAGGTCGTCGACGGATCCGCCGCCGCGCGCGGTCGCCTCGAGGTCCGCGTCGGTCGCGGCGCCGACCAGGACGACCGTGCCCGCCCGGACCGTCTGCGGCAGGGCGCCGAGGAAGCCGCGGGCGGCGTCCGGGGCCTCCTGTGCCGTGAGCACGACCAGCAGCGACGGGTGCAGGGCCAGGGCGCGCGCCTGCGCGAAGGCCCCGTCCCAGTCGGTGTCGATGAGCTGCGCCTCGACGGGCGCGAGCGCGTCCACGAGCGCGGGCAGCAGCGCGGTGCCGTCGACGCCGGTCACCCGCGCCCGCACGACCCGGTCGAAGGCCACGAGGTGCACATGGTCGCCCGCGCGCGCCGCGAGGGCGGCGAGCAGCAGCGCGGCCTCGAACGCCGCATCGAGCCGGGTCCCGTCGCCCACGCGGGTCGCCGCCGTGCGGCCGGTGTCGATCACGATCACGACGTGGCGGTCCCGTTCGGGTCGCCAGGTGCGCAGCATCGTGCTGCCGGCGCGCGCGGTGGCACGCCAGTCGATCGAGCGCACGTCGTCGCCGCGCACGTACTCGCGCAGGGAGTCGAACTCGGTGCCCTGGCCGCGCACCTGGACGCTGGTGTTGCCGTCGAGCTCCCGCAGCCGCGCGATGCGCGAGGGCAGGTGGCGCCGGGAGTGGAACGGCGGCAGGATCCGGATGGCGCCGGGCGCGTCCATCCGCCGCTGCACGCCCGCGAGCCCCAGCGGGCCCGCGGACCGGATGACGGCGAACTCCGTGCGCAGCTCGCCGCGGCGCCGGGGCAGCAGCGGGATCGATGCCGCGCGGGACTCGTGCGGCGGCACGTCGAACCGGAGCCGCGTCGCGGGGGCGCCCGCCGTGGGCTGCCACGCGTCGCGCACGGTCGCGCGGATGCGGCGGCGGCCGCGGTTCACGAGGCGCAGGCGAAGCTCCACGCGCTCGCCGAGCCGCGCCCGCGCGGGACCCGTGCCCGCATCGCGCCCCGGGAACGTCCGCTGCAGCGCGAGCACGCGCGGATCCGGCGCGGCGAGCACGTCGGCGGCGACCAGCGCGGCGCACAGCACCAGCCACGCGGCCAGCACGAGCCACGGGTTCGCGCCCAGGGCGCTCAGCGGCACGAGCGGGATCAGGCCGGCGGCGACGACCCAGGGGAGCAGCGCGGTGACGTACATGCGGCGCCGGTCAGAGCGGCACGGGCGTCTGCTGCACGACCGAGTTCAGCACGGCGTCGACCGAGACGCCCTCGATCTCGGCGTCCGGACGCAGCCGGATGCGGTGGCGCCAGACGGGCACCAGCATGGCCTGCACGTGGTCGGGCGTGATCGCGGGGTAGCCGCCCAGCCAGGCCCAGGCCTTGGCGGCCGCCAGCAGCGCGGTCGATGCGCGCGGGCTGGCGCCGAGCTGCACGGACGGGCTCTGTCGCGTGGCGCGCGCGAGGTCGACGACGTACGCCAGCACGTCGTCCGTCACGGTCACGGCGGCGGCCGAGCGCTGGGCCGCGCGGATCTCCTCGGCCGTCACGACCGGGACGACCCCGCCGAGCTCGCGCGGCGTGAAGCCGTCGGCGTGGCGCCGCAGCACCGCGACCTCGGCGTCGCGCGGCGGCACGTCGATCAGCAGCTTCAGCAGGAACCGGTCGAGCTGCGCCTCGGGCAGTGTGTACGTGCCCTCGTGCTCGACGGGGTTCTGCGTGGCGCAGACGAGGAACGGATCGGGCAGCGGGCGCGTGACGCCGTCGGCGGACACCTGGCGCTCCTCCATGGCCTCGAGCAGGGCGGCCTGCGTCTTCGGCGGCGTGCGGTTGATCTCGTCCGCGAGCACGATGTTCGTGAACACCGGCCCCTCGCGGAACTCGAACTCGCCGGCCTTGGCGTCGTAGATGAGCGATCCCGAGACGTCGCCCGGCATGAGGTCGGGCGTGAACTGGATCCGCTTCGTGTCGAGCCCCAGCGCGCGGCTGAACGTGCGCACGAGCAGCGTCTTGGCCACGCCCGGCACGCCCTCGAGCAGCACGTGGCCCCGCGAGAGCAGCGCGATGAGCAGGCCGCTGACGGCGCCGTCCTGTCCCACGACCGCCTTGCCGACCTCGAGGCGCACGCGGTGCATCGCCTCGCGGAGCGCGTCGGCGCGCGGTTCGGCCTGCCCGGTCGCGGGGGCGTCGGCGGGGTTCTCCATACGGGTTCCTCTCGGAGGCGGGGACGAGGGGTCAGGCGCGCCCGTCGGCACGGGCCGCGTCGACGGCGTGCTCGAGGTCGCGCAGGCGCCGGCCGAAGACGGCCAGCTCGGCGTCGGTGGACGGGACATGGGTCAGGATCGCACGGGTCACGTCGGTCGGCGCGCCGAGTCGCGCGGCGGCCGCGTCGGCGACCTCGGCGGGCGCGGAATCGGGAGGCAGGCCCAGGCGGCGCGCCATGCGCGCGGCGGCGCCCGCGCGCAGCAGGTCGGCCGCGTGCGCGGGCTCGGCCGAGCGGGAGTAGAGGCGGGCCCGGCCCTCGAGCGTCTCGCTGCCGCGGACGGTGACGGGCAGCCGCTCGGCGACGAGCGGTCCGAAGCGGCGACCGCGCCACAGCGCGGCGGCCAGGCCCGCGAGCAGCAGCAGCACGATCGCGGGCGTGACCCACGGCGGCACGAGGTCGCCGAGCGTGGGGGCCGCGGCGGTGCCGTCCTCGGCGTCGGCGAGCGTGGGCACGTACCAGACGACGCGGTCGTGCGAGCCGATCAGCCCGAGGCCCAGCGCGGCGTTGCCCTGCTCTGCGAGGTGCGCGTTGCCGAACAGCACGGTGCCGTCGAGGATCGTGACGTGCCCCGCCCCGCCGGCCACGCGCAGCAGCGCGAAGCCGGAGGCGACCGGGTAGCAGCCCTCCGCCCCGGCGGGCGCCGTGAACGCCCGGCCGGGCTCGATCTCACCCGCGCGGCGCGCGGCGGGGAGGGCGCACCCCGGCGCGACCGGGCCGGAGCCGTAGCCGGCGCTCGCCGCACCCGGCACCAGCAGGTCGACGACGTCGCCGTCCGCGTCCAGCACGACCGTGTCGCCGGCCGCGTCCACGAGGTCCCGGATCGTGTCGTGCGACAGCGTCCACGGATCCGTCAGCACGAGCGTCGTGCGGGCGTCGAGCAGCTCGCGCGTCTCGGCGCGTCGCGTCGTCGTGAGCACCTCGACGCCCTGATCGCGGAGGATGCTCACGATCGCGCGCGCCCCGTCGGCGCCCGGGCCGTCGGGATCCAGGGGCGGACGCGCCGTCCAGTCGCGCACGGCGAGCAGCGACAGGCCCCCGCCGAGCAGCAGCACCACGACGCCGAGCGCGATCCAGCCGAGCGCTCCGCGGCGGCGCTCCCGCCGCTCGGCGACGTCGGGGGCGAAAGGATCCGGATCCGTGGCCCGCTCGTCCATGGCGGCGGTCACGACAGCACCGCCTCGGGTGCGCGCGCCGGCGTCGCGCGGACGAGATCGTCGTCGAGCGAGGCGACGACCGCGTGCAGCTCGGCCGTGCCGCGGCGGCGCAGGTAGCGCACGTCGTCGAATGCGCGCGCCGCGGCGTCGAGCCCCTCGCCGTGCGCGGGGAAGGCATGCTCCGCGCGGCGGGCGAGCCCTCGCGCGGTGGTGCCGGGCGGCGCCTCCAGGATGCCGCGCTCCTCGAGGCCGCGCGCCAGGGCGCGGAACCGCAGCACGATCGCCTCATCCCAGTCGCCGGTCGCGGCGCTCGCCGCCGCGCCGGCCCGCAGCTGCGCGGCCGTGCGGCCCTCGGCCTCGCCGAACAGCAGCGACGACCGCTCGGCCGCGCGGTGCGCCAGCCGCGGACGGCCCCAGATCAGCACGGCCGCGACCACGAGCCCGAGCGCGATCACGATCGCCGCGACCGCGAGCACGGGGCTCCACTCCACGTCGCCGCGCGGAGCGAGCAGACCCTCGAGGAAGTCGCCGATCGCCTGCGCGATCCGGTCGAACGGCGTGGGCTCGGCGGCCGCGTACACGGGATCGGCCAGCTCCCGCTCGGCCCACTCCCGCGCGTCGTCGCGATCCGGATCGAGGACGGCCGAGACCAGCACGGGCGCGCTCGCGAGCACCGCTGTGATCACGACCCGCCGTTCGGCGGGTACGGGTGCGGCGGCTGCTGCGGCGGGTACGGCGGGTGCCCCTGCTGCGGCGGGTACGGCGGGTACCCCTGCTGCGGCGGGTACGGCGGGTACCCCTGCTGCGGCGGGTAGGGCGGCTGGCCCGCGTAGCCCGGCTGCGGGTACGGCTGCGGCGCGAACTGCTGCGGCGGCGGCGTCCAGGCCGGCCGTGCGGCGTACCCGGCGTACGACGGGTCGTACGCCCACGAATCCGGCAGCGCCGTGGATCCGAGC
The DNA here is from genome assembly GCF_039605615.1 of Microbacterium rhizophilum. Taxonomy (NCBI): domain Bacteria; kingdom Bacillati; phylum Actinomycetota; class Actinomycetes; order Micrococcales; family Microbacteriaceae; genus Microbacterium; species Microbacterium rhizophilum. The sequence goes on along the minus strand of NZ_JBCNUN010000002.1, from coordinate 487,688 downwards.
TCGCGCTGCTCGACGTAGGCCTGCAGCCGCAGGTCCAGGGCCTCGCGGCGCATGCGCGCGTCGATGTACATCAGCGCCCCGCCGGTGCCCGACACGATCGTCCCGATGGCCGACACGAGCAGCTGCAGCGCCGCGCTCAGCAGGCTGATGGCGACGAAGACGCCGATCCCGGGGCCCGGATCCGTCGTGCTCTCGCCGAAGGGCATGAGCACCGTCGGCAGGAACGTCGAGACCAGCTGCAGCGGCGCCGAGACGATGCTCGAGGCGACGCCCATGATGACCGAGATCAGGATCATCACGCCGAACGTCGGCCAGAAGCGGCCGCGCGTGAGGATCCACGAGCGGCGGATGCCGCGGATCGGCCCCGCCTGCTCCAGCACGATCGCGGACGGGACGAGATAGAGCTTGGTGCCGAGCCACGCCCACAGGGGGATCGCCGCGAGGCCGAGCGGCAGCGCCACCAGCATCACGCCCCACTGCTCGGTCGCGCCGCCGAGCACGACCGGCACGAAGATGATCGCGACCACGACCAGCACCGCCACGAGCTGCAGGGCGAAGTAGCCCGTCAGGCGCCAGAACACCGGGCGGACGAGCGCCCACAGCGATCGCAGCGTCGCGCGCTCGCCGACCACCGCTCGCGACACCTCGGCGACGACCACGCCCTGCACCACGACGCTCAGCGCCGTCAGGACGAGCGTGATCAGGATCCCGACGACGATCGTGATCGCGACGGATCCCGCCATGATCGCGTCGAACTCGTCCGAGTTCTCCACGACGGTGTCCAGGCGGCTGAAGGTGAGGGCCGTGACGCCCGCGATGATCGCGAGACCGACGATGGAGGCGAGCGTCTGCACGCCGATGGCGAAGCCCAGCAGCACCTTCGGGTTGCCGCGCAGCGCGCTGAATGAGCGCCCCAGCGCCGTGCCGAAGCCGAACGGGTAGAGCGGGACGAGCCCGGCGCGCGATGCCGGTCGCCACGTGGTTCCCTGAGACATCGATCCCCTTCGCGAGCCGCCGGCGCGTGTCGTCCCCATCGTTACACAAGGGGACGGTCGTCTAGGCTGATCGGGATCTGACGTTCCCTCGCGGATCTCGAAGCAAAGGATCTTCGCCCCCCATGACCGCCCGCATCCTGGTCGTCGACGATGACACCGCCCTCGCCGAGATGATCGGCATCGTGCTGCGCACGGAGGGCTTCGAGACGCTGTTCTGCGCCGACGGCGAGCTCGCCGTCGACACCTGGCGGCAGGAGCGCCCGGATCTGGTGCTGCTCGACCTGATGCTTCCCGGCAAGGACGGCACCGAGATCTGCACCGAGATCCGCGCCGAGTCGGGCGTGCCGATCATCATGCTGACGGCCCGCGCCGACACGAACGACGTCGTGGGCGGCCTCGAGGCCGGCGCGGACGACTACATCGTCAAGCCGTTCAACCCGAAGGAGCTCGTCGCGCGCATCCGCACGCGGCTGCGCCCCGCGACCGAGGCCACCAACGACGTGCTGCGGATCGGCGACCTCACGGTCGACGTCGCGGCGCACGAGGTGCGACGCGGGCCGAGCCCGATCGCGCTGACGCCGCTCGAGTTCGAGCTGCTCGTCGCCCTCGCGTCCAAGCCGCAGCAGGTGTTCTCCCGCGAGGAGCTGCTCGAGCAGGTGTGGGGCTACCACTACAAGGCCGACACGCGCCTCGTGAACGTGCACGTGCAGCGGCTGCGCGCCAAGATCGAGCTCGATCCCGACAACCCCCGGATCGTCACCACGGTGCGGGGCGTCGGCTACCGCGCCGGCGCGGTCTCCGACGCCGCCGCGTCCTAGCGGCCATGCCTCCCGCAGCGACTCCCGCCCTGTTCGCGTGGCGCTCGCCGCGGACGTGGCCCGTCGTCGCGCTGCAGCTGTGGAACCGGTCGCTGCAGTTCCGGACGATCCTGATCACGACCGCGCTCACCGCGATCACGATCACGGTCGCGTGCCTGTGGATGGCGCTGGCGATCCAGAACGACCTGTTCGACAACCGCCGCGACGAGGTCCTCGCCGACGCCTCGCGCGCCGTCACCGAGGCGCAGCAGACGCTCGACTCGGCCGAGGTGGCCGGCAGCCGCGCCCAGATGCAGGTGCTGTGGAGCTCGGTGCTCGCGGACGTCCGCCGCCTGGCGTCGACCGACCAGATCGCGGGCTTCCGCATCGACGACGCCCCCGCCGCGCTCGCGCCGCCGGACTTCGGCTACGGCGGGCTCGCGGCCGAGGCCGTGACCCCGGGTCTTCGCGAGCGCGTGCAGACGCAGCCCAAGTCGCAGTGGTGGCAGTCGATCGGCATGACGCAGGCCGACGGCCAGGAGGTCGCGGGCATCATCGTGGGCCAGCAGCTGCGCGTGCCGGCGGTGGGCCCGTACGAGGTGTACCTCGCGTACGACCTGGCCGACGAGACCGAGACGCTGCTGTTCGTGCAGCGCACGCTGTGGGCCTCGGGCATCGCGATGGTGCTGATCGTCGTGGCGATCCTGTGGCTCGTGACGCGCTCGCTCGTGTCGCCCATCGTGGAGGCGTCGGGCACCAGCGCGCGGCTCGCCTCGGGCGACCTCAAGGTGCGCATCCCGGTGCACGGGGAGGACGAGCTGGCGACGCTGGCGCGCTCGTTCAACGGCATGGCCGACAGCATCGAGTCGCAGATCCACGAGCTGGCCGAGCTCTCGCTCGTCCAGCAGCGCTTCGTGTCCGACGTGTCGCACGAGCTGCGCACACCGCTGACGACCATCCGGCTCGCGGCCGAGATCATCAACGACCGGCGCGGGGAGTTCGACCCGGCCACGGCGCGCGCCTCCGAGCTGCTCTACACGCAGGTCGCCCGCTTCGAGGAGCTCCTCACGGACCTGCTGGAGATCAGCCGCTACGACGCCGGATCCGTGCAGCTCGAGCTGGAGGCCACGAGCCTCGCGCACCTCGCGGAGGAGGAGCTCGAATCCATGCGCCACGTCGCCGAGCAGCACGGCACGGAGCTGCGCTTCGTGGCGCCCGGCGGCTACTCGCCGGTCGACATGGACCCGCGGCGCGTGCGGCGGATCCTGCGCAACCTGCTCGGCAACGCGATCGAGCACGGCGAGGGCCGGCCCATCGTGGTCACGGTGGACAGCAACCCGGTCGCCGTGGCCGTGGGGGTGCGCGACTACGGCCTGGGGATGTCGCCGGACGACGCCGAGCGCGTGTTCGACCGGTTCTGGCGCGCGGATCCCTCCCGCAAGCGCACGCTCGGCGGCACGGGGCTCGGGCTGTCGATCGCGCTGGGCGACGCGCGGCTGCACGGCGGCACGCTGGCGGTGTGGTCGCAGCTGGGCGGCGGCACGAACTTCGTGCTGACGCTCCCACGGGCCGAGCACGGCGCCGCACTGCCGGAGCTCGAGTCGCCCGTGCCGCTGGAGCCGTCGGACGAGTCGCTGCACGCGGCGCTGGGGCTGACGCAGCCGATCCTGACACTCGACGTCGCCGAGACCGAGGGCCTGGCCGACGTCGGCGAGGTGCGGGAGCTGCGGGACATCGACGGGGTCGGCGCCCGCCACCCGGAGAAGGGGGATGCGCGATGACGGGCCCCGAGGCGATCCTGCGCCGCGGCCGGACGGGCGTGCTGCTCCTCGCGCTGATCCTGGCGCTCGCCGGCTGCACGAGCTTCGCGACGTCCGGAGAGGTGCGAGCCGGGCTCGAGCCGGGAGCCGCCCCCGAGGAGCCGCCGCCGCAGTACTTCGCGGGCGCCCCGACGCGGGGCGCGACGCCCGAGCAGATCGTGACGGGCTTCATCGAGGCGGCCATCTCGCCGCTGGACAGCTGGAAGACCGCGCGGCTGTACCTCGCGGGCGATCTCGCCGAGACCTGGCGCCCGGAGGCGGGCGTGCTCGTGGACGTCGCTGACGACCGGCGGTACACCGCCTCGGAGGACGCCGTGACGCTCACGGTCGATCCCACCGCGACCGTGGACGAGCACGGCAGCTACACGTCCTCGTCCTCCGGCGCGGTCGAGCTGGGCTTCCGGCTCGCGCAGCGCGACGACGGGGAATGGCGCATCGTCGAGGCGCCCGACGGCATCGTGCTCGACCGCCAGAACTTCCCCGACGTGTACAGCGACCATCAGCTGGCGTACTTCGATCCCACCTGGACGTACCTCGTGCGGGACGTGCGCTGGTTCCCGGCGAGCGGCAACACCGCGACGTACATCGTGCGGGAGCTCGTCAACGGCGCCCCCAGCCCGTGGCTCGCGGGCGCGGTCGCGAGCGCCTTCGCACAGGACATCGACCTGCAGACCGACGCCGTGCCGGTCGACAGCGATCAGGTCGCGCACGTGGGGCTCAACGCGGTCGCGTCGGGGGCGGATCCGACCGCGCTCGGGCGGATGGTCACGCAGCTCGAGGCGAGCCTCACGAACGCCGACGTGCAGGCGGTGCGCGTGACGATCGAGGGCGAGGACTCGCCCGTGCAGGTCGAGCCCATCCCCACGGCGCAGACGCGCCCAGACCCGCGCGCGCTCGTGCTGCGCGCGGGGGAGTTCGGCTTCCTGTCGGGCTCCGAGCTCACGCCGATCGACGGACTGAGCCGGGAGCTCCAGGACATGGAGGGCACGATCCAGTCGATCGCGGTGTCGCCCGACCAGTCGGTGGCGGCCGTGCAGCAGTCCACCGGCGTGGTCTACCGCGTGACGTCCGACAGTCCCGACGCGCTGGACAGCGCGCGGGACGGGCTGATCCCGCCGATGATCGATCCGTTCGGCTACATCTGGACGGTCCCGGCCGACGAGCCGGACGCGATCACCACGTGGGATCCGGATCTCGAACCGTCCGCACTCGACGGGGCCTGGCCCGAGGCGACGAGCGTGCGGGAGATGGCCATGTCCCGCGACGGCTCCCGGATCGCCGCGCTCATCACGACGGGCGGTCAGCACGTCGCGGTCGTGGCGAGCGTGCGGCGCGACCGCGACGGCCGTCCCACCGGGCTCGGCGGCGCGATGCGCCTGACGACGCTGCCGGAGCCGGGCGTCTCGATCGCCTGGATCGAGGATGCCCGCGTGGGCATCGTGTCGGGTTCGGGCCAGACCTGGTACGCGATCGAGCAGCAGGTCGGCGGGCCCAGCGAGCGGTCGGACGCGCCCCCGGGGATCACCTCGATCGAGTTCGGCACGCAGGACTCCTCCGTGCGCCTGCTGGGCCAGGACGGCCTGATGTACGGCCGTCGATTCTCGTCGTGGCAGGAGACCGGCTCCGACGTGTCGGTGCTCGCGACGCAGATGGGCACGCCGCGCGGCGCGGAGGAGTAGCCGTCGCAGGAGCGGCGGGTCGTCCACAGGCGGGATACCGGCGGGATGCGTCCGGAGGCGCGTCCGCGCGCCCGCGCAGCGGCGCACGGGCCGCGATCCTGGTCGGATGGACGACGACGCGCTCTCGCGCTGGACGCGCGCGGCGCGGGACGCCGCGGTGCAGGCTCTGGCCCTCCTCCTGCCGGTCGCGTGCGCGGGCTGCGGGCTGCAGGGCATCGCGCTGTGCGCGGCGTGCCGCGGGCGGCTCGCGCCGGTGCCGCGGCGACGCGTGGCGGGAGACCTGACGGTGTGGAGCGGCCTCGCGTTCGAGGGCGCGTGCGCCCGCGCGCTGCGCGCGCTCAAGGAGCGTGGCCGCACGGATGCGGCCCGCGCGCTCGCGCCGGCGCTGCGCGAGGCCGTGCGCGCCGCCGTGGCGGGAGCGGCCCCGCCCGTGGTCGCCGTCGCGGTGCCGACGTCGCCCGCCGCGATGCGCCGCCGCGGCTATCGTGTGCCGGAGCTCGTGGCGCGTCGCGCCGGCATCCGCACCGCCCGGCTGCTCGTCCTCGCCCGGTCGACGGGGGACCAGCGGGCGCTCGGCCGCGACGCCCGCGCGCGCAACGTGCGCGGCAGCATGCGAGCGCACCGGGGCGCGGCGGGGCTCGCCGTGGTGCTGATCGACGACGTGCTGACGACGGGCGCGACGCTCGCCGAGGCACGCCGCGCGCTCGAGGCGCAGGGAGCGCGCGTGGTGGGCGCCGCGGTCGTCGCCGACACGCCGCTGCGGTCCGGGACGGCGGATATGCCCGGCTCCGCCGACCGCGGCGGCGCGGTGTCCGGGACGCGTATCGCATCGGGGGGAACGGAATCCGACGAATGGATGGATAGTGCGTGACACCGGCCGCGCGCCGGTCTACGGTAGGGCATCACAACCCCGGGCCCCGCCCGGGGGGAATCGCGACCGAGGTCCGCTCATCCGGACGTGGTGCCGGGACCGTGCGGACCGTCAGGTCTCACCGGAAAAACGGGAGGCACGATGGAAACGAACATCTCGGGAGTCGGCGTCGGTATCACCGATCGCTTCCGATCCGTGGTCGACGAGAAGAGCGCCCGCATCGCGGGCCTCGCGCCGCGGGCTCTCCGTCTCGAGGTCAAGGTCACCCACCAGGCCCATCGCAACGGCCGCATGGAGGACGACGTGGTCGAGCTCACGGTGGTCGGAAAGGGGCCCGTCGTGCGCGCGGAGGCCTGCGCGGGCGACAAGTTCGCGGCGCTCGACATCGCGCTCGACAAGCTCGCCGAGCAGCTGCGCCGCGCGAAGGACAAGCGCGTCACCGGCCGGGCTCATCCGCGCGGCGCCCACTACGAGAAGGGCTCCGGCGCGCTGACGGGCATCGACGTCGAGCCCGCGGCGGCCGACGTGATCCGCGCCGTCGCGACCGGGGAGGTTCCCGTCGTGACCGAGGGTGAGGACGATGAGCAGTACAGTCCCGTCGTCATCCGCACCAAGACGTTCGAGCCGGAGTGGATGACCGTCGAGGAGGCCGTCGACCGGATGGAGCTGGTCGGACACGACTTCTTCCTGTTCATCGACGCCCGCACCGATCACCCGAGTGTCGTGTACCGCCGCCGTGGCTGGGACTACGGCGTGATCTCGCTGACGGCGATCGCGCCGCCCGAGTCCGAGAAGCTCGCCTCGTAACGCCAGGAACGACGAAGGGGACCGGATCCGCGGATCCGGTCCCCTTCGTCGTGGGTGCCGTCAGTCGAAGATGTCACCCATCAGGCCGCCGAGGAGGAGACCGCCGACGACGGGGCCGAGGATGTCGCCGCCCCCGCCGAAGCCGCGGCCGCGGCGGCCGCCGCCCCAGCCGCCGTTGCCCCAGTCGTCGCCGTCCGGGCGGCCCGAGTCGATGTCGCGCTGCGCGGCCTGCAGCGCCTCGCCGGCGAGCTGCTGCACGCGCCGGGCGAGCGCGAGGGCCTGCTCGCGCGTGTCCTCGGGCACGACGAGCTCCTCGACCTCGGCCCGCAGCCGCTGGGCCTCGGCGAGCCGCGTTCGCGCATCGGCGCCGATGTAGCCGCGGTGGCCGGCGATCACGCTGTGCGCCACGGCGATCGCATGGTCCGCGGCGTCCACGGAGTGGCGCACCTGCGGGATCGACGGGAGCGGGCGGGCGGCGCGCTGGCGCGCCTTCTCGACCGCCGCGTCGAGCGCGGCGTTGGCGTCGCGCAGCGAGGCGAGATCGGCGAACGGATCGCTCGGCGTGCCCGGTCCGGGCAGCGCCGCGAGCGCCCTCTCGAGCCCGGCGACCGCCGCCGTCACCTCCGCGGCGTGCGGCGAGCCCGCCTGCGTGAGCGGCCGTGCGGCGACGATGTCCTGCCGGGAGTCGGCGACGACGTCCGCGAGCGTCGACTGCGCCCGCAGCGCCTCGATCTCGAAGTCCTCGACGCCGTCGATGATGGTGCCGGCGCGGCGGACGGCCTCGGTCGCGGTCTCGAGGGCGACGTTGGCCTCCTCGGGTCGCCGCGCCTCGCGGCGGCGCACCGATACGTCGCCGCTGTGCAACGCGAAGTCCAGCAGCTGCTCGGCCTCGTCGGGGTTGGCCGCCACGCGGTTCAGCGCCGCCTCGCTGTAGCGGCCGGCCAGGCGCGACACGGTCTCCCGGGTCAGCGGCAGGCGGGCGCGCAGTCGCTCGACGTCCGCGCGGACGCCCTCGATGATCTCGGGCGCCTGGCGCACCAGCGCGATCCGCTCGCGCAGCGCCTCGGTGCGCTCGTCCAGCACGTCCTCGGCCCACTCGCACAGCTGGATGATGCGCGCGTTGCGCGTGCGCAGCTCCTCGGCGGTGTCGGGGATCTCGTCGTGATTGAGCTGGTGCAGGTGGAATGCCTCGGCCAGGTGCGTGCGCACGGCCGTGAGCCCCTCGCGCAGTGCCGCGGTCGGGTTCTCGCCCAGCTCGGCCACGGCGAACTCGAGCTCGTCCGATGTGGTGCGGATGCGCTCGTCGGCGGCGACCAGCGCCGCGCGGGCGCGCCGCGCGAGATCGTCGTCCTGCGCCTTGAGCGCCGCCTCTTCCTCGCGCCTGCGCCTGCCCCAGATTCCGGCCATGGCTCGATCCTATGGTCCCGGCGGACACCCGGCCGGGCGCTTCGCCCCGGGCGGAACGGCGCGTCAGGCGATCGCCGGCCGCGCGGTCGCGGAGGGGTGCCGCGGCGGCGGCAGGCACCAGATCGCGGTCACGTGCGCGGGGTGAGGTCCGACCGCGTGCTCATGCGCGCGCCCCACTCGCCGCGGCGCGCGCGGGACGCCCCCGTCGCGGACGCTCGGTCGACAGATCCAGCGCGAGCGCGTGATCCGGATGCGCGGCGAGCCGCTGCTCGCTGTGGTCGAGCCAGCGCACCTCGGCCTCCGCCGCGAAGATCATCGATTCCACGACGAGCGACGAGGCGATCGCCTCCGGGCCGTCGGGATCCGCGTCCGCGCGCGTGGTGCGCTGCAGATCCTGAAGGCGCGCGAGCGTCGCGCGGCGCTGATTCTGGATCACGGCCGCGACGTCGACGCCCGGCAGCGTGGCCGCGAGCGCGAGCTTCATCGCGAGCTCGTCGCGCGCGGCCTGGCCCCGGTCGACGGCCGTGGTCAGCCACGTCCGGACCTCGCTGCGCCCGGCCTCGGCGATCTGCCAGTACACGTGGCCCTGATCGTCGGCCTCGCCGCGCGCGACCAGCCCGTCGCGCTCGAGTCGCTCGAGGGTGTTGTAGATCTGCCCGACGTTGAGCGCCCAGGTGCCGCCCGTGCGGCGTTCGAACTCCGCGCGGAGCTGGTAGCCGTAGCAGGGCGCCTGGTCGAGGATCGCGAGCAGGCTCTGGCGGACGCTCATCTCGGCTCTCCGTTCCGGGATGGGATCCCGTATTTGCTTTCCGAGAATATACATACCGGGAAACATCATCTGATGCAACGATCCGGATGCGGCGCGCCGGCGGCGGCGTGGGAACCATCCCGGATGCGGGATCATCGCGACCGTGAAGGACAATCCCCGCGCGAGGCAATACCGATCGTGACCACCGATGCCGAGATCCTCCGGCGCTCGCTCGCGCGACCGCAGGAGTTCGCCGCGCTCTTCGATCGGCACGCCCCGGTCGTCGGCCGCTACGCGCGCCGTCTCGTCGGGGCGGACGCGGGCGACGACGTGTTGAGCGAGACGTTCCTCGTCGCGTTCCGGCGCCGGGTCGACTACGACTTCGACCGGGAATCGGCGCTGCCGTGGCTGCTCGGCATCGCCACGCGGCTCGCGCACAGGGCGCGCGCCGCCGAGGCCAGGCGCTGGCGCGCGCTCCAGGCGTCCGCCAGCGTGGCGGTCGAGGTCGCGATCAGCGACATCGAGGCCGCCGCCGACCGCGCCGACGCGTCGGCCCGGCTGCGCGGCCTCGCGCCGCAGATCCGCCGCCTGAGTGAGGCCGACCGCGACACCTTGCTGCTGTACGCGTGGGGCGACCTCAGCACCGAGCAGATCGCCGACGCGCTGGGCGTGCCCGTCGGCACCGTGTGGTCGCGCATCAACCGGATCCGCCGCAGGCTCCGTCTCGAGCTGCCCGGTGGCGACACCGCAGAGGAGGGGAACGATGGACGAGCTGACGTTCGTGCGTGACCTGGGCGCCGAGGTGCGCCGCCCGACCGCCGCCGAGCTGACCGCCGCCCGGGCACGACTCATGGTCGAGATCCAGCGGGAGGAGAGCGCGGCGACACCGCCCGTGCCGATCGCCTCGCGCACGGCACGCGGCACGGGCGGCGGAGACACCGGGGGCGTGGCGCCCGTCACACCGCTCGAGCCGCGAGGAGCGCGCGGCCGCCGGGTCGGCGCCATCGCGCTCGCCGCGGCCGCCACCGTCGCGGTCGCCGCGGCCGCGATCGGCGGCGTCACGCTGCTGCGCGAGCTCGCTCCGGACGACCGCAGCGCCGGCCCGGCGCCGACTCCGCCGCCCGCGGGGAGCGAAGCGCCCTACGTGCGTCTCGAGCGCACGATCGAGGCCGCCACGCCCTGGGACCTCGACACCGGAGCCATGGCGCAGTCCTGGGCGGATGCGGAGTCGGCGATCGTCACGAGCGCGACCGTGTCTGTCTATGTCCCGGCGGATCCCCGGGCCGGCGGCGAGTGGACGTGGGTCTTCGCGGACGACTGCGAACTCGTCGGCGTCTATGGCGCGCCGGCCGATCCCGATCCCGCGTTGGAGATCTGCCGGCAGCGCGACCTCGAGGAGCCCGGCGTCACGCGCTCGACCACGTGGGGCCGCATCGCGTCGGGGGCCGGCGGCGAGGACGACGACGGCACGGTGCACGCCACCCCGCTGCTGGACGGCGGCTACGGGATCTGGGACGAGCTCCCGCGCGACCCTGCCGCGCTGCTCGCGTGGTATCGGAGCCGCGCGGACACCTTCGAGCGTTCGTGGCTCGGCGCGATGACCGAGGCCGTGGCGCTGAACCAGATGCCCGACGACCTGCATGCCGCGATGCTGGAGTCCCTCGCGCTCGTTCCCGACGCGCGCGTCGGTCGCTTCGACGACGGCTCCGTCCAGCGCATCGACGTCGCGGAGCCGCTCGGCGGCGATGCGTCCCAGAGCACGACGCTGCGCGTGGATGGCGACACGCGCCTCGCGAGTCTGACGGAGAGCCGCCGCTTCGGCGGCGACCCCGGCGCCTTCACCGCGCAGGTGCCGAGCCTGACCGAGTGGACCACTCGCACGATCATCTCCGCTGTCCCGACGGACGACGCGCCGGGGCCGGGGGTCGAGGCGCCGGAGGGCGACGGCGCGCCGCCCGCGCCGCCGGTGCTGACGCCGGACGGCCTCGGCGGCGTCGTCGTCGGAGAGTCGCTGTCCGAGTCCGCGCGTGCCGACCTGACGTGGGACGAGAGCTGCGCGGAGGGGTACTGGCGGCCCGGGACGGAAGATGGCCGGCCGGGTGAGGCGGGCGATCTGCCGCCGCAGTTCCAGGCGGCCACGGACGGCACGCCCGGCGGTCCGATCCAGATCATCGAGATCACCGACGGTCGCCTGCGCACGTCGGGCGGGATAGGCATCGGATCCACGATCGACGAGCTGCTCGCGGCCCATCCGGACGCAGCCGAGGTCGTCGCCGAAGACGACGGGACGGGCGCTCAGCTCGGATATGTCCGCTACGAGCTCGCCGGCGATCGCGGCCGGCTGGGGTTTCTGATCCCGACCGACGAGACGTGGAGCGCGCAGGTGGGGCAGATCGTCTCGGTCGCGATCATGCCCTACGGGGGCCCGTACAACGGACCCGCCTGGGGTGAGTCGATCACAGGGTGCGTCTCGGGATGACCGCGTGGCGGACGGCTCGGATTCGCGTGCTGTTCAGCTGGGCGTCACCGACCGGCGGAAACATGCCGGTAACATCTCGCGCATGTCCGACACGCCGGAGCTCCGGATCGCCGAGTACGCCCGCTCGAGTCACCTGCTGGTGCACCTGAGCGACACCCACCTGCGCGCCCGCGACGGGGTCTTCGGCATCGACGCCGCAGCGAACGTCGAGCGCGTGATGTCGCAGCTGGGGCGATCGGGCGGTCGACCGGACGCGATCGTCTTCACCGGCGACCTCGCCGACCTCGGCGAGCGCGAGGCGTACGTCCGGCTGCGGGCGGCCGTGGAGCCCGCCGCGCGGCGTCTCGGGGCGGAGGTCATCTGGGTGATGGGCAACCACGACGAGCGCGACGTCTTCCGTCGCGAGCTTCTCGACGGCTCTGGCGACGCGCCGGTCGACGCCGTCCATGACATCGACGGTCTGCGCCTGATCGTGCTCGACACGTCGGTCCCCGGCGAGCACTACGGCGAGATCGACGACGCGCAGCTCGACTGGCTCGCGCTGGAGCTGTCGATCCCCGCGCCGCACGGCACGATCCTCGCGATGCATCACCCGCCGGTGCCGTGCGTGCTCGACCTCGCGACGCTGGTCGAGCTGCGCGACCAGAAGCGCCTGGCCGACGTGCTGCGCGGCAGCGATGTGCGCTCCATCCTCGCGGGCCACGTGCACTTCTCCACCTCCGCGACCTTCGCCGGCATCCCGGTGTCCGTCGCATCGGCCACCTGCTACACCCAGGATCCCGGTGTCGCCGACGGCGGCATGCGCCCGCGCGACGCGGGACAGGCATACAACCTGGTGCATGTGTACGAGGAGACCGTCGTGCACTCGGTCGTGCCGCTGTCCGACGCGTCTCCCGCCGAGATCACGACCGCGGAGGAGACGCGCCGGCGCCTCGCCCGGGCCGGCGTGGTGATCCCGGAGTCGGCCGCGCGGGCGCGCGCGGACCGGATCGCGCCCCCGACCTCGTCGATCCCCGTCGTCGGCTGACGGGCGCTCAGGCCTCGTCGGGGGAGAGCCGCTCCCACGGGGCGACGACCGGGAAGTATGCGTCGAGCATCTCCCGTACGGCGCGCTCTCGCACCTCCTCCGGCAGCTCCGGCACGCTGCCGTCGTTGAGACAGAACATGTCGGCGTCGCGACGCGTGAGCAGCCGCTCCATGCGATGCAGCGACGACTGCAGCGTCGTCTGGACGTAGGCCGTGCGAGGGACCGACGTGGGCACGGCGCGCCCGGACATCAGGGCGTAGTAGTGGTACAGCGAGTTGGTCACCGAGACGTCGGTCGCGCTGCGGAAGCGGGCGGCGGCAGTGCGGGCGAACTCCTCAGGGAACTCGCGCTCGAGCTCGGCCATGACGCTGCGGCGGTGCGGCGTCGCGCAGTGCTGCAGGTCGCGGGTGATGACGCGGCCGAAGCGGCGCTGCAGCAGCTCGCGGTTGACGCGTGCGGCGTTGTCGTGGCCGCTGCGGGAAGCGCCCGGGTCGCCCACGCCGATCCGGATGTCCGACTCGACGAACTGCGTGAGACCGGCGGCCGTGAAGAACAGCTCCGGACGAACGGGGCGCCCGAAGAACATGTCGTCGTTCGAGTAGAGGAAATGCTCGGCGAGGCCGGGGATGCGATGCAGCTGCGCCTCGACCGCGTGGGAGTTGTGCGTGGGGAGGACGGAGGGATCGGCGAAGAACTCCTCGCTGCGCACGACGCGCACCCGAGGGTGGGCGCGCAGCCACCACGGTGCGGGGCTGTCTGTGGCGATCCAGATGGTGCGCACCCACGGGGCGAACATGTGCACGCTGCGCAGGGCGTATCGCAGCTCGTCGACCTGTCGGAAGCGCGCGGCGTGGTCGTCGCCGTCGCCCACGACGTAGGCGTTCAGGCGCTTGGCGCGCTCCCGCTGGAACTCGTTCGAGGAGCCGTCCACCCACGAGAACACGATGTCGACCTCCTGCGCGAACTCGTTCGCGCCCGGCGTCCACATGCCCTCGACTGTGCGCCAGGCACGCCCGTGCCGCTGGACCATCGTCAGGGCGAGGTCGTCCACCGCGATCGTCCGCCGCGTGAGCACGTTCGGTCGCGGGGCACGCAGCCTGCCGCTGTCGCGGTGCCAGAACTCCAGCCGGATGCCGTGCTCGGCCCCGTAGCGGACGGTGCCGGACGGGACGACGCGGGGACGGAACAGCGTCGCGACGTCGCCCCGGCCGAAGGCGCGCGCGGCGCCGCCGTCGAGCGGTCGCACGGCACCCTTCTCGCGGCGGGCGGCCGCCCACGGCTCGGCGGATCCGGCCTCGGTGAGCGCGGCGATCGCGCGCGCACGGTGCTCCGACGGCAGCGCGAGTGCCGCCCGCCCGCTCGAGCGGCGCAGCAGCCACGGCTCCGTGCCCGCGGCCTCGAGCACTGCGGCGAGCTCGAGCAGGTCGTCGCGCTCCGCCTCGTGGGGCGTGAGTGCCGCGACGAGGTGCGTCACCCCTCCCAGGATCCGCGTGCGCGCGTCATCGGCGGCCGGTCCGGTCGGGTCGGGTCGTCTCAGGGAGGGGCCCACCAGTGTCATCGATCGCCTCTGCTCAGGATTGGTGTTCACGAAATGGTCGTCCCGCCGACGTCGGCGGCCGGCGGTCACGTGTCGGCGCGCATGTGCCCGCGGGATCCGGAGGAGGGCGGTCCTGCGTCGGATCCCGGCGGAGGGGGCGGTGAGGCGCGACCGGTGCGGAGCAGCCGGTGGACAGATCCTAGTCCCCATCCGCTCGTCCCGATCACGGGTGTCCTCCTGGGGGCGCCCGGACACCCAGCCGCGGCATAGATCACGGGCGGATAACATGGGTCCGTATGCCCGTCGCCGGACGGCGCGGGCACGGCACGCGACGCTCGACGTGAGCGAGGGCCGAGAACGAGGAGACATCACGTGGCCAATCCCTTCGAGAAGCTGCTTCACGCCGGCGAGGGACGCATCCGTCGGCGCCTCCAGCAGGTGGTCAGCGCCGTCGGCGCGCTCGAGGAGGACTACACGCAGCTCACGGACGAGGAGCTGCGCGGCGAGACCGCCGAGCTGCGCGCCCGGTTCGAGGCCGGCGAGACGCTCGACCACCTGATGCCCGAGGCCTTCGCCGCGGTGCGCGAGGCCGCCAAGCGCACGCTCGGCATGCGCCCCTACGACGTCCAGATCATGGGCGGGGCGGCCCTGCATCTCGGCAACATCGCGGAGATGAAGACCGGTGAGGGCAAGACCCTCGTCGCGACGCTCCCCGCGTACCTCAACGCGATCGCGGGCAAGGGCGTCCACGTCATCACGGTGAACGACTACCTCGCCTCCTACCAGGCCGAGCTGATGGGCCGCGTGTTCCGCGCCCTCGGCATGACCACGGGCGTGATCGTGTCGGGCCAGACCCCCGCCGTGCGCCGCGAGCAGTACGGCGCCGACATCACGTACGGCACGAACAACGAGTTCGGCTTCGACTACCTGCGCGACAACATGGCGTGGCGCAAGGAGGACATGGTCCAGCGCGGCCACTTCTTCGCGATCGTCGACGAGGTCGACTCGATCCTGATCGACGAGGCACGCACGCCGCTGATCATCTCCGGTCCGTCCTCGGGCGAGGCGAACCGCTGGTTCGTGGAGTTCGCCAAGGTCGCGCGCACGCTCGAGGAGGGCGTGGACTTCGAGGTCGACATCAAGAAGCGCACGGTCGGCGTGCTCGAGGCGGGCATCGAGAAGGTCGAGGACTACCTCGGCATCGACAACCTGTACGAGTCGGCCAACACGCCGCTCATCTCGTTCCTCAACAACTCGATCAAGGCGCTCGCGCTGTTCAAGCGCGACACCGACTATGTCGTGATGAACGACGAGGTCATGATCGTCGATGAGCACACCGGGCGCATCCTGGTCGGCCGCCGCTACAACGAGGGCATCCACCAGGCCATCGAGGCCAAGGAGGGCGTGCCGGTCAAGGCCGAGAACCAGACGCTCGCCACCGTCACGCTGCAGAACTACTTCCGCCTGTACGACAAGCTCGCGGGCATGACCGGCACGGCCGAGACCGAGGCCGGCGAGTTCATGTCGACCTACACGCTCGGCGTGCTGCCGATCCCGACCAACAAGCCGATGATCCGCAAGGACCAGCGCGACCTCGTCTACCGCAACGAGAAGGGCAAGTTCGCCCAGGTCGTCGAGGACATCGCCGAGCGCCACGAGGCCGGCCAGCCCGTGCTCGTGGGCACGGTCAGCGTCGAGAAGAGCGAGTACCTCTCGCGCCTGCTGTCCAAGAAGGGCATCAAGCACGAGGTGCTGAACGCGAAGAACCACGCGCGCGAGGCCGAGATCGTCGCCCGCGCGGGACGCCTGGGCGCGGTCACGGTCGCGACGAACATGGCCGGTCGAGGCACCGACATCATGCTCGGCGGCAACGCCGAGTTCCTCGCGGTGCAGGAGATGAAGGCCAAGGGCCTGGATCCGGCGATCACCGACCCGGAGGAGTACGACGCCGAGTGGAACGCCGTGTTCGAGCGCACCCGCAACGAGGTCGCCGAGGAGGCCAGGACGGTCGTCGAGGCCGGCGGCCTGTACGTCCTCGGCACCGAGCGTCACGAGTCGCGTCGCATCGACAACCAGCTGCGCGGTCGCGCGGGCCGTCAGGGCGACCCGGGCGAGAGCCGCTTCTACCTGTCGCTCGAGGACGACCTGATGCGCCGCTTCCAGTCGGGCGCGGCCGACGCGCTGCTGTCGCGCACCGACCTGCCGGACGATGTCGCGATCGAGTCGCGCCTGGTGTCGAACCTGATCAAGAACGCGCAGGCCGCGATCGAGGGCCGCAACGCCGAGGCGCGCAAGAACGTCCTGAAGTACGACGACGTCCTCAACCGCCAGCGCGAGGCGATCTACTCGGACCGCCGCCACATCCTGCAGGGCGATGACATCGCGGATCGCGTGCAGCACTTCATCGAGGACGCCATCACCGCGGTGATCGACGAGCACACCGCGGGCGGCCACAACGAGAGCTGGGACTTCGACGCGCTCTGGACCGAGCTGAAGACCCTGTACCCCGTGGGCGTCACGATCGACGAGGTCGTCGCCGAGGCCGGCGGCCGCAAGGGCGGCATCACCGCCGAGGGTCTCAAGCGCGAGCTGCTCAGCGACGCGAGGATCGCGTACCAGAAGCGCGAGGAGACGCTCGGCGAGGCCGCCGTGCGCGAGCTCGAGCGCCGCGTGGTGCTGCAGGTGCTCGACCGCCGGTGGCGCGACCACCTCTATGAGATGGACTACCTCAAGGACGGCATCGGCCTGCGCGCCATGGCGCAGCGCGATCCGCTCATCGAGTACCAGCGCGAGGGCTACTCGATGTTCCAGACGATGATGGGGCAGATCAAGGAGGAGGCCGTCGGCTACCTCTTCAACCTCGAGGTGCAGGTGCGCCGCGTGGGCGAGGGCGAGCAGGCGCAGGCCGAGGTGGAGGCCAAGGGCCTGTCGGAGCACCCGGCCGATCAGCAGCTCGAGTACTCCGCGCCCAACGACGCCGGCGAGGTCGAGGTGCGCAACGACCGCGGCCAGGTCAACAAGGCCTCGACCGACCGCGTGCGCCGCGCGGCGCAGAGCCAGGGCGCCCAGACGCAGGCGACCGCGCCGCAGGCGGGCCCCGGCACGAGCGCGTTCGGCCACGCGGCCGACGCCGCCGCGCAGGACGCCCCGCTCAACCGCGAGCAGCGCCGCGCCGCCAAGAAGCGCTGACCCGCCTCCACCGGCCCCACCGGTCCACGCATGCGCGCGTGGACCGGTGGGGCCCGGCTTATCCTGGGGCGATGACCACCCCTGTCCCGATCAGCGCGCACCCCGGCGGACGCCGGCTGCGGACGCTGGATCACTCCTCGAAGCTGAAGAACGTCCTCTACGAGATCCGGGGCGCCGCCCTGGAGGAGGCCGCTCGGCTCGAGGCCGCGGGGCACACGGTGCTCAAGCTCAACACCGGCAACCCCGCCGTGTTCGGATTCGAGGCGCCGTACCAGATCGTGCGCGACATGATCGCGGCCATGCCGACCGCGCACGGCTACAGCGAGAGCCGCGGCATCCTGTCCGCGCGCCGCGCGATCGTCAGCCGCTACGAGGAGACGCCCGGGTTCCCGCACGTCGACCCCGAGAACGTCTACCTCGGCAACGGCGTCTCCGAGCTCATCACCATGACGATGCAGGCGCTGCTCGACCAGGGCGACGAGGTGCTGATCCCCGCCCCGGACTACCCGCTGTGGACGGCCATGACGAGCCTGTCGGGCGGCACGCCCGTGCACTACCTGTGCGATGAGCAGAGCGAGTGGCAGCCGGATCTCGAGGACATCCGCTCGAAGATCACAGACCGCACCAAGGCGATCGTGATCATCAACCCGAACAACCCCACCGGCGCGGTCTACTCGCGCGAGGTGCTCGAGGGCATCGCGGACATCGCCCGCGAGCATTCGCTGCTGGTGCTGAGCGACGAGATCTACGACCGGATCCTGTTCGACGGCGCCCAGCACATCCCCATGGCCTCGGTCGCGCCCGATCTGCTGTGCCTGACGTTCAACGGCCTGTCCAAGACCTATCGCGTCGCGGGCTACCGCTCCGGCTGGCTCGTCATCACGGGGCCGCAGGAGCACGCCAAGGGCTTCATCGAGGGCATCACGCTGCTCGCCTCGACTCGCCTGTGCCCCAACGTCCCGGCGCAGCACGCGGTGCTGGCGGCGCTCACGGGCGTGCAGACGATCGATTCGCTCGTGGCCCCGTCGGGGCGCCTGCACGAGCAGCGCGACGCGGCGTGGGAGAAGCTCACTCAGATCCCGGGCGTCTCGTGCGTCAAGCCGCAGGGCGCGCTGTACGCGTTCCCGCGCCTGGATCCGGAGGTCCACGAGATCCACGACGACGCGCGGCTCGTGTACGACCTCCTCGTGGCCGAGCGCATCCTGCTGGTGCAGGGCACGGGCTTCAACTGGGCCACGCCCGACCATCTGCGCATCGTCACGCTGCCGGAGGCGCGCGTGCTGACCGAGGCCGTCGAGCGTCTCGGCAACTTCCTGAGCAGCTACAAGCAGTAGCCCCGGCGCGGGCCTGACCGAAGCCCGTGCGAGCGTGGAGCGAAGCGGCCGCGGGTGCGCGACGAGTGGTGCCCCGTGCGAGCGAAGCGAGCGTGGAGCGAAGCGACCGCGCGCGGGACGAGCGGTGTCCCGTGCGAGCGAAGCGAGCGTGGAGCGAAGCGACTGCCGACCACTTCGAAAACGCAACGTCCGCGGGATGGAGCGAAGCGACAGCCTTCGATCACGAGTCCCGGCGCGAAGCGTCGGGCGAGCGATCGATCACGCTCATTGCGCTACCCCGCGAAGCGGGAAAGGAAGCGTCGGGCGAGCGATCGATCACGCTCATTGCACTACCCCGCGAAGCGGGAAAGGAAGCGCCGGGCGAACGATCGAGGACGTTCTCTGCACTACCGATTCAAAGAACCGAGAGGCTCGTCGCGCGCCAGCGGCTGTCCATGCCCTCCAGACGCATGGCGACCGCGCGCGTGCGCTGCGGCGTCTCGACGATGATCACGCCCTCGATCACGCCGTCGGCCGGGGACGAGTGCCGGATCGAACGGATCGCGAAGATCGGCCGCATCACGCTCTGCCGACGGGCGCTGCGTGCGCGCACCGCGAGGCCCGCGCGCGTCACGAGCGTGCGGTAGGGCTCGTCCGTCAGCCAGCGTGCGAGCTGCTCGGGCTCGCGCACCCCGGCGAGCACCTCGAGCACGCCGCGCGTGAGGGCAGTGAGCAGGGGCTCGGGATCCGGCAGGTGGTCGCTCGGCGTGCGCTGCCGGGCGAAGTGCTCCTCGACGTCCGCGAGCTTGCGCAGCGGGCGGGCGGTGGATGGCTGCGCGGACGGCGAAGGCTGGGACATCGAGACCTCCGGATGCTCGGTGCGGAACGAATCGCCAGTTCAGCACCGGCCGCGCGGGCCCCGGAGACGGCACCTATGCCCGTGGAGATGGAACGCGCCGGGCCGGGCCTGTGGACAGCCGGCGGGCCGCCCCCGGGCGGTGCCCTACGCTCGCCCCGTGCGATGGGAGCGATTCTTCGACGACCTGGAGGACCAGCTCGCCGCCGAGTGGGAGGCCGAGCGGGCCGCCCTCGAATCGGAGGCCGAGCGGCTGCGTCTGGCCCGGGTCGACCTCCGCGCGCGTCTGATCGGCCTGGCCCACGACGCCGAGGGGCCGGTGACGCTCGAGCTCGCAGACGGTCTCGCCGTCGAGGTGCGGATCGCGGCGGTGGGCGCGGACTGGATCGCGGCTCCCGAGAGCGAGGGCGCGCAACGGCTGCTGCTCGCGCCGATCCCCGCGATCCGCGGGATCCAGGCCGCGCACGGAGACCTGCTGCGCAGCGCCCGGCCGGCCGAGAACACCGACCGGCTCGCCGAGCGCGTCACGTTCGCGCTCGCGCTCCGGGACCTCGCGCGGCGCCGCGTCGGGGTGGCGGTCGGCGTCGCGGCGGCGGACGGATCCGGCCGTGTGCTCACGGGCACGGTCGACCGGGTCGGCGCGGATCACCTCGATCTCGCGCTGCACGACGCCGGGGCGCCGCGCCGGTCCGCGGACGTGCGCGCCTACCGGATGCTGCCGCTCGCGGCGGTCGCGTGGGTGCGGATCGACGCGTCGGCGGGCGTTCCGGTCGTCTGAGCCGTGCGCGGCCGCCTCAGCCGCGCGTGCCCCACAGCTCGGGGAAGCTCGCAGCGTTCGACTGGCGCCACAGCGCCATGCGGCGGGCCTCCTCGACCTGGGCGTCGAGGTACTCGCCGACGCTGGCGTGCTCGATGCGCCAGCGCGCCGGCGAGCCCACGCGGGCCCCGCGCAGCCGGCCGTCCTGCACGAGCTGCAGGACCTCGTCGACGTCGACGCCCAGCAGCTCAGCGACCTGAGCGGGCGGCACGAGACGGCGTGCGGGATCCTCGACCATGGTCCCCATTATGAACATCGGGGGAGCGGTCGGCAGGGCGACATACCGGCCTGTGGACAACCTCCGCGGACGCCCCGCGCTCTTTGCGACCATGCCTGCATGAGCACCCTCACGGCCGCCCCGGGCGGCACGGCCCGCACGGTCCCTCCCCAGGCGCGCCCCGCACGCCGCGCCTTCTGGGCCGATGCGCGCTTCGTGATCGGCGTCGTGCTCGTGGCCGCGTCGATCGCCGGCGTGTGGTTCGTCGTCGGGGCCGCGCGTCAGACCGTGCCGGTGCTGGCGGCCGCGGGCACGCTGGTGCCGGGCCAGGCCATCACGGCCGCCGACGTCACGGTCGTCGAGGTCGCGCTCGGCACGTCTCGCGACGCCTATCTGGCGCCGGAATCCCTCGGCGAGGGGCTCGTGGCGCTGCGCCCGATCGGCGCGGGCGAGCTCCTGCCCGCGGGCGCCGCCGGCGCGTCCGAGCTGAGCGACCGCACCTCCGTCGTGGTGCGCAGCTCGGTCGACGTGCCGGACGGCGTCGACCGCGGCGCGCTGGTGGACCTGTGGGAGACGCCGCCGGGCGGCGAGCCGGGGACGTTCGCGGCGCCGCGCATCCTCGTCGCGGACGCGGTCGTGGCGCGCGTCACGCGCGAGGACGGCGTGATGGCCTCGGGCGGGGCGGCACTCGAGCTCGTGATCGACCGCGGCCGCGTGGCGGACGTGCTCGCGGCCGTCGCGGCCGGATCCGTCCTGTCGGCCGTCCCCACCGCGGGCGGCGGCACCGCGGCGCTTCCCGATCCGGTGGCGACCGGGGCATCGGACGGCGGTACCGCGACGACGGACGAGGACGCCGCCCCCGACGCGGAGGACGGGGAGTGATCGCCGTCGTCGCGGCCGACGCCGCGGAGGCGGACCGGGTCGCGGAGGAGCTGCGGGACGAGGGCGTCGCGGTGCTCGCGACCGCGGATCCGGCGGACCTCGCCGGCGCAGGCGACGACGGATCCGAGCTGGCCGCGCGCCTGGTGGAGGCGGACACGCTCGTGCTGGCCGCGAGCGGGGCGCTCACCGCGGCGCTCGTCGGGCGCTGCGACCGGCTCGGGGTGCGCATCGTGCTGCTGGCCGACCGCCCCGCCGACGTGCGGGCGGCGCGGGCATTCGGGCTGGTGGATCCGCTGCCGGCGGGCGCGCCGGGATGGCGGATCGTCGCCGCGGCCGGGGACCCCCGGGTGGACGGCGCGGACGAGCGGCGTGAGCGCGGCCGGGTCCTTGCGGTGTGGGGGCCCGAGGGCGCGCCCGGCCGCACCACGATCGCGATCGAGCTCGCCCTGGAGCACGCCCGCGGCGGCGCGCACGTCGCGCTGGTCGACGCCGACAGCCACGCGCCGTCGATCGCGATCGCCACGGGGCTCGCCGACGAGAGCCCCGGGTTCGCCGCCGCGTGCCGGCAGGCCGAGTTCGGGCTGCTGGACGCGGGCGAGCTGCTGCGAGTGAGCGTGCCGCTGGGCGATCCCGACGGACGCGTCGACGTGCTGACCGGCATCAACCGCGCCTCGCGCTGGCCCGAGCTGTCGGGGCCGCGTGTCGCGATCGCGCTCGAGGTGATGCGGGACTGGGCCGACGTCGTGATCGTCGATGTGTCGTCGTCGCTCGAGGCCGATGAGGAGATCGTGAGCGACCTCGACGGTCCGCGCCGCAACGCCGCGACGCTGTCGGCGCTCGCCTCGGCCGATCAGGTCGTGGCGGTCGGATCCGCGGATCCGGTCGGGCTCGCGCGCCTCGTTCGCGGCTACGCCGAGCTGCGGCGCGTGGTGGGCGCCGCCACGCCCGTGCGGGTCGTGATCAACCGGCTGCGCTCGGGGCCGCTGGGCATCGATCCCCGCGGCCAGGTGCGGCGCGCGCTCGAGCGGTTCTCGGGCGTGACCGACGTGTCGTTCGTGCCGGACGACCGCCGCGCGGCCGACGCGGCGCTGCTCGCCGCGCGGCCCGTCGGCGAGATCGCCGGGCGTTCGGGCCTCGCGCAGGCGGTGCGACGCCTCGCGGCCGAGCTGGCACCGCACGAGGCACCGCGCGGCGATCGCGAGCCGTCGCGCGGCCGGATGCGCCGCGCGACCGCCCGGCGGATCGTCATGCGGCCGGAGGCGGCGATCCTCGACCCATAAGCTGGATCCGTGTCGACACTCAGTGACCTCGTCTTCGCCCAGGGGATCGCGAGCGAGGCGGATGTCGAGTGGCTGCATCGCGTCGCCGGCGACGGGCAGCTTCTCGCCGATCTCTCCTTCGCGGACATCGTGATGTGGGTGCCCACGTCGGACGACTCGTTCGTCGCGGTGGCGCACACCCGGCCCGGCGGCGCCGCGACCCTGTTCTACCGCGACATCGTCGGGGAGCGGATCCGTCCGCAGTGGCAGGCGCAGGTGCGCGACGCGTTCGCCTCCGCCGCCATCATCGACTCGTCGAGCCCCGAGTGGTTCGAGGAGACGCCCACGCGCGTGCGCGCCGTGCCGATCGCGCGCAAGCTCGACGGCGCGCAGACCGTGATGGGCGTGCTCACCCGCCACACGAACCTCGGCGACGTGCGGGCGCCCTCGCGACAGCAGATCACGTTCAACGACTGCGCCGACGACATCTTCCGGATGATCGCCACGGGCGACTTCCCCGACCTGTCGGCGCCGACCGGCCCCCGGCGCGGGGCCCCGCGCGCGGCCGACGGCCTCATCCGTCTCGACGTCGACGGCATCGTGACGTTCGCGAGCCCGAACGCGCTGTCCGCCTTCAACCGCGTGGGCTTCGCGGACGAGTTGGAGGGCGAGTCGCTCGCCGAGGTGACGAGCCGGATCCTGCCCGCCTCGCGCGACACCGACGAGTCGCTGCCCGTGGTCGTGACGGGCCGCGCGCCGTGGCGCACCGACATCGAGGCGCGCGGCGTGACCGTGTCGCTGCGCGCGATCCCGCTGCGTGACCACGGCAACCGCACGGGTGCGATCGTGCTGTGCCGCGACGTCACCGAGCTGCGCCACCAGGAGCAGGAGCTTCTCACCAAGGACGCGACGATCCGCGAGATCCACCACCGCGTGAAGAACAACCTGCAGACGGTGGCGTCGCTGCTGCGCATCCAGGCGCGGCGCACGAAGTCGGAGGAGGCGCGCGAGTCGCTCACGCAGGCCATGCAGCGCGTGGCGGCGATCGCGGTCGTGCACGACACGCTCTCGGAGGGCCTGTCGCAGAACGTCGACTTCGACCAGGTGTTCGACCGCGTCCTGCGGCTCGTCGCCGAGGTCGCCGCGGCGCCCAACACGCTCGCGCACACGCATTCCATCGGGAAGTTCGGGGTGCTGCCGAGCGAGTACGCCACGCCCCTCGCGCTGGCCCTGACCGAGCTCGTCACGAACGCGGTAGAGCACGGACTGAAGGGTCAGGAGGGCAAGGTCGAGATCATCGCCGAGCGCGACGAGGAGAAGCTGCTCGTCCGCGTGCGCGACTCGGGCAGCGGCCTGCCGGAGGGCACCGTCGGACGCGGCCTCGGCACCCAGATCGTGCGCACGCTCATCCAGGGCGAGCTCAGCGGATCCATCGACTGGCGGACGCTCGGATCGGACGGCGGCGGATCGGACGACATCGACGGGAATCGCGCCGGCGGGCAGATCGCGACGGGCACCGAGGTCGTGATCGAGATCCCGCTGAAGTGGATCAAGCGGTAAGCGTGAGAGACGAGGAAGAGGCGCCTCCCGGGGGAGGCGCCTCTTCTGTGCTGTGTACTGCGGGTGATGCGGAAAGTCAGCCGGCGCGGCGGGCGCGGGCGGCGCGGCGCTTCAGCGCGCGGCGCTCGTCCTCGCTGAGGCCGCCCCACACGCCCGAGTCCTGACCGGTCTCGAGGGCGTACTGGAGGCAGACCTCGGTGACGGTGCAGCGGGCGCACACGGACTTGGCCTTCTCGATCTGGTCGACCGCCGGGCCGGTGTTGCCGACCGGGAAGAAGAGTTCCGGGTCGACTGTCAGGCAGGCCGCCTTGTCGCGCCAATCCATGCTGATGCTCCTCGCAATGTGGTGGGTTCGAGCGAGCGCATCGCGCCCGGTGTCGAGAGTGGGAACGCATCCATTCGGGTCGGATACGCTGGTCATGGTGTGGGAATGGGACCCCCACGACCCACCACGGTGTGGGAAACATGCCGTTAACAATGGTCATACAGCGGGGGCCCGAAATCAAGGGTCAATATCCTTCCGTGCCTCAGAATCCTCTGTACGCCCACGATCCGAGCGGAGTTCGGATGCCTCGCAGGATCGCCCGGATCGCGGCCGCGCTGCTGGCCCTCGAGGCGGTCGGCGTCCTGGCGCTCGTGGGCTGGCAGATCGTCGCGCTCGCGGGCGCGGACACGGTGGATCCGGTCAGCGCCGTCGCCCTGATCGTGCTGACGGCCGTCGGCGCCGTCGCGGTCGGCGCGTTCGCGGCGGCCACGCGGGCGGGGCGGTCATGGGGCCGCTCGGGCGGGATCGTCACGCAGTTCCTGATCATCGCGGTCGCGGTCGGGGCGATCACCGGACCGTACGCGCATCCGGGAACGGCCGCGGCGCTCGCCGTGCCCGCGGTCGCCGGCCTCGTGCTGCTGTTCCTCGCCGCGCGCGAGGCGCACACGGGTGACGAGCCCGCGCGCGAGGAGTGACCCGCCGGGGTCCGTCCGCGTCAGGCGGCGGGCGCCTCGTCGCTCTCGCCCGCCAGGCGGCGACCCAGCAGCGCCGCGCCCGCGACGGCCGCCGGCATGACCGCGATGGCGGCGAACGGCACCAGGAAGCACACGTGCACCGCCACGCCGAAGCCCAGCACGCGGGCCCGGTACGCGCGCAGCAGCGCCGCGCGCCGTGACGCGTCGAGCCCCCGGGCCGTCAGGCCGCGGGACGACAGCTCGTCGGCGATCACGCGGCCGTTCAGGGCGGCGCCGATCACGGCGCCCGCGATGCCGCCGACCACGGGGATGAGCGCCACGAGCCCGGCGCACAGCGCCGACAGCAGCCCCTTGCCGAGCAGCCCCGCCGCGTCGCCGATCGAGCTGCGGATGCCGTAGGGCGCATCCGGCACGACGCCGCCGAGGTCGCGCTCGACCGAGCGCCAGATGCGGTCGTAGAACGGCTCGCCGACCAGCAGCGTCAGCGCCGTGAACGTCACGACCGCGAGCACGAGCGCTCCGCCCATGAGCGCGATCCCGATGAGCCAGCGCAGCAGATCCGCCGCCACGGGGGTCCAGCCGTCGGCGAACGGGGTGAGCTGCTCCAGCAGGCCCGGGAGGGCCAGGCCGAGAGCCACGAGGGCGCCCGCCAGCACGAGGAAGACGATCGCCGCCGGAATGAGCCCCGCCGCCATCACGCCGGGGTGGCGGCGCCACCACCCGAACCCGCCGACCAGCGTCCGGACACCCCTCCAGAACTCGCGCACGCGTCCAGGATAGGCGGAGCCCGGCGCGGCTCCCGGGCGCTACGCGGCCCGGAACAGGAGCGGGAACGCCACCACGACGACGACCGCCCACGCCGGGTACAGCGGCAGGTAGTCCGTGTGCCAGCGCGAGACGCGCGCGAAGCCGGCGCGGCCGCGGAACGACGCGATCGTGAGCCACGCGTGCCCCGCGAGGTGGATCAGCACCAGGATGTTCAGGCCCAGCGCCGCGGTCTTGTTGGCGCTGAACCCGAACTCGGCGATGCGCACGAGCATGGCGGTGAGCATGATCGCGTCCACCGCCAGGGCCGCGACGATCGTCGCCAGCTGCAGGCCGTCGAACCAGCCGGGCCGGGACAGGGGGTCGCGGGCCGAGACCGCGTACAGCGACAGGCCGAGCACCAGGATCAGGACGGCGTCCATCAGGATGAGCAGCTCGCGATCCACCTCGACCAGCGTTCCCGCCGTCGCCAGGACCGCCAGCAGCGTCATCAGCATGATGAGGGTCAGCGGCGTGAACACGCGGGTGAGGACCGGCGCGATGTTCTCAATCACCTGCTGCTTCGCCTCGACGAGCCATGCGGACACGAGCACGGCCCCCGGCACGCAGAGAGGCAGCACCCAGTCGACGTACGCCTCCATCACCTGGACTCCCACGCCCAGCAGGCCGAACACGGATGCGGTCAGGCCCAGCAGCACCACGCCGCCGAGCGCCAGCAGCGCGTAGTACACGGCGAACTCGCCCGTGAACCGGACGAAGTCCATCCGCCGGTCGCCCGAGAGGACCCGGCCGCCCATGTAGGCGACGCCCACGAGCGCCCACAGGATCACCGGGGCGTGCAGCGCCGCGAGCACCGAGGTGTCGCCGAACGGCGCGGCGAACACCTCAGCGTCGCCCACCGCGGCGAACGGCAGCAGCGCGAGGGCGGCGGCGACCGCGGCGACGCCGAGCGCGACGCCTGCGACGGCGCGCGCGGGCAGGCGGCGCTTCCACGCGAGATACCCGATCAGGAACGGCGCGACGTAGAGCGCGAGCGTGCGCATCATGGCCGCCACGGCCGCGCCATCGGGCGTGCCGTGCGTGGTCATGCCGGCGATGCTCAGCGCGATCTTCAAGGCGAGGCCGGCGCCGAGGCCCGCGGCGATCACGACCAGCGGCTCCCGCCGGCGCCTCGGTGCGGGGCCGTCGTCGTCCGCGGGGGTGAGGATCAGCTGCTTCCACAGCCGGTCGGAGTGCTCCCGCGCGTACTCGCTCGAGAGCGCGTCGACGTCGCCCATCCGCCGCATCGCGATCAGGAAGGCCTCGTCGTCGTCCAGGCCGCGGCTCGCGAGATCCGCGATGCGCTCGCGCAGGTGATCCTCGAGCTCGTCGACGTCGGCGGGGGAGAGCGTGCGCCGCGCGAGAAGGTAGCCCCGCCAGTCGGCGAGGCGCGTCTCGACCTCCTCGGGCAGCGCGTCGGGGGTCATGCCGGGGCTCCCGCGAGCCGCAGGCCCGTGCCGCCGTCGCTCCAGGCGCTGCGCAGCGACTCGACGACCACCGACCACTGCGCCTGGCGCTCGGCGAGCGCCTCGCGTCCCGAGGCGGTGATCGCGTAGTGCTTGCGGCGGCGCCCGCTCTCGGACGCGCCCCACGAGGAGGACACGTGGCCCTGGCGCTCGAGCCGATGCAGGAGCGGGTAGAGCATGCCGTCGTTCCAGGCCATCCGGCCGCCCGAGAGCTCGGTCACCCGCTTCAGGATCGCGTAGCCGTACAGCTCGCCCTCGGCCAGGATGCCGAGCACGAGCGGCGTCGCGGAGGCCGCGACCAGGTCCTTGTCGATGCGCACGGCGCACTCCTCTCATACCTTGCAGATCAAGGTATCCGATACCTCATGCTGCGAGGTGGAGAAGATTCGGGGAATAGCCGGCCCCTCCCGTCGTTGAAGTTGATATCGTCGGACTCAAGTTGCGAACTTGATACGACGTCACGCAACTCTGCGATTCCACCTCGGGAGGAGATCCGGGATGCCCGACACCCCTTCGACAGACGACTTCCTCGGCCAGGACGGGCCGAACGCGTTCGACGAGTTCCTCGCGCGCTACCTGCAGGGCGAACGCGCCCGCGCGGCGCGCTCGGTCGACCTCAGCCGCTACCTGAGCGCACGCACGCAGGCGCTGCTGCAGCGCGCGGGACGCTACGCGCTCGGCCGCGGACAGCACGAGCTCGACGCGCTGCACGTGCTCCGCGAGCTCACGGAGGACCCGGCGGTCGCCGGGGCCATCTCGCGGGTGGGCGCGGACGGCGGCGCCGTCGCGGCCGCCGCCGAGCAGCGGCTGCCGCGGGCCGGCGCGCCCGCCGACGTCGACGCCGCGGTCGTGACGCCCGCGGTGCATCGCGCGCTGTTCCACGCGTTCCAGGTCGCGCGCTCGTCGGGCTCGACCTATATCGATCCCGAGCACGTGTTCTTCGCGCTCGTGCTGGCGCAGGATACGCCGGCCGGGCAGATCCTGTCCTCGGTCGGCATCACGGCCGACGCGCTGACGCAGGGCGTCCGCGAGACCGTCGCAGCCGACGCCACGGAGGCCCCGGCCGACGACGCGCGCGCCGACGGCATGCTCGCCGCGTACGGCACCGACCTGACCGAGCGGGCCCGCGACGGCCTGCTGGACCCGGTGATCGGCCGCGCATCCGAGATCGAGCAGACCATCGAGATCCTGTCGCGTCGCACCAAGAACAACCCCGTGCTGGTGGGCGAGGCGGGCGTCGGCAAGACCGCGGTCGTCGAGGGACTCGCCCGCGCGATCGTGGCGGGCGAGGTGCCCGAGCAGCTGCGCGACAAGCGCGTGATCTCGCTGGACCTCGCCGCGATGCTCGCGGGCACGCGTTACCGCGGCGACTTCGAGGAGCGCCTCACCAAGACGGTCGAGGAGGTCGCCGAGCGCAAGGACGAGGTGATCCTGTTCATCGACGAGATCCACACGGTCGTCGGCGCGGGCGGCGGTGGCGAGGGCGCGATGGACGCGGGCAACATCCTGAAGCCGCGCCTGGCGCGCGGCGAGCTGCACCTGATCGGCGCGACGACGCTCAAGGAGTACCGCACGATCGAGAAGGACGCCGCGCTCGAGCGCCGCTTCCAGCCCGTGCGGGTGGGCGAGCCGTCCGTGACGGACGCCATCGAGATCCTGCGCGGTCTGCGGTCCGCGTACGAGGAGCACCACCGCGTGAGCTACACCGACGAGGCGCTCAAGGCCGCCGTCGAGCTGAGCGACCGGTACCTGACCGAGCGCGTGCTGCCGGACAAGGCGATCGACCTGATCGACCAGGCCGGCGCGCGGCTGCGCCTGCGTCTCGGAGCGCCGGCCGACGTGAGCGCGCTCATGGAGCGCCTGGGCACGCTCGAGTCGGAGAAGAACGCCGCGGTCGCCGCCGAGCGCTACGAGGAGGCGTCGCGCCTGCGCGACGAGATCGCCGACGTCCAGCGCCGGATCGACGAGGCCGCGACGCGCGGATCCGCGATCCCGGCGACCGTGGACGAGCCCGAGATCGCGGCCGTCGTCAGCCGCGCCACGGGCATCCCCGTCGCGCGCCTGACCGAGACCGAGCGCGAGCGCCTCGCGGCGCTGGAGGACGAGCTGCACGGCCGCGTGATCGGCCAGGACGACGCCGTGACCGCGGTCGCCAAGGCCGTCCGCCGCAGCCGCACGGGCATGGGCGACGCGCGTCGCCCCGTCGGGTCGTTCCTGTTCCTCGGACCCACCGGCGTCGGCAAGACCGAGCTGGCGAAGGCGCTCGCCTCGTCGCTGTTCGATGACGAGACCGCGATCGTCCGCTTCGACATGAGCGAGTTCGGGGAGCGCCACACGGTCGCGCGCCTGGTCGGCGCCCCTCCGGGATACGTCGGCTACGACGAGGCCGGTCAGCTGACCGAGCGCGTGCGCCGCAACCCGTACTCGATCGTGCTGTTCGACGAGATCGAGAAGGCGCACCCCGACGTGTTCAACCTGCTGCTGCAGGTGCTCGACGACGGGCGCCTGACCGACGGGCAGGGTCGCACGGTCGACTTCCGCAACACGGTCGTCGTGATGACCTCGAACCTCGGGTCCGAGTTCCTCTCGGCGCGTTCCGGGATCGGCTTCTCGGCGGGCGACGGCTCGTACGGCGAGGAAGACCTCCGGGCCCGCGTCATGGGACGCCTGCGCGAGTCGATGCGTCCCGAGTTCCTGAACCGGATCGACGAGATCGTGCTGTTCCGCAAGCTGGAGAAGCCGCAGCTGCGCGAGATCGTCTCGCTGATGCTGGGCGCCACGCGTGCGCGGCTCGCTTCGCGCGAGGTGTCGCTCGACGTGACGCCCGCGGCGATCGACTGGCTGGCCGAGCACGGCTACGAGCCCGAGTACGGGGCGCGTCCGCTGCGCCGTCTGATTCAGCGCGAGGTCGACGACCGCATCGCCGACCTGTTCGTCACGGGAGCGCTCGCCGACGGCGGCACGGTCGCGGTCGACGCCCGCGGCGGCGAGCTCGTGGTCGAGGCCGCGTCGATGGCCATCGCGGCCTGATCCGCGCGCGGAGCCCCCGGAGCCGGTGCGCTCCGGGGGCTCCGCCGTGTCCGGGTCCGTGCGAGCATGCCGTCATGGATCAGCGGATCAGCTTCATCACGCTCGTCGTCGAGGATGTCGAGGCGAGCCGGAGGTTCTACGTCGACGGCCTCCGGTGGGAGCCCGAGCTGCACGTCGCGGGCGAGGTGCTCATGCTGCGGATGGGGGAGCGCCTCATCCTGTCCCTGTGGGACCGGATGGCCGCCGAGCACGAGATCGGCCCCGTGACCACGGGCGGCACGCCACCCGTCACGCTCGCGCACAACGTGCCGACGGAGACCGAGGTGGACGCGGTGCTGGCCGGGGCCCGCGCCGCGGGAGCGGAGATCGTCGCCGAGCCGCAGAAGCGCGAGTGGGGCGGCTACACGGGCTACTTCGCCGACCTCGACGGATACCGCTGGGAGGTCGCGTACAACCCGGGGCCGGTCGGGGAGTCCGTGCTGCCGTGAGCGTCGCCTCACCCGTGCGGCCAGGCGGCGAGGGCCCTGTCGATCGCGCGGCGGGTGGCGGCGGTCGTGCGCTCGACGAGCTCGACGACCGGAGTGCGGTCCCTGGATGATCGCGGGGGAAGGCGCCAGGTGCCGACCACCACGCCGTCGACCAGGATCACGGGACGGAAGACGCCGTTGCCGCCGGGCACCTGCACGGCGAGCCCCCCGGGGGTCGCGACGAGCGAGCGGTCGGCGTACCCGAGGATCCACTCGTCGAACGCCGGCGCGAGCGTCACGCCCGAGGGCCCCGGCACCTCGGGCTCGCCGATCACCCACGCGGAGGTGCCGTCGACCGTGACGACGCTCAGGTCGTCGATGCGCGCGGCGGCCATGCGCACGGCGGTCTTCGGCAGCTTGAGCCACCACGCGGCGTCGTCGGGGGAGACCGGCCCGCGCGCGAGGACGAAGCCGCGCACGATGCCGACCAGGTCGTCCGGATCCGTCTCGCGCGGCGCCGTGAGCACGAGCTGCTGCTCCGCTCCGGCGAACGGCCCCCAGTGCACGCGGCCCTCCACGGCGAGGTGGAAGATCAGGTGGTAGCCGCGCCCGCCGTCGGTCGCGATGCCCGCCTCCTGCCACAGCGCGAGCGCCTCGGCGCGCGTGCGCGGCGCATCCTGCAGGGCGGGCAGCAGGATCCCGCGGGCCCGGTCGATCGTCGCGTCGTCGAGCCCGAGCTGCTCGCGCCGGCGCACCGTCGCGTTGCGCGTGCGGTCGCCGGTGTGCTGCAGGATCGCGGCGAGCTGCGCGGGCGTCGTCGCGAACAGCGTGCCGCGCATCGGCCAGGAGCGCACGAGCTCGCCCGCGTCGAATGCCGCGCGCACGTCGGCGACCGCGGTGCCCGGGCGCGAGCGGATCGCGATCGCGCGCAGCACGCCGGGGAGATCCTGCCCCTGCAGCGCGACCGCGCGCGCCACGATGTCCGTGGGCGACAGGTCGGACCCGCCGAGCAGCTGCGCGCCGAAGCGCATCCGGCGGGCGTCGACCGGGGTGAGCTCCATGTCGCCCACGCTAACGCCGGGGTCCGACACGGATGCCAGGATCGAGGCATGGATCTGCATCGCGTCTCCGTCGGCATCGCCGCGTCCGCGGGGCCCGAGGTGGCCCGGCGCATCGCGTCGCTCATGGAGGAGGCTGGCCTCGGCACCCTGTGGGTCAACGAGACCCCGGGCGCCGATGCGCTCGAGGTCGCCGCCGCCGCAACGGAGGCCACCACGCGGATCCGCGTCGCGACCGGTGTGATCCCGGTCGACCGGCGGCCGGCGGTGGAGCTGCTCGACGACCTCGCGCGGCTCGGCCTTCGCGGCGACCGGTTCACGCTCGGCGTCGGATCCGGGGCCGCGCGCTCCGGCGTGCTCGGGCTGATGCGCGACGCGATCGCGGAACTGCGCGCGGGCGGCGTGACCGATATCGCGCTCGGTGCGCTCGGCCCGAGGATGCGCCGGCTCGCGGCCGAGCGGGCCGACGGCGTGGTGCTGAACTGGCTCACTCCCGGCGCGGCGGCGGAGCAGACCGCCGCGCACCACGCGGTCGACGCCGACGGCCGGGTCGCGCTGTACGTCCGGACCGCCGCGGCCGAGGACGCCGTGCCGCGCCTCGAGGAGGAGGCGAGCCGCTACGGCGGCTTCCCGTCGTACGCGGCCAACTTCGAGCGGCTCGGATTCGGCCCGCTCGACACGGTCATCCGCCCCGGCGAGACGCGCGCCCGCGTCGCGGCATACCTCGACGCCGTGGACGAGGTCGTGCTGCGCGCGGTCACGCCCGGCGACGCTCCCGACGACTACGCGCGCTTCATCGACACGGTCGCCGCCGCGATCCGCTGAGGCGTCAGCGCCCCGCCGACACAGCGACGCCCCGCCGAGACAGCGACGCCCCGCCGAGACAGCGTGTGACACCTGCTGTCTCGGCGGGGCGATGCGGTTTCGCGTCAGCGCCGGGCGGCGTACTGCTCGCGGACGACCGGGCGCGTGTCGGGCGCGGGCTCGGCCGAGAGCGACACGGGCCACGCCGGTCGCTCGCCCGTCAGGGCCCACGCGGCCTGCACCGCGGCGCCCGAGGCGACGTACTCGCCCGGCTGCGGCACCACGACCGGCGCGTCGAACACCTGGGCCGCGATCGCGGCGACCGCGGGGTTCTGCGCGGCGCCGCCGACCAGCATGATCCGCTCGGCCGTCACGCCGTGGCGGCGGACGGCGTCGAGGCCGTCCGCGAGGCCCGAGAGCATGCCCTCGATCGCCGCGCGCGCCAGGTTCTCCCTCGTCGTGGAGGCGAGGGTCATGCCGAACAGCGTCGCGGTGGCATCCGGCAGGTTCGGCGTGCGCTCGCCCTCGAAGTACGGCTGCAGCACGAGGCCCGCAGCCCCCGGATCGGCGGCCAGCGCCAGGCGCCCGAGCTCGTCGTGGTCGACACCCAGCAGGCGCGCGATGGCGTCCAGCACGCGCGCGGCGTTGAGCGTCGCGACGAGCGGCAGGTACAGGCCCGACGCGTCGGCGAAGCCGGCGACGGCACCGCTCGCGTCGCGCACCGGCGCATCCGTGACCGCGAACACCGTGCCCGAGGTGCCGATCGACACGACCACGTCGCCCGCGGCGGCGCCCAGGCCGAGCGCCGCGCCGGCGTTGTCGCCGCAGCCGGGCGCGATCACGAGGCCGTCCGCGAGGGATCCGGATCCGCCCGTCACCGACTCGGCGGGGCCGAGCACGCGGGGCAGGATCACGCCGCTCGCGTCGCGACGGAGCGCCAGCGAGAGCAGCTCGCGGTCGTACTCGCCGGACGCGCCGTCGAAGTACGCCGTGCCGCTCGCGTCGGAGCGGTCGGTCACCAGCTCGTCGAGCACGGGGCCCAGCGGCGACTCGCCCTGCGGACCGTAGCCGCGCAGGCGCCACGTCAGCCAGTCGTGGGGGAGCGCCACGGCCGCCACGCGCTCGGCGTTCGCCGGCTCGGCGTCGGCCAGCCAGCGCAGCTTGGTCGCGGTGAACGACGCGACGGGCACGACGCCCGTGCGGCGCGCGAACTCCTCGGCGCCGACCTCGGCGGTCAGCTCGGCGGCGGCGTCCGCGGATCGCGTGTCGTTCCACAGCAGGGCGGGCCGGATGACCCGGCCGTCGACGTCGAGCGCGACCATGCCGTGCTGCTGTCCGCCGACCGAGATCGCCGCGACGTCCTCCAGGCCGCCCGCGTCGGCGATCGCGCTCTGCAGCGCGTCCCACCAGAACTGCGGGTCGACCTCCGTGCCCTCCGGGTGCCGCGCCCGGCCGGTGCGCACGACGGCGCCCGACTCGAGCTCCCGGATCACGATCTTGCAGCTCTGGGTCGAGCTGTCCACTCCTGCGACGAGCGTCATCGCCGTCCTTCCATGCCAGCGAGGTCGACCCGATCCGCCCGGATTCCCTCGAGAATTCGGGCGGATCGGGTCGACAGGGGACGACTCAGCGCGCGCCGAGCAGGTGCTCGGTGGCGAGCTGCTGCAGGCGGACGAAGCCGAAGCCCTTGCCACCGAAGTACGCATCGGTGTCGAAGTCCTCGAAGGTCGAGCGGTCGGCGACGAGGTCGGCGACGGTCTCGCCCTCGTTCAGCGTCGGCACGGCGAGCTCGTTCACCTTGGCGGCCTTCAGGGCCTCCTGCACCTCGGGGTCGGCGCGGAACGCCTTGGCGCGCTCCTTGAGCAGCAGGTAGGTCTGGATGTTGGCCTTGGCCGAGTCCCAGACGCCCGTCTCGTCCTCGGTGCGCGAGGGCTTGTAGTCGAAGTGGCGCGGGCCGTCGTAGGCCTGGCCGCCGTTCGGGCCGCCGTTCTCGAGCAGGTCGACGAGCGCGAAGGCGTTGTGCAGGTCGCCGTGACCGAACACGAGGTCCTGGTCGTACTTGATGCCGCGCTGGCCGTTGAGGTCGATGTGGTAGAGCTTGCCGTGCCACAGGGCCTGGGCGATGCCGGCCTGGAAGTTCAGGCCCGCCATCTGCTCGTGCCCGACCTCGGGGTTCAGGCCCACGAGCTCGGGGTGGTCGAGCTCGTTGATGAAGGCGAGCGCGTGCCCGACCGTCGGCAGCAGGATGTCGCCGCGGGGCTCGTTCGGCTTCGGCTCGATCGCGAAGCGGATGTCGTAGCCCTTGTCGAGGACGTACTGGCCGAGGAAGTTGAAGGCCTCCTTGTAGCGCTCGAGCGCCACGCGGATGTCCTTGGCCGAGTCGTACTCGGCGCCCTCGCGGCCGCCCCAGGCGACGTAGGTCTTGGCGCCGAGCTCGGCGGCGAGGTCGAGGTTGCGCAGCAGCTTGCGTAGCGCGTAGCGGCGCACGTCGCGGTCGTTCGAGGTCAGGCCGCCGTCCTTGAACACGGGGGCGCTGAACAGGTTCGTGGTCGCCATCGGCACGATGAGGCCGGTGTCGGAGAGGGCCTGCTTCAGGCGGTCGATCTGCGTCTGACGCTCGGCGTCGGTCGAGCCGAAGGCGAACAGGTCGTCGTCGTGGAACGTGAGGCCGTAGGCGCCGATCTCGGCGAGCTTCTCGACCGCGTGCACCACGTCGAGCGCGGGGCGGGTCGGGCCGCCGAACGGGTCGGTCCCGTTGTAGCCGATGGTCCAGAGGCCGAAGGAGAACTTGTCGTCCTTGGTGGGCGTGAGCGACATGGTGTTACAGACCCGCTTTCAGCGTCGTCGGTGAATTGTTGTGAGATCAAACATATCAAGCGCGCCGGCCGCGCGCAACGAGAGCCGGCGCGCGGGATCCGGATCCCCGGGCGAGTCTGGCACGCGCACGCCGCTATCGTCGACCCATGCCCGCCACCTCCGTCGAGCACGTCCGCCGCGCGCAGGGGAGCGGCCTCGTCGCCGCCTTGACGTTCGACGACGGACCCGACCCGCGCACGACGCCGGCGCTGCTCGACTTCCTGGCCGAGCACGGCATCCGCGCCGTCTTCGCGGTCATCGGCGAGTGCGTCCTGCGCCCGGGCGGCGCCGACATCCTGCGCCGCACGGTCGCAGAGGGGCACGTGCTGTGCAGCCACTCGACGTCGTTCGCCGACATGGGGGACTGGCCGGCCGACCGCGTGCGCGCCGACCTCGAGGAGAACGCGCGGATCATCCGCGGCGCCGTCGGAGACATCCCGATCCCGTTCTGGCGCGCGCCGAACGGGAGCTGGGGCGTCACGGCCGAGGTCGCCGCGGAGCTCGGGATGCGGCCGCTCGCGGTGACGGGCACGATCCTGGACTGGGAGACGCAGGATGTGCCCGTGCTCGTCGACAACCTCCGCGCCGCGATGAAGCCGGGGCAGCTGGTGCTCGCGCACGACGGCGGCGGTGACCGGCGCGGCACGCTCGCGGCCGTGCGGGAGGTCGTCACGGAGCGGCTCGCGGCGGGGTGGCGCTTCACGCTGCCCGAGGAATGCTGATCAGGCGAGCAGCAGGTACAGCGCGCCGGCGATCGTGAGCACGATGACGATCCGCTCGAACGTGCGCTGATCCAGCCTCCCGAGGAGCGCGCGCCCCAGGAACGCGCCGAGGACCACGCCGGGCACGAGCGCGAGGTCCATCAGCAGGGTCGGGACCTGGATGATCCCGAGCCCGATCGAGAAGGGCAGCTTCGCGAGGTTGATGCCCGCGAAGAACCATGCCGCCGTGCCGAGGAACGCCCGCATCGGGAAGCGCGCGGCGAGGAAGTACATCGTCATGACGGGCCCGCCCGCGTTGGCGACCATCGTCGTGAACCCGCCGAGCGTGCCGTAGGCCGCGGCGGCGATGCGCCCGGTCGGCGCCTGGTCGTCGGGCGCGCCGCGCCGGCGGCGCCACAGCGTGACGCCGATCACGAGCAGCAGGATCGCGCCGATCACCCGCCGCGTCCACGCGTCGCTCGCGACGCCGAGGAACAGGGAGCCGAGCACCAGGCCCGCGAGCACGGCGGGGATGAGCGGCAGCAGGGCGCGCAGCCGGGCGTGCTTGCGGTGCAGCCAGATCGCGAACCAGTCGCCCACGATCAGCAGCAGGAGCAGCGCCCCGGTCGAGGCCCGCGCGGGGAGCACGGCGGCGAACAGCGCGATCGCGACGGTGTTGATGCCCGGCAGCGCGGTCTTCGACACCCCCACCGCCACGGCGGCCAGCGCGAGCGCGGCCCACGCGAGGGCGGAGAGGTCGGGCATCCCGTCAGGCTATCCCTCGTCGAGAACACGTCCTGTCAGCGGGGACATGCCCAATCCGCGCGGATTCGGCGTGTCCCCGCCGAGAGCACGTGCTTTCGGGGCGAGTTCAGGCGACCACGACGTCGAGGGTGCGGTCGCCGTCGGGGCTGACCGCGCACCCGGTGCGGGGACTCACGCGGATTCCCGGGGCGGGCAGGTCGAGTCGCGCAGGATCAGCTCGGCGGGCATCCGGATGTGCTCGCTCGCGCCGCCGTCCAGCATGCCCAGCAGCATGTGCACGGCCGACGTGCCCATGTCCAGCAGGGGCTGCCGGATGGTCGTGAGGCGCGGGCGGCTCGCCGCGGCCGTGGGCAGGTCGTCGAAGCCGACGACCGACAGGTCCTCGGGCACGCTCAGACCGCGGTCGGTCGCGACGCGGATCATCTCCAGCGCGGTCATGTCGTTCGCGGCGAAGACGGCGGTGGGCCGGTCGGCGTGGTCGAGCACCTGATTCGCGGCGGACGTCGCGAGGGACGCGCGGTAGTAGCCGTCGAGGAT
The DNA here is from genome assembly GCF_039605615.1 of Microbacterium rhizophilum. Taxonomy (NCBI): domain Bacteria; kingdom Bacillati; phylum Actinomycetota; class Actinomycetes; order Micrococcales; family Microbacteriaceae; genus Microbacterium; species Microbacterium rhizophilum. The sequence continues at coordinate 449,980 of NZ_JBCNUN010000002.1, read as the reverse complement.
CAGCGAGTCGTCCACGGGGATGCCCGCCGCCGCGTGCGCCGCCCGGTAGCCCGCCTCGCGCTGCTGGGCCGAGGCGAGGTCGAAGCGCCCGCGCAGGTGGGCGATCCGGCGGTGGCCCAGCGAGATGAGGTGCTCGGTGGCGGTCAGCGCCCCGCCGAAGCTGTCCGTGTCGATCATGGCAGGCCCGGTGGGACCCGAGTGGGGGTCGATCGCCACGACGGGTACGGGCGTCGCATCGAGCGTCACGGTCGGCGTCACGATGATCGCACCGTCGACGAGGGTTCCGCCGAGGCGGGAGAGCGACCGGCGCTCCCAGCCGGCGTGCTCGCCGGGGGAGACGCTGCCCGCGTACGCGAGGATGTCGTAGGGCGTCTCGCGCAGCGCGTACGACACGCCCTGCAGGAGCTGGAGGGCGAACGGCTCGAACTCGGCGACGAACACGCCGATCACCTGGGTGCGGCTCTTGCGCATGGACGATGCGATCAGGGATGTCTCGTAGCCCAGCTCGTCGACCACGCCGAGCACGCGCGCGCTGGTCGCCGCAGCGATCCCGTCCCGGCCGTTGATGACCTTCGAGACGGTGGCGACGGAGACGCCCGCCGCGCTCGCGACATCCCGGATCGTCACACGCCGAGACGGTATCTGCTCTCCCACGGTCACGCTCACGTGATCTCTCCCCCTGACGAATGGACCCGGCCGAGGGCGGGTGCGCATGTGGTGCACCGGAACCGAGCCTCGTCGCAGGGCCCACTCAGCGTACCGCGTCGAAAACGTTATCGATAACGTTTGACGGGAGCCGGAACAAATGTCATGGTGGTGTCCGACGATCCTGGAGGACCCGACGAAATCGTCGGGCGGGGCGTCCCCACTCAACGAAGAGGAGAAACGCTCATGAGCGTTCGCAGGACATGGGCGGCCGCAGCGGCCGTCGCGATGGCGACGGGCCTGGCGCTCACCGGCTGCGCCGGAACCGGCAGCACCGGGAACACCGGCGGCGACGGCGGCGACGCCGACAGCAGCACGGTCGTCTGGTGGCACAACTCGAACACCGGCGAGGGCAAGGACTACTACGACAAGGTCGCCGCCGACTTCGAGGCCGCCAACCCGGGCGTGACCGTCAAGGTCGAGGCCATGCAGCACGAGGACATGCTCACCAAGCTGCAGGCCGCGCTCCAGAGCGGCGACGACGCGCAGATCCCCGACGTCTACATGAGCCGCGGTGGCGGCGAGCTCAAGAACGAGGTCGAGGCCGGCGTCGTGCGCGACCTGACCACGGATGCCGCCGACACGATCTCGAAGATCTCGGGCTTCACCGACCAGTACACGGTCGACGGCAAGGTCTACGCGCTGCCCTACTCGATGGGCATCGTCGGCTTCTGGTACAACAAGGACCTGTTCGCCGCGGCGGGCATCGACGAGGTCAACCCGGCCCCGACGATGGACGAGTTCGAGGGCTACGTCGAGGCGCTCAAGAGCGCCGGCACCGAGCCGATCTCGGTGGGCGCGGGCGACAAGTGGCCGGCGGCGCACTACTGGTACTACAACGTCGTCCGCGAGTGCTCGTTCGACACGGTCCAGGCCGCGATCGAGAGCAAGGACTACTCGGATGAGTGCTTCATCAAGGCCGGCGAGCGCCTCGAGGACACGATCGGTCTCGAGCCCTTCAACGCGGGCTTCCTGAGCACCCCGGCCCAGTCGGGCCCGACCTCGGCCTCGGGCCTCCTCGCCACCGGCAAGGTCGGCATGGAGCTCGCGGGTCACTGGGAGCCCGGTGTCGCCGGCGGTCTGACGGAGGACGGCAAGGTCCCCTCGTTCCTCGGCTGGTTCGCCTACCCGACGTTCGACGGCCAGGCCGGCGACCCGGCCGACCAGATGGGCGGCGGCGACGCCTGGTCCGTCTCGACCGGCGCACCCGACGCGGCCGTGGACTTCGCCGAGTACCTGCTCTCGGACGAGGTGCAGACCGGTTTCGCCGAGGGCGACATGGGCCTTCCCACCAACCCGGCCGCGACCGGCTCGATCGCGAACGAGACGCTGGCCCAGCTCATCCCCGTCCGTGACGCGGGCGGCAACACGCAGCTCTACCTGGACACGCGCCTCGGCCAGTCCGTCGGTGGGGCCATGAACGACGCGATCGCGCTGATGTTCGCCGGCCAGGCCGGCCCGCAGGACATCGTCGACGCGATCCAGTCGGCCGCCGAAGCGGAGTGACCGACGTGGCAGACGACGTGACCGCCTCCGCGGCCGCATCGCCTGCGACGTCCTCCCACACGGGCGCGCCCGCCTCACGCACCTCGGTGCGCGAGGCGGGCGCCGCCACGGGCGGACGCCGCAAGCGAGGCGCCTCCGCCCAGTGGCGCAAGCGCGCCGAGATCGCCTTCTTCACGGCGCCGGCGCTCATCCTGTTCGCGATGTTCGTGGTCTGGCCGATCATCACCGCTGTGCAGATGTCTCTGTACAAGTGGAAGGGCTTCGGCCCGATGGTCGACTTCGCCGGCCTCGGCAACTACATCTCGGTGCTGACGAACGAGGTCTTCACCGACGCGCTCGTCCACAACCTCATCATCATGGTCGGCTCGATCGCGTTGCAGCTGCCGCTCGGTCTGGGCATCGCCCTGCTCCTGAACCGCAAGATGTGGGGCCAGAGCGCCCTGCGCACCATCATCTTCGTCCCGTACGTGCTCGCCGAGGTCATCGCGGGTGTCGTGTGGTTCCAGCTGCTGCAGCCGCAGTACGGCGTGGTCGACACGATCCTGAAGGCGATCGGCGTGCAGGGTCCGCCGCAGGGCTTCCTCGGCACCCCGGATCTCGCGCTGTGGACGGTGCTGATCGTGCTGACCTGGAAGTACCTCGGCCTGGCCGTGATCCTGTTCCTCGCAGGCCTCCAAGGGGTCTCGGAGGACCTCTACGAGGCCGCGCAGCTCGACGGCGCCTCCTGGTGGCAGGTGCAGCGCAAGATCACGATCCCCCTGCTCGGCCCGACCATGCGCACCTGGGCGTTCCTGTCGATGATCGGCTCCCTGCAGCTGTTCGACATGGTCTGGATCCTCACCAAGGGCGGCCCCGCGAATGCGACCACCACGATGGCGACCTTCCTGATCGAACAGGGCACGCAGCGTCAGAACTTCGGCATCGCGGGCGCCGCATCGGTCGTGCTGTTCGTGGTCGCCCTGGTCCTCGCTGTCGCCTACCAGAAGTTCATCCTGAGCCGCGACACGAACCCGGACGACGGTCGCACCGTCGCGAAGAAGAGCAAGAGGGGTGTGAAGGCATGAGCGAGACGCGACTCCTCACCGTCCGCGACACGTCGCGCGCCGCACGTCGCGGCGCGCGCCGCGGCTCCGGCGGCGGCAACGTGCTGGTCTACGGCATCTCGCTGGTCGTCGTCGCCCTCACCCTCGGGCCCGTCGTCTACGGCGTGCTCGGCGGCTTCCGCACCAACGCGCAGCTCGCCGCCACTCCCGCCGGGCTCCCGGATCCGTGGGTCTGGGACAACTACGCCGGCGTGCTATCGTTCGACTCGCCGTTCTGGCGCTACGCCCTGAACTCGACGATCATCGCCCTGCTGACGACCGCGATCGTGGTGCTGTTCGGCATCATGGCCGCGTACCCGCTGGCGCGCTACCAGTTCAAGGGCCGCGAGGCGCTGTTCATGGTCTTCGTCGTCGGTCTGCTGTTCCCCGCGACGGTCGCGGCGGTTCCGCTGTTCATCCTGATCACGCAGAACTTCCATCTCGGGAACAGCTGGTGGGGCGTCGCCCTGCCGCAGGCGGCGTTCGCGCTGCCGATGACGGTCGTCATCCTGCGTCCCTTCCTGATGGCGCTGCCTCAGGAGCTGGAGGAGGCGTCGATGCTCGACGGCACCAGCCGCATCGGATTCTTCTGGCGCATCCTGCTGCCGCTGTCGGGCCCGGGCATGGTCACGGTCGGCGTGCTCGCGTTCGTGGGCTCGTGGAACTCGTACCTGCTGCCGCTGCTGCTGCTGCAGAGCGACATGAAGACGCTGCCCCTGGGCGTGGCCGACTTCTCCTCGGAGCACTCGGCCGACACGGCGGGCGTGTTCGCGTTCACGACGCTCGCGATGATCCCGGCGCTGATCTTCTTCCTCGCGATGCAGAAGCGCATCGTCAACGGTCTGCAGGGGGCGGTGAAGGGATGAGCGCGTCACCTCCCGACGCGGCGCTCATCCAGACATCCCCGGAGAACCTCATGACCTCGGATATCCCCGCCTGGCCCACGACATCGGATCGCGTGCGCGCGATGGTCGCGGACATGACGCTGGAGGAGAAGGCCGCGCAGATCGTCGGCTACTGGCTCGACCAGGGCGGCGAGGTCGTCGCCCCGCTGGCCGACGAGATGAGCACCGCGAAGGACGGGCGCTCCCTCGCCGACATCACGAAGGACGGCATCGGCCACTACACCCGTGTGTACGGCACCCGCCCGGTCGACCCGGCCGAGCGCGCCGCGTGGCTGTGGAACGAGCAGCGTCGTCTCAAGCGCGAGACGCGTCTCGGGATCCCGGCGCTCGTGCACGAGGAGTGCCTCACGGGCCTCGCCGCCTGGAAGGCCGCGACGTTCCCGACGCCGCTCGGCTGGGGCGCGTCGTTCGACCCCGAGCTCGTCGCCGAGATGGGCGAGGTCATCGGCGAGTCGATGCGCGAGCTCGGCATCCACCAGGGGCTGGCGCCCGTGCTCGACGTGATCCGGGATCCGCGCTGGGGACGCGTCGACGAGTGCATCGGCGAGGATCCTTACCTCGTCGGCACCGTGGGCACCGCGTATGTGAAGGGCCTGCAGAGCACCGGCGTGCACGCGACGCTCAAGCACTTCCTCGGCTATTCGAACTCGCGCGCGGGTCGCAACCACGCGCCGGTCCACGCGGGCCCCCGCGAGGTGGCCGACGTGTTCCTGCCGCCGTTCGAGATGGCGATCCGCGACGGCGGCGTGCGCTCGATCATGAACAGCTATGCCGAGATCGACGGCGTCCCCGTCGCGTCGAACTCCGACCTGCTGACGACGCTGCTGCGCGAGCAGCTCGGCTTCGACGGGGTCGTGGTGGCGGACTACTTCGCCGTGGCGTTCCTCGAGGTCATGCACGCCATCGCGGCCGACCGCGGCGAGGCCGCGGCGTATGCGCTGCAGGCCGGCATCGACGTCGAGCTGCCGTCGGGCGACGCCTACCTCGCTCCGCTGGTCGAGCGCGTGCGCTCGGGCGAGCTCGACGAGGCGTACCTCGACCGCGCCGTGCTGCGCGCGCTCGCGCAGAAGGAGGAGCTCGGCCTGCTCGACGCCGACGCGTTCGAGGACGAGCCGCCCGCGACGGTCGACCTCGACACGCCGCGCCACCGCGACATCGCGCTGCGCCTGGCGACCGAGTCGCTCGTGCTGCTGTCGAACGACGGCATGCTTCCGCTCGCCGCCGAGGCGCGTCGCGTCGCCGTGATCGGCCCCAACGCCGACCGCTCGGCCGCGCTGCAGGGCTGCTACTCGTTCGCGAACCACGTGCTCGCGCACCACCCCGACCACGAGATCGGCTTCGAGATCCCGACCGTGCGCGAGGCGCTCGCCGCCGCGCTTCCTGAGGCGCAGATCCGCTTCGCCGCCGGCTGCGAGGTCGAGGGCGACGACCGCTCGGGCTTCGCGGAGGCCGTCGAGGTGGCCGCGGGGGCGGACTTCGCGGTCGTCGTGGTCGGCGACCAGGCGGGGCTGTTCGGCCGCGGCACGGTCGGCGAGGGCAACGACGTGGAGTCGCTCGAGCTGCCGGGTGTGCAGCGCGAGCTCGTCGAGCAGCTCGTCGCGACCGGCACGCCGGTCGTGATGGTCGTGCTGACCGGACGCCCGTACGCGATCTCGTGGGCGCTCGACGGCGACGGCGCCCGCCCCGGCGCCGTGATCCAGGCCTTCTTCCCCGGCGAGGAGGGCGGTCCCGCGATCGCCGCCGTGATCGCGGGGGCTGCCGCGCCTTCCGGCCGGCTGCCCGTCAGCCTGCCGCGCTCGTCCGGCTCGTCGCCGTACAGCTACCTGCACCCGATCCTGGGCGGTCCGTCGGACGTCACGTCGACCGACTCGACGCCCCTGCGTCCGTTCGGCTTCGGCCTGTCGTACACGACATTCGCCTATGCGGACCTCGAGGTCGACGAGACCGCCGCGACGGGCGACCGCTTCACGGCGGCCGTCACCGTGACGAACACGGGCGAGCGCGACGGCGTGGACGTCGTGCAGCTGTACGGGCACGACGTCGCCGCCTCCGTGACCCGCCCGGTCGCGCAGCTGCTCGCGTACGCGCGCGTGGAGCTCGCGGCGGGCCAGTCGCGCCGCGTGACGTTCGACGTGCCGACGCAGCGCGTGTCGTTCACCGACCGCCGCCTGGTGCGCGTGGTCGAGCCCGGCGCGATCGAGGTGTGGGTCGGCTCGCACGCCGAGGCCGCGGCGCCCGCGGCCTCCGTCGGGGCGGCCGCCGAGGACACCACCGGCGGCGCCATCTCGAACGAGAAGGCCCGCGGCGCCCGCACGCTGACGGGCACCGCGACCGCGCGCGCCGTGGTCACGCTGACGGGCGACGTGCACGAGGTCGGCCCCGAGGACCCGCGCACCGTCGCGGTCTCGATCGACTGAGCCTCCGGACGGCCCCCGTCGCGAACCCGATCGCGCCGGGGGTCATCCGGGTTCCCGATGCACCGCGCGGCCTCGTCCGCGCCCGCGTGATCGCGCGCCTGCGCGGGACAGCGGATCCGGATCGGTAGCGTAGAGAGCCGACCGGAAGACCGAGGACTGACATGCACGAACGGGCCACGAGCGTCGAGGGCGTGCGCAGGACGAACCTCGGCGCGGTGCTGCGGCTCGTGCATCACGAGGGTGCGCGCTCCCGCGCGGTGATCACGGCCGAGACCGGGCTGAACCGCTCGACCGTGTCGGATCTCGTCGCGACGCTCGCGGGCGCGGGCCTGGTGGCGGAGCGGGATCCGGATCCCACGCGCCGCGTCGGCCGGCCGTCGCCGATCGTCGCGCCCAGCGACGACGTCGTGGCGATCGCTATCAACCCCGAGGTCGACGCCCTGGAGGTCGGCGCCGTGACGCTCGGCGGGCAGGTGCGCGTGCGGGCGCGGGAGAGCGTCGGCGCGGATGTGGACGACATGGTCGCGGCGGTCGCGCGGATCCTCGACGGCTGGCGGTCCGGATCGCTGCGCGGCTGCCGGATCGTCGGAGGCGGCGCGGCCGTGCCGGGCCTGGTGCGCGCGGCCGACGGCGTCGTCCGGCTCGCGCCGCACCTGGGCTGGCGCGAGGAGGACATCGCGGGGCGGCTCGAGGCCGCCACGGGCCTCGGATTCGTGATCGGCAACGACGCCTCCCTCGGCGCGCGCGCCGAGCGCCTGTTCGGCGCGGCGCGCGACCACGCCGACGTCATCTACCTCAACGGCGGCGCCTCGGGCATCGGCGGCGGGCTCATCCTGCACGGCACCGCGATCGGCGGCGCGGAGGGCTACGCGGGCGAATGGGGCCAGAGCCGCCCGGGCATCGTGCTGGAGTCGGATCGCCGCACGACCCAGGGCGTGCTGGAGGACGAGGTGAACCGCGGTCGCCTGCTCGGGGCCACGGGTCTCCCGGCGGCGGACGACGCGACGCTCGCGCGCGCGCTCGCCGAGGCGACCGCGCCCGGCGTCACCGGCGAGATCGACCGGCAGCGCCGGATCCTGTCCGCCGCGCTCGCGAACGCGGTCAACGCGCTGAACCCGTCCGTGATCGTGCTGGGCGGCTTCCTCGCGATCCTGCGCGACCACGACCCGGACGGGCTGCTGGCGCTGGTGCGCGACCAGGCGCTCGCCGCGCCGACGGAGAACCTCGAGATCCGCGCCGCGGCGCTCGGCGCCGACCGCCTGCTGATCGGCGCCGCCGAGGCCGCGTTCGAGCCGCTGCTGGCGGATCCGCTGGCGTAGCCCGGCGGGCGCGCGGTCACCCGGCCCCGCGGCCTCCCGGCCCTTGGTTGTCGAGAACACGTCCTCTCAACGAGGCCACGTCGAATCTGCGCGGATTCGGCATGTCGTCGTTGACAGGACGTGTTCTCGAGCCGGCGGGGAGCACTCGCGCCGACGGCGGGGAGGGCTGCGGCGGGAAGCGGGCATTCGTCCCCCGAGGTGGATCGCCGGATGCGTCCTCCACACACGAGGAAGTAGACGCCGCGCGCGCCCGGGACGGGGCAACGTACGGTCATGAGCACATTCCGCGAGCTGCACCCGCTCATCCTGTCGAGAGCGGCGTTGGAACACGATGGGGCCATCGCGCCGGGCGGGCGCGCGCCGACCGCGGGGTTCCATCGGCTCCGCAACGGCGCGTACGTCGCCGCGTCGACGTGGAAGGCGCTGAAGCCCGAGGACCGGCACAGGCTCGAGGTTCTCTCGGCGCTGGCGGCGATGGAGGACGACGGCGGGGCGGTGCTCTCGAACGACTCCGCGGCGGTGTGCTGGGATCTCCCGCTGTACCGGCATTCGCCGACGCGCGTCCACGTGACCGGCGAGGGCCCGCACCGGGGCGCGAGCAGCGCCGTCGTCCTGCGCCATCGCATGCCGCTCCCACCCGAGGACGTCGTGGATCGCGACGGGATGCGGGTGACGAGTCTCGCGCGCACCGCATTCGACATCGCGTGCGGCATGCCGCTCGAGGCGGCGCTGGTGTGTCTCGACGCCGCGATGAGGTTCGCCGCCGTAGACGGTCAGACGATGGATCCGGATCGCGCGGAGCGCTGGCGAGACGAGCTGCGGGCGCGTGCGCGCGCCGCAGCCGGTACGCGCGGCGTGAGGCAGGCGCGGACGCTCATCGAGTTCATGGATGGGCGCGCGCAGCTCCCCGGCGAGAGCATCAGCCGGCTGCAGATTCATCGTCTCGGGTTCGCACCGCCGCGGCTGCAGGTGCCGTTCCCGGACTCGCACGGAGGCTGGTACTGGATCGACTTCGGCCTCGACGACGTACGGCGCTGGGGCGAATGCGACGGGAAGGTGAAGTACCTCGATCCCGCGCTGCGCGCCGGGAAGACGGCGGATGAGATCGTCTACGACGAGAAGCGACGCGAGGACTGGATCCGCGCCCGCTCCGGGTGGCCGATGATGCGGTGGGGAGCCGAGCACTACGGCACGACCCGGCGCTTCGCCGACCGTCTGGCCGCGTACGACGTGTACCCGCCGGCCCGCCCCTTCGCCGAACGCCGCCCGCTCGTCTTCAGCTGAGGCCCCGCCCCCGCCGAAAGGACGTGTTCTCACCGAGGACATGCCGAATCCGCGCGGATCAGGCATGTCCTCGCTGAAAGGACATGTTCTCGGCGAGTGCTGGAGCTCAGGGGAGGACGAGCGCGCCGTCGACGCGGCGGGGGATGCCCCGGGGGTTGGGATCCTGGAGGGCCGGCGGCAGGAGGTCGGCGGGGGCGTCCTGGTAGGCGACCGGGCGCTGGAAGCGGCGGACGGCCGCGGCGCCCACGGACGTGAACTGCGTGTTCGTGGCGGGCCAGGGGCCGCCGTGGTGCTGGGCCCAGCTGACCGCGACGCCGGTCGGCCAGCCCGCGAACAGCACTCGGCCCGCGATCTCCTCGAGGCGCGTGACGAGGGCCGCGACGTCCTCGCCGTCCTCGCGGTGCACGGTCGCCGTCAGGCCCCCGGGCAGGCCGGTGATCGCGTGCTCGAGCTCCTCCGGCGAGGCGTAGCGGACCAGCAGCGTGAACGGACCGAAGACCTCCTCCAGCAGCTCGTGGGCGTGCGCGCGGAGGGTCGGGACGTCCGTGGCCGCGACGAGCGGGGCCGGCCCGTCGCCCGCCTCGCCGGTCGCGACCACCTCGACCCCCGGCACGGCCGAGACGCGCTCGATGCCGGCCGCGAAGCCGTCGGCGATCGCAGGCGTGAGCAGGCGCGGCGGCGTGACGAGGTGCGCGGGCAGCGCGGCCTCGAGCGCGGATCCGACCGGCGCGAACACCACGCCGGGCTTGGTGCAGAACTGGCCGGCGCCGAGCTGGAACGACCCGGCGAGGCCCTCGGCGAGGGCGGCGCCGCGCGCGGCGTCGGCGCCGGGCGTGACGACCACGGGGTTCAGCGATCCGAGCTCGCCGTAGAACGGGATCGGCTCGGGGCGCGCGGCGGCGCGGTCGAGCAGCGCGCGACCGCCGCGCACGGAACCGGTGAAGCCCACCGCGCGGATCACCGGGTGATCCACGAGCGCAAGCCCGGCCTCGAAGCCCTCGATCAGCGCGAAGACGCCGTCGGGCGCACCGGCCTCGGTCAGCGCCCGCGCGACGACGGACGCCATCCGGCGCGACGTCTCGGGGTGGCCCGGGTGCGCCTTCACGACCACGGGGCAGCCGACCGCGAGGGCCGAGGCCGTGTCGCCGCCCGCGACCGAGAACGCGAACGGGAAGTTCGACGCCGCGAACACCGCGACCGGGCCGAGCGGGCGCAGCACGCGCCGCAGGTCCGGGATCGGGGGAGTCGCGGACGGATCCGGATGATCGATCGTCGCCTCGAGGTACGAGCCCTCCTCGACGACGGTCGCGAACAGGCGCAGCTGCGCGGTCGTGCGGGCGAGCTCGCCCGCCAGGCGCGGGTTCGCGGGCAGCGCGGTCTCGCGCGCGGCGAGTTCGACGAGACCCTCGGCGTCCGCGTCGATCGCGTCGGCCGCGCTGCGCAGCCAGGCGGCGCGTGTGGCGTCGTCGGCGCGCACCGTGACGGCGAAGGCCTTCTGGGCGGCGCGGGCGATCCGGTCGACGTCGTCGACGGTGGTGTCTGGCATGCGCGAGGTCCTCTCGATGGCGGCGGAAGAATCAGCGGAAGCGGAGCCCGAGCCCCAGAGCCGGCCCGCCCGTCACCCAGCCGTCCGCGACGGTCACGCCGGTCGGCTCGATGAGCGCGCCGAGGGGCCCGAAGCCGGCATCCTCGACGACCTCGATCCAGGTCGTCTCGGGAAGCGTATACGCCACCTGCGCCGACAGCTCCGGAAGCAGGTGCGGCGCGAGCTCGACGCCGCGCTCGCGCGCGAGCTCCGCGATCTCGAGGAACGGCGTGATGCCGCCCACGCGGACGACGTTGGGCTGCACCACGCCGAGCGCGCCCGCGTCGAGGAAGTCGCGGAACCGGTGCACCGTGTGCAGGTTCTCACCCGCGGCGATCGGCATGTCGACGCCCAGGCCGAGCAGCCGCAGCGCGAGCTCGCGGTAGCCCGCGAGGTCGTCGGCGCGCAGCGGCTCCTCGATCCAGCCGATGCCGTGCTCCGCGAACGCCTCGATCGCGTGGGTCGCGGTCTCGAGGTCCCAGCGCTGGTTCGCGTCCACGAGCAGGGCGCGATCCGGCCCGAGCACGGCCCGCACCGCGGCGACGCGCTCGAGGTCCTCCGCGAGATCCGGCTTGCCGACCTTGATCTTGACCGCCTCGAACCCCGCCTCGACCCAGCGCTCGGCCTGCGCGACGAGCTCGTCCAGCGGATAGTGCAGGTTCACGCCGCTGCCGTACGCGGGCAGACGCTCGTGGCGGCGGCCCATCACGTCGGTCGCCGAGGCTCCGGCGCGGCGCGCGCGCAGGTCCCACAGCGCGAGGTCCACGCCCGCGAGCGCGATCGTCGTGACGCCGCCGCCGCCGGCCTCGTGCACGTGCCGCCACAGGTCGTGCCAGATAGTCGGATCCGCCGGGCGCCCGAGCGCGGCCGGGATCACGTCCTCGTCCAGCAGCGCCTTGACCGCCGCGCCGCCGATGGACGGCGTCCACGAGAACCCGTGCCCCTCGCCGCCGTCCGCGTCCCGCACCGTGACCGCGACCACCCGGATGTCGGTGACATCCGGGCCCCACGGACGGGTCAGCGGGATCCGGATGGCCCGGGTGTCGATGGAGTGGATCGGCGGCGCGTCCGTCACGCGAGCAGCTCCCGACCGGTCGCGAGGAGCGCCTCGAGGCGCCGCGTCTGCGCGGGCGTCGGGTCGACGAGCGGCGCGCGCACCGGGCCGACCGGCAGGCCCTCCAGGCGGACCCCCGCCTTGATGAGCGACACCGCGAAGCCCGGCGTCTCGTCGCGCAGGTCGATCAGCGGCGCGTAGAAGCCGTCGATCAGGCGCGCCTGGGTCTCGAGGTCGCCCGCGCGGTGCGCCGCGAAGAACGCCACCGCGATGTCGGGCGCCATGGCGAACGCTGCCGAGGAGTACATCGGCACGCCGATCGCGGTGTACGCGGCCTGCGTCATCTCGGCCGTCAGCAGGCCGTTGAAGAACAGGATGTCGCGGCCCGACGCGGCCGCCACCCGCACGAAGCGCTGCGCGACCGCGAGGTCCCCGGCGCCGTCCTTGATGCCCACGACCTGCGGCAGCTCGAGCACGCGCGCGATCGACGCGGGCGTGAACTGCGCATTGCCGCGGTGGTACACGATGAGCGGCAGCTCGGTCGCCGCCGCGATCGCCTCGACGTACGCCACGAGCCCCGCCTGCGGACCCTGCACCAGGTACGGCGGCATCACGAGCAGGCCGTCGGCGCCCAGGCGCTCGGCCTCGCGCGCACACGCGAGCGCGTGCCCGAGCGGACCGCCGACGCCCGTCAGCACCGGCACGCGGCCGGCCGTCGCGCGCAGGGACGCCTCGACCACCGTCGCGTACTCGTCCACCGCGAGCGCATGGAACTCGCCCGTGCCGCACGCCGCGAACACCGCGCCCGGGTCGTACCCCACGCGGTCGGACACGTGCCGCTCGACCAGCTCGGCGTCCACGCGTCCGGCGTCGTCGAACGCCGTGACCGGGAAGAACAGCACGCGGTCGGGGATCGCGAGTTCACGCATGCGGGGCCTCCGCGGAGCGGAGCGGATCGGGACGGGACGGCGGGGCGTCGAGCTCCGTCCGCCAGGTGCGGCGGGCGCGCCAGCCGAGCAGCCGCTCGGCGCGCGCGCTCGAGAACACGGCCGCGGTGCCGGGCAGCGCGGCGGCGGCCCCGGCCGTCTCGGGCACGTGGGTCGCGAGCGCCTCGGCGGTCGGCGCCGCGACGAGCGCATCGGGCGCCCCGACGAAGAACACCGCGCCGTTGGGCACATCCTCCGCGTGGTCGAGCCACGCCGTGACGAAGTCGCCGGCGTCGCGCGCGTCGAGGTAGTTGAACAGCGCCACCGCCGACAGCGCCGGATCGGCCAGCCGCTCGGCCACGGTGTGGCCCTGCTGGGTCGGCGCGCCCGCCCACTCCTCGGGCGCGATCACGTAGCAGGGGCGGAACACGCCGAACCGCGCGCGGTGGCCGTCGCGGCGCACCGCCATCCGGACGATCTCCTCGATCGCGGCCTTCGAGGTCGCGTAGCCGTTCCACGGGGCGACCGGATGCGCCTCGTCCAGCGGCAGGTACGCCGGCTCCCAGCCGGAGGGCGCGCCGTAGCCGATCACCGTGGGGCTCGAGGCGACCAGCAGCGCGCCTGCGCCGGCCGCGAGCGCGCCCTCCAGCACGCTCCACAGCAGGCGCGTGTTGATGTCGAAGATCTCGAAGTCGGGCCTTGATCCGGGCACCGCGATCGCCGCGAGGTGCACGACGGCGTCGGGCGCGATCCGCGCGAACGCCTGGCGCGTCGCGGCCGCGTCGAGCAGGTCGAGGTCGAGCTGCCGCGCGGGCAGGCCCTCGGCCGACGTCCGGTCGATCGACACGACCTCGTGCCCCGCCTCGGCCAGTGCGCGCACGACGCTGCGCCCGAGCCGGCCCGCGCCGCCCGTCACGGCGATCCGGCTCACGAGGCGACCCCCGCGAGCGCGGCGCCCGCGGATCCGAGGTCCAGGTCGGCGATGCGCACGGCCTGCCCGGTCTCGAGCGAGCGGTTGCCCGCGAGGCCCACGACCATCGAGCGCACGCCGTCCGACCAGTCCGCGGTGCGACCCAGGGGGTCGTCCTGCGGCCCCGCGAACACGTGGCGCAGCAGCGCGGCGTCGCCGCCGCCGTGCCCGCCCGTGCCCTCGGGGATCGGCACCTCGCGCGCGGCTTCGAAGTGCTTCTGCACGACGAGCCGTTCGCCGACGGGGCGCCGCGTGTCGTCGGCCACGAGGTCCGGGCGGGCGCTCGGGTCCACGACCGTGCGGCCCTCCTCGTCCACCAGCACCGCGCCGCGCTCGATCACCGTGAGCTCGGCGCGGCCGAGCGTGCCGTTGACGGCCACGATGTAGCCCTCCCACGGGGAGTGCGCGTTCAGCGAGTACGACATCGTGCTGCCACCGGCGTAGTCGACCACGAGCGCGAGGTTGTCCTCGATCGTGATGCCCGGATCGAACACGTCGCGGTCGCGCAGGTAGCCGTCGTGCCGCTCCTGGTCGAGGTACAGGCCCTTCCAGGTGGGGTCGGTGCGCAGGTCGAGGCTGAACGGGTCGCGCAGCGGCGAGTCGGTCGTGCCGCGCTCGGGCCGCGGGCCGAGGCCGCGCTTCGCGGCGTTCTCGGCGCCGTAGAAGCGCAGGCCGCCCGACGCGTACACACGCGTCGGGACATCCGCGATCCACCAGTTCACGAGGTCGAAGTGGTGGCTCGCCTTGTGGATCAGCAGGCCACCCGAGCGCGACTTGTCGCGGTGCCAGCGGCGGAAGTAGTCGGCGCCGTGCGCCGTGTCGAGCACCCAGGAGAAGTCCACGCTCGTGACCGCGCCGATCTCGCCCGACGCGATCACCTGCTTCAGCGCGCTGTTGCGCGGCGAGTAGCGGTAGTTGAACGTGATCGTGACGTCGCGCCCCGAGCGCGCGGCGGCGTCGGCGATCCGGCGCACGCCCTCCTCGCTTGTCGTGAGCGGCTTCTCGACGACCACGTCGGCGCCCGCGTCGAGCGAGGTCACGATGTAGTCCGCGTGCGTGAAGTCGGGCGACGTGACGATCACGCGGTCGACGCGCTGCTCCCGGATGGCGTCGGCCAGGCCGTCCGGCTCGAACCGCTCGGGCGATCCGAGGGCGGGATGCTGCGACAGCGACCACTCCTGGCGGCCGACGTTGGTGTCGGTCCACGCGACGAGCTCCGCGACGTCGGCGTGCGTCGTCGCGATCGCGTTCAGGTACATCTGCGCGCGGGAACCGGAGCCCACGAGGGCGTAGCGGAGGCGGGTCATGACCGGCCCTTCACTTGATGCCGGACGTCGCGGAGCCCTTGATGAGGAACCGCTGGCCGAACAGGAACACGAGGAACAGGGGCACGAGCGAGACGACGCTCATCGCGAACATCGAGCCGTAGTCCGAGCTCGACTGCGCGTCGAGGAAGCCCTTCAGCGCCAGGGAGGCGGGGAACAGCTCGGGCAGGCGCACGTAGATCAGCGGGCCGAAGAAGTCGCCCCACGTCCAGATGAACGTGAAGATCGACGTGGTCGCCAGCGAGGGCACGATGAGCGGCAGCGTGATCTGGAAGTAGCTGCGGATGTGCCCCGCGCCGTCGATGCGCGCGGCCTCGAACAGCTCCTTCGGAAGGCCGCGGATGAACTGCACCATCAGGAAGATGAAGAACGCCTCGGTCGCGAGGAACTTCGGCGCGATCAGCGGCAGGAACGTGTTCAGCCAGCCGAGCTCCTTGAAGATGATGAACTGCGGCACGAGCAGCACCTGGAACGGCAGCATGATCGAGCCGAGCATGACCGCGAACGCCAGGTTCTTGAACCGGAATCTCAGCCGCGCGAACGCGTAGGCCGCCATCGAGCACGAGATCAGGTTGCCGACGATCGCGCCGAGCGCGATCACGGCCGAGTTCAGCAGGAACTGCCCGAACGGGTGCTGCAGGTCGTTCCAGCCGTTGGCGTAGTTCTCCGTGGTCAGGCTCGTGGTGAACAGGCTGAGGTCGCGGAAGATGTCGGCGTTCGGCTTGAAGCTCGACACCACGAGCCACAGCAGCGGATAGATCATCAGGATCGACACCGCGGCGAGCAGCACGTGCTTGCCGACGGAGCGCAGCGCGCCGGGCCCGGATCCCGCGCGACGCCGCCGCAGGGGAGCGCCGCCGGGGCGGAGGAGGGTCTCGGTCTCAGTCGTCATAGAACACCCAGTACTTCGAAAGCCAGAAGTTGAAGGCCGTGAAGGCCGCGATCACGAGCACGAGGAACCACGCCATCGCCGAGGCGTAGCCCATGTCGAGCTCGGTGAACGCCTCCTTGTAGAGCAGCAGCGTGTAGAACATGGTGGCGTCGCCCGGGCCGCCGGTGCCGCCCGAGACCACGTACGCCTGCGTGAAGGACTGGAACGCGAAGATGATCTGCAGCACGAGGTTGAAGAAGATCACGGGTGTCAGCAGCGGGAACGTGATCGAGAAGAACTGGCGCACCTTGCCCGCGCCGTCCATCGCGGCGGCCTCGTAGTACATCTCGGGGATCTGCCGCAGGCCGGCGAGGAAGATCACCATGGGCGACCCGAACGTCCACACGTGCAGGATGATCAGCGTCCCGAGCGCGAAGTCCGGATGCCCGATCCATCCCGGTCCCTCGATCCCGAACCAGGCGAGGAATCCGTTGACCAGGCCCTCCTTGCCGAACACCTGGCGCCAGAGGATCGCGATCGCGACGGACCCTCCGAGCAGCGACGGCAGGTAGAAGATCGAGCGGTAGAACGACAGGCCGCGCATGCCCTTGTCGAGCAGGATGGCCAGGCCCAGCGCGAGCGCGAGCTGCAGCGGGACGCTGACGATCACGTACGTCACGGTCACGCGGAACGAGTTCCAGAACCGCGCGTCCGAGAACATCGCGGTGAAGTTGTCGATGCCGGTCCACTCGGGGGGACGCAGCAGGTTGTACTCCGTGAACGACAGGTAGAGCGACGCGATGATGGGGCCGACCGTCAGGCCGATGAGGCCGATCAGCCAGGGGAGGAGGAACAGCGCCGCGGCCTTGTCGTCCGGGTACCTCTCCTTCACGCGCGGCCCGCCGCCCTTGCGCGTGCGCGCAATGGTGCGCAGCTCGCCGAGACTGCTCACATGACCTCCTCGTCAGCGTGATGCCGGGGCGGATCTCGCGAGTCGCGCCGGCGACCGTGAAAGCGGTTTCACGGGTGACACGATTATCAGCACGTCATGCCCTTCACGTCAAATGGCGGCCGCTATCGTGGGGGCGTATCCGGCGCGGGGCGTCGGGCGGAGGAGGGTTCGGATGGCCGCAGGGCGCGAGAGCGTGACGATCGCGGACGTCGCGCGGCGGGCGGGGGTCTCGCCCGCCACCGTGTCCCGGATCATGAACGGCCGGTTCGCCGGGGAAGACGTCGTCGCCGAGCGCGTGCGCGCCGCGGCGGACGAGCTGTCCTACGCGCCGAGCCCGCTGGCCCGCAGCCTCGCGCTCGGGCGCACGCACGCGATCGCGTTCGTCGTGCCGGATCTGGCCAACCCCGCGTTCCAGTCGGTGCTGGCGGGCCTCAGCAAGACCGCGGCGCGGGACGGCTACCGCGTGCTGATCGCCGATTCGGGCGAGTCGCCGAGCGAGGAGCCGCTGCTGGCCACCGAGATCCGGCGCCGCACCGACGCCATCGTGCTGTGCGCTCCGCGCATGCCCGAGGACGAGCTCGCCGCGCTCGTGGAGCGGCTGCAGCCGCTCGTGCTGATCAACCGCGGCCTGCCCGAGGGCTCCGGGCCGTCCGGCGCGCCGTCGCTGCGGATCGACTACCGCACGGGCATCCGCGCGCTGGCCGAGCATCTCCACGAGCTCGGCCACCGGCACCTCGCGTACGTGCACGGTCCCGAGCGCAGCGCGTCCAACGCGCACCGCGAGCGCGGGCTGGACGAGTTCGCCCGCGACCATCCTGACGTCCGGATCGACCGGATCCCGGCCGGCGCCGCCTCCGACGACGGCCGCGCGGCCGCGCCCCGCGTGAGGGAGAGCGGCGCCACCGCGGCCCTCGCGTTCAACGACCTCGTGGCGATCGGCCTGATCGGCGGGCTGCGCGAGTTCGGGCTGCGGGTCCCCGATGACATCTCCGTCACGGGGTTCGACGACATCCCGCTCGCGCAGTACCTGGACCCGGCGCTCACGACCGCGTCCGTGCCGCACGCCGATCTCGGCGTGGTCGCCTGGAGTCGCATGCACGCGCTGATCCGGGGGGAGACGCCGGGGGAGGACGTGCTGTTCCAGCCCCGTCTCGAGCTGCGCGCCTCGGCCGCCGCGCCGCGCACGTGACCCCCGCGCGGCGCGGAAACGGGCGGGCGTTGACACCTCGGGGACGCGGTGCTAGTTTCCGTGAAAGCGGTTTCACCGGCCGAGTCCGGGAACCCGCGCGGACGGCGTCCCACCTGCAGCGTCGTCCGTCCCGCACCCGGTAACAACGGCGGCCACGGAGGCCGTCTCTTCCCGAAACGAGGCGCAATGAGGCGTATCACCCGGTCGCGTGCGACCACAGGCACGACGAAGCCGGTCGCGTTCGGCTCGCTGGCGGCGGCGACCGCACTGGTGCTCACCGGCTGCTCCGGCGGCGGTGGAGACGGCGGCGGCGCGGCGCAGCCCGCACCGTCCGACGAGGAGGTCACGCTCGAGATGTCGTGGTGGGGCGACGACGCGCGCGCCGCCCTGTTCGCCGACGTGATCGACGCGTTCGAGGACGAGCACCCGAACATCACGGTCGAGGAGACGCCGGTCGGCGCTCCCGACGACCTGTTCAACCGGCTCGCCACCGACTTCGCGGCCGGCGGCGACACCGCTCCCGACGTGTTCGCGCTGGGCGGCGCCAAGCCGCAGGAGTACGGCGAGCTCGGCGCGCTGCTGGACCTGGCGGAGGTCTCAGACCAGCTCGACACGTCGAAGTACCCCGACTTCTCGCTCACGAACGCGCTGGTCGACGACACGCTCTACGGCCTGCCCACCGGCGGCAACGCGACGGCCGCGTTCGTGAACACCGACATCTTCGAGGAGGCCGGCGTCGACGTGCCGGCCGAGGGATGGACGTGGGACGACCTGATCGAGGCCGCCAACGCGATCGGCAGCAAGGGTCTCGAGAACGACGGCGGTCAGCCGATCTACGGCGTGGACCTGCGCATCCAGGACATCCTGGGCACCTACGCGGGCCAGGTCAGCGAGGTCGGCATGTACGACTGGGACGGACAGCTCGGCGTCGACGCCGACGACGTCGCGGGCTGGTACGAGATCGAGAAGCAGCTGCTCGACGGCGGCGGCCTGCCCGATCCGTCGGTCGTCACCGCCAACTGGCAGCTGCCGCCGGACCAGCAGCCCTTCACGCTCGGCCAGGCCGCGATCACGTTCGGCTATTCGAACCTGATGAGCGCGTACGCCGGCGCCGGCAACGTCGAGATGCTGCTGCCGCCCACGTCCACGGACATCTCGGGCGTCGCGCTGCTGCCGTCGGCGTTCTGGTCGATCAACGCCGCCTCCGAGCACCCGGCCGAGGCCGCGATGCTGGTGGACTGGTTCCTGCACGAGCCGGCCGCGCTCGAGCTGATCAAGGACACCCGCGGTGTCCCGTTCAACCCGGACGCGCTCGCGATCGTCCAGCCCACGCTCGAGGGCCCGAGCAAGATCGCCGCGGACTACGTCGACGTCGTGCTGGACGAGGGCGTCGTGGCCCCGCCGCAGCCCGCCGGCGGTGCGATCATGAACGAGCTGTCGCAGCGCATGGAGTCGGACGTCCTGTTCGGGCGCGCGACCCCGCAGGACGCCGCGCAGAAGTGGATCGACGAGCTGGGCGCCGCCCTGCAGTGACGTCGGCTTCGCGCAGCTGACACGCGGGCGGTCCCCTCCGCGGGGACCGCCCGCTTCCACGACCGCAGACTCTCCTTGACAGCAGTGGCACGAAGGGACCCGATGGACGCGACGGACGAGGCGCGGCGGCGGCTGCGGGAGGGCGATCCGATCGCCCGGGCCGGGATCGGATCCTCCCCGCTGGGCGCGGAGCTCGCGGACCAGGGCGTGCGGTTCGCGGCGGTCGGCGGCCCGCTCGAGGACCGCTGGCACGCCGCCCTGGCCGAGCTGGCGCAGTGCATCCGCCCGCTCGACCCCGCCCATCCCGGAGGCGGCGCCCCCGTGCTCAACGAGGGCGGCGTGTACCACGGCGCGTGGATCGAGAGCACCGGCACGATCAACACCGAGGTGCTCACGCGCTTCGCGCCGCGGGTCGCGCGCGACACGCTGCTGCTGTTCGCCCGGCACCAGCGCGACGATGGGCTGATCCCGTACAAGGTGACGGCCGACGGCCCGGCGTTCAGCCAGATCCAGGTCGTCACGCCGCTCGCCCGCGTGGTGTGGAACCACCACCTGCTCACCGGCGGCGATACCGAGCTGCTGCGCACGATGCACGGCGCGATGGCGCGCATGGACGCGTGGCTGGCCGAATACCGCGACACGGCCGGCACCGGGGGCGTCGAGGCGTTCTGCACGTTCGACACCGGGCACGACCTGTCGCCCCGGTTCTGGTTCGCGCCCGACCGCGCCTTCCGCGGCGACGCGCGCTTCGTCGATCCGGACTCCCCGCTGCTGCCGTATGTCGCGCCGGACCTGACGTCGAACGTCGCGTGCCAGCGGGCCTACCTGGGCCGGATCGCCGCGGAGCTCGGCGGGGACCCGACCGAGTGGGATGCCCGCGCGCGCGAGTCGCTCGAGGCGCTGCACGCGCAGTGCTTCGACGAGGAGGACGGGTTCTTCTACGACCGCACCCGCGACGGCGAGCTCGTGCGGCTGCAGGGCGACGTGCTGGCGCGCGTGCTCGCGAACGAGGTGGGCGACGAGCCGTTCTTCGCGCAGTGCCTGCGCCGCTACCTGATGAACACGCGGAAGTTCCTCGCGCACTACGGCTTCACGACCGTCGCGATGGACGATCCGCGGTTCGACCACGACGCGTCGCGCAACTCGTGGGGCGGTCCGGTCAACTTCCTCGCGCAGCTGCGCGCGCCGCACGCGTTCGAGCGGCACGGACACGTCGCCGAGCTCGCCCTCGTGTCGCAGCCCGTGCTGGCGGCGCTGGCCGTGGCCGATCGGTTCCCCCAGTGCCTCGACCCGTGGTCGGGCGACGCGGGCTTCACCGAGGTGTACTCGCCGTCCATCCTGTGGTTCCTCGATGCGGTCGAGAGGTACGCCGGGATCCTGCCGCGCCCGGACGGCGAGGTGTGGTTCACGGGCCTGGCCCCCACGCGCCTCGACCACGGCGCCGCCGCGCAGGCGGTCGCGTACGGGCGGCGGATCGACGGCGCCGAGTGGGAGCTCGTGGCGGACGACGAGCGGGTCTCGGTGTTCCGGGACGGCGAGGCGGCGTTCTCGTTCCCGCGGGGGTGGCGGGTGATCGCGGACCGCTCCGGCCGCATCCGGTCGGTCGTCGGGATCGGCGCGCGACCGGTCGCCGGGCTGCTCGACCTGCCCGAGGGATCCGCGTCGCTCGAGATCGTTCCGAACGAGCGCGTCGAGCTGTCCGGCGCCGCCGTGACCGCGCGGGGCGGCGTCGACTTCGTCGCCCCGGTGCTCTGAGAGGGTGGGCGCATGACCTCCTCCGCTCTTCCCCTCCACCCGCTCGGCGCGACCGGGCTGCAGGTCACCTCGCTGACGCTCGGCGGCGGGCCGCTCGGGTCCATGCCCCGCCTGTTCGGCAACGAGGTGCCGGAGGGCGACGCGATCGAGACCGTGGCCGCCGCGCTGGACGCGGGCATCCGGACGATCGACACGTCCAACGGCTACAGCGAGGGGGAGAGCGAGCGGCGGCTCGCCAAGGCGCTCGCCGCGTACGGCGCGCTGCCGGCGACGACGGTGATCGGCATGTCCTCGCCGGCCCGCGTCGCGCCGAACGTCGCGGCGGCGGCGGCGGAGCTGCCGGACGAGCTGTTCGCCGAGCTGGAGGCCCTGGTGCCGCCCGAGGAGGTCTGGCTCGATCGGCGCTGACGCGGCGGCTCAGCCGCCGGTCGAGGCTCGCACCACCAGCTCGGGCTCGAACACCACGTCGCGCGGGGCGAGGGACGGATCCGCGGCCTCCTCGACGAGGATCGACAGGGCCGTGGCGCCCATCCGCCGGCTGGGCTGGCGGATCGAGGACAGCGGCACGGTCGCGGCAGCGGCGAAGTCGATGTCGTCGTAGCCGATCAGCGCCACGTCGCCCGGCACGGAGACGCCCGCGAGCGCGAGGGCCTGCAGGACCCCGAGCGCGATCAGATCGTTCGCCGCGAACACGGCGTCCGGACGCTCCGCCGCGGGCAGGGCGGCGAGGCGCTCGCCGGCGGTGCGACCCTCCGCCACGGTCAGGGACGCGACGGCCGCGAGATCGAGAGAGGCGCCGTCCACCGCGGCCACCGCGCGGCGCGCGCCCTCCGCGCGATCCGCGACCTGGCGCAGCCCCGCCGGTCCGCCGACGTACGCGATGCGCCGGCGCCCGGCGTCCAGCAGGTGCCGCGCGGCGAGCTCGCCGCCGTGCACGTCGTCGACCGCGACGGACGAGAACCCGCTGCCCGCCACCGTGCGGTCGACGAGCACGACCGGGATGCCGCGCTCGCGGATCTCCCGCAGCCGCGCGACGTCGTCGCCGATCGGGGAGATGAGCAGGCCGTGCGCGCGCTGCTCCTCGAAGTGCGACACCAGCCGCAGCTCCCGCTCGGGATGCTCGTCGCTGTTGCCGATCAGCACCGACAGGCCGTGCAGCGCGGCCTCGTCGTCCGCGCCGCGCGCGACGTCCGTGAAGAACGGGTTGCGGGCGTCCAGCACGACCAGTCCGACGGTCGTGGACCGACCGGCCCGCAGCTGCCGCGCGGCGTCGTTGCGCACGTAGCCGAGCTCCGCGATGGCCGAGCGCACGCGCTCGAGGGTCGCCTCCGGCACGGAATCGGGTCGGTTCAGGACGTTCGAGACCGTGCCCACCGACACTCCGGCCCGCGCTGCCACATCGCGGATGCTCACGCCCATCCCCATCCCCCGCCTTCCACCCCCGACGTTAGCGCCCGGCGGATCTGAAACGTCTCATCCCGCGCTAGGTTCGGGTGCGAGCGGCAGCGGAGCCGCCTGGAAGGAATCCGGATCCATGGCCCTGTACGACCTGCCCCTCGAAGCGCTGCGCGAGTACCGCCCCGATGTCGCCGAGCCCGCGGACTTCGACGCGTTCTGGGAGGCGACGCTGGCCGAGACGCGGGCCGCCGCCTGGGCGCCGCGCGTGGATCGGGTCGACACCGGGCTGCGCCTCGTCGAGACGAGCGATGTGGCGTTCGCCGGCTTCGCGGGCGACGAGATCCGTGCGTGGTGGCACGTGCCGGCGGGCATCGCGCCCCGCGCGGTCGTGGTCGAGTTCATCGGCTACAGCGGCGGCCGCGGCCTGGCGCACGACGTCGGATCCTGGCCGCTCGCCGGATACGCGCACCTGTTCGTCGACACGCGCGGCCAGGGCTGGCACCACACGCGCCCCGGCGCGACCGCGGATCCCCACGGCTCGGCGCCGTCCGCGCCGGGCAAGATGACGCAGGGCATCGAAGACCCCGCGACGTACTACTACCGCCGCGTGTTCGCCGACGCGCTGCGGGCGGTGGAGACCGCGCGCGAGCTGGCGGGCGACGTCCCGCTGTTCATCACGGGCGCGAGCCAGGGCGGCGGGATCGCGATCGCCGCGACCGCGCTCGCGGTCGCGAGCGGGATCGACGTCGCCGGCTCGCTGCCCGACGTGCCGTTCCTGTGCGACTTCCCGCGCGCCACCACGATTACGGACGCCATGCCGTACCGCGAGATCGGCGCGTACCTCGCCACGCACCGCGGCCGGGAGGCGCAGGCGTACCGCACGCTGAGCTACTTCGACGGAGTGAACTTCGCGCGCCGCGCCACCGTGCCGACGCTGTTCTCGGTCGCGCTCATGGACCTGATCTGCCCGCCGTCCACCGTGTTCTCGGCGTACAACTCCTGGGCGTCCGAGGAGCGGCGGATCGAGATCTACCCGTTCAACGACCACGAGGGCGGCGGCGCGTTCCATCGTCGCGCGCAGCTCGACTGGGTCGCGGAGCGGATCTGACGGCTGTTGCCCCGGGAACGGATCCGGCGCTAGCATGAAACGATTCAATCCGCCGATGGAGGACGACTCGACGATGAGCCAGCGCGTGTGCTTCACCCTGCGCGTCGCGCCGGAGCTGCTGGACGAGTACGTCGCCCGGCACAGTCCGGTCTGGCCCGAGATGCTCGAGGAGATCGCGGCCTCCGGCCGGCGGAACTACGCCATCTTCCACCTGGGTGACGGACTGCTGGTCGGAACGTACGAGACCGACGACGACGCGGCCTCGCGCGCGTACCTCGCGGGCTCCGAGGTCGCCGCCCGCTGGGAGGCCTCCATGGCGCCGTTCTTCGTCGGCCTCGACGGCCGCCCCGACCAGGCGGCGCAGACGCATCCCGAGGTCTTCCATCTCGAAAGCCAGCTCGCCGCCGAGCGCGGTCGATCCTGATCCTTCCGGGGCGACGGCGCCCCCTCCAGAAAGGCCACATCGTGAGTGAACTGACACCGGAGATCCTGACGACGCTCGAGCGGCAGGCGATCGAGCTGCCGTCGTGGGCGTTCGGCAACTCGGGCACCCGCTTCAAGGTGTTCGCGACGCCCGGCACGCCGCGCGATCCGTTCGAGAAGATCGCGGACGCCGCGCGCGTGCACGAGCTGACGGGACTGGCGCCCTCCGTCGCGCTGCACATCCCGTGGGACGAGGTCGACGACTTCGGCGCCCTGCGCGCGCACGCCGAGGGTCTCGGGGTGGCGCTCGGCACGATCAACTCGAACACGTTCCAGGACGACGACTACAAGTTCGGCGCGCTGACGCACGAGGACCCGCGGATCCGACAGAAGGCGATCGACCACCACCTCGAGTGCATCGACGTGATGGACGCGACGGGCTCGCGCGACCTGAAGATCTGGCTGGCCGAGGGATCGAACTACCCCGGGCAGGCCGACCTGCGGGGCCGGCAGGACCGCCTGCACGAGTCGCTCGCGACGATCTACGCGCGGCTGTCGGGCGAGCAGCGCCTGGTGCTCGAGTACAAGTTCTTCGAGCCGGCCTTCTATCACACGGACGTCCCGGACTGGGGGACGTCGTACGCGCAGGTGGCCGCGCTCGGCGACCGCGCCATGGTGTGTCTGGACACGGGCCACCACGCGCCCGGCACGAACATCGAGTTCATCGTGATGCAGCTGCTGCGCCTCGGGAAGCTCGGCTCATTCGACTTCAACTCGCGCTTCTACGCCGACGACGACCTGA
This sequence comes from Microbacterium rhizophilum, assembly GCF_039605615.1. Classification (NCBI taxonomy): domain Bacteria; kingdom Bacillati; phylum Actinomycetota; class Actinomycetes; order Micrococcales; family Microbacteriaceae; genus Microbacterium; species Microbacterium rhizophilum. The sequence continues at coordinate 424,871 of NZ_JBCNUN010000002.1, read as the reverse complement.
TCGTGGGTGCGGCCGATCCATTCCAGCTGTTCCGGATCATCTTCGAGGTGATCCGCGGCGGCGGGCTGAACAGCCCCGACGTGGCGTTCATGCTCGATCAGTGCCACAACATCGAGAACAAGATCCTCGGCCAGATCCGCTCGGTGCTGAACGTGCAGGAGATGACCGCCCGCGCCCTGCTGGTCGACGCGGAGGCGCTGCGCGCGGCGCAGGTCGCGGGCGACGTGCTCACCGCGAACGCGATCGTGATGGACGCCTTCTACACCGATGTGCGCCCCGCGCTCGCCGCGTGGCGCGAGGGCCGCGGGCTGCCGGCCGACCCCATGAGGGCGCAGCTGGAGTCGGACTACCAGTCGAGGATCGAGGCCGAGCGCGTCGGCGGCACGCAGGCCGGATGGGGAGCATGAGCGCCGTGACCAACAGCACCGTCGCCGACCTGATCGCCCGGTCGAACCGGCTCGGATCCGATCCGCGGAACACGAACTACGCCGGCGGCAACACGTCCGCGAAGGGCGCGGACACGGATCCGGTCACCGGCGAGCCCGTCGAGCTGCTGTGGGTGAAGGGCTCCGGCGGCGACCTCGGCACGCTGAAGCCGGAGGGGCTCGCGGCCCTGCGGCTGGACCGCATGCGCGCGCTCGCGAACGTGTACCCCGGCGTCGATCGTGAGGACGAGATGGTCGCGGCGTTCGACTACTGCCTGCACGGCAAGGGCGGGGCGGCGCCCTCGATCGACACGGCCATGCACGGCCTGGTCGACGCCGCGCACGTCGACCACCTGCACCCCGACAGCGGCATCGCGATCGCGACGGCGGCGGATGGCGAGGAGCTCACGGCGCGGATCTTCGGCGACAAGGTGGCGTGGGTGCCGTGGCGTCGCCCCGGCTTCCAGCTGGGCCTCGACATCGCCGCGATCAAGAAGGCGAACCCGCAGGCGATCGGCTGCATCCTGGGCGGGCACGGCATCACCGCGTGGGGGGCGACCTCGGAAGAGTCCGAGTCGAACTCGCTGTGGATCATCCGGACCGCCGCCGAGTACATCGACGAGCACGGCAAGGCCGACCCGTTCGGCGGCGCGCGGGCCGGTTTCGAGGCGCTGCCGGTGGACGAGCGCCGGACCCGGGCGGCCGCGCTCGCCGCGACGATCCGCGGGCTCGCGTCGCACGACAGGCCCATGGTCGGCCACTTCACCGACGCGGACGTCGTGCTCGACTTCCTCGCCTCCGAACGGGCGCCCGAGCTCGCGGCGCTCGGCACGAGCTGCCCCGACCACTTCCTGCGCACCAAGGTCAAGCCGATGATCCTGGATCTGCCGGCGAGCGCGTCCGTGGAGGAGCAGATCGCGCGCCTGAGGGAGCTGCACGACGCGTACCGCGCCGACTACACCGCGTACTACGAGGCGCACGCGACCGCGGAGTCGCCGGCCATGCGCGGCGCGGATCCGCTCATCGTGCTGGTGCCGGGGGTGGGGATGTTCTCGTACGGCGCGAACAAGCAGACCGCGCGCGTGGCGGGCGAGTTCTACGTCAACGCCATCAACGTGATGCGCGGCGCGGAGGCGCTGTCGACCTACACGCCGATCTCGGACGCCGAGAAGTTCCGCATCGAGTACTGGGCGCTCGAGGAGGCCAAGCTGCAGCGGATGCCCAGGCCCAAGACGCACCAGGGCCGCATCGCGTTCGTGACGGGTGCGGCATCCGGCATCGGCAAGGCCATCGCGACGCGGCTGGCGGCCGAGGGCGCGTGCGTCGTGGTCGCCGACCTCGACCTGGAGAAGGCGCGGGCGGTCGCGGCGGAGCTCGGATCGGCGGATGTCGCGATCGGCGTGGCCGCGAACGTCGCGGACGCCGCCGGCGTGCAGGCCGCGATCGACGCGACCCTGCTCGCGTTCGGCGGCATCGACCTCGTCGTGAACAACGCCGGGCTGTCGCTGTCCAAGCCGCTGCTGGAGACCACCGAGCAGGACTGGGACCTGCAGCACGACGTGATGGCCAAGGGCTCGTTCCTGGTCTCGAAGGCCGCCGCGAGGCCGCTGATCGCGCAGGGGATGGGCGGCGACATCGTCTACATCTCCTCGAAGAACAGCGTGTTCGCCGGCCCGAACAACATCGCCTACTCCGCCACCAAGGCCGACCAGGCCCACCAGGTGCGGTTGCTGGCTGTCGAGCTCGGCGAGCACGGCGTGCGCGTGAACGGCATCAACCCCGACGGCGTGGTGCGCGGATCCGGGATCTTCGCATCGGGCTGGGGCGCCAACCGCGCCAAGACATACGGCATCCCCGAGGAGGACCTCGGCCAGTTCTACGCGAACCGCACGATCCTCAAGCGCGAGGTCGTGCCCGAGAACGTCGCCGACGCCGTGTACGTGCTCACCGGACCCGAGCTCAGCCGCACCACCGGTCTGCACATCCCGGTCGACTCCGGCGTCGCGCAGGCCTTCCTGCGATGAGCGCGAGAGCCCGCGTCTGCACAACGCAGGAAGCGATGGGACCGGTGGGGCTGCTGCCGGCGTGTCGCGGGCGATCCGCGGATCCGCTCCTGCGTTGTGCGGGAGGTGGGGCCGGATGACCTCCGGATCCGTCGCCGCCGTCGACCTGGGGGCGACGAGCGGGCGGGTCATCCTGGGCCGCTTCGACGGCGGTCGGATCGGGATGGCGACGGTCGGACGGTTCGCGAACACTCCGGTGCGCATGCCCGACGGCCTGCACTGGGACCTGCTCGGCCTTCACCGCGGCGCGCGGGACGGGCTGCGGGCGGCGTTCCGCGCCGAGCCCGGGCTCGCCTCGATCGGGGTGGACTCGTGGGCGGTCGACTACGCGCTGCTGCGCGGGGACCGGATGCTGGGCGTCCCGTTCCACTACCGCGACGAGCGATCCGCTGCGGGTGTCGAGGCCGTGCACGCGGTGGCGCCGTTCGAGGAGCTGTACCGCCGCAACGGCCTGCAGTTCCTGCCGTTCAACACGCTGTACCAGCTCGCCGCCGAGGGCGACGCGCTCGGCATGGCCGACGGCATCCTGCTGATCCCGGATCTGCTCGGCTGGATGCTCACGGGGGCGCGCGCGGCGGAGCGCACGAACGCGTCGACCACGGGCCTGCTGGACGTGCGGACGCGCGAGTGGGACCGGGAGCTGGCGGAGCGGATCGGCGTGCCCGCGGGCATCCTGCCGGATCTGGTGGATCCGGGGACGACGCTCGGCGGCCTGCTGCCCCACGTCGCCGCCGAGCTCGGCGGCCAGGCGCCGGTCGTCGCCGTCGGGTCGCACGACACGGCCTCGGCCGTCGTCGCGGTGCCGATGCGGGCGGACCGCGCGGCGTACATCTCGTGTGGCACCTGGGGTCTCGTCGGCGTCGAGACCGAGCGGCCCGTGCTGACCGACGCCGCGCGCGAGGCGAACTTCACGAACGAGGGCGGCGTGGACGGGCGCGTGCGGTTCCTGCACAACGTCATGGGCCTGTGGCTGCTGAGCGAGACCGTGCGCGCGTGGGAGGACGAGTCGGGCGACCGGATCGACCTGCCCGCGCTGCTCGCGCGGGCCGCGGCCGTGGACGGGCCCGCGGGGACCTTCGACGCGAACGACCCCGTGTTCCTGGCCCCCGGCGACATGCCGGGCCGCATCGCCGCGTGGCTGCGCGACCACGGCCGGCCCGTGCCGGCGTCGCACGCGGAATTCGCGCGCTGCATCGTCGAGAGTCTCGCGGAGGCCTTCGCGCGTGCGGTCGCGAAGGCATCGGAGCTCTCGGGCGTCACGGTCGAGACGATCCACGTCGTCGGTGGGGGAGCGCTCAACACCCTGCTGTGCCAGCGGCTCGCCGACCGCGCCGGACTTCCGGTGCTCGCGGGACCGGTCGAGGCGACCGCGATCGGCAACCTCCTGGTGCAGGCCCGCGCGGCGAGACTGGTCGCGGGCGACCTCGAGGCCCTGCGTGCGGTGGTGGCGGGCGCGTTCGAGCCGGTGCGGTACGCGCCTACGGCCTGAGGCTCAGCCCCTCCGGCGTCTCCTCGAGCGGGAAGAAGCGGGCGCGCTCGTCCGGGGTGCGGTTCGGCGTGTGCAGCGTCAGGAACAACCTGCCCGCGGCGTCCGCGAAGATCATGCCGTGGCCGCCGTCGGCGGGCCAGATCGGCTCGTCGGACTGGACCCACGGGCCCGCGATCGAGCCCGACCGCGACGTCGCGACGCCCATCGCGTAGCCGGAGTCGCCGAAGCTTGACCACAGCATCAGCAGCCGGCCGTCCGCCGTGCGATGCAGCGAGGGGCCGTCCGTCACGAACACCCGCGGGAATTCGGGGCGGGGGATCGACCTCGCCCACGGCGCGTCCGACGCGCGGAACAGCAGGACCGGATCGCCCACGGTGCCGCGCAGATCCTCGGTCAGCCGGATCGCGTGCACCTCGCCGTCGCCGACGTCCTTCCACTCGTGGCAGAACACGAGGTACGGCACGCCGTCCTCGACATGAAGCGTGCCGTCCAGGCACTCCCACGCGCGCGGCGTGAGCGGCCCGTCCGACCACGGCGCGTACGGGCCCTCCGGACGCTCGGCGCGCAGCACCTGCGTGCCGCGGCGCATGCCCTCCGCCGTGAACGTCGCGAACATGTAGAACGCGCCGCGGTACCGGTGCACCTCGGGCGCCCAGTACTGCGTGTGCGACCAGAAGTCCGGCGCGGGGCGGAACGCCGGCGTCGGACCGTGCCACTCCTCCAGGTCGTCGCTCCAGTACGTGTCGAACCCCGTCGCGGGACCCGACCAGATGTTGGCGTCGGTGCTGCCGAACAGGTGGTACCGGTCGGCGTCCGCGTCGAACAGCACGAACGGATCGCGGATCTGGATGTCGTCGAGTCGCATGGCGGGCTCCGGTTCAGGACAGGTCGAGATCGACGGGGCGGGGGATCCCGCGCACGTCGACCGTGGGCCATTCGGGGTCGGCCGTGAGCACCTCGACGCGGCCGTCCTCGACCACCACGGTGTCCTCGATCTTCGCGCCGGGGGCCCACGGGTTCCACGCGAACGCCTGACCGGCGACCACCGCGCCCATCACGCCCGGCGCCACCTTCGGGTCGCGCCCGAGGTAGCCGGCGGGGCCGCCCTGGTGGTGCCGCAGCCAGGCGTCCTCGCCGAGGCCGGCGCGCGCGTAGGCGGAGCGGATGTCGCCCAGCACGTCGTCGAGCGCGCGTCCCGGACGCGTCGCGGCGAGCACGTCGGCCTCGACCTCGCGGATCGCGCGCTGCGCGTCGGGCTCCGGCTCGCCGAACGACACCCAGCGCGTGAGGCTCGCGTGCAGGCCGTGCCGGCGCCCCGTCAGCACCGCCATCCCACGGCCGCCGAGCGGTGCGTCGGTGGGAAGCGGGTGCGGGATGCCGCCGCGCGCGGCGCCCGCGACCAGCAGCACCGCGGGCTCTGCCCCCGCCGCGACGGTCGCCCGCGCGAGCTCCGCGGCCAGCCCGCGCTCCGTGGTGTCGGGCCGGGCCTCGCGCAGCACGGCGGTCATCGCGCGGGCCATGTCGCGGCCGAGGGCCGCGTAGCGCTCCCGCTCGACCGGCAGCAGCGCGGCGCGGGCCGCGCGCAGCTCGCCCGCGACATCCGTGTCGCGCAGCACGCCCGGCGTCGCGAGGTCGCCGAACCAGTCGACCACGCGGATCCGCGTCCCCGAGAGCTCCTCGCCGGCCAGCCGATCCGCCTCGTTCGCGGGCGCCGTCACGACGATGTCGCCGTCGCGCCGGACGGTCGCCGAGAACACCGCGGGCCCGCCCAGCGGCACGCTCGTGCGCGCACCGTCGAGCAGCCACGCGAGGTTCTCGGGCTGCGTGAGCAGGATCTCGTCCGCGCCGCGTGCGTCGAGCAGGCGCGCGATCCGCTCGAGCTTGGCCGGGCGGTCGGAACCGGGATTCGGGTGGGTCATGGCACGGGCTCCAGCGCGTCGTAGTCACGGAAGGCGGGACGCAGGCGCGCCGCGAGCAGGGCGAGAGCGGCGATCAGCAGGCCGCCGAGCAGGGGAGGGAACCACAGGATGCCGCCCGCCGCGAGCAGTCCGGCGTACACGTCGCCGGCGCGCGGACCCGCGGTGAGCACGAGCGTGTTGATGCCCTGCAGTCGCCCGCGCAGCTGATCCGGCGTGGCGGACTGCATCATCGTGGTGCGGAAGATCCCCGCGACGTTGTCGGAGGCGCCGACGAGGGCGAGCGCGGCGCACAGCACGACGAGCGCAGGCACGTCCGCGCGGACCCCGGACACGGGCCCGCCGGTCGCGTCGAAGGCGAGCAGCAGGGCGCCGAACACCGCGACCGCGCCGCCCATCGCGACGGTGCCGGCCGTCGCAGCCACGCCGTGCCGCCGCACGCCGCCGAGGCGGCCCGAGAGCAGCCCGCTCAGGATCACCCCCACCGCGGTGGCGGCCGTGAGCAGGCCCACGACGGTCGCGTCGCCGCCCACGACCAGGGCGCCCACGGCGGGAAGGATCGCGTAGCTGCGGCCGAACACGAACGTCACGAGCTGCAGCCAGATCGCCGTGCGCAGGTTGCCCGCGCCGCGCAGGAACCGGAAGCCCGAGGCGATCGCCGCCCATCCGGCCTCCGCGCGCTTCTCGGGCCGGATCGCGGGCAGCGACACGATGCCCCAGAACCCGACGAGGAACAGCACCACGTCGATCGAGTACGTCCACGCGAAGCCGACCGTGGCGACCAGCACGCCGGCGAGCGCGGGCCCGAGCGCCGCCTGCAGGCCAGCGCTCAGGCCGCTGAGCGCCGCGACGGCCGGCAGCTGCTCGCGCGGAACGAGGCGGGGGTGGATCGCGAAGCGCGCGGCGCCGACGAGGGCGCCCATGGTCGAGGACAGCGTCGTGAAGACGTAGTACGGCCAGAGCGTCGTGACGTCGGCCCACGCGAGGGCGGCGATGCCCACCGGGGCGACGAACGAGATCGAGGACGCGACGATCAGCACGTGGCGGCGGTCGAACGCATCCACGATCGCCCCGCCCAGCACGCCCATCACGATCATGGGCGCGAGCGCGAGCCCGCCGACGAGCGCGACCGCGGCGGTGGACCCGCTCAGCTGATAGACCTGGATGCCGATCGCGACGGCTGTGAGCTGCACGCCGATGCCGCCGAAGACGCCGCTCGTCCAGAACCGGAAGTAGGCGGGCGAGGTGCGGAACGGACCCAGATCGAGGAGGTACCGGCGCACGTGCTCACGCTAGCGGAGAAACCGCTTTCACGCACGTCTCCGGCTGCTCCCGTAGCTCGAGAACACGTCCTCTCAGCGAGCACACGCCGAATCGGCGCGGATTAGGCATGTCGTCGGCGAGAGGACGTGTTCTCGGCGAGGGGGATGGGCCGCTCGGGGTGCGAGGGGCCTCAGTCCTTCAGGCGGACGAGGCGCTCGTGACCGCTCTCCTGCACCTCGGCGACCTGCTCGCGCGACTTCACGAAGTCGGTGAACGAGCGGAAGCCGAGCGTCTTCTCGCTGAACGACGGGTCCATCCGGCGCATGTGCTGCTTGACCGCCGACGTGTGCAGCCATTCGGCGTCGTCGCCCTTGTCGCGGCCGAGCCGCAGAGCGCGCTCGAGCAGCCGCGACGCCGCGGCGTGCAGGTCCTCCGGCGGGATCTCGTCGAACGGGACGAGCGTGTCCTCCTCGGGCGGCGGGGTCTGCTTCGCGCGCGACGAGCGGCGGCTGCGCTGGGTGCTCGTCATCTCGGCCGGCTCCGGCTCGGGCTCGGCGGCCTTGGCGGCGGCCTTCGGCTTCTTCGGCACGATGTCCGCCGGGTTCGGCACGCCCGGGAGCGTGTCGTACGCGTCGAACTCGTCGCACGCGGCCGCGAGCGACTTGGCGGTCGACCCGGCGACGCCGACGCCGATCACGTAGCGGCCCAGGCGCTTGCAGCGTTGCGCGAGCGGCACGTAGTCGGAGTCTCCCGCCACGATCACGACGTGGGTCAGGTCGGGCAGGCGGAACATGTCCTCGACCGTGTCGACCGCGAGGCGGATGTCCGCGCCGTTCTTCGCGTACGCCGCGGCGGGGAACAGCTGCACCAGGTCGACGGCGCGGCCGACCAGCTGCGAGCGGTAGATCGCGTTCACGGGGGAGGACCAGTCGGCGTACGCGCGTGTCAGCACGAGCGTGCCGAACGATGCCGCGTAGTCGATGATCGCACCCACGTCGATGGTGGCGAGCGCGAGCTTCGCGGCGATGTCGGGATCCGTCGGGTCCTCGGCGATCTTCTGCCGGTCCTTGCTGTACGAGTTGCGCCCGTGCACGCGGTCGTACCAGCTCATCACGATGTTGTCGAAGTCGAGGTAGACGGCCACGCGGGCGTCGGAGGTTTCAGCCATGGTCCTTCTCTGGGGAGGATGCGGATGGGCGGATGGTCAGTTCTCGCCGGGGTAGGCGACGCCGATCTGGCGGCGGATCTCGTCGAGCGTGCCCATGATGGCCACCGACTCGGCGATCGGCAGCTCGCGGCCCTCGAGCCGGCCCTCGGCGACGAAGCGCTCGGCCGCGAGGGCCTGGTACTGCATGCCGCGGCCCTCGACGTGCGACTCGTACCGCTCGAGCACGGTGCCGTCCGGCGCGGTCACGGCGAACGACGTGGGGGTGTACCAGACGCGGTCGATGTCGATGCGCGCCTCGGCGCCGACCACGTGCGCGGTGTTCGGGCCCGCCCCGCGGGAGGACGAGATGGTCGTGGAGAGCGCGCCGGACGCGTGCGTCATGACGGTGGCGACCTCGGCGTCGGCGCCGGTGTCGGACAGGCGCGCGGAGGCCTGCACGCTGGTGGGCGCGCCCAGGATGTCCCACACGAACGAGATGGGATAGATCCCGAGGTCCAGCAGCGCGCCGCCGCCGAGTGCGAGGGCGTTCAGGCGGTGCGACGGGTCCGAGGTGATCTGCTGCGTGTGGTCGGCGAACAGCGTGCGGATCTCGCCGAGCGTGCCGGCGTCGATGATCTCGCGCACGCGCACCATGTGCGGCAGGTAGCGCGTCCACATCGCCTCCATGACGAGCAGTCCCCGGCTCGCGGCGAGGTCGCGCAGGCCCTCGGCCTCGGCGCGGTTGACCGTGAACGACTTCTCGACCAGCGCGTGCTTGCCGCCCTCGAGCGCGAGGCGCGCGTTCTCGGCGTGCATCGGGTGCGGCGTCGAGACGTAGATGATGTCGACATCCGGATCGGCCGCGAGGTCGTCGTACGAGCCGTGCGCGCGGGGGATGTCGAACTCGGCCGCGAACGCGTCGGCCGAGGCCTGCGAGCGCGACCCGACCGCGACGAGGTCGAGCCCCGCCGTACGCAGGTCGGAGGCGAAGGCGTGCGCGATGCCGCCCGTGGCGAGGATTCCCCAGCGCAGTCCCATGCTCCGAGCCTAGGCGCTGGGGCCGACATCTTCCCCCGCCGGTCAGGGGACGATCAGGAGCTTGCCGGGCGCGCCCTCGCGGCTCGCGCGCTGCGCGTCGCCCGCGCGCTCGAGGGGGAAGCGCTCGCCGAGCTCGACCGCGAATCTCCCCGCGGCGAGCAGCGCGAGCGCGACCGGGATCGCCTCACGGCGCCACTCCAGCTGCTGCGGCGTGAGCGGGTCGGGCGATCCGCCGCCGAACGCCCGGATGCCGAACCCGCGCGCGTCCGGACCGCGCACGATCGTCGCGATCCGGTGGCGGTCCTCGAGGAGCTCGAGCGACGCGTGGATCGCCTCGTCCGTGCCCGCGAAGTCCAGGATCGCGGTGACTCCGTCGGGGGCCGCCCGACGCACGCGATCGACGAGACCCGCGCCGTACGCGATCGGCTCGCCGCCGAGGCCGGTCACGCGGTCGGCGCGCGCGTCGCTCGTCGTGCCGAGCACCCGCGCGCCGGCGAGGGAGGCGAACTGGATCGCGGCCTGGCCGACGGACCCCGACGCACCGTGGACCAGCAGGGTGTCGTCCGCGCGGACCGCGAGCGACCGGACGGCCTGGTACGCCGTGCCGACCGGCACGCCGAGCGCCGCGCCGACCCCCGCCGAGACGCCGGCCGGCCGCGCGAACACCTTCTCCGCGGACACGGCGAGATCGGTGGCGTACGCGCCGAGCGCGCCCGTGAACACCACGGGATCGCCCACGCGGAAGCCGTCGACGCCCTCGCCGACGGCGGTGACGTGGCCCGCGCCGTCCGTGCCGGTGCCGCGCGGCTTCGCGAACGGCCCGGAGGGACGCAGGCCCTCGCGCAGCTTCCAGTCGATCGGGTTGACGCCCGCCGCCTCGATGCGGACGGCGACCTGTCCCGGACCGGGCTCGGGATCCGGGATGTCGGTCAGCGTGAGCACCTCGGGGCCGCCGAGCTCTGAGTACCGGATCGCCTTCGCCATGACGCCAGGCTAGTGCGGTCCGGGCGGGGCGGGGTCAGGCGACGGTGTCGGTCAGCACGTGATGCCGGCCGCGCGGCAGCACCATGGGGGCACCGGAGACCGGATCGGGGATCACGAGGGCGTCGAGGTCGAACACGCGCGCGATGAGCTCGCTCGTCATCACCTCGGCCGGCGGCCCGCTCGCCACCAGCTCGCCGCCGCTCATCGCGAAGACGTGATCGGCGTACCGGGCGGCCATGTTCATGTCGTGCAGCACCATCACGATCGTGGTGCCCTTGGCGCGGTTGAGGTCGGTCAGCAGGTCGAGCACCTCGATCTGGTGCGCGACGTCGAGGAACGTCGTGGGCTCGTCCAGCAGCAGCACGCCGGTCTCCTGGGCGAGCGCCATCGCGATCCACACGCGCTGGCGCTGCCCGCCCGAGAGCTCGTCGACCGCGCGGTCCGCGAGCTCGGACACTCCGGTCGCCGCGAGCGCCTCGGCCACCGCGGCGTCGTCGGCCGCCGACCACGAGCGGAACAGCTTCTGGTGCGGATGGCGCCCCCGCCCCACGAGATCGGCGACCGCGATGCCCTCCGGCGCGATCGGCGACTGCGGCAGCAGGCCGAGGGTGCGGGCGAGCTGCTTGGTCGGGACGGATCCGATGCTCTGCCCGTCGAGCACGAGGCTGCCGGACTGCGGCGACAGCAGGCGCGCCATGGTCTTGAGCAGCGTCGACTTGCCGCACGCGTTCGCGCCCACGATCACGCTGATCCGGCCGCTCGGCACGGTCAGGTCGACGCCCTTCACGACGGGCGATCCGCCGTATCCGGAGACGAGCTGCGTCGCCTCGAGAGTGTGGTGGACGGTCACGAGGAACCTCCCGAGCGGTTTGTGCGGATGAGCAGGTACAGCAGGTACGGCGCGCCGAGGACGCCGGTGATCACGCCGACGGGGAACGAGACGTCGAACGCGAACTGGCCGATGAGGTCCGCCGCGAGCACCAGGACGGCGCCCGTCAGGGCGGCCGGGATGGTCAGGCTCGACCCCGGGCCGACGATGCGCGCGGCGATGGGGCCGGCGAGGAACGCGACGAACGCGATCGGTCCCGTCGTCGCGGTGGCGAAGCAGGCGAGGGCGACCGCGGAGACGATCAGCAGCAGTCGCGCGCGGTCGACGCGCACGCCGAGGGCCGTCGCCGATCCGTCGCCCAGCTCGAGGGCGCGCAGGTCGCGCGAGAGCAGCAGGATGACCGGGACGAGCACGGCGACCGCGACCGCGAGCGGCAGCAGGCCGTCCCACTTCGATCCGTTGAGGCTTCCCGTCAGCCAGCGCATCGCGACGGCGACGTCCCATTCGGCCGCGCGCTGGATCAGGAACGAGACCAGGGCGTCGAGCATCGCGCCGACGCCGATGCCGATCAGGATGAGGCGCCCGCCGGTCGACTCGCCGCCGCGCGCCGCGGCGTAGATGAGCGCGGCCGTCGCGATCCCGACCACGAGCGCGGTGACGGTCGTCGCACCCGCGCTCCAGTGCAGCACCACGAGGCACAGCACGGCCGCGGCGCTCGCGCCGGACGTGATGCCGATGACGTCCGGGCTCGCGAGCGGATTGCGCAGCAGGGTCTGGAACGTCGTCCCGGCGACGCCGAACGCGATTCCGGCGAGCACGCCCGCGATCATGCGGGGGATGCGCAGCGAGCCGACCGTGAACGACGCGCCCGGGACCTGCTCGCCGAGGATCACGCCGATGACGTCCTCGACGGGGTAGATGGTGTTGCCGAGCATCAGCATCGCGGCCATGAGCACGAGCAGCGCTACCGCCAGGACGATCACGGCGACCCGCCGGCGCCGGGCGCGCCGGCGGCGTCCCACCTGGATCGCGGTGGTGGTCTCGGGGATCTCGGTGGCGAGCGACAGCGCCATCACAGGGCCTTCATCCGGGTGCGGCGGGCGATGATGATCAGGATCGGCGCGCCGACGAAGGCCGTCACGATGCCGGCCTCGACCTCGCCCGGGTAGCCGATCAGGCGCCCGATCGTGTCGGACACCGCGAGGATCACGGCGCCGCCGAGGGCGGAGACCGGCAGGAGCCAGCGCTGGTCGGGGCCGAACAGCATGCGGGCGACGTGCGGGACCATGAGTCCCACGAAGGCGATGGGGCCCGCGACGGCCGTGACGGCGGCGCACAGGGCGACGCCGGCGGCGGAGGCGAACAGGCGCGCGTAGCGCACGTTCACGCCGAGACCGACGGCGACGTCGTCGCCGAGCGCGAGGGCGTTGAGCGCGGGGGCGCACAGCAGCGCGATGACCGCCGCGACGGCGAGGAACGGGGCGACCACGGCCATGGTCCCCCAGTCGGCGCCGGCGACGCCGCCCACCTGCCAGAAGCGGAACGCGTCCATCGCCGCGATGCGGGGCAGCAGCACTGCGCTCACGAGAGACGACAGCGCGGCGGTCGTGGCGGCTCCGGCGAGGGCGAGCTTGATCGGGGTGGATCCGCCGGGGCCGATCGACCCGACGACGTAGACGAAGATCGCCGCGAGGGTGCCGCCGACGAACGCCAGCGCGAGGTACTGGAAGGCGGACGTGATGCCGAGGAAGGCGATGCCGCAGACGACGAACAGCGCGGCGCCCGTGTTGACGCCGAGGATGCCGGGATCGGCGATCGGGTTGCGGGTGACGGCCTGCATCAGACCGCCGGACAGGCCCAGTGCGGCGCCGGCGATGAGTGCGAGCACCGTGCGCGGGATGCGCTCCTGCACCGCGATCGCACCGATCTCGTCGGCCGTGCGGCCGCCCAGCCACGCGGAGATGCCGTCCGTGACCTCGCCGAGCGAGACGGGCCGGGATCCGAGTGCCAGCGACAGGACGACGGAGACCGCCACGGCGATCAGGATCCCGATGAGGAACGCCGAACGACGGCGCGCAGCCGGCTTGCGGGCGGCTGCGCGCCGTCGAGCGTCTGCGAGGACGGTCACTCGGCCTTGGCGGCGGCGTCGTCCAGCAGACCGACGTACGTGTCGAGCATCCACGGGATGGACAGGGCGGTGGGCGAGACCGCGCCGCTCAGCGCGTCGCCCGCGCCGACCGGCACGACCGCGCCGTTCTTGACGGCGGGGAGCGTGTTCCACAGCGGGTCGGCCTGCAGAGCGGGGAGCAGGTCGTCGCCGCCGTACGCGACGATCACGTCGACGTCGGCGAGCTTGTCGACGTTCTCCGCCGAGATGTCCGCGTAGAACGTGCCCGCGTCGGCGGCCTCCTTGGCGGCGGAGGGCACGTCGAAGCCGAGGTCGGCCAGGAAGGCGGCGCGCGAGTCGCCGGTCGCGTAGACGGAGGACGTCGACAGGTCGGCCGGGTTCAGGTACAGGAACGCGGCGGTCTTGCCCGCGAAGCCGGAGTCGGCGGTCGCGTCTGCGATCTGCTGGTCGAGGTCCGCGACGAGGGCCTCGCCCTCCGCGGCCTTGCCGAGCGCCTTCGCGTTCGTGAGGATGCTGTCGCGCCACGGCGTGTACCAGGCGACGCCGGGGTACGCGACGGTCGGCGCGATGTCGGTGAGGGTCTGGTACTCCTCCTCCGTGGGGCCCGAGTACGCGGCGATGATGACATCCGGCTGCGTGTCGGCGATCGCCTCGGAGTCGATGCCGTCCGACGTCGAGAACACCACGGGCTCCTCGGCGCCGAGCTCCTCGTACGCGTCGGTCGTCCACTCGTAGAGGCCGAGGCCGTCGGTGCCGTCCATCGACCAGGTCTGGTCGTCCGCGCCCACGGGGGCGATGCCGAGGGCCAGGGCGACGTCCTGGTTGCCCCAGCCGATGGACGCCACGCGCTCCGGCTGCGACGTGATGGTCGTCGTGCCCAGGGTGTGCTTCACCTCGACGGGGAAGACGCCGGCGTCGCCCGCGGGGGCGGAGGACTCGCCGCCCGCCGGCGTGCCGCCGGTCGAGCAGGCCGCGAGCGAGACGGTCAGGGCGGTGGCGACGACGGTCGCGCCGAGGATGCGTGCAGTGCGCAAGGGGAATCCCTTCGATGCGGTGATGGGGACGGCCTCTGGTGCGGGTGAGGCTCACCTAACTTAGCATTGCCTGACCTGTCCTCCCAACCGCTCCGGAGCAGACGACGACGGCCCCGGATCCGCGCGGATCCGGGGCCGTCGAGGGGCGTGCGGTCTCTTACAGCGTGTCGATCGCCTGGTTGAACGTGGCGGAGGGACGCATCACGGCCGAGGTCTTCTCGGCGTCGGGGCGGTAGTAGCCGCCGATGTCGGCGGGCTTGCCCTGCACCGCGATGAGCTCGTCGACGATGGTCTTCTCGTCCGCCGTCAGCTTCTCGGCGAGCGGCGCGAACGCCGCCGCCAGCTCCGCGTCCTCGGACTGCTTCGCGAGCTCCTGCGCCCAGTACGACGCGAGGTAGAAGTGCGAGCCGCGGTTGTCGATCGAGCCGAGACGGCGGCCCGGCGAGCGGTCCTCGTCGAGGAACGTGCCGGTGGCACGGTCGAGCGTGTCGGCCAGGACCTGCGCCTTGGCGTTGCCGGTCGTCTGGGCGAGGTGCTCGAACGAGGCCGCCAGCGCGAAGAACTCGCCCAGCGAGTCCCAGCGCAGGTAGTCCTCCTGCAGCAGCTGCTGCACGTGCTTCGGGGCGGAGCCGCCGGCGCCCGTCTCGAACAGGCCGCCGCCGGCCATGAGCGGGACGATCGAGAGCATCTTCGCCGACGTGCCGACCTCGAGGATCGGGAACAGGTCGGTGTTGTAGTCGCGGAGCACGTTGCCCGTGACGGAGATCGTGTCCAGGCCCTGGCGGATGCGCGCCAGCGAGAACAGCGTCGCCTCGGCGGGGGCCATGACGTGCAGCTCGAGGCCCTCCGTGTCGTGCTCGGGCAGGTACTGCTCGAGCTTGCCGATGAGGTTGGCGTCGTGCGCGCGGCCCGCGTCGAGCCAGAACACCGCCGGCGTCTCCGAGAGGCGGGCGCGCGTGACGGCGAGCTTCACCCAGTCGCGGATCGCGGCGTCCTTCGTCTGGCAGGCGCGCCACACGTCGCCGGCCTGGACGGCGTGCTCGGTGAGCGCCTCGCCCGCCGAGTTCACGATCCGGACGGTGCCGGCGGCGGCGATCTCGAACGTCTTGTTGTGCGAGCCGTACTCCTCGGCGGCCTGCGCCATGAGGCCCACGTTGGGGACGGTGCCCATCGTGGCCGGGTCGAGCGCGCCGTTCGCCTTGCAGTCGTCGATCACGGCCTGGTAGATCCCGGCGTACGACGAGTCGGGGATGACCGCGAGCGTGTCGGCCTCCTGGCCGTCGGGACCCCACATGTGGCCGCCGATGCGGATCATCGCGGGCATGGACGCGTCGACGATGACGTCGCTCGGCACGTGCAGGTTCGTGATGCCCTTGTCCGAGTTCACCATCGCGAGCGCGGGGCCGTCGTTCAGGGCGGCGTCGAACGCGGCCTTGATCTCGGCGCCGTTGGCGAGCGAGTCCAGGCCCGCGTAGATCGCGCCCAGGCCGTCGTTCGGGGACAGCTCGGCGGCCGCGAGGTCGGCGCCGTACTTCTCGAAGACCGGCTTGAAGAACGTCTTCACGACGTGGCCGAACAGGATCGGGTCGCTGACCTTCATCATGGTGGCCTTGAGATGCACGGAGAACAGCACGCCGTCGGCCTTGGCGCGCGCGACCTGCTCGGCCAGGAACGCGTCGAGCGCCGCGGCGCTCATGAAGGTCGCGTCGACGACCTCGCCCTCGAGGACCTTCAGGTCGCTCTTGAGCACCGTGACGGATCCGTCCTCGCCGACGTGCTCGATCCGGAGCGCGTCGTCGGCGGGGATCACGACCGACTTCTCGTTCGAGAAGAAGTCGTCGTGACCCATGGTCGCCACGCTCGTCTTCGAGTCGGCGCTCCACGCGCCCATCGAGTGCGGGTGGGCCTTGGCGTAGGCCTTGACGGACGCGGGGGCGCGGCGGTCGGAGTTGCCCTGGCGCAGCACCGGGTTCACGGCCGAGCCCTTGACCTTGTCGTAGCGCGCCGCGAAGTCGCGCTCCTCGTCCGTCTCGGGGTTGCCCGGGTAGTCGGGGACGTCGAAGCCCAGCTTCTGCAGCTCGGCGATGGCGGCCTCGAGCTGCGGCACCGACGCGGAGATGTTCGGCAGCTTGATGATGTTGGCCGACGGGTCGTTCGCGAGCTCGCCGAGCTCGCTCAGGGCGTCGCCGATGCGCTGGTCCTCGGTGAGGCGCTCGGGGAACTGGGCCAGGATGCGGCCGGCGAGCGAGATGTCGCGGGTCTCCAGCTCGATGCCGGCCTTGGCCGCGTAGCTCGCGACGATCGGCAGGAACGAGTACGTCGCCAGCAGCGGCGCCTCGTCGGTGTGCGTGTAGATGATCTTCGACATGCGGAAGAAGCTCCTGTTTCGTCAGCCGATCGGCGCCGCGTGGGGCGATGCCCGGGCGCAGATTCTCTCGACTTCAAGATACCGGAGCGGTGCTGCGCCCCCGGACCCGCGGATCGCGCCACCTGTGCCGGCCCTACAGAGCCCCCGCACGGTCGCGCGGGATGTTGGCAGGTCGCCACGACGGATGCGCCCCCACGGAGGGAGGGTGTGAGGATCGTGGGATGACGGATTCCCCGAAGACGCAGATCCCCGGCTCCCGAGACGCCTATGTCGTCGGCGGCAACCGCATCCCGTTCTCGCGTGCCGGCCGGAAGTACGCCGACGCGTCCAACCAGGAGATGTTCACGGCGGCGCTCGCGGGGCTCGTCGGCCGGTTCGGGCTCGAGGGCGAGCGGCTGGGCGAGGTCGTCGGCGGCGCGGTCCTGAAGCACTCGCGCGACTTCAACCTGATCCGCGAGAGCGTGCTCGGATCGTCGCTCTCACCGCAGACGCCGGCCTACGACCTGCAGCAGGCGTGCGCCACGGGACTCGAGGCCGCGATCGCGGTGTCCAACAAGATCCGGCTCGGGCAGGTGGAGTCCGGCGTCGCGGGCGGCGCCGACACGATCTCGGACGCCCCCATCGCCGTGAGCGAGGGCCTGCGCCGCGTGCTGCTGAACCTGTCGCGCGCCAAGACCCTGGGGCAGCGCCTCAAGGTGCTGGCGTCGCTGCGCCCGGCCGACCTCAGGCCGCTGACCCCCTCGACCGACGAGCCCCGCACGGGGCTGTCGATGGGCGAGCACCAGGCCCTCACGACGGCGAAGTGGGGGATCACGCGCGAGGCGCAGGACGAGATCGCGCTGAACAGCCACCTGGCCCTCGCGGCGGCGTGGGACGCGGGGTTCTTCGACGACCTGGTCACGCCGTTCCGCGGCCTGACCCGCGACGACAACCTGCGCGCCGACACGTCGATGCAGAAGCTCGCGGCGCTGTCGCCCGTGTTCGGCCGGAACGGCGCGACGCCCACCATGACCGCCGGCAACTCGACGCCGCTGACCGACGGCGCCTCCGCGGTGCTGCTGGCGTCGCGGGAGTGGGCGCAGGCCCGCGACCTGCCTGTGCTGGCGCGGTTCGTCGACGCCGAGACCGCCGCGGTCGACTTCGTGGGCGGCCGCGAGGGCCTGCTCATGGCCCCCGTGCACGCCGTGCCGCGCCTCCTGGCCCGCAACGGGCTGACGCTCGACGACTTCGACTTCTTCGAGATCCACGAGGCGTTCGCCTCCACCGTGCTCACCACGCTCGCCGCGTGGGAGGACGAGGACTACTGCCGCACCGAGCTCGGCCTGGACGGCGCGCTCGGCGCGGTCGACCGCGCGAAGCTCAACGTCAACGGCTCCTCGCTCGCCGCGGGGCACCCGTTCGCGGCGACGGGCGGCCGCATCCTCGCCACGGCCGCGAAGCTCGTCGCCCGGCGCGCGGCCGAGACCGGCACGCCGGCGCGTGCCCTGATCTCGGTGTGCGCCGCCGGGGGCCTCGGCGCCACCGCGATCGTCGAATCCGCCTGACGTCGGGCGTCCTCCGCCGAGGAGATCTCCGCAATCGAGGACGGATCCTCGGATCCCGCTCCTCGGGAAGGGAGATCTCCTCCGCCCACGGCGGCGAGTCCGCCTCCGTTGCGCTCAGCCCGGCAGCCAGGCGCTCACGAGCGTCATCCGTCGGGGAGCGGGCCGCGCTCCGGTCCGCTCGGCGTCACGGGCGGAGGGCCTTCTGGACGCGCTGGACCGAGACCTGCTCGGCCGTGCCGAGGCGCTGGGCGAACAGGCCCACGCGCAGCTCCTCGAGCAGCCACCGGGCGCGCGCGAGGTGCGCGGGGGCGTCCTGCGGCAGCGGGATCGTGCCGCCCGCCTCGGTGTACGCCGCGGTGGCGCGCTCGAGCTCGGTCATCCAGGCGCGGTCGCGGCCGGGGTTGTCCGGCAGGACCTCGAGGCGCAGGCGCGCGCCCTCGAGATAGCGCGGCAGGTGCTGCAGGCGCGCGAGGCCCGTCGCGGACACGAAGCCCGGATGGATGAGCCCCGCCAGCTGACCGCGGATGTCGCCGAGCGGGCCGAGCAGCGCCATCGAGTTCGCGCTCTTCAGCCCGCGCTCGACCTCGCGCGCCGACAGCAGGATCCGGGCGACGAGCGAGACGCACGCGAACACGTCGTCGACGGATCCGCGGCTCACCTCCGCCTTGAGGGCGTCGAAGGCGGCGCGCGTGCGGGGGAGCGACCCCGCCCGCTCGAGCACCGCGTCGGCGACCGCGGCGCGGCAGTCCTCGATCAGGGCCTTCGCGGACGGGTACGGCGAGCCCGCGAGCGCGAGCTTCTCGTTCGCGGTGAGGTGCTCCTGCACGTACGACACGGGCGAGGGCACCTGCAGCAGCAGGAGCCGCCGCACGCCCCGCCGCGTCGCGGCGGCGGCCTTCTCGGGCGTCGCCTCCACGCGCAGCGCGACCGACGACCCCTCGTCCACGAGCGCCGGATATCCGCGCACGACGCCGCCGGCGACCCTCGTGTCCACGACCTCGGGCAGGTCGCCGAGGTCCCAGTCGGTCAGACCAGCGCGCTCGAGCACCGGGCGCGCGCCCGCGACCTCGGCCGGTCCGGATCGCCGTGCCTCGCGGTCGAGGGACCGTGCGACGCTCTGCCGCGCTCGCCCGGCGAGCCGGTCCTGCAGGGCGCGCAGGTCGCGATCCGATCCGAGCGCGCGGCCGCGCTCGTCCACCGCCCGGAACGACATCGTGAGGTGCCCCGGCACGCGCTCCAGCTCGAAGTCGGCCGCCGTCACCGGCTGGTTCGCCACGCGCTGGATGCGCTTCGCGAGCGCCGCCCGCAGCGACTGCGGCGGGCGGCCCGCGTGGTCCTCCGGTCCCGAGCCCTCCAGCTCGGCCGCGAGCTTCTCGGCCCAGTCTGCCGCGGGCACGACATGGCGACGGATCGCCTTGGGCAGCGCGCGCAGCAGCGCAGTGATGAGCTCCGACCGCATGCCCGGCACCTGCCAGTCGAAGCCGACCGGCTCGATCGAGGCGAGCAGCGCGACCGGCACGACGACCGTGACGCCGTCGTCGGGCGCGCCCGGCTCGAACCGGTATGCGAGGTTGAGGGTCTGATCGCCCTGCGTCCAGCGCGTCGGGAACTCGCGCGCGTCGGACGTCGCCTGCCCCTCGATCAGGTCGGCCTCGCGCATCGTGAGCAGCTTGGGCGTGTGCGCGAGCGCCTCGCGCCACCACGCCTCGAACGAGCGCACGTCGAACACCTCGGCGGGGATCCGGGCGTCGTAGAACGCGAACACGGCCTCGTCGCCGGCCAGGATGTCGCGGCGCCGCTCGCGCTCCTCGAGCTTCTCGAGGCGGCGGCGCAGCTCGTGGTTCTGCCGCAGGAACGCCGTGACGTTCTGCGCCAGCCTCGACGGGTCCCACTCGCCCTCGACCAGCGCGTGCCGCACGAACAGCTCGCGCGCGGCCGGGCGGTCGACGCGCGCGAACTGGATGCGCCGACGCGGCACGATCTCGACGCCGTACAGCGTGACCTTCTCGTAGGCGACCGCCGCACCCGCGTCCTTCGACCAGTGCGGCTCCGACACCTGGCGCTTGGCCAGGTCGCCCGCGAGCGCCTCGGCCCACGCCGGGTCGATCTGCGCGGCCGTGCGCGCGAACAGCCGCGACGTCTCCACGAGCTCGGCGGCCATGACCGCCTTGGGGCGGCGCCTGCGCAGCACGGACCCGGGGAACACCGAGAACCGGATGCCGCGCGCGCCGCGGTACTCCGCGCCGCGACGCGGGTCCTTCGCCTTCTCGCGCTCGTCGAGGATGCCGATCTGGGAGAGGAGACCCGCGAGCAGGGCCTGGTGGACGGAGTCCCCATTGCTCGCTGCGCTCGCCGTCGCACGCTCTCGGGCGCCCCTTCGGGGGCCCTCGGCGAGCGACCCGCCGTCGCTTCGCTCCGTCGAGGGCAGCGCTTCGCGCTGCGGGGTCGCTTCGCTCCACGCTCGCTGCGCTCGCACGGGGGCTCCCGAAGTGTCGTCCTGCCGAGCGCTCTTCTCCCGGCCGCCGAGGCCCGATGCGAGACCCCGCAGCTGGCGGTGCACGTCGAACCACTCGCGCACGCGCACGTAGTTCAAGAACTCGGCGCGGCACAGGCGGCGGAACGCGCTCGAGCCCAGCTCGCGCTGCTTGTCCTGCAGGTGGTTCCAGAGGTTCAGCAGCGTCAGGAAGTCGCTGGTCGGATCCGCGAACCGCGCGTGCGACTGATCCGCCTGCTCACGCTGCTCCTCCGGGCGCTCGCGGACATCCTGGATCGACAGCCCCGAGACGATCGCGAGCACCTCGGCGACCGTGCCGTTGCGCCCGGCCTCGACGAGCATCCGGGCGAACCGCGGATCGATCGGCAGGCGCGCGATGTCGCGGCCGATCCGCGTCAGCCGGGGCGATCCGTCGCGCGTCAGCACGACCGCGCCGAGCTCGACCAGCAGGTCGGTCGCGGCCTTCACGCCGCGCGAGTCCGGGGGAGTCAGGAACGGGAAGCGCGCGATGTCCCCGAAGTCGAGGGCGAGCGCCTGCAGGATCACCGACGCGAGCGACGTGCGCAGGATCTCCGGCTCGGTGAACTCGGGCCGCCGCGCGAAGTCGTCCTCGCCGTACAGGCGGATCGCGATGCCCGCGCTGGTGCGGCCGGCGCGGCCCGAGCGCTGCTGGGCCGACGCCTGCGAGATCGCCTCGATCGGCAGGCGCTGCACCTTCGCGCGGTTGCTGTAGCGCGAGATGCGCGCCGTGCCCGTGTCGATCACGTACTTGATGCCCGGCACCGTCAGCGACGTCTCGGCGACGTTGGTCGACAGGATCACGCGGCGCTTCAGCCCCGCGACCGTCGAGCGCTCGAACACGCGGTGCTGCTCGGCGGCGCTCAGCCGGCCATACAGCGGCAGGACCTCGGTGGGCGCGCGCTGATCCCGGAACGCGCCGCGCACGGCGTCGGCGGCGTCGCGGATCTCCGCCTCGCCCGGCAGGAACACCAGCACGTCGCCCGGCGCCTCGCGGTCCAGCTCGCGCAGCGCCGCGACGATCGCCGACACCTCGTCGTCGGCGTCGTACGCGTCCGCGACGGCCTCCTCCGCGGCGTCCGCCACGAGCGGCCGGTACCGGATCTCCACCGGGAACGTCCGCCCCGACACCTCGATGATCGGGGCGGGTGCGCCGTCCTGCGCCGCGAAGTGCTTCGCGAAAGAGTCAGGGTCGATCGTCGCCGAGGTGATGATCACCTTGAGGTCGGGGCGCTGGGGGAGCAGCTGCTTCAGGTACCCCAGCAGGAAGTCCACGTTCAGCGAGCGCTCGTGCGCCTCGTCGACGATGATCGTGTCGTAGCGCGACAGCATCCGATCCCGGTGGATCTCGTTGAGCAGGATGCCATCCGTCATCAGCGCGATGCGCGTCTCGTCGGACACCTTGTCGGTGAAGCGCACCTTGTAGCCGACGACGCCGCCGAGCGGCACCTGCAGCTCCTCCGCGACGCGCTCCGCGATCGTGCGGGCCGCGAGGCGGCGGGGCTGCGTGTGGGCGATGCGCTCCCGCCCGAGCTCGAGCGCGATCTTCGGCAGCTGCGTGGTCTTGCCGGACCCGGTCGCGCCCGCGACGATCACGACCTGGTGATCCCGGATGGCGCGCGCGATCTCGTCCCGCGCGCCGCTGACGGGCAGCTCGGGCGGGTAGGAGATGCGGGGCTCGGGCATAGCGTTCCAGTCTAGAAGTCGGATCCGCGACCTGGGATCACCCCCATGCCGTCCGGCTCCGGCACCCGGACGACGCGGTGCCTTCGGGTACCGGCCGCGGTCGCCGCGCGAGGCCGCCGGCGACCGTGAGTTTCCCCAGCGCGTCATCGGCTGACATATCCATCGCGTAGCATCACCGGAACTCGGCGGCGCGAACCTTCCGCCGACGACACACGACCCCCACGCAAGGAGCCGCATGTCCCGTCGCCTCGTCATCGTCGTCCGCGCCGATCCCGTGATCTGCGGACACTCCGGAGAAGCCCGCAATCTCGCGGAGGCGGCCATGACGCGCGGCTTCGACGAGGTGCGGATCGTGACATGGCCGATCGAGCGCCTGGAGGCCGCCGGTCTGCCGCTGAAGCCGCTCGAGACCGTGCTTCCCTACAGCGCCGGGATCACGGTGGAGCGGCCCGAGCCGGTGGGCGACTACAAGGTCGTCGACGGGCGCTACATCCAGGGGCTCGTCGGCCGGCTCGTCGAGCTGTTCACCGACGGCGTGCCGACCGTCGCGATGTCGCTGTACCTCAGCCCGCACACGACGGCGGTGACGGACGCCGTGGACGTCGCCCGCAAGACGGGGCTGCCGGTCAACGTCGTCACGATCGCGGAGGCGGTCGGATCCGACGTCACCAACGTCGTGCGCCAGTGTGTGACCGACGGCCGCTTCGGCGCGGCCGCGCACGTGCTCGAGTCGTACCTCGCGAGCGACGTGTGCGTCGCGGTCTCGCACTACACCAAGGACCTCATCGTCGAGGAGGCCGCGCTGCTCGACGCCATGCACGGCACGCGCTACGCCGCGCGCTGCGCCGAGAAGGTCGCGATCTCGTACCCCGCGATCGACTCGTCGCTGTTCCTCGACCTCGACCCGGGCGACATCGAGCGGCACCTCGCGGCCCGGGGCCTCGAGCGCGACGGCTACGTCTTCTACCTCTCGCGCCTCGCGCGCGCCAAGGGCGTCGAGGACCTCATCGCCGGCTTCGCCGCGTCGACGGCCGCGGCGAGCAAGCAGCTGGTCATCGCGGGCCGCGGCCCCGAGGAGCAGGAGCTGCGCGGCATCGCGGCCGCCTCGCCCGCGGCCGACCGGATCCGGTTCCTCACCGATGTCGACGACGCCGAGAAGCCGTTCCTGTTCGCCGGATCGGCCGCGTACGTGCTGCCGACCAAGCCCCGCCCGGAGTTCGTCGAGACGTTCGGGATCGCGCTCGCCGAGAAGGCGCTGTCGGGCGGCGGCCCCGCGATCACCACCCTCACGGGCGGCGTCGGGGAGGCCGTCGGCGACACCGCCCTGATCATCGACGTGGACGCGCCCGACGAGATCGCGGCGGCCATCGACCGCGCCCTCGCGATGGATCGCGCCGAGCGCGCCGAGTGGGAGGAGCGGGCGCGCGCGTACGCGCTGCAGTTCGACCGGATGGCCGTGTTCGACCGCCTCTTCGCGCGCGTCGCGGCGATCGACCGCGTCTTCGCCTGACCGGACCGGGAGCGGATCCGTCACGTCCCGCCCCGGTGGCGCGGATCCGCTCCTAGGCTCGAAGCATGACCGTACCCACCATCACGCTCAACTCCGGTTTCGAGATCCCGCAGCTCGGCTTCGGCGTCTTCCTGGTGCCGCCCGCCGAGGCCGAGAAGGCCGTCAGCGAGGCGCTCGAGGCCGGCTACCGCCACATCGACACGGCCGCGATCTACCGCAACGAGGAGGGCGTGGGCGCCGCGATCGCGAAGAGCGGCATCCCGCGCGACGAGCTGTTCATCACGACCAAGCTCTGGAACGACCGGCAGGGCGGCGACGAGCCGAGGGCCGCGATCGCCGAGAGCCTCGACAAGCTCGGCCTCGAGCACGTCGACCTGTACCTGACCCACTGGCCCGCGCCGGCGAACGACCACTACGTGAACGCGTGGCAGAAGCTGATCGAGATCCGCGACGCCGGGCAGACCAAGAGCATCGGCGTCTCCAACCACCTCGTCGAGCACCTCGAGCGCATCGTCGCGGAGACGGGCGTCACGCCCGCCGTCGACCAGATCGAGCTGCACCCCGCCTACCAGCAGCGCGACGTCACGCAGTGGGCCGCCGACCACGGCGTGTTCATCGAGTCGTGGGGCCCGCTCGGTCAGGGCAAGTACGACCTGTTCGGCGAGAAGGCCGTCGCCGACGCCGCGGCCGCGCACGGCAAGAGCCCCGCGCAGGTCGTCATCCGCTGGCACCTCGAGAAGGGCTTCATCGTCTTCCCGAAGTCGGTGAAGGCCGCCCGCATGGCGGAGAACTTCGACGTGTTCGACTTCGAGCTCACCGACGCCGAGGTCGCCGCGATCGACGCGCTCGACCCGCTCGACGGCTCGGGGCGGGTGGGCTCGCACCCCGCCGAGGTCAACTGACCGACCGACGAGAAGGGCCCCGGATCGCCGATCCGGGGCCCTTCCGCTAGATCCAGCCGGGCAGCCACATGTGGTCCCGCCAGAGGTCGTACGGCTCGAGGAATCCCGTGGACAGCGGCAGGAAGAAGATCCCGACGAGCACCGCGACGACCACGACCCCGATCGCGAACATCCGCCACGCGCGCGTCTGCGTCTCGGCCGCGCGCGCCGCGTACCGGATCTCCGCGTGGCTGGGCGCCGGCAGCAGCACCGGCTCGCGGGGTCGCCCGAGATACCCCAGCGCGAGCGCCAGCGCGATCACGAGGAACGGCAGCATCGTGACCGTGTAGAACTGGAAGATCGTGCGGGCGGGGTACAGCAGCCACGGCACGTACGTGAGGAGCAGGCCCGTGAGCACGATCACGGCGCCGAACCGCACAGCGCCGCCCCGGCGGCGGGCGAGCAGCACGCCGAGCAGGACGACCGCCGCCCACCCGCCGTACCACGTGATCGGATTCGGATGACTGCCGATCACGCCGATGCAGTCCTCGCTCCAGCCGCACCACGCGGCACCCGCATCGGGCCG
Source organism: Microbacterium rhizophilum (assembly GCF_039605615.1). Classification (NCBI taxonomy): domain Bacteria; kingdom Bacillati; phylum Actinomycetota; class Actinomycetes; order Micrococcales; family Microbacteriaceae; genus Microbacterium; species Microbacterium rhizophilum. The sequence goes on along the minus strand of NZ_JBCNUN010000002.1, from coordinate 399,468 downwards.
CGCGAGCCACATCGCCGTGGGACGCAGCAGCAGCGGCCACTGCCACGCGGGGCTCGCGTATGGATGGCTGGTGGCCAGCCCGACGTGGAACCCGTACATCGACAGGTGGTAGTTCCACAGCGCGATCAGCGGGTTCGGATCCGAGCCGCGATCGTAGCCGCCCGTCGTCAGGAGCCAGCCGGTCCACGACAGCAGGTACACGACGACCGCGATCGGAACGAGCTGAAGGAACGTGACCGGCGCCTGGCGCACCGCGCCCGCGAGCGCACCGGCGACGCCCGCGCGCCGGCGCGCGGCGAGGTCGAGGAGGACGAGCAGGATGCCGACGCCCGCGAGCGTGTAGATCCCCGACCACTTCACGGCGGTCGCAGCCCCGAGCGCCGCCCCCGCCGCGACGATCCAGGGCCGGCGCCAGAGCACGGGCCCGCCCGTCCCGCCGCCCGGCCGCATGATCGCGGGCGCCGTGCGGTCGCTGTCGCGGAGCACGAACCAGAACGCCAGCGCGATGAGGAACGCCAGGAAGCCGTCGAGCAGCGCCACCCGGCTCAGTGCGATCGCGAGCCCGTCGATCGCGAGCAGGCCGCCGGCGATCGTGCCGACCGCGACCGAGCCGGACAGGCGGCGGGCGATCGCGTACACCAGCGGCACCAGCAGCGTGCCGAACAGCGCGGCCGAGAAGCGCCATCCGAACCCGCTGTCGGCGCCGAACAGCGCCATGCCGAGCGCGATCAGCCACTTCCCGAGCGGCGGATGCACGACGTACGCGGGACTCGTCTGGTAGACGTCCGTGTCGCCGCCCGTGAACAGGGCGTCGGCGTCGTCGGGCCAGGATCCCTCGTAGCCGAGGTGCAGCAGCGTCCACGCGTCCTTGACGTAGTACGTCTCGTCGAACACCAGGGTGTGCGGGTGCCCGAGGCCGATGAACCGCAGCAGCGCCGCGACGAGCGTCAGCACGAGCGGCACGATCCATGCGGCGGTGCGCGGCGCGATCCTCACCCGGCAAGCCTAGGGTGCGCGCCGGGCGGCGCCTCGTCAGGGCTCGAGCAGCGCGCGCATCCGGCGTTCGCGCGAGATCCGGCTCACGGTGTATCCGACGGCCATCAGGAACGGCGCGACGAGCAGCGGGATCAGCGTCCACGCGCTCCACTCGAAGTGGTGGACGAGCTCGCCGGTCTCCTTGGCCGCGATGCACAGCGCGCCCATGGCGACCGTTAGCCAGCCCGTCGCCTTGTTCTGGAAGCTCTGGAACCGCTCGCGCTGCGTCGGGGCCATCTGCGCGAGCATGGCCATGCGCCACTCGGACGTGCGCCGACGGTTCAGGACGAAGGCGACCGGCGGCAGCAGCCACCACCACGCGCTGATGTGCGGCGGCCGGCCGAGCGCGGCGACCCGGCCGCGCATCTCCTCCTGGTCGTCCTGATCGAAGCCCTCCTCCCGCAGCTCGATCGCGGCCTGGTACACCGGGCCGGCGAACAGCAGCCAGGCGCCGATGAACCCGAGCAGGAAGAAGACGTCCACAGGGGGCGATGGTAGCCGCCGACGACCCGCTCGAGAACGATCGGATGTGGTGACCGCCGCTGCCTTCGTGACGTGCTCCTCATCGGGACGGGCGACGCACGGTGGCCGCCGACTGCGCGGCTCGCCGCCCGCTCAGTGCGCCTCCTCCGTGTTGCGGGAGTCGGTCAGGGTCAGCGCGCCGACGGCGGCGATGACTCCGACGACGACGGCGAGGATCGCGAAGGTCACGCGCTCGCCGTGGAAGAACGTCGCGACCAGTTCCGCCGGCCAGACGCCGTCGGGCAGCGACACGGTCACCAGGGTCGCGATGAGCGTGCCGACCAGCGCGGTGCCGATGCTCGTGCCGACCTCCTGCGTGGTGTCGTTCAGGGCGGCCGCGATCGAGGTGCGGTTCTCGGGCATCGCGTCGATGAGCGCCACGGCGCAGATGGTCATCACCGTCCGCAGTCCGATCGTCAGCGTGACCATGAACAGCGCGATGGCCCAGTACCCCTGATCCACGCCCCAGGCGAGGCCGGCAAGCGACCCCGCGAGCAGGCCGGCGCCGACGAGGCAGGCGATGCGGTGCCCGAAGCGCCTGCCGAGCCACTCGGAGATCGGGGTCGCGCCGATCATGGTGACGATGAGCGGCAGGTTGGCGAGGCCCGCGACCAGCGGCGACCAGTGGTAGGCGTACTGGAAGTGCAGCACGAGGGCGAACATCACGCCCGCCATCGCGATCGACGTCGCGATCTGTGCGATCGCCGCCCCGCGCACCGTGCCGCTGCCCGCACCGGTGAAGAAGCTCAGGTCGAGCATCGGCTGCGCCGCGCGGCGCTCGCGCCAGATGAATGCGACGAGTGCGAGCAGCGCGCCGATGACGCATGCCCAGGTGAGGGGCGAGCCCCAGCCGTTCTCCGCGCCGCTGGTCGCCGCGTAGCAGGCGAGCCCGATCGTCGCGATCGAGAGGATCGCGCCCGGGATGTCGAGCCGGTCGCGGGTCAGCCCCGCCGGGTCGTCCGCCGGAACCCCCAGGCGCACGCCGATGACCGCGATCAGCGCGATGGGCGCGTTGACGACGAGCAGCCACTCCCACGTGATGTGGGCGAGCGCCGTGCCCCCGAGCACCGGGCCGAGGATGAACCCGCTCATGCCGACCACGATCATCAGGGTCATCGCGCGCATGCGCAGCGCCTGATCCTCGAAGAGCCGGAACACCAGCGAGTTGGTGATCGGCGCCATCATGGCGGCCGCGACGCCGAGCGCGGCGCGCAGCGCGATCAGCCCGGTGGCCGACTCGACCCAGATCACGATCAGGCTGATCAGGCCGAACGCCGACAGGCCCGCGAGCAGCACCCTGCGGCGACCGAACCGGTCGGCGACGGATCCCGCCGTCAGCAGCAGCCCGCCGAAGGTGAGGGAGTATGCGCCGGTCACCCACTGCAGATCGGTCGTGGTGCTGCCGAGGTCGCGGCCGATGGTCGGCAGGGCGATCGTCAGCAGCGTGTTGTCGACCATCTCGACGAAGAACGCGAGGCACAGCGCGAACAGCGGGATCCACGCGGCTCGCAGCGAGGTGTAGGTGCGGGGCTGCACGAGTGAGGACATGGTGTCTCCATATCGAACGACGTTCGACTGTCGAACGTCGTTCGATAGAATAGAACAACGTTCGAGCTTTGGCAAGGAGTGCGAGGATGGCAGACATGGCAGGACCGAAGGATCATGGCCGCGACCGGACGCCGGGGAGGCGCCGGGCCTCGCACTCGATGGAGGCGGTGCTCTCCGAGGCCGTCGCCCTGCTCGACGAGGCCGGTGAGCAGGCGCTGACGTTCCGGGCACTCGCGCAGCGGCTCGGCGGCGGCGTGGGCTCGATCTACTGGTACGTCGCGAGCAAGGACGAGCTGCTCGATCGCGCCACCGATCACGCCCTCGTGGCGGTGCTCGACGCGACAGAGCCGTTCGCGCAGGATGACGCGGCGGGGGATCCGATCGACAGCATCCGTGCGACCGCGTGGGTGCTCTTCGACGCGATCGTGGATCGGCCATGGCTGACCGCCTACTTCATGCGCGACACGGACATCCAGCCGAACGCCCTGCGGATGTACGAGCGGATCGGCGAGCAGGTCATGCGGCTCGGGCTGACCGCGCGCCAGACGTTCCACGCGGTCTCGGCGATCCTCGGCTTCGTCATCGGCATCGCCTCCGATCTCAGTCAGCAGCCTCCGGCCGTGGTGGCCGACGGCACCGTCGGGCCGGACGAGTACATGGCGGCGTTCGCGGAGCGGTGGCGCCAGACCGACCCGCAGGAGTTCCCCTTCGTCCACCACATCGTCGACGAGTTCGCGCACCACGACGACACCGACCAGTTCCGCGCCGGCCTCGACCTCCTGCTCGACGGGCTGCGTCTGCAGGCGCAGGGTGGGTAGGCGACTGCGGGGCTGACGCCCGCCGACGGACTCGGGCATCCTCGCCGACCTGCTGTGCAGCGTCGTGCTGATGTCGGTGATCCTCCTACCTCAGGGGCGCCGCCCGGTCGCGGTCGGATCGGTCGTGGCCGTGTCAGGCGTTCACGAACGGCAGCACGAGCCGCGACGGGTGCGCGGCGTCGCGGTAGATCTTGTGCGTCGTCGGACGTCCGATCGGCAGGTGGAACGAGTCGGGCGGCAGCAGCGCGTTGTGCTCGTCCTGCATCGGCTCGTTCGCGGAGAGCTCCACGACGAGGCGATGGCCGGGGAGGACCGTCGCGGCGAACGGGTAGATGCGCAGCACGTACTCGTTGATCTCGCCCGGCACGACCGGCACCTTCCGCGTGTGCGGGTGGATCGGGCTGCCCTGGGTCGAGCGCTCCTCGTCGAGCTCGCGCTGGCTCGCCTTGAGGTAGGCCGTCGACACGAGGCGGCGCCTGCCGTTCGGGGCGTAGTCCCAGAACCGCGCGATGAAGTTCGTGTCGTCCTGGTCGATCTCGGCGAACAGGTGGAACGCGCCGGTGCCGATGAGCTCCATCGGCTCCTCCAGCACGGGGGTCGACCACGAGAGCATGCCGATCTCGTCGGTGGTGATGATCGGCGCCTGGAAGTACCCCTCGTAGCCGGCGACGTCGGCGTTGAAGCGCTCGGGCTCGGCCGACAGCTTTCCGCGGCCGCGCAGGTGCAGCGCCTTGAACTCGGGCTCCTTGGGCGGCCACGCCTCGGCCTCGACATACTCGCGCGTGCCCTCGACGAACACGGACACGGCCGGTTCCTGGTCCACGCCGTTGTCGATGCCCTTGATCCACTTGTCGTACCAGCGGAACATCTCGTCGTGATCCTCGACCCACGGGCGCGACTGCATGGGCGGGTAGGGGCCGATCGTGAGCTTCTTGTTCGCCGACGGGATCCTGTTGAACGTCTCGATCGTGGAATCGAGCGTCCAGCCGCGGCCCTGCTCCATCTTGAGCCAGACGGGGATATCGATGTTCGCGGCGAGGTTCACGGGATTGCGCTCCTCGTACCACTCGCCGTCGAGGTCGTTCGTGATGATGTCGAACCACGCCTCGTGGTGGACGGGGTAGTGCAGCGTGTGGACGAGGTTGGGCCAGGCCTGCACGTCGGCGTCGGCGAGGCGCGCGGCGACGCGGGCCTTGACCTCCTCCTCGGGCACGCACTCGAGCATGCGCGAGGCGACGCGGTCGGTGAACGCCCAGCCGCTGTCGCCGCCGCGGCCCTCGCGCGCCGCGCGCGGCATGAACCACATCACGCCGCCGTGGTACGTGGTCTCGTAGAAGTCGTAGTGGCCGCCCGAGACGAAGATCGCCTTGAGGGACGGCGGCCGCTCGGCCGCGGCCAGCACCTGCATCGAGCCGAAGTACGAGATGCCGATCATGCCGACGTTGCCGTCGCACCAGGGCTGGGCCGCGACCCACTCGATGAAGTCGTACGCGTCCTGCCCGAGCGGCACACCGCCGGCGTTGTAGTTGCCGACGTGGTCGCCCTCGCTGGCGCCGGATCCGCGCAGGTCGCCGATCACGTGCACGTAGTCGTTCTCCACGACGCGCGCGATGTCGCCGGCCTCGATGCAGCCGTCCCACAGGGGCGACGGGCGGCGCTGCGGCGGGATCGTCAGGGCGAGCGCCTGCAGCTCCTTGCCATACGGGCTGAGCGCCACGAGCGCGGGGCGCGGCTTGTCGTCCGTGCCCTCGTACGCGTCGGCGGCGAGCGCGACGCCGTCGCGCATGGGCACCCGCAGATCCTTGCGGATGCGGATGGTCTGGTTCCCCGCGTGGAAGGTCTGGAATTCGGTCATGTTCTGCTCCTCCACAGGACTCAGGATGCGACGGCGTCGACGTGAGGTTCGGGGGCCGTGCCCGTGGTCCTGGCGCGGGCGAGCGGCACGAACGCGAAGGCGATCGCGGCGATGACGCCCCGCACGGCGAACCACAGGAACGTCAGCTGCGCGGGCATGCCCGTGGTCAGCAGCCAGCCGCCGAAGGTCGGGCCGATGATGGCGCCGATGCGCCCGACGCCCGAGGCCAGGCCGATCGCGGTCGAGCGCACGGCCGACGGATAGTACTCCGAGACGAAGGAGTAGGAGATGTTCTGCGAGCCCATCGTGCACGCGCCGGCGAGGGCGGTGAGCGCGAGCAGGATCCAGAAGTCGGCACCGAGACCGAGAAGGACGATCGCGACGGCGGACACGACGAACATCGGCACGAGCACGCGCTTGACGCCCCAGGCGTCGGCGACGCGGCCCATCACCAGCGTGCCGACGATCGCGCCGACGTTGTACGTGATCATGAACGTCAGGCCGGCGCCGAGCGCGTAGCCCGCGGTGACCATCAGGTTCGGCAGCCAGGTGCTGATGCCGTTGATCATGAGCAGGCACATGAAGAACGCGATCCAGACCATGATCGTGGCGAGGGCGCGTCCGCCGCGGAACAGCGTCGCGATGGATGCACCCGTCTCCTTCTCCGCGGCCGGGACGTCGAGGGTCGCATCTGCAGGGATGTCCGCCCGCGGGTTCATGAGGATGAGCACCGCGCGCAGCTTCTCGGTGCTGCCGCGGCGGAGGTGCATGGTGGGCGAATCCTGGAACGACCGCGCCGCGAGCGGGAGCAGGAGCAGCGGGATGATCGCCACGATGTAGACGCTCTGCCATCCGAACGTCGGCAGCAGGAGCATCGCGACGAAGGCCGCGAGGATGCCGCCGACCGAGAAGAAGCACATGATGACCGCGACCATGGTGTTCGCGAGCTTGCGGGGCGCGTAGTCGGTGGCCATCGCGATGACGCTCGGCAGGATGCCGCCGATGCCCACACCGCTGATGAAGCGGAACACGGCGAAGACGACGGGGCCCGGGGCGAAGGCGCACAGGAACGCCGCGGCGCTGAACAGGGCGACCGCGAGGATCAGCATGCGCTTGCGACCGAAGCGGTCGGCCAGCACACCGAAGCCGACGGCGCCGATGGCCATGCCGAAGATGCCGACGGAGCCGATCGTTCCGGCCTGGAGCGGGTCGATGCCCCATTCGCCGAGCAGCACGGGCAGCACCGAGCCGTAGACGACGAGGTCGTACATGTCGAACGTGATGATGAAGCACGCCCAGAACAGCATGGAGCCGTGGAAGCGGCTGAATCGGCTGCCCTCGACGAAGGCCTTCACGTCGATCGTGGTCATGTCTCTCTCCATTGAGATCGGGGGTGTCAGTGAGCGCTGTACGCGCGAAGGGAGGTGAAGAAGGGCGACGGCTCGAGCGTCGGGTCGCCCGCGTAGCCGAGCTCCTCGGCGACCGCCTCGTACGGGGAGTAAGGCGAGCCGGTCGGTGTGCCTTCGCCGGCACGCGCGACGGCGGCGCGGATCTCGGCCTCGCGCTCGAGCGAGCCCCGGATCGCCTCGGCCGCATCCGCGGCGTCGAGCACGATCGGGAACGGCGTGCCGTCCTTCCGGCGGTACGGGTGCCCGAGGTGGAGTCGCTGGGGCGCGAGGTCCTGGAGTCGGAGCAGGGAGTCGCGGTACGCATCCGCGTCCTCGTAACCGGGGAAGCCGCTCGCCGCGCCATAGGACTGCACGGCATCTCCGACGAAGACATCACCCTGGCCGACGATCTCGTATGCGACGGCGCCGGCCGTGTGGCCCGGGATGGCGTGCACGCGCACCGCGACACCGCCGAGGTCGAGCACGTCGCCGTCGTCCACGAGCCGGGTCGGCTCGAACTCCCCGGAGATCGCCTCGAGGACCTCGGCCCTCTTCGACGCCTCGAGTGTCTCGCGGCCGACGAGATCGCCGCGGAGGGCGAGCGCCTCGTCGACGTGCGCCTGGCGGGACCGCACGAACGGCGCGTCGGAGGTCCCGATGACGACCTCGGCGCGCCGGCCGGTCGCCTCCCAGAGCGCGTAGGCGCCGCCCACGTGGTCGATGTGGCCGTGCGTCAGCAGGATCCAGCGCACGTCCTCGATGCGCTTCCCGAGCTTCTTGAGCTCGGCCGGGAGACCGGCCGCGGATTCGGTCACGCCGGTGTCGACGATCGCGAGCTCGGGGGCGTCGATGAGGAAGCTGAAGAGGTGGAACCGGCGCCAGGGCGCGGCGATCGGGAGGACCGGGGCGGTCACGCGGGGTCCCCGTCGCTCAGGAACTCCGCGATCTCGGTGTAGGCCCTCGCGTACTCCGGCAGCCAGCCGAAGTGCTGGATGAAACCGTGGCCGGCGCCGTCGTAGCGGCTGACCCTGGCGTCCACGCCCGCGGCCCTCAAGCGCTCGCCGTAGAGCTCGCCTTCGTCGCGCAGCGGGTCGTGCTCCGCGGTGAGGATGAGCGCCTTCGGGAGGCCCGACAGGTCGTCGCGCTTGATCGGTGACACGAGGGGATCGGACGGGTCGGCGCCGCTGTCGATGTAGAACGCGTTGAACGGCTTGAGGCCGGCCGTCTCGAGACCGAATCCCACGGCGTTGTCCCGCAGCGACGCATAGCGGTCCTCGTCGAAGTCGAGGTCCAGCGACGGGTACATCAGCACCTGGTGCGTGATGTCCTCGAAGCCGGCGTCCTTGGCCATGGCGGAGACCGCGGTGGCGAACGTGCCGCCCGAGCTGTCGCCCGCCACCGCGAGCGTGCGGCCGTCCCACTTCAGCGCGTCGCGCTGATCCGCGACCCAGCGCACGACCGCGAGGCTGTCCTCCAGTCCGGCGGGGAATGCGTGCTCGGGGGCCAGGCGATAGCCGACGGACACGACCTTGAGACCCGTCCGCCGCGCCAGAGCGCGCGCGACGTGGTCGTGCGTGTTCAGGCTGCCGAGGAAGAACGCTCCGCCGTGGAGGTAGACGATCACGCCGTAGGCGTCGGCTTCGGCGGGCGTGTACACCCGCACGGGGACGTCGCCCGTCGCGGCGTTCGCGATGAGGTCCTCGACGGAGTGGAGCGGCAGGCGCTCCTCGACCGGGCCGACCTGGGCCTCCTCTCCCGCACGCATCGCGACGGGGTCGAGGGGACCGGGCTCGGGCGCGGGGAACGTCGCCAGGATCTCGGCGACCTTCGGGTGCAGTGCCATGTCGTGAGCCTCTCGAGTTCAGTGCTGGCCGGGGAACGCGTCCTCGACGGCCTCGGCGTTCCAGCCCGCGCGCGAGATGCGCTGCAGCTCGTCGGTGACCGGCTTGCGCGTCGCCTGGAACAGCGCGAGCGCCTCCGCGACCGAGCCCGCCTGCGCGAACGCGTCGGCGATCGCATCGCCGTCGGCGATCGCGGAGTTCGCGCCCTGGCCCTGGTGGTGCAGCATCGCGTGCGCGGCATCGCCGATCAGCACGATGCAATCGGAGTGCCACTGGTCGACCGGGTCGATGTCGTACACCGAGCGGCTGGTGACCTGGGCGACGTCGAGCTCGCGAGCGACCTGGACGATGCGCTCGTCGAAGCCGTCGAGCAGCGACACGAGGTAGTCGTTCGTGATCGCGGGCGCCCACGTGTCGTCGTCGGACGGGGCCGTGATGTCGTACGACAGCTGGCCGCGGTGACGCAGCGGCAGGTTGTAGGCGATCGTGCCGTTCTGGCCCATGTAGAAGCGCGGGTTGTCGTCGGTGACGAGCCCGTGGGCGTCCTCGATGTCGATCACGATGCGGTAGGCGTGCTCGCCCGCGAACACGGGCGCCTTGTCGGAGAAGAACGTCGAGCGCACGAGCGACCGGATGCCGTCGGCGCCGATCACGACGTCGGCCTCGACCACGTTCCCGTTCGCGAACGTGAGCGTCGATGTCGCGCCGTTGTCGACGATGCCGACGAGCCGGTGGTCGAGGCGCAGCGAACCCGCCGGGAGCGCGTTCGCGAAAGCCTCGATGAAGTCGCCGCGGTGGATGATGCGGGTGTCGTTGACCTCGGCGAACGCGTGGCGGTTCGGCCACTCCTCCTGGGCGAACACGGTCTGGCCGTCGCCGCTCAGGATCTCGAGGTGGTCGCTCGGGGAGGAGACCGCCGCGATCGCGTCGAAGATGCCCCAGCGACGGAAGCGCTCGACGGTCTCGGGGCGCAGGCCGATGCCGGCGCCGACCTGGCCGAGCGCGGGCGCCTGCTCGTACACGGCCACGTCCTTCACGCCGATGCGGTCGAGCGCGACGGCGGCGGCCGCGCCGCCGTAGCCGCCGCCGATGATGGCGACACGGAGGTTCTGGAGCTCTTCGATCTTCATTGATGCGTCTTTCGTGGGATGGGTCGGGGAAGCGGGGAGTCAGCCCTGCGGCTGCATGGCGAGGAAGGCCGCGGTGTTGGTCACGAAGATCCGCTCGATCGTCGCGTCGCTCACTCCCGCGTTCTTCAGGTCCGGGATGAGGTCGTCGAACAGGTAGTTGATGGTGTGGCCCTTGACGCCCGGCCAGCCGAGCGGGCTGCAGTTCGCGTCGGCGGACGCGAGCACCTGGTCGACGTGTCCCGCGTTCAGGAAGCGCAGGAAGTGATCCAGGCGCTCCTGGCGATGGCGGCCCCAGAACGGCGGGTCGGGAAGCTCGAGGTCGTAGCCGAAGGTGTCGAAGCCGAACACCGCGCCGGCCTCGAGCAGCGCGGCCTCGTCGATCCTGCCCTGGCTGACGCCGTCGTCGACGTGGCCGAACAGCACGCGGTTCAGCGGCAGGCCCTCCTCGCGGAAGATCTGCAGCGCGGGCTCGGCGTCGACGGCGAGGTGGGTGAAGATCGGCACGCCGGTCTCGACCGCGGCGCGCGCCGCGGCGCGGTAGATGCGCAGGTCGAGCTCCTTCATCCGGAACCCGCGGCTGACGCCGACCTTGATGATGCCGGCCTTCGCGCCCGTGCGGCCGATGCCGACCGTGATCTCGTGGCGGAACTGGCGGTACAGGTAGTCGACGTCGGCCTCGGCGAAGAACTGCAGGGCCGTGTCGCCGCCGACGAAGCCGGTCGCCGCGACGATGTGCACGCCGGTCTTCTCGGAGATCGACTTGTAGTAGTCGACGTCGCGGCCGTTGCAGATGCCCGTCGCGTCGACGAAGGTCGAGCCGCCGTTCTCGCGATAGGTGCGCAGCTTCGGGACGGTCTCCTCGTAGCGCTGCTCGGGGCTCTTCCACCACTGCGTGTCGAGCTCGGAGCCGGGCATGCCGTAGCCGATGTGCTCGTGGATGGCGACGAAGCCGAGCTCCGCGGCATCGATGGGGCCGAGGACGGTGTTGACGCGCGACATTGCGTTCTTCCTTCGGGGGATCAGCGGCCGGCGAGCAGGTCGCGCGGGTTGTCGATGACGATCGTGCGGACGTCGCTCGCGGTCAGCCCGCGGGCCTCGAGGAGCGGGGCGAACGACGTCAGCACGGTCTCGTAGGGCAGGTCGTTGCCGGCGTGGCCGAAGGCCGCGCCCGTCGCGCTCGACGACAGGATGACGCGGGCCGCGTGACCGGCGGCGGCGAGCTCGGCGACGAGATCCGCGCGCTCGGCGTCGCTCAGGTGGGCGTCGTCCGTCGACCCGACGTGGTCGATGCCGACGTACGCGCCGCGCTCGGCGACGGCCTGCGGCGCGCCGACGGCGTCGCGGCGATCGAGACCGCCGACCAGCACGCGCTCGGCGGCGACGCCCTCGGCCAGCACGACGTCGAGGTCTGCGACCGCATCGGCGCCGAAGCGGATGGATGCGGGGACGCCCGTGGCGATCGCGGTGCGGGCGACGCCGCGCAGCAGGCTCTCGTCGGTGAGCGTGGGACCCCCGGCGGTCACGGTCGTCGTGACGAAGCCGGCGGAGCCGCGGCGCTCGACGCGCGGTACGACCATGCCCTCGGTGACCTCGCGGCCGAACAGATCGGCGAACTTCTCGGCGGGCCACGGGGTGGGCGGGTTGGTCTGCGGGGTCAGGAAGTAGCCGCCGAGCTGCTCCTCGGGCCCCATGCCCGTGGAGGCGACGATGTGCACGCCCGTGGCGCGCGAGAGGTTCTCGTACAGGCGCACATCGCGACCGTGGAACATCCCGATGCTGTCGACGACGGTGCCGCCGCCGGCGGCCTTGAACGCGCGCAGCTTCGCCGCGATCGTCTCGAACACATCCGCCCGGTCGATCTCGATGTCGTACGCGTATTCGGCGCCGGGGACGACCGACAGCAGCGACTCGTGGAGCGCGACGACTCCGAGCTCATCGGCGGCGACGGGGCCGAGGACGGTGTGGACGGTGCTGCTCATGGGGCTCCGGACTCTCCATCGAGTTGATCGCTCCGCAGCGACGCGGAGGGTGGTCGGGTTGGGACGATCCTGACACTCGCTTTACAAACTGTCAAGTCAAATGACGCCTTGCGCGGGTCGCGACTAGAGGCTTTACTCGCTGTAAAGTCAGCCGCCGATGAAGGCGGTGTCACTCGAAGACGAGGAATCATGGCGAACGCACCCGCGACATCCGATGTCGACCTCTGGGCCGACGACATCCTGATCGATCCGTATCCGACATTCGCCACCCTGCGCGACCTCGGCGCCGTCGTGCATCTGACGCAGAGCGACGTGTACGCGATCACGCGCTACGACGCGATCCGCGACGCGCTCGGCGACTGGGAGACCTTCTCGTCCGCGTCCATCGGCTTCAACCCCTCCGTGAACCAGGCGCTCGCCGGCACGTCGCTGCGCTCCGATCCGCCCGAGCACACCCGGCTGCGCGCCGTGCTCTCCGAGAACCTCACGCCACGTGCGCTCCGCGGCCTCGCGGGCCGCATCGAGGAGAAGGCCGACGCGCTCGTGCGGGAGCTGGCCGCCCGCGGATCGTTCGAGGGCATCGACGACCTCGCCCGCGCCTTCCCGCTCGACATCATCGCCGAGCTGATCGGATTTCCCGACGAGATCAGGGCGAACATGTCGCGCTGGGGGCTCGCGGCGAACGAGGTCGTCGGCCCGATGAATCAGCGCACGGCCGAGAACTTCCCGGTCGCGGGCGAGCTGTACGGCTGGTGCAGCACCGTGACGGCGGCGGACCTCGCGGAGGGGTCGATCGGCCGGGGCATCTTCGATGCCGAGGCGCGCGGTGAGATCCCCGAGGGCAGCGCCGGGCACATCGTGCATCAGTACCTCGCCGCGGGGCTCGAGAACACGGTCGCATCGTTCGCGAACATCCTCGCGCTCTTCGGGCGCCACCCGGAGCAGTTCGCGAAGGTGCGAGAGGACGCGACGCTCGCGGCGTCGGCGCTCAACGAGGTGCTGCGGTACTGGGCGCCCATCCACGCGTGGGGACGCATCACGACCCGCGACGTCGAGATCGACGGCGCGGTCGTGCCGGCCGGATCGCAGATCGCGATCCTGTTCGGGTCCGGCAACCGGGACGAGCGCCACTACGAGGACCCCGACACGTTCGATGTGACGCGCAACCCCGTCGATCACCTCTCCTTCGGCTACGGGCCGCACGGCTGCGCAGGCCAGGGCCTGGCGCGCATGGAGGGACTCGCGCTGATCCGCGCCCTCGCGACGCACATCGCGTCGTTCCGCACGGGCGACGAGGTGCGCCGCCCCGCGAACACGACCCGCAGCATCCACGAGCTCGCCGTGCGCGAGATCGTCGCGGCGTGAGGAGAGGAGACCCCATGAGGATCGAACTGGATCGCCCCCGGTGCGAGGCGCACGGGCTGTGCGAGGAGGCCGCACCCGACCTGATGCATCTGGACGACGACGACGAGCTCGTGCTCGACCATGTGGACGTGGACGGGGCGGATCTCGATCGCGCCCGCGCCGCGGTGCGGATCTGCCCGGTCGCCGCCCTGCGCATCGTCGAGGCCTCGTGAGCGGAGCGCCCCGACGCGTCGTCGTGGTCGGCAACGGCATCGCGGGTCTCACCGCCTGCGACACGCTGCGCGCGGAGGGATTCGACGGCGAGCTGACGGTCGTGGGCGCCGAGGTCCATGCGCCATACAGCCGCCCGGCGCTGTCGAAGGCGCTGCTCAAGCTCGACGGCGATCTCGGCGCGCACGAGCTGCCGCCCTCCTCCCACGACGCCATCGAGCTGCGCGGCGTGTCGGCCACCGGACTGGACGTCGACGCCCGCCGGATCGCGCTGAGCGACGGGCAGGATCTCGCCTACGACGGGCTGGTGATCGCCTCTGGCGCACGCGCCCGGCGCCCCGAGGTCGACGTCCCCGTGCTGACGCTGCGCGAGCTCGACGACGCGATCGCGCTGCGCGGCGCGCTCGCGGGCCGGCCCGAGGTGGTCGTGCTGGGCGGGGGAGTGCTCGGCATGGAGATCGCCTCGGGAGCGCTCGCCGCCGGGTGCCGGGTCACGCTCGTGGCCACCTCGGCGCCCATGTCACGTCAGCTCGGGGGCTTCCTGGCGACGATGCTGGCGCGCGCGGCGACCGAGCGGGGCCTGCGCGTCGTCACGACGCCCTCGGCCGAGATCGTCGAGCGCGGCGGTCGGGCCGCCGTCTCGCTCGCCGACGGCACCGTGATCGAGGCGGACGTGGTCGCCGGCGCCACCGGCGACCACGCGAACATCGAGTGGCTGGCCGGATCCCGTGTGCTCACGGGTGACGCGCTGGTCGCGGATGGCCGCGGCCGGGTCGCGGACGGCGTCGTGGCGGCGGGCGACGTCGCGAGCTGGCGGGGCAGCCGGGGGGTGCGTCGGACGCCGTTGTGGACGAGCGCGATCGAGCAGGCGAGGACCGCCGCTGCCGCGCTGCTGCGCGGTGACGAGGTGCCCGAGCTCGACTTCCAGTCCTACTTCTGGACCGAGCAGTTCGACCTCGCGGTCAAGGCGGTGGGGGATCTGCCGCTCATCGACGACCCCGAGACCGTGGAGGGCGATGCCGCGTCGGACTCGGCGCTGCTGCGCTGGACGCACCCCGACGGATCCCACACGGCGGTCGCGGTGAACTGGCGCATCCCGATCCCGAAGCTGCGCCGGCTGACTCTCGCCGGCTGACGCCGTCGGCGGGCCCGTCGCGCACGTCGACCGATGCGGAGAACCCCCGACGCTCCGAGGAGCGCCGGGGGTTCCGTGGCGGTCGGTCAGGCCTCGATCTTGACGGTCGCGGCGAGATCGGCCTCGTCGACGGGGGCGACCTGCGTCGGCATGAACAGGGTCAGGACCGCCGAGGCGAGGGCCGCGAAGCCCGCGACCAGGTAGACGACCGTGAAGCCGCCCCCGAGCGATCCGCCTGCCGCGCCCATGATGTCGCCCTGCGCGGCGGTGAGCGCTTCGACGGCGCCGGCGAGGGCGTCCTCCGGCGCGCCCGAGGCGGCCATGTCGCCCGCGAACTGGCCGAGGACGCCGTCCCAGCCCGACAGCCAGGCCAGCGGGGGCACGTGCGAGAGGGCGGTCACGGCCTCGCCCGGGATCCCGGTGCCCTGCAGCACGCCCACGATCGGGCCGGCGAAGGCCGCGGCGCCGACGCTGAACGCGATGGCCGAGCCGATGACCGGGCCGAGCGTGAAGCCGAGGTCGCGCATCAGGCTGGTCGTGGCGCTCGCCATGCCGATCTGGCTCTGCGGCACGGTGTTGATCGCGACGGCCGTGATGGATCCGATCGTCGCGGCGAAGCCGATGCCGAGCAACAGCAGCGGCACGAGGAAGGCCGTCCACGGAGTGCCGCCGAACTGCTCGGGGATGCCGATGCGGTACGTCGACAGCCAGAATGCGCTCGCGGCGATCAGCACGAAGCCCGAGCTGAGCAGCCAGCGCGGTGACACCGCGTGGATCAGGCGGCCGACGATGGGCGAGAGGAGGAACGCCGGACCCTGAATGCAGACGAACAGGATGCCGACGACCCACACCGGGTTCTGCGCGAGCGCACCCATCGAGATCGACGTCGCGAAGCATGTCGCGAGGAACGCGAACATGCCGGTGACCGCGACGATCGCGGCGATCGAGAACGACGTGTTCTTGAACAGCTCGAGGTGCAGCAGGGGGGCGGCCGAGCGGCGTTCGAGCACGATGAAGGACACGAGCAGGATCGCGCCCACGATGTAGCCGGTGATGACCTGCCAGTGCGTCCAACCCGAATCGACCGCGGTGACCGTGGCGTACAGCACGGCGATGAGGCCGACGGCGAACGTGATCTGACCCGGCAGGTCGAGCCGGCGGCCGGCGGGCGCCGACGAGTCGCGCGTCGCCGCCGAGACGGCGACGAGCGCGAGGCCGGCGATGGCGACGACCCAGAACGCGACGCGCCATCCGCTGAACGCGTTCGGCGCGCCGGGCTCGGCGCCGGGGACCGTGAAGAGCTGGTGGGTCAGTCCGGCGAGCACGGGCGAGATGACCGCGCCGAGAGACAGGAAGCCCGCCCACGTGGCGATCACCTTGGCCCGAGCCCTGGGGTCCGGCGTGAGGGCGGCGACCATGGCGAGGCCGATCGGGAACAGCAGGCCGGCGCCGATGCCGATCACGGCCTGGGCGAAGATCATGAAGCCGGTCGAGTCGGCGAACGCCGACAGGATCGCGCCGGCGACGACGAGCAGCGAGCCGGCGATCATGAGGCGCTTGCGGCCGAACATGTCGCCCAGCAGGCCGAACGTCAGCTCGAAGGCGACGATGCCGATCTCGAAGATCGCGGTGATCCACGTCAGGCCGGCGCCCGACGTGTGGAACTCGGCCGCGAAGGTGCCGTTGAGGGCGCCGGGGATCGCGTACGCGGTCTGGGCGAGGGCGACGGACAGGAATGCGGCGATGAAGGTCGCGCGCACCGATCCCTTCGCCGCGACGATGGTGGTGGTCTCTGAGGACATCGGGCGGAACTCCTTCGTTCCCGTTCGGGGTGGCCGGCGCGTCCGTGCGGCGGCCTCGGGTTGGCATGACTATACAGTGCGTCAAGTCAGTTGAGGAAGTGTCAGATAAGAGGCGACAGCGCCTACGCTGTGCGCATGGCGAATCTGCGCGCAGCCCAGAAGGAGATGACGCGTCGGCGTCTGCTCTCCACGGCCCTCGGTCTGTTCCAGGACAAGGGCTACGTCAACACGACGATCGACGAGATCGCGGCGGCCGCGGGCACGACGCGCGTCACCTTCTACGCGCACTTCCCCGGACGCGACGGCGTCATGCGCGCTCTCATCGCGGAACTCAACGAGGTGCTCGAGCGCCGCGAGTCGCAGCGCGGCTCGACATCCACCAGCCTCGTCGAGGCCGTCCGCGTCGGCACGACGGATGCGATCGGGCCGTGGCTCGCGGAACAGATCGAGCACTGGCCCCACATCAAGCCGTACATCCTCGTCGCGACCGAGGCGGCGGCGGTCGATCCGGATCTCCGCGCCGTGTTCCGCGCGTGGTGGAACGAGGTGCTCGCCGACATCCGCGAGGGTCTCGACGCGGCCGACCGCTTCGACGCCGCCGAGCGGCCGTTCCGAGCGCACCTCGCGATGACGCTGCTCGACCAGGCCAACCTGGACTGGATCCGCGAGGGCGAGGCGGAGACCTCGACGCGGGTCCGCACGGAGGTGCTCACGGAGGCATGGGCGGGGCTGCTCGGCGTCGGATGCTGACATCCTCGATCGCTGGGCGACGGCCGGATGCGCCTCTAGGCTGAACCGGTGATCATCCTCGCGGCGACGCCCATCGGCAACCTCGGGGACGCGTCCCGTCGCCTGGTCGAGGTGCTCGAGCAGGCCACCGTCGTCGCGAGCGAGGACACGCGCACGACGCAGCGGCTGCTCGCCGCGCTGAGCATCGCGAACCGGCCGCGGCTCATCGCGATGCACGATCACAACGAGCGGCAGAAGGCGGGCGAGCTCGTCGAGCTGGCGCGGGAGCAGGATCTCGTCGTGCTGACGGATGCGGGCATGCCGACCGTGAGCGATCCGGGATACAACCTCGTGGCGGCCGCCGCGGCCGCCGGGGTGCTCGTCACGGCGATCCCGGGCCCGAGCGCCGTGCTGACCGCGCTCGCCGTGGCGGGGCTGCCGACCGACCGCTTCACGTTCGAGGGCTTCGTGGCACGCAAGCCGGGGGAGCGGCGGCGAGCGCTGGCCGCGCTCGCCGCCGAGCCGCGCACCCTGGTGTTCTTCGAGGCCCCCACGCGCGTGGCGCAGACCCTCGCGGACATGGCGACCGCGTTCGGAGCGGATCGGCGCGCCGCGGTCTGCCGCGAGCTCACGAAGCTGCACGAGGAGGTCGCGCGCGGCACCCTCGCGGAGCTGACCGGCTGGGCCGAGCAGGGCGTGCGCGGCGAGCTCGTGATCGTCGTGGCCGGCGCCGTCGCGGGCGACATGCCGCTCGAGGACGCCCTCGCCCAGGTGCAGGATCTCGTCGCCACCGGCACGCGGCTGAAGGACGCCGCCGCCGAGGTCGCCGCCCACACGGGCCACTCCTCGCGGGACCTCTACCAGGCTGCGCTCGCCGCGAAGCGCTGAGGCACCTGCCCTCGGAGGCCGACCCGATCCCGCCGGGCACCCGTGCTCACACCGCGGTCGCTCGGCCCTCGCCGATGTCGTCTCCGATGATCCGGTGCCGCACGACGGCGGAGATCTGGTCCACCACGATCGTCACCACGATCGTCACCACCAGGGCGACGCCGAGGCGCGCCCATTCGCGACCGTTGAAGAGCTGCTCGAGCAGGAAGCCGATGCCGCCGAGGCCCAGCGCACCGAGGATCGCGCCCGCGCGGATGTTGATCTCGAATCGGTAGAGCCAGAAGGCGATGATCTCGGGCAGAACCTGGGGCAGCATGCCCCACCGCAGCACGGCGAGCTGACCGGCGCCGGCCGCACGGAGGGCCTCGACGGGCCCCGGCCGGAGACCCTCGATCGCCTCGCTCGTGAGCTTGCCGAGCGTGCCCACGGAGCCGATCCCCAGGGCGATCGCGCCCGCGGCGGGGTGGAAGCCCCACAGGGGAAGGAGGAACACGATCGCGAGGATGAACTCGGGGATCGCCCTCACGACGTTCAGGATCGTGCGCGCGATTGCGACGATCCATGCGGGCGCGACGTTCCGTGCGGCGAGGAACCCGAGGGGCAGCGAGAGCACGGCCCCGATCAACGTGCCGATCCAGGCGATCGTCACGGAGTCGAGCATGAAGCCGAATGCGACCGTCCACCACTCCGTCTGCGGATCCTGGAACGGGTTGAGGAAGAGCCCCTGCGACAGGAGGTCGGCATAGCGCAGGACTGCCTCCGGCAGGCCCAGCAGGCGCGTCCAGTTGGCGTCGACCAGCCACACGCAGACGACGACGAGGATCGCGGCGCCGAGCCAGGCCGCGGTCGCGGGCCACTTGGGCGGCGCCGCGGGCCGCACGGGGCGGTCGACGTCCCGGCCCGGTGTCCGTGTCGCGGCGGCGTGCGCGTCCATCAGATCAGCCTCCGGCGCAGCGACCGCGACGCGATGTCCAGTGCGATCACGATCACGATCAGGCCGATCACCATCACCGAGACGTTGTCGTAGTGGAATCGCGCGCGCTCGACGTTGATGAGCGATCCGATGCCGCCCGCACCGACCAGGCCGATGATGGCCGAGGCGCGCAGGTTCATCTCGAACACGTACAGGACGTAGGACAGGAACCCGGGCCAGACCTGCGGCAGCACGGCGGTGACCGACCGCTGGAACGTCGTGGCACCGGCCGCGTCAGCCGCCTCGAGCGGCCCGCCGGCGACGGCATCGACCGTCTCGCTCGTGAGCTTCGCGATGATGCCCGTGTTGAACACCGCCAGGGCCAGCAGGCCGGCCAAGGTGCCCGTGGAGACCATCGCGACCATGAGATACGCGTAGCCGATCTCGGGCAGCGAGCGCAGGACGGAGAGGAACCAGCGGATCAGCCGCAGGAACCACGGCGACCGGTTCGTGATGCGGGAGGCGAGAAGGGCGAACACGAGGCCGACCGCCGCGCCGAGAAGCGTGGCCAGGATCGCCATCACGAGCGTCTGGGTCCACGCCGACATGACGGCGGGTCGAGCGAGAAAGGCCCAGTTCGGGGAGAGGTACTGCTCGACGATGCCCCACGCGCGCGGGTTTCCGACGAACAGCGGCTCGATCGTGAAGTCGATGCGCAGCGCGGACCACACGGTCATGGCCACGGCCGCGAGCGCGACGAGGAGGAAGAGGAGACGAGGGCGCGGCTTCACGGGCCGCGTCGCGGGGGACGCGGTGCTCACCATGGCTCCGTCGTGTCCGCGTCCAGATCGACCTGAACCGGGCCGGGGAGCAGGTCCTCCGCGTTCAGCGCGCGACCGTAGATCTGCTCGAAGGCGGCCTCGTCCGCCTCCTCGGCGGTGCCGTCGAACACGACCCGTCCGGCGCGCATGCCGATGATCCGGTCTGCATATCGCGTGGCGAGGTCGAGGAAGTGCAGATTGACCACGGTCGTGATGCCCAGGTCCCGATTGATCCGCTGGAGGTCCCGCATCACCATGTTCGCCGTGGGCGGGTCCAGCGAAGCCACCGGCTCGTCCGCGAGGATCACGGCGGGCTGCTGAGCGAGGGCGCGGGCGATGGCGACGCGCTGCTGCTGTCCACCGGACAGCGTCGACGCGCGGTTGTACGCCTTGTCCACGATGCCGACGCGTTCGAGGGCCTCGAACGCGAGCTCGACGTCCTCCCGGCGCCACGCGCCGAGAAGCGCGCGCCACCACGACGTCGCGTGCAGTCGCCCGGTCAGCACGTTGTTCAGAACCGTCGAGCGCTCGACGAGGTTGAACGACTGGAAGATCATGCCGATGCGCGCGCGCAGCAGCCGCAGGGCGCGGCCGCGGGCGCCGTCGACCCGCTGGCCGTCGACGGACAGCGCGCCCGAGGCCGTGCGGACGATGCCGTTCACGGCACGGATCAACGTCGACTTGCCGGCGCCGGAGAGGCCGACGACGACGACGAACTGGCCGCGCGGGATCCGCAGCGTCACGCCGTCGAGACCCTTCGTGCCGGTGGGGTAGCGGACGGTGACGTCCTTGAACTCGATCACAGGTGGTGCCTCGGAAGACGGGGCCGGGCCGCCCGTCGGGACGGGCGGCCGGGCCGGTGGATCACTCGCCGCCGAAGTTCGCCTCGACCTGACGCGCAGCGTCGAGCGCGTCCAGGTCAGCGGCGACGAGGCCGTCGATGTTGTACACGGCCTGCAGCACCTCGACGCCTTCGTCCGTGTCGGCGATCGCCAGGAACGCGTCGGAGATCTTCTGCTGCCATTCCTCGGAAAGATCCGCGGAGACGGCGACGCCGTCGTTCGGAATGTCCGTCGACCAGGCGAACACCGTGAGGTCCTCGCCGATGGTCGGGTTCTCCTCGACCACCTCGGTGCGGGCGTCGTTGAAGCTCACGCCGACGGTCGCGTCGCCGTTGGCGACCGCCAGCACCGCATTCGGGTGGCCGCCGGCGAAGAACGCGTTCGACAGGTCGAGCGGGTCGATGCCCGCCACCTGCTGCAGCTGGGTCGCCGGGTAGTAGTACCCGGAGGCGCTGCCCTCGTCGACGAACGCGATCGTCTCGTCGGCGGTGATCTGCTCCAGGGCCTCCTCGCCGACCGGGCCCGACTCGGCCTGATCGGTGCCGTTGCAGAACGTGTATCCCTCGTCGTCGGTCACGACGTCGTCGAGGCAGAACCGATCGGTGTCCGCGGTGAACCACTGCGTGACGTAGGTGGAGGAGCCGTACCGCACCGACTGCAGGATCGGCACCGCGCCGGCCTCGTCCGCCGCCTGGACGAGGGCGATCGGGCCGAACATGCCGATCTGGGCCTGACCGGCCTGCATCGCCGTGACCAGAGCCGTGTAGTCGCTCGACACCTCGGCCGTGACCGGGATGCCCAGCTCGTCCGAGAGCATCGTCCCGAGGTCCTCTGCGTCGAGCACGAGCTGGTCGACGTCCTGCGACGGCACGAGGCCGAGCACGAGCTCGGTGGGCTCGGCTGCATCGCCGGTGCCGTCCGTCGGGCTGGTGGAGGTGCTCGGACCGCCACCGCAGCCCGCGAGGACGATCGCGGTGGCGGCGGCGGCGAGGACTGCGGTGGGTGCCCTGAACTTCATGCGTGCTCCTGGGGGGATGGTCGCTGCGGGGTGCGGATCTCGGCGGATCGGCGTCGGTGGGGACGAGGCCGCCGGCGAGTCCGAACATAGCCCCGGCCACCGCCGCGACACCGATCGTTCACGAACTCGTAACGGGAGACCGTCCTGCGTCCGCGTCGATCCCGGCCCAGGAGCGGATCCAGGGCGCCAGTGCGTCGAGCGACGACCCCCGCGCATCCGGCTCCCCGCCCCCGCGGCCGAACGGATCGATCAGGGCCGTCGCCGCCCCCCGGTCGCGCGGCACCGCGAGGTCGTTCACCCAGATGTCTCCCACGCTGAGCACCCGCGCATGCGTCACGGGGTGCGGGAGCAGGTCGAGCACCCCGTCGAGGCCGCCCGGCTTCCGGGCGTCGGCGATCACCTCGTCGAAGCTCGCGGCGATGCCGAGCAGCGAGAGGATGCGATCGAGACCGTCGCCGGGCGCATTGGTCACCAGCACCACCGCGATGCCGGCGGCGCGCAGATCGCTCGCGAGCCCCGGGAACGCCGGGGGAGTCGTCACGCCGAGTCCTTCGGCGGCCAGGCGGGCGCGCGCATACCGGAACGCCGCGTCGGTGACGTCGCGGCCGACCCCGGCGGCGGAGGCGGCGGCCTGCACGGCCAGGTATCCGTCGGAGGCGCCTTCGAATCCGGCGAGCGCCTCGCCGGCCGACCATCGTGCGAGCCGGTCGGGCAGGTCTGCGAGCGACGGATGCGCCTCCGCGATGCGCTGCGCGTACACGAGAGCGGGACCGTCGCCGATGCACACCGTGCCGTCGAAATCGAAGATCGCGGTGCGCGATCGCGCGACGACCGGGCTCGTCATGCTCGCAGTTCCCGTACGCCGGCATCGGCCGAGATCTCGTTCCAGACGCCGTGCAGGTGTGCGCGGGAGTGGCGCTCCGCGGCATCCGCGTCGCCCGCGGCGACCGCGAGCGCGACGGCGAGGTGCTGGTCGAGCGTGCCGGGCGCCGGCACGCTCGGGTGCAGGCCGAGGCGGGTGCGGCCCCGCAGCTCCTCCGCGACGGGCGCCTCGAGCGCCGCGAGCTGCGGATTTCCGGATGCCCGCAGCAGCACGCGATGGAAGTCGACGTCGGTCTCCATGAAGGCCTCGGCGTCGGCGCGACCGCCGACGCCGAGGTCGCGGAGCCGCTCGGCCAGGCGCCGCAGCTCGTCGCGCTGCGCGGGCGTCGCGCGCCGCGCCGCAAGGCGCGCCGCCGTCGGCTCGACCGCGACGCGCAGCTCCATGAGGGCCTCGAGCTGCTGCTGCCGGTACGGGCCGGCGAGGTTCCAGCGGATGAGCGCGGGCGCGAGCGCATCCCAATGGTCGCGCGGCTGCACCGTGATCCCGACGCGGCGGCGCGAGACGAGCATGCCGAGGCTCTCGAGCACCCGGACCGCCTCGCGCACGACCGTGCGGGAGGCCCGCGCCTCGCTCTCGAGCTGCGCCAGCGTGAGCACCGAACCCGGCGCCGGCTCGCCCGCGGCGATACGCCGGCCCAGGCCGTCGAGCACGTCTCCGTGCACTCCGCTCGCCATGGAACCCTCCTCCTCGAGGCGAATGGTGCTACTTTATCCTCTCGATAAGTAATACCTTTCGGGATCGGACGCCAGCGTCCGCCGCGCGTCGCCGCGCGGCCCCCTCGATTTCAACGGAGAAACCAATGGAAGACTGGACCCAGACCCTCGGGGCGGGACCGCTGCTCGGCATCGCCGCCGCGGCCGTCGCCCTGATCCTGTTCCTCGTCATCAGGATGCGACTGCACGCGTTCCTCGTCCTCATCGTCGTCTCGCTGCTGACCGCCATCGCGACCGGACTGCCGATGGACGTGCTCGTGAACGACGTGCTCGTGGCCAACTTCGGCGGCACGCTCGGATCCGTCGCCCTGCTGATCGGCCTCGGCGCCATCCTGGGACGCCTCATCGAGTCCAGCGGCGGCGCGAAGGTCATCGCCGACCGGATGGTGTCGATCTTCGGCGAGAAGCGCGCCGCGTTCGCCCTCGGCCTCACGTCGCTCATCCTGGGCTTCCCGATCTTCTTCGACGCGGGCCTCGTGGTCATGCTGCCGATCATCTTCGCGGTCGCCCGTCGCATCGGCGGCAAGAACCTGCTGCTGTACGGCATCACCGGGGCTGCGGCCTTCTCGGTCATGCACGTCTTCCTGCCGCCGCACCCCGGCCCGGTCTCGGCGACCGAGCTGTTCGGCGCCGACCTCGGCGTCGTGATGCTCATCGGCCTCGTGGTCGCGTTCCCCGCCTGGTACCTCTCGGGTTACCTGTGGGGCAAGTTCGTCAACTCGCGCTACCCGATGATCGTCCCCGCGCTGTTCGGCGCGACCGACGAGGACCAGCCGAAGAACCCGCCGAAGGCCGGCACGGTCGTCGCGATCCTGCTGCTGCCGCTCGTCCTGATCTTCCTCAACACGGGCCTGAACGCGCTCGGCTCGGTCGGCGCCGTCGACCGCGAGCAGGTGTGGGTGCAGGCCCTCATGCTCATCGGCACGTCGCCCGTGGCCCTGCTGATCACGGCGCTCATCGCGCTGCTGGTGCTCGGGAAGTTCCGCGGCGAGACCGGATCGGCGCTCGAGAAGCTCGTCGAGAACACCCTCGGCACCGTCTCCTCCGTGATCCTGATCACGGGCGCCGGCGGCATGTTCGGCGGCGTGCTGCGCGCGTCGGGCATCGGCGCCGCGCTGTCGGAGACGCTCGACGGCCTCGGCCTCCCGCTCATCTTCGCGGCCTACCTGATCGCCGTCGCGCTGCGCGTGGCGCAGGGCTCGGCCACGGTCGCGCTCGTCACCACGGCGGGCCTGCTGGCCCCCGCGGTCACCGCCGGCGGCTTCGGCGTCGTCGACACCGCCGCGATCACCCTGGCCGCCGCGTCGGGCTCGGTGTTCGCCAGCCACGTGAACGACTCGGGCTTCTGGCTCGTCGGGCGACTCATGAACATGGACGTCAAGACCACGCTGAAGACGTGGACCGTGCAGCAGGCGATCGAGTCGGTCGTCGGCTTCGCGATCGTGCTGATCGTGTACGCGATCTTCTGATCCAGGATCGGCAGGGCATCGGATGCGAGTACTGAGCGAGCGAAGCGAGTCGAAGTGAGCACGCGAGCGGGCGACGTCGTGATCGGCGTCGACATGGGCACGACCGCCACGAAGGTCGTCGCCTACACTCCGGACGGGCGCCAGCTGGCGTCGTCGTCGCACGGGTACCCGCTCGACGAGCCGCATCCGGGCCATGCCGAGCAGGACCCGCACGCGATCCTGGGCGCGGTGTACGAGGGGCTGCGCGAGGTCGTGGCCGAGATCGGGACACCGCGCATCGCGGGCGTCTCGTTCTCGTCCGCCATGCACAGCCTGATGGCCCTGGACGTCGAGCTGCAGCCGCTCACGCCCGTCGTCACCTGGGCGGACACGCGGGCAGCGTCCCAGGCCGACCGCGTGCGGGCCTCGGCGGGCGGCCTGGCGCTGCACCGCCGCACCGGCACGCCGGTACATCCGATGTCGCCGCTGACCAAGCTGATGTGGTTCCGCGACCAGGAGCCGCGGATCCGGCAGGCCGCGGCGTTCTGGGTCGGCATCAAGGACTGGGTGCTGCTGCGGATGTGCGGCGCGCTCGTCGTGGACCACTCGCTCGCGTCCGCGTCCGGGTTGATGGACATCCACCGGCTCGAGTGGGATCGCGAGGCGCTGCACCTCGCCGGGATCCGGGCGGATCAGCTTCCCGAGCTCGTGCCGACCACCACGGTGCTGGACGAGCTCACCGACGAGGCCGCGGCCGCGACGGGCCTGCCCCTCGCGACGGCGGTCGTCGTCGGCGCGGGCGACGGGCCGCTCGCGAACCTCGGCGTCGGCGCCGTGCGCCCCGGCGTCGCGGCGTGCTCCATCGGCACGAGCGGCGCGCTGCGCGTCGCCGTGGACCGTCCCGCGGTCGATCCGCGCGGCGGCGTGTTCTGCTACGCCCTCACGGAGGACCGCTGGGTGATCGGCGGCGCCATCAACAACGGCGGCGTCGTGCTCGACTGGGTGCGCTCGGAGATCGCCGGATCGGAGGTGCCGACCCCGCAGCTCCTCGACGAGGCCGCCGCGGTGCCGGCCGGATCCGGCGGGCTGCTGATGCTGCCGTACCTGCTGAGCGAGCGCGCCCCGCACTGGTCGAGCGTCGCGCGCGGCGCGTACGTCGGCCTGACGCGGGCCCACAAGCGCGAGCATCTGGTGCGGGCCGCGGTCGAGGGCGTCGCGCTGCAGCTGTCGCTCGTGCTGCACTCGATGCGCGCGGCGGGGCTCGAGATCGACGAGATCCGGGCCACGGGCGGCGTGATGCAGCATCCGCTGTGGCAGCAGACGCTCGCGGACGCGCTCGGGTCGCCCGTCGGCATGCTCGAGGAGCAGGAGGGCTCCGGTTTCGGCGCCGCGCTGCTCGGTATGCAGGCGCTGGGCCTGATCGAGTCGATCGACGTGGCGGCCGACCTGATCCCCGTCAGCCACGAGATCCGCAACCGCGCCGCGGACGCGGCCGTCTACGCGACGCTGCGGCCGCTGTTCGACGAGCTCTACGACGCGCTGCTGGCCGCCAACACGCGCCTGCAGAAGCTCGCGCCGTCCCTGCCCTTGGCGTAACACGACGTCATGGCCAAACTAGGATGAACGGGTGACTTCCGGCCGTTCGTTCTACATCACCACGCCGATCTACTACCCGAGCGATGTGCCCCACATCGGCCACGGGTACACGACCGTGGCGGTGGATGCGCTCGCGCGCTGGCACCGTCAGGCGGGCGACGACGCGTGGATGCTCACGGGCACCGACGAGCACGGCCAGAAGATGATGCGCGCCGCCGCGGCGAACGGCGTCACGCCGCAGGAATGGGTCGACAAGCTCGTCACCGAGGCGTGGTTCCCGCTGCTGAAGACGCTGGATGTCGCGAACGACGACTTCATCCGCACCACGCAGGAGCGGCACGAGACCAACGCCCAGAAGTTCTGGCAGACGATCTACGACCGCGGCTACGTGTACGCGGGCGAGTACGAGGCCCTGTACTGCGTGGGCTGCGAGGAGTTCAAGCCCGAGAGCGAGATCGTCGACGGCACGGGCCCGTTCGAGGGGCTCAAGGTCTGCGCGATCCACTCCAAGCCGCTCGAGCTGCTGCACGAGAAGAACTACTTCTTCAAGCTCAGCGAGTTCCAGGACCGCCTGCTCGCGCTCTACCGCGACGAGCCCGCCTTCGTGCAGCCCGAGTCGGCGCGCAACGAGGTCGTCGCCTTCGTGCAGCAGGGACTCAAGGACCTGTCGATCTCGCGCTCGGCGTTCGACTGGGGCATCCCGATCCCGTGGGACACGTCCCACGTCCTGTACGTGTGGATCGACGCGCTGCTCAACTACGCGACGGGCGTGGGGTACGGCGCCGACCAGGAGAGCTTCGACCGCCGCTGGCCCGGCTACCACGTCGTGGGCAAGGACATCCTGCGCTTCCACGCCGTGATCTGGCCCGCCATGCTCATGGCCGCCGGGCTCGACGTGCCCAAGGGCGTCTTCGCGCACGGCTGGCTGCTGGTCGGCGGCGAGAAGATGTCGAAGTCCAAGGCCACGGGCATCGCGCCCGAGACGCTGGTGGAGACCTTCGGCAGCGACGCGTTCCGCTTCTACTTCCTCTCCGCCATCGCCTTCGGCCAGGACGGCTCCTTCTCCTGGGAGGACCTCTCGGCGCGCTACCAGGCCGAGCTCGCGAACGGCTTCGGCAACCTCGCCTCGCGCACGATCGCGATGATCGGGCGCTACTTCGACGGATCCGTCCCCGAGGCGGGCACGTACGCGGATGTCGACCTCGCGATCCAGAAGACGGTGGCGGATGCCGCAACGCGCGCGGACGCGGCGATCGAGCGCTTCCGGATCGACGAGGCCATCCGGTCGATCTGGACGATCGTGGACGAGCTGAACGGCTACATCACGGACACCGCGCCGTGGGTGCTCGCCAAGGACGAGGCCCAGCGCGAGCGCCTCGCGACCGTGCTGTACACGTGCGCCGAGGGCCTGCGCGCCCTCGCCGTGCTGCTGTCGCCGATCATGCCGCAGGCCACCGCGAAGCTGTGGACGGCGCTCGGCGCCGCGCAGGCGCTCGGCGCGCTCGGCGCGCAGCCGATCCGCGACGCCGGCGCGTGGGGCGTGCTGCCCGCGGGCACGGCGACCGAGGCGCTCGCGCCGCTGTTCCCGCGCATCGAGCAGGCCGACTGACGTGAGCTCGCCGGAGACCCCGGAGACGTACGTCCGCGAGCGGACGAAGGACGGCCGGCGGGACATCCGCTACCCGGATGCGCCCGAGCCGCTCGCCGTGCCCGTGTACGACAACCACGCGCACCTCGAGATCGCGGACGGCGACGAGTCGCTCACGCTCGAGGAGCAGCTTGAGCGCGCGCTCGCGGTGGGCATCGCGGGCGTCGTGCAGGCGTCGGGCGACATCGAGTCCTCGCGCTGGGCCGTCGCGGCGGCCGAGGCGCACCCGCGCGTGCTCGCGGCCGTGGCGATCCACCCCAACGACGCGCCCGTGTACGCCGAGGCCGGCCGTCTCGACGAGGCCCTCGCGGTGATGGACGAGCTCGCCGCGCGCCCGCGCGTGCGCGCCATCGGCGAGACCGGGCTCGACTACTTCCGCACGGACGAACCGGGGCGCCCCGCGCAGCTCGCGTCGTTCGAGGCGCACATCGCGCTCGCCAAGAAGCACGGCCTCGCGATGCAGATCCACGATCGCGACGCGCACCGCGACGTGCTGGACACCCTCGCCCGCGTCGGCGCGCCCGAGCGCACCGTGTTCCACTGCTTCTCGGGCGACGCCGACATGGCGCGCGAGGCCGCCGACGCCGGCTACTTCCTGTCGTTCGCGGGCAACCTCACGTTCAAGAACGCGCAGAACCTGCGGGACGCGCTCGCCGTGACGCCGCTCGAGCGGATCCTCGTGGAGACCGACGCGCCGTTCCTCACGCCGGTGCCGCACCGCGGCCGCCCGAACGCGCCGTACCTGGTGCCTGTGACGGTGCGCTTCATGGCCGCCGAGCTCGGCGTGGACGTCGACGAGCTGTGCGCGCGGCTCGCCGCCAACACCGTCGCGGTGTACGGGCCGTTCTGAGCGACCCGCGACAATAGACGGATGGTCACTCTGCTCGGGCCCACCGAGATCCGCTCGCTCGCCGCGTCGCTCGACGTCACGCCCACCAAGAAGCTCGGGCAGAACTTCGTCGTCGACGCCAACACCGTGCGCAAGATCGTGCACGTCGCGGGCGTGCATCCGGACGACCGGGTGGTCGAGGTCGGACCGGGTCTCGGATCGCTGACCCTCGCGATCCTGGAGACGGGCGCGTCCGTCACCGCGGTCGAGATCGACCACCGGCTCGCGGCGCGGCTTCCGGAGACCGCCGCGGAGCACGGCGTGCCCGAGGGCGCGCTGACGGTGGTCGACGCCGACGCCCTGCGCGTGACCGAGCTGCCGGGCGATCCGACCGTGCTGGTCGCGAACCTGCCGTACAACGTGTCGGTGCCGGTCCTGCTGCACTTCATGGAGACGTTCGCGTACCTGCAGCGCGGCGTCGTGATGGTGCAGGCCGAGGTCGGCGAGCGGATCGCGGCCGCGCCCGGCAGCAAGGTCTACGGCGCGCCGAGCGTGAAGGCCGCGTGGTACGGCCCGTGGCGGCTCGCCGGTACGGTGTCGCGCCAGGTGTTCTGGCCCGTGCCGAACGTCGACAGCGTGCTGGTCGGCTTCACGCGCGATCCCGAGCCGCGCGGCACGGAAGCCGAGCGGATCCTGACCTTCCGGATCGTCGACGCGGCGTTCCAGCAGCGCCGCAAGATGCTGCGCCAGGCCCTCGCGGGCGTGCTCGGAGGCACCGCCGCGGGGGCGACCGAGGTGCTCGAGCGGGCCGGCGTCGCGCCCACCGCGCGCGGCGAGGAGCTGTCGATCGACGACTTCGTGCGAATCGCCCGCGCCGTCTGACGGATAGCCTGTGGGGGTGAACCACGCCCCGCGGGACCCCGACGCATGCGCCGCATCGAGCGAGCGCAGCGAGGCGACGTGACGTTCGCCGAGGAGATCCCGTCGGTGCGCGTGCGCGCACCGGGCAAGATCAACGTCTACCTCGAGGTGGGCGCGCTGCAGGGCGACGGGTACCACGAGCTCGCCACGGCGTTCCAGGCCGTGTCGCTCTACGAGGACGTCGTCGCGACGCCCGCGGAGGGGTTCAGCCTGTCCGTCACGGGCGACGTGGACCTGGACGGCGTGCCGACGGACGAGCGCAACCTCGCGCTGCGCGCCGCGATGCTGCTCGCGGACGCCGCGGGCTACGAGGGCGGCGTGCACCTCGACGTGCACAAGCAGGTGCCGGTAGCGGGCGGGATGGGCGGCGGATCTGCGGACGCCGCCGCGGCGCTGCTGGCGTGCGACGCGCTGTGGGACACCCGGCTGACCGGTCCCGAGCTGCATCGCCTGGCCGCGCGTCTCGGCGCGGACGTGCCGTTCGCGCTCAAGGGCGGCACGGCGGTCGGCACGGGCCGCGGCGACGTGCTGAACCCCGCGCTCGCGCGCGGACGGTTCGACTGGGTGCTGGTCACGAGTGACGAGGGCGTGTCGACGCCCAAGGTCTACGGCGAGCTCGACGCCCACCGCGAGCGGCACAAGGTCGACATCGGGCCGGTGGTGCAGCGCCCGTCGGTCGACGTCGAGGTGCTGCACGCCTTGCGCGCCGGCGACGCGGCGATGCTCGCGGCGGCGCTGCGCAACGACCTGCAGGTCGCCACCCTGCGCCTGCGCCCCGATCTCGCGGCCGTGCTGGAGCACGGCGAGGCCTCGGGCGCGCTCGCGGGGATCGTCTCGGGGTCCGGCCCCACGCTCGCGTTCCTGTGCGCCTCGTCCGAGCACGCCCTCGAGCTGCGCACCGAACTGGAGGCGGTCGACTTCGCGGCGCAGCACGTGCACGGTCCCGTCCCGGGCGCCCGCATCATCAGCTGACTTTTCTTCTTCTCGCACGCCGCGGGGCCGCAAGCGGCGCCCTTGCGAGCGAGGGCGCTGTCGCGTCGCTCCATCGCCGGCAGCGCTTCGCGCCGCGGGCCCCATCCGGGGCACGCTCGCTTCGCTCGCAGACGCTGCGCGCCCGGGGGGTGCTCGCATGGGGCGACGCCGGCTGCGGTTCGGTTCGCTCGCAGGCGCTGCGCGTTCACGCGGGCTGCGCTCGTGTGGCTCGACGTCTGCCGCGTGCCGACGATCGGCGTTACGCTCGCAGCATGCGCGCACTCTGGCGCGACCACGTGGTCGCCGATTCCCCGGACGAGCGGATCGTCGTGATCGAGGGCAACTCCTACTTCCCGCCGGACACCCTCGAGCGCACGATGTTCCACGCCAGCCCGACGCCCTACACGTGCCCGTGGAAGGGCGAGTGCCAGTACTGGACGCTGCGCCACAGCCAGGGCGACGTGCACGACGAGGGGGTCGACGCGGCCTGGAGCTATCCCACGCCCATGCACAGCGCGATCGAGCGCGTGGGCGTGGACTTCGCGGGCTACGTCGCCTTCGACGGGCGTCAGGTCGCCGTCCTCCCGTAGCACTCCGACGCGATCGGCCCGGCGTCCGCACCGGCCGGTAGGCTCCCGGGGATACGACGACGACAGGAGACCCGTGGGCATCGAGTTCCGATCCGTCCGCAAGGCGTACCCGGACGGCGCCGGCGAGATCGTCGCGGTCGACGATGTCAGCCTCACGGTGCCGTCGCACCGCTCGGTCGTGCTGCTGGGGTCGTCCGGATCCGGCAAGACCACGCTGCTGCGCATGGTGAACCGGATGGTCGATCCCACCTCGGGCAGCGTGCTGATCGACGACGAGGACGTGCGCGAGAAGGATCCCGTCGCCCTGCGGCGCGGGATCGGGTACGTCATGCAGCAGGCGGGCCTGCTGCCGCACGTGCGCGTGATCGACAACATCGCCACCGTGCCGGTGCTGACCGGCACGCCGCGGCGCGCCGCGCGCGAGCGCGCCGCCGAGCTGATGGAGACCGTCGGCCTGGACCCGCGGCTCGCGAACCGGTATCCGTCGCAGCTGTCCGGCGGCCAGCAGCAGCGCGTCGGCGTGGCGCGCGCGCTCGCCGCGGATCCGAACATCCTGCTGATGGACGAGCCGTTCGGCGCGGTCGACCCGATCGTGCGTCGCGAGCTGCAGCAGGAGCTGCTGCGGCTGCAGCAGGAGCTCGGCAAGACGATCCTGTTCGTCACGCACGACGTCGAGGAGGCGTTCCTCCTCGGCGACGAGGTCGTGATCCTCGCGACCGGCGGCCGGATCGTGCAGCGCGGCACGCCCGCGCAGATCCTCGCAGCCCCCGCCGACGACTTCGTCGCCGACTTCGTGGGCGGCGGGAGCCGCGAGCTCAGCCTGCGAACCGAGGGCGACAGCACCGTCGTGGTCGACGCCGCCGGGCGGGTGCAGGGCGTGCTGCGGACCGGGGAGCGCGGATGACCTGGATCGCCGACAACGTCGGGCTGATCCTGTCGCTGACCGCAGAGCACCTGCGGCAGAGCCTGCTACCGATCCTGTGGGGGCTGCTGCTGTCGTTGCCGCTCGGCTGGATCGCGCACCGCTGGCGCGCCGTGCGCGGGCCGATCATCGTCGTGACCGGCCTGCTGTACACGCTGCCGTCGCTCGCGCTGCTGCCCCTGCTGCCGGTGATCTTCGGCATCAGCGCGCTCAGCGAGCTGAACCTCGTGCTGGCGCTGACGATCTACGCGGTCGCGATCCTGGTGCGCTCGGTCGCCGACGGCTTCGACTCGGTCGACGACGACGTGCGCCGGGCCGCCGTCGCGATGGGCTACGGGACGGCGCGGCGACTGTGGGGCGTCGAGCTGCCGCTGGCGGGCCCCGTGATCCTCGCCGGGCTGCGCGTCGCGGCCGTGAGCACGATCGCGCTGGCCACGGTCGGGATCCTGATCGGCGTCACGAACCTCGGTTACCTGTTCACGAACGGCTTCCAGCGGCGGATCGTCGAGGAGATCCTGGCGGGCGTCGTCGCGGTGGCGGTCGTGGCGCTCGTCGTCGATGTGCTGCTCGTGCTGGCCGGCCGCCTGCTGCTGCCATGGGCGCGGGCGTCGGCGCCGAAGGGGGCGAAGGCGTGAACCTGCTGCTGGAGGCGTTCGCCTGGCTGTTCTCTCCCGAGCGGCTGGCGGGCTCCCATCCGCTGCCCGAGGCCGTGCTCGTGCACCTCGGCTACACGTTCTTGGCGGTCGTGATCGCGGCCGCCGTCGCGATCCCCGCGGGCTGGGCGATCGGGCACACGGGCCGGGGACGCGAGCTCGCGGTGGGGGTCTCGGGCGCCGCCCGCGCGATTCCGTCGTTCGGCCTCATCCTGCTGCTCGTGCTGCTGCTGGGCGTCACGCGCAAGCCGGAGGCGGCGACGATCGCGTTCGTGCTGCTCGCGATCCCGCCCATCCTGGCCGGGGCCTACGCGGGGCTCGAGGCGATCGACCGGCGGACGATCGACGCGGGCCGGGCGCAGGGCATGACCGAGTGGCAGATCCTGTGGCGCATCGAGGTGCCGCTCGGGCTCGCGCTGCTGGTCGCCGGGCTCCGCTCCGCCGTGCTGCAGGTGGTCGCGACCGTGACGCTCGCGGCGTACGTCAACCTCGGGGGCCTGGGCGAGGACATCATCCAGGGTCTTCAGCTGCGGCGCTTCGAGCAGGTGCTGGGCGGCGCGATCGCGGTGGCCGCGCTGGCGCTCGTGCTCGACGGCGTGTTCGCGCTGCTGCAGCGCGCGGCGGTGCCGCGGCACCTGCGCGCGGCATCCCGGTCACGGCGCGTAACGACCGAGCCCGGTGTCCCCGCCGCGGCGTAGGCTCGCAAGCACCCGTACACCGACCAAGGGGACAGCAGCATGATCACCTCACGACACTCTCGCTGGAAGCGCGCGGCGCTGGCCGGGATCGGGGCAATCGGCCTCGTCGCGGCCCTCACCGGATGCGGATCGAGCGACCCCCTGGCCGAGCCCAGCGGCGAGGCGGAGACCGGCGACGCGGGCGGTGGCGGCGAGGACGCGATCGTGGTCGGCTCGCAGGCCTACGCCTCGAACGAGATCATCGCCGAGATCTACGCGCAGGCCCTGGAGGGCGCCGGCTTCACGGTCAAGCGCCAGTTCAACATCGGCCAGCGCGATGCGTACCTGCCGGCGCTCGAGAGCGGCGAGGTCCAGCTGTTCCCCGAGTACACCGGCAACCTGCTGCAGTTCCTCGACGCGGACACCGAGGCGCGCACACCCGACGACGTCTACGCGGCGCTCGTCGAGGCGCTGCCCGACAACCTCACGGCGCTGGAGCAGTCGACCGCGACCGACCAGGACTCGTACACCGTCACGTCCGACTTCGCCGAGGAGCACGGGCTCGAGTCGATCGGCGATCTCGCCGACGTCGAGGGTCCGCTGACCCTCGGCGGCCCGCCCGAGCTCGAGGAGCGCCCGTACGGCCCGATCGGCGCCAAGGAGATCTACGGCGTCGAGCTCGACTTCGAGGGCACGGGCGAGACCACGGTCGAGGACCTGCTCGCGGGCACGATCGACGTCGCCAACGTGTTCACGGCCGACCCGCGCATCGAGACGGAGAACCTCGTGCCGCTGGCCGACCCGAAGGGCCTGTTCCTGTCGTCGAACGTCGTGCCGATCGCCTCGATCGACATCGCCGAGGACATCGCCGACGTGATCAACCCGGTCAGCGAGGCGCTCACGCCCGAGGGCCTCGTGGCGCTGAACGTGCAGAACACCGTGGAGCAGCGCTCGGCCGCCGAGATCGCCACGGAGTGGCTCGAGACCAACGGCCTGAACTAGCCGAGTCCCGGTGGACCTCTACGGCGAGGTGCGGGCGGCGTACCGCGAGTTCGCGACGTACGCCGCCGGCGCCTCGCCGACGCTCGAGCAGTGGGCGCTCGAGGTGGCCGAGGACGACGAGGTGATCGCCTGGCTCGGCGGGCTGCCGCCCGTGAAGCGGCAGCCCAACCTCGTCTTCGCCGCCGCGCGCCTGCACGGCGTGCCCGCGCCCGGGCCGTACGACGGGCTGAGAGGCGCCCTGCTCGGCGGGGGCGGCGCGGCGATCCGCGAGACGATCCTGACCCGCGCGACGCAGACGAACGAGGCCGGGCGGCTCGCCACGCTGCTGCCCGTGTTCGCGTCGGCGGGGGAGGGGCGCCCGCTCGCGCTGATCGAGCTCGGCGCGTCGGCGGGCCTGTGCCTGCTGCCGGATCGCTGGGCGTACCGCTGGCGCACGCCGGACGGCGACCGCACGCTGGGCGCGGCGGACGAGCCCGAGCTCGTGTGCGACGTGACCGGCCCCGCGCCGCTGCCGGCGGATCGGCCGGAGATCGCGTGGCGCCGCGGGCTCGACCTGGACCCCATCGACGTGCGCGACGACGACCGGGTCCGCTGGCTCGAGACCCTCGTGTGGCCTGAGCAGCACGAGCGCCTCGCGCGACTCCGCGCCGGCGTCGCCCTCGCGCGACGGGATCCGCCCCCGCTCCTCCGCGGCGACCTACGCACCGACCTGGACGCGCTGATCGACCAGGCCCATCGCGAGGCGGCGGGCGCCGCGGTGGTCGTGTGCCACAGCGCCGTGATCATGTACCTGGACGCCGCCGACCGCCGCGCGTTCGAGGCCGCGATGCGCGAGCGCGTCTCGGCCGGTCGCTGCCACTGGGTGAGCATGGAGGCCTCCGGCGTCGTGCCGGGCCTGGTCGCGGAGGCGCCCGCGAGTCACCTGGTGCTCGCCCTCGACGGCGAGGTGGTCGGGTTCGCCGACCAGCACGGTCGCGCGCTCCGCTGGCTCTGAGATCGGGCGCCCCGGGCGCGGGACAGCCGTGTGCGCCCCCGCTCCGAACTCGGCATAATGAAGTCGCCGGGTGTGAACGTGCACATCCGGCGCCGTGCGCACCGCGTGCGGCTGGGCCGTGCGACCGCGCAGCAGCGGGCGGGCCCACGGACTGGGCGGGAGCACTCGTGGATCAGGCGACGGAACGCGCGCGGATGCCGAGCATCCGCGATGTGGCGCGCCTCGCGGGAGTCTCGCACCAGACCGTGTCGCGCGTGCTCAACGACCACCCGAGCATCCGGCCCGAGACGAAGCAGCGCGTGCTCGACGCGATCGGCGTGCTCGACTATCGCCCGAACCTCGCCGCCCGTGCGCTCGTCACGAGCCGCTCGAACGTGATCGGCGTGATGTCCGCCACGATCGGCGAGTTCGGACCCGCGTCGTCCATCGCGACGATCGAGGAGGCGGCCCGCGCCGAGGGGTACTCGGTCACGACCGTCAACCTCCCGGCCACCACGCCGGAGGCGATCGGCGACGCGGTGCGCCAGCTCGTGCGCGAGCAGATCGCGGGCATCGTCGTGCTGGCGCCGCAGGTGCGCGTCTTCCATGTCCTGCGCGGCATGGCCATCGACGTGCCGTTCGTGAGCCTGCAGACGGCCTCCGGGGCCACGGGGGAGAGCCTCGCGGCCGACCAGGTGGAGGGCGCGCGTCTCGCGACGAACCACCTCATCGAGCTGGGGCACCGCGACATCGTCCACCTCGCGGGCCCGCAGGACTGGATCGAGGCGGAGTCCCGCATGCGCGGGTATCTGGACGCGCTGCGGGACTCCGACCTGCCGACCATCCCGCCGATCCGAGGTGACTGGACCGCGGACTTCGGCCACTTCGCCGGCCTCGAGCTCGCCCGTCGCGGCGACTTCACGGCCGTGTTCGCCGCGAACGACCTGATGGCGATCGGCCTCATGCACGGCTTCCGCGATGCCGGACTGGACGTGCCGGGGCACGTCAGCGTGGTGGGATTCGACGACATCCCGGTGGCTCCGCACGTGTGGCCGCCCCTCACGACCGTGCATCAGGACTTCCCCGAACTCGGCCGCCGCGCGGTCGAGATGCTGCTCGCCGGGATCCGCGGCGAGGAGACTCCCGCGTTCGGTCCGCTCGAGTCGCAGCTGCTGGCCCGCGCCTCGAGCGCCGCGCCCTGGCGCAGCTGAGCGCGCGCGCTTGACATGTCGTCCAAGGAGATGCACGATGTACAGCGATGTGAACGGTCACAAACCTCGACGACAGAGGTTCCTCGATGAACGAGGAGAACGTGTGACCCAGACAGCGAGGTCGAAGTGAGCAATACGGCAGCCATGCCGGCGGTGTCCCCGCCCATCCTCGAGATGCGCGACATCTCCAAGGAGTTCCCGGGCGTCAAGGCGCTCTCGCACGTCAGCCTCACGGTGCGCGCGGGCGAGATCCACGCCATCTGCGGCGAGAACGGCGCGGGCAAGTCGACGCTGATGAAGGTGCTGTCGGGCGTGTACCCGCACGGCACCTACTCCGGCGACATCCTGCTGCGTGGCGAGGAGATGCGCTTCCGCGACATCCGCGCGAGCGAGGCCGCGGGCATCGTGATCATCCACCAGGAGCTCGCGCTGATCCCCGAGCTGTCGATCACCGAGAACATCTTCCTCGGCAACGAGGTGCGTGCGGGGCTGTCCATCGACTGGCGCGCGGCGCGCATGCGCGCGGTCGAGCTGCTCGCGCGCGTCGGGCTCCGCGACGATCCCGACACGCAGGTCAAGGCGCTCGGCGTCGGCAAGCAGCAGCTGGTCGAGATCGCCAAGGCGCTCAACAAGGACGTCAAGCTGCTGATCCTCGACGAGCCCACCGCGGCCCTGAACGAGGACGACTCGCAGCACCTGCTCGACCTGATCCGCGGCCTCAAGGGCAAGGGCATCGCGTCGATCATCATCAGCCACAAGCTCAACGAGATCGAGCAGGTCGCCGACGAGATCACGATCATCCGCGACGGCCGCAAGGTCGAGACGCTCGACGTCGGGCTCGGCGAGATCAACGAGGATCGCATCATCCGCGGCATGGTCGGCCGCTCGCTCGAGAGCCGCTACCCCGACCGCGAGTCGCACCCGGGCGAGGTCTTCTTCGAGGTCAAGGACTGGGTGGTGCGCCACCCCACCGTCTCGGAGCGCTTCGTCGTCAAGGGCTCGAGCCTGAACGTGCGCCGCGGCGAGGTCGTCGGCATCGCGGGCCTGAT
Source organism: Microbacterium rhizophilum (assembly GCF_039605615.1). Lineage (NCBI taxonomy): Bacteria > Bacillati > Actinomycetota > Actinomycetes > Micrococcales > Microbacteriaceae > Microbacterium > Microbacterium rhizophilum. The sequence continues at coordinate 361,542 of NZ_JBCNUN010000002.1, read as the reverse complement.
GGGCGCCGGCCGCACCGAGCTGGCGATGAGCATCTTCGGCCGCTCCTACGGCGAGTACGTCTCCGGCACGATCGTCAAGGACGGCCAGGAGATCGAGCTCCACGACGTCCCGAGCGCGATCCGCCACGGCCTGGCGTACGTCAGCGAGGACCGGAAGGTGCTCGGCCTGAACCTGCTCGACACGATCAAGCGCTCGACCGTCTCGGCCAAGCTCTCCAAGATCGCGAAGAACGGCGTCGTGGACGAGCGCCTCGAGCACCGCGTCGCGGAGGAGTACCGCCGCGCCCTGCGGATCAAGACGCCGAGCGTCGGCGTGGGCGTCTCGACGCTGTCCGGCGGCAACCAGCAGAAGGTCGTGCTCGCGAAGTGGATGTTCACGGATCCGGACCTGCTGATCCTGGATGAGCCCACGCGCGGCATCGATGTCGGAGCGAAGTACGAGATCTACCAGATCATCAACGACCTCGCGGCGAGCGGGAAGGGCGTGATCGTGATCTCCAGCGAGCTGCCCGAGCTGCTCGGCATCAGCGACCGCATCTACACCGTGTTCGAGGGGCGGATCACCGACGTCCTCGACGCCGCCGACGCGACCCCCGAGGCGCTCATGCGCAGCATGACCTCCCTGAGCCAGAAAGCGATCGCATGACCAGCACCACCGAGACCGAGAACCGAGGCTTCCGCTTCAGCGACATCCGCACGATGTTCGGCGGCGGCCAGTCTGTGACGCGCCAGTTCGGCATCCTCGGCGCCCTGATCGTCATCATCCTGCTGTTCCAGGTGCTCACGCTGATCTTCCGCGGCACCGGGCTCACGCTCTCCAGCGGCAACCTGATCAACGTCGTCAACCAGTACTCCTACATCCTGATCCTGGCGATCGGCATGGTGATGGTCATCATCATGGGCCACATCGATCTGTCGGTCGGATCGGTCGCCGCGTTCACGGGCATCATCGTCGCCAAGTCGATGTCCGACTGGAACCTGCCCTGGCCGCTCGCGATCCTGCTGGGTCTCGGCGTGGGCGTGCTCGTCGGCGCGTGGCAGGGATTCTGGGTCGCGTATGTCGGAGTGCCGGCGTTCATCGTGACGCTGGCGGGCATGCTCTTCTTCCGCGGCGCGAACCAGTGGATCGGCGACTCGCAGACCGTCGCGGTCCCGCGCGAGTTCGTCTACATCGGCGCCGGGTACCTGCCCGAGATCGCCGTGCCGCTCCCGTTCAACGTGCCGACCATGATCCTCGCGCTGCTCGGCGTCGCCTGGATCGTGTTCACCGAGCTGCGTCTGCGCCGCATCCAGGCCAAGATGGGCGCCGCCAAGGCGCCGCTGTGGGTCAGCGCCCTGAAGATGGTGCTGCTGTCGGCCGCGATCCTCTGGGCCGGCTGGATGTTCGCCACCGGCCGCCCCGGCACGAGCTTCCCGGTCTCGGGCATCATCCTGCTCGTCCTCGTGATCATCTACGCGTTCATCACGAACAGCACGGTCTTCGGTCGTCACATCTACGCGGTCGGCGGCAACCGCCAGGCCGCGCGGCTGTCGGGCGTCAAGGACCGCCGCGTCGACTTCTTCGTCATGATGAACATGTCGGTGCTGGCCGCGATCGCGGGCATGATCTACGTCGCCCGCGCGACGGCCTCCGGCCCGCAGGACGGCAACGGCTGGGAGCTCGACGCGATCGCGTCGGTCTTCATCGGAGGCGCCGCCGTCTCGGGCGGCATCGGCACCGTGATCGGCTCCATCATCGGTGGCCTCGTCATGGCGTTCCTCAACAACGGCCTCGCGCTGCTGGGCGTCGGCGCCGACCTCGTGTCGATGATCAAGGGGCTCGTGCTCCTCGTCGCGGTCGGCATCGACGTCTGGAACAAGCAGCAGGGCCGCCCGTCGGTCATCGGCTTCCTGATGAACCGCCGCAAGGCCGTCGCCGACTTCAGTGGCGACATCCAGACTCCCGCCGCAGCGGACGCGGCCGGGAAGAAGGAGACCGTGACTCGCAGCTGAGTCGCGCTCTCGTCCCCAAACAGAAAGTGGACACACATCACATGAAGAAGATCGCTCTCACCGCCACGGCGGCGGTCGCGGCTCTGGCGCTGGGTCTGACGGGCTGCTCCTCGGAGCGCGGCGGAGGCACCGCGGAGCCCGGTGGAACCGGCGCCTCGGAGGCCCCCGCGGGCTTCGAGGCCGGCGCCACGATCGGCGTCGCGCTCCCGGACAAGACCAGCGAGAACTGGGTGCTCGCCGGCCAGCTGTTCACCGACGGACTGGAGGAGGCCGGCTTCAAGGCCGACGTCCAGTACGCCCCGGCGAGCAACACGGTCGCCGAGCAGCAGAACCAGATCCAGGCGATGGTCACGGCCGGCGCCAAGGTCATCGTCATCGGTGCCAAGGACGGCAAGCAGCTCGCCACGCAGGTGGAGGCGGCCAAGGACGCCGGTGCGTACGTGATCGCGTACGACCGCCTCATCGAGAACACCGAGGCCGTCGACTACTACGTCGCGTTCGACAACTTCAAGGTCGGCGAGCTCCAGGGCCAGGCCCTCCTCGACGGACTCGAGGCCAACGCCGGCCACGACGCCCCGTACAACGTCGAGCTGTTCTCGGGCTCGCCCGACGACGCCAACTCGGCTGTGTTCTTCAACGGCGCGATGAGCGTTCTGCAGGAGAAGATCGATGACGGCACGCTGGTCGTCGGCTCCGGCCAGACCGAGATCGCGCAGACCGCGACGCAGGGCTGGCTCGCCGAGAACGCTCAGGAGCGCATGGACGGTCTCCTGACGTCCACCTACGGCAGCGAGGAGCTCGACGGCGTGCTGTCGCCGAACGACACGCTCGCCCGCGCCATCCTGACGTCGGTCGAGCAGGCAGGCAAGAAGCAGCCGGTCGTGACCGGTCAGGACTCCGAGGTCGAGTCGGTCAAGTGGATCATGGAGGACAAGCAGTACTCCACGATCAACAAGGACACCGCCCTGCTCGTGGAGCAGACCATCAAGATGGTCGGCCAGCTCCAGGCGGGCGACGAGGTCGACGTCAACGACACCGAGCAGTACGACAACGGCGTCAAGGTCGTCCCGTCGTACCTGCTCGACCCGGTGATCGTCACGAAGGAGAACGCGGCCGAGGCCTACGCCAACGTCCCGAGCCTCCTCGAGATCGTCGAGTCGTACAAGTAATCGCCGTTCCCACGAGGGCCGTCCGGTGTTCACCGGGCGGCCCTCGTGGCATGTCCGGGCCTGCTTCTAAGGTCGGGGCATGGGCTACTCGCCGGACTTCCTGGACGTCTCCGTGCCGCTCCCCGTGCTCTCGGGCGGGGCCGCGCGCTCGGCCGCGCCGCTGGACTACACGCACTTCACCGTGATCCTGGATCGGGATCGCCGGCTCGCCCGGCTGACGGCGGTGAACGTGGACGGGGCGGCGCTGGTCGACGTCGAGCGCGGCGACGACTGGCGCCTGGACGAGCGGATCCCGGCCGAGTGGCAGGCGGGCCCCGACGTGTACGCGCGCAACGACCTCGACCGGGGGCACCTGGTGCGCCGCCGCGACCCCGTGTGGGGCGAGGATGCCGAGCGCGCCAACAGCGACACGTTCCACTACACGAACGCCGCGCCGCAGGCCTCGGGGTTCAACCAGTCGGAGGAGCTGTGGGTCGGCCTCGAGGACCACGTGCTGCAGTACGCCGACGCGCACGACCACCGCATCTCGGTGTTCACCGCTCCCGTGCTCGGCGCCGAGGACCTGCCGTACCGCGGCATCCTGATCCCGTTGCGCTTCTTCAAGATCGCGGTCTGGGTCCGCTACGGCGAGCTGCGCGCGGCCGGCTTCGTCCTGGACCAGTCGCCCATGATCGACCTCGACGAGATCGAGCAGGGCGCGAGGGGCGAGGTGCCCGACCTGGGTCCGTTCCGCACCTTCCAGGTGCCGGTGGCCGACATCGCGGAGCTCACGGAGCTCGGACTGGATCAGCTGGTGGCGGCCGACGTGCTGCCCGCGACCGCGCTGGCCGAGCCGTGGCGGCGGCTGACGGCGACGCGCGACATCCACCTCTGACGCGCGTCGGACGCGGCGGGCGGTCGCCCAGGCGCGCTCCCATACGCTTGAGGGGATATGGCGCATCTTCTGGGGGCCGAGGCCCTGCACCTCGAGTACCCGACCAAGGTCGTCTTCGACTCGATCTCGCTGGGCGTGAACGAGGGCGACCGCATCGGCATCGTCGGCCGCAACGGCGACGGCAAGTCCAGCCTGCTGGCGATGCTCGCCGGTCGGCGCGAGCCCGACGCCGGTCGCGTGACCGTCCGCGGCGGCGTGCGGATCGGCGTGCTCGACCAGGCGGACACGCTGCCGGACGGCGTCACGATCGGCGAGGCCGTCGTCGGTGACACCCCCGAGCACGAGTGGGCGGGCGACGCGAAGGTGCGCGACGTGATCGCCGGGCTCCTGGGCGACCTGCCGTGGGACGCGCTGCTCGGCACGCTCTCGGGCGGCCAGCGCCGCCGCGTCGCACTCGCGGCGCTGCTGGCGGGCGACTGGGACGTCCTCGCCCTCGACGAGCCCACCAACCACCTCGACGTCGAGGCGATCGCGTGGCTCGCGAACCACCTGAAGCGCCGCTGGGCCCCCAGCGCCGGCGGCCTGCTGACCGTCACGCACGACCGGTGGTTCCTCGACGAGGTCTGCACCGCGACGTGGGAGGTGCACGACCGCATCGTCGAGCCCTTCGAGGGCGGCTACGCGGCGTACATCCTGCAGCGCGTCGAGCGCGACCGCCAGGCCGCGGCGATCGAGCAGCGCCGGCAGAACCTCGCGCGCAAAGAGCTCGCCTGGCTGCGCCGCGGCGCCCCCGCCCGCACGTCGAAGCCGAGGTTCCGGATCGACGCCGCCAACCAGCTGATCGAGGACGTCCCCGAGATCCGCGACAAGACCGAGCTGGCCTCGCTCGCCGTCTCGCGGCTCGGCAAGGACGTCGTCGACCTGCTCGACGTGTCCGTCTCGTACGGCGAGCAGAAGGTCATCGAGCGCGTCGAGTGGCGCCTCGCGCCGGGCGAGCGCACGGGCATCCTCGGCGTGAACGGCGCCGGCAAGTCGACGCTGCTGAGCCTGATCTCCGGCACGATCGAGCCCACCTCGGGACGCGTCAAGCGCGGCAAGACCGTGAAGGTCGCGACCCTCACACAGCGCCTCGACGAACTCGAGGAGCACCTGAACGACCCGGTGCGCGTCGTGATCGGGCGCCTGCGCACGACGTACACGTTCGGATCCGGATCCAAGGCGACCGAGCTCAGCCCCGGTCAGCTGCTCGAGCGCATGGGATTCTCCAGCGCGCAGCTGTCGACGCCGGTGAAGGACCTGTCGGGCGGCCAGAAGCGACGCCTGCAGCTGCTGCTGATCCTGCTGGATCAGCCCAACGTGCTGATCCTCGACGAGCCGACGAACGACCTCGACACCGACATGCTCGCGGCGATGGAGGACCTGCTCGACTCGTGGCCCGGCACGCTCATCGTCGTGTCGCACGACCGGTACTTCCTCGAGCGCGTCACGGATCAGCAGTACGCGATCCTCGGGCGCCGGCTGCGGCATCTGCCGGGCGGGGTGGACGAGTACCTGCGGCTGCGGCAGCTGGAGCAGGCCGCGCCCGCACCGCGAGCCACGCAGGCGCAAGCCGCGGCGGCCCCGACGCCGAGCGGCCTGAGCGGCGCCGAGCTGCGCACCGCGCAGAAAGAGGTCGCTGCGCTCGAGCGCCGCATCGCCAAGCTCACCGAGCAGGTCGACGCCGCGCGCACCGCGCTCGCCGACCACGACCAGTCCGACTACGAGGGCCTCGGCCGCGAGATGGCCGCCGTCGCCGCGCTGCAGGACGAGATCGCCGCCGCCGAGGAGCGCTGGTTCGAGCTCACGGAGGAGATCGGCTGACGGGACCTCCGCCGCGCGAGCCGCTCGACCGTCACGCAGAGGGCCTGGGCGCGGCAGCCGCGCTCAGGCGCCGGGCGGCGCGACGTCGAAGCCGAGGCTGAGGCGCCGCAGCAGCGTCGCGAGGCGGTCGCGCTCCGTCGCGCTGAGACGGCCGAGCAGCTCGGCCTCGGCATCCATCAGGCGCGTGATGGCCGCGTCGACGCGCACGCGTCCGTCGTCCGTGAGCGTCACCAGCACGCTGCGTCCGTCGGCCGGATCCGCCTCGCGGCGCACGAAGCGGCGCCCGACCAGGCGATCGATCCGATTCGTCATGGTGCCGCTCGAGACCAGGGTCTGCAGCAGCAGCTGCTTGGGGCTGAGCTGATACGGCGCGCCCGCGCGGCGCAGGGCGGACAGCACGTCCCACTCCCACGGCTCGATGTCCGTGCGGCGGAACGCGTCGCGCCGGGCGCGGTCGAGGTGCCGCGAGAGCCGGTCCACGCGCGAGAGCACCTCCATGGGGGAGAAGTCGAGGTCGGGGCGCTGCTGCGCCCACGCGCCGACGATGCGGTCGACCTCGTCCGTCTCGGATGCCATGGTCCGAGTCTAGGGAGCCGCGGATGGCAGACTGGGACGGCGGTCTGTCGGGCCGCGGTCCGCCATGGTGTAACGGCAGCACGACAGCCTTTGGAGCTGTGAGGACCAGGTTCGAATCCTGGTGGCGGAGCATGAGCGACAACAACGACCTCGCGATCGTCATCCTGGCGGCAGGACAGGGCACGCGCATGCGCTCGAAGCTGCCGAAGGTGCTGCATCCGATCGGCGGACGCACGCTGCTCGGACACGTCCTGCACACCGCGCAGCAGCTGCCCGCGTCCGTCGTGCGCGTGGTCGTGCGGCACGAGCGCGACCAGGTGGTGCAGACGCTCGAGGACATCCCGGGCGTCGAGATCGTCGACCAGGACGAGATCCCCGGCACGGGCCGCGCGGTGCAGCTGGCCGTCGAGGGCCTGCCGGACGGGTTCGACGGCGACGTGCTGGTGCTCAGCGGCGACGTGCCCCTGCTGGACGTCGACACGCTCGCCGGCTTCGTCGAGACGCACCGCACGGCCGCGGCCGAGGCGACGCTGATGAGCGCGACGATCGACGACCCGACCGGCTACGGGCGCATCATCCGCGACCCGGACGGATCCGTGGCCCGGATCGTCGAGCAGAAGGACGCCTCCGACGACGAGGCCGCGGTCACCGAGATCAACGCGGGCGTGTACGTCTTCCGCGCCGCCTCGCTGCGCCAGAGCCTCGCCCAGGTGGGCACCGACAACGCGCAGCGCGAGATGTACCTCACCGACGTCGTCCGGCTGCTGCGCCAGGCCGGCCGCGCCGTCGCCGCCCAGGCGGTGGCCGACGCGCGCGTGACCTTCGGCGTGAACGACCGCGCCCAGCTGTCCGACGTCGGCGCCATCCTGAACGCCCGGATCGTCCGCCGCTGGCAGCGCGAGGGCGTCACGATCCAGGATCCCGCGACCACGTGGATCGACGACACCGCCACGCTCGCCGAGGACGTCACGATCCTGCCCAACACGCACATCCTCGGCGCCACGACGATCGCGGAGGGCGCGACGATCGGTCCGGACACGTCGCTCGTCGACTGCGAGGTCGGCGCCGGGGCGACCGTGCGCCGGGCGGATGCGACGCTCGCCGTGATCGGCGCGGGCGCGAACGTCGGCCCGTACGCCTACCTTCGGGCGGGAGCCGAGCTCGCCGCGGGCGCCAAGGTCGGCACCTACGTCGAGGTCAAGAACTCGCAGATCGGCGAGGGATCGAAGGTGCCTCACCTGTCGTACATCGGCGACACCACGATCGGCCGAGGGGTCAACCTGGGCGCGGGCGCGATCACCGCGAACTACGACGACATCCACAAGCACCGCACGGAGATCGGCGACGAGGTGCACACCGGGTCCCATAACGTCTTCGTCGCGCCCGTTAGGATTGAGGCCGGTGCGAAGACCGGCGCCGGGGCGGTGATCCGCAAGGACGTCCCGGCCGGAGCCCTCGCCCTGAGTGTCGCCCCTCAGCGGAACATCGAGGGGTGGGTGGACAAGAACCGAGCGGGCACCGCAGCGGCCGAGGCCGCGGAGCGCGCCCGAAGCGCAGAGAAGGCGGCCGATGGCGCGCAAGAGCAGGACGACCACTGACGACGAGCGACAGAAGGGCATCGCGCCCGGGATCGTCGCCAAGACCAAGAAGCGGCTCGTCGTGGTGGCCGGAGGCTCGCACCCGGAGCTCGCGCATGCGATCGCCGACCACATCGGCATCGAAGTCGCGCCGACCGAGCGCCGCACGTTCGCGTCCGGAGAGATCTACACCCGCTTCGAGACCTCGATGCGCGGCGCCGACGTCTTCCTCGTGCAGACCTTCGGCAGCCCCGTCAACGAGTGGATCATGGAGATGCTCATCATGCTCGACGCGCTCAAGCGCGCGTCGGCCAAGCGCATCACCGTGGTCGCGCCGTACTACCCGTACTCGCGCCAGGACAAGAAGGGCCGTGGCCGCGAGCCGATCTCGGCCCGTCTGGTGACCGACCTCATCGCGACGGCCGGCGCCGACCGCATCATGAGCGTCGACCTGCACGCCGCGCAGATCCAGGGCTTCTTCGACGGCCCGGTCGACCACCTGTTCGCCAAGCCGATCCTGGCGCGCTACTTCGAGGAGTCGCTGCGGGGCGAGGACCGGGAGACCCTGACGGTCGTCTCTCCCGACATGGGCCGCGTGCGCGTCGCCGACACGTGGGCCGAGGAGTTCGGCGCGCCGCTCGCGATCATCCACAAGCGCCGCGACCCCAAGGTCGCCAATCAGGTGACGGTGCACGAGATCGTCGGCGAGGTGAGCGGACGCACGTGCCTGCTCGTCGACGACATGATCGACACCGGCGGCACGATCGTGAAGGCCGCTCAGGCACTCAAGGCCAGCGGCGCCCGGAAGGTCATCGTCGCCGCGACGCACGCGATCTTCAGCGACCCCGCCTCCGAGCGTCTGCAGGACGCGTCGATCGACGAGGTCGTCGTGACCGACACCGTGCCGCTCGAGGAGGCCCGCCGCTTCGACAAGCTCACGGTCCTCTCCGCCGCACCCCTGCTGGGGCGTGCGATCAAGGAGGTCTTCGACGACGGATCCGTCACCAGCATGTTCGACGGGGCCGCCTGACCCCACCCGCTCCGACGCGGACGAGGCCGCATCCGATCCGGGTGCGGCCTCGTCGCACGTCAGGACGGATCGCGCGGCTTGGCCGGCAGGCTCACCTCGAACGTCGTGTCGCCCGGGGAGCTGGCGACCGAGATGGTGCCGTGATGCGCCTCCACGATGGCCTTCACGATCGCGAGACCGAGACCGGTGCCGCCGGTCGCGCGCGCCCGCGAGCGGTCGGCGCGCGCGAAGCGCGTGAACAGCTCGCCCTGCAGCGCCGGGTCGATGCCCGGGCCGTCGTCGTGCACGCGCAGCACGCCGCGCGTCGCGCTGCCCGATCCCTCGTGCCGCACCGACACCGTCACGGTCGTGCCTGCGGGGGTGTGGGTGCGCGCGTTGGCGAGCAGGTTCACGATGACCTGATTCAGCCGCGCGGCGTCGCCCGCGACGATCACCGGCTCCTCGTCGACGTCCACCCGCAGCGTGTGATCCGATCCGGTCACCCGCTGGTCCGCGACCGATTCGAGCGCAAGCTGCGTGAGGTCTACGGCGCCGTAGACGAGCTCCTGGCCCTCGTCGAGCCGGGCCAGCAGCAGCAGGTCCTCGACGAGTCCCGTCATCCGCATCGACTGCGCCTGGATCCGCTCGAGGGATTGCCCGGTGGTCTCGCTCAGCGACGGATCCCGCAGCGACAGCTCCGAGTAGCCGCGGATGGACGCGAGCGGCGTGCGCAGCTCGTGGCTGGCGTCCGCGACGAAGCGGCGCATCCGCTCCTCGTTGCGCTGCCGCGCGTGCAGCGACGCGTCGACGTGATCGAGCAGGGTGTTCAGGGCCGCGCCCACCTGCCCGGTCTCGGTGTACGGATCCGCCTGCTCGGCCGGCACGCGCTCCTCGATCGACACCACGCCCTGATCCAGCGGCTGCCGCGCGACGCGCTGCGCCGTCTCGGCCACGGCGCGCAGCGGCTTCAGGCCCTGCCGGATCACGAGCGTGATCGCGCCGCCCAGCACGAACAGCCCCGCCGCCGTCGTGAAGGTGATCGTGGTCAGCATCTGCCCGATCGTCGCGCGCACGTCGCCGGTGGACTGGCCCATGATCGCGTAGCCGCCCTCGATCGTGCCGTGCAGCACGCGGAACTCGCCCAGCCGCGGCACCGTGAGCGTCGACACGGCCGCGACCGTCGGCGGAGCGTCCTCCTCGGGCAGCGTGCGCTCGCCCAGCGACAGCCCGCGCAGCTGCGACTCGGTCAGCGGCACCACCGAGAAGTGCTCGTCGACGAAGGCGCCGGATCGCGTGCCGTCGGCCGTCGCGACGACGAGGATCGTGCCGGGAGGCATCTGCGCGCCCTCCAGCGCGGCGCCGGGCGCGACGGCACCCGCCCGCAGCCACGGCTGCGCCTCCGCCACCATGCCGCGCACCTGCTGCGTCAGACGCTCCTCGAGCGAGTTGTTCAGCATGACGCTCGTGACGCCCGCCACGACGACGAAGATCAGCGACACGAAGCCGAACACCGTCAGCATCAGGCGCGCCTGGAACGACAGCTGCCGCTTCTTGGGGTGCGCCGCCGCAGCCGGCGGGGCCGCGGCGTCCGGCGGGGCCGCGGCGTCCGGCGGGGCCGCGGCGTGCGGGGGAGTCCCGGTCACTGCGGCGCCTTGATCATGTAGCCCACGCCGCGGACGGTGTGGATGAGCGGCTCGCGGCCCGCGTCGATCTTCTTGCGCAGGTAGGAGATGTACAGCTCGACGACGCTCGAGCGGCCGCCGAAGTCGTAGCTCCACACGCGATCGAGGATCTGCGCCTTCGACACCACCTTGCGCTCGTTGCGCATGAGGAAGCGCAGCAGCTCGAACTCGGTGGCGGTGAGCTCGATCTCCGCGCCGTCTCGCGCGACCTCGTGGCTGTCCTCGTTCAGGGTGAGATCGCCCACGCGCAGGATCGGCTCGTCCTCGGCCGCGTGCGCGGTGCCGGATCGCCGCATCAGGGCCCGCAGGCGCGCGACGACCTCCTCGAGGCTGAAGGGCTTGGTGACGTAGTCGTCGCCACCCGCCGTGAGTCCCGCGACCCGATCGGAGACGGCGTCCTTGGCGGTGAGGAAGAGCACGGGCACGTCGTCGCCGCTCTGCCGAAGGCGCTGCAGCACGCTCATGCCGTCGAGATCCGGCATCATGACGTCGAGCACGAGCGCGTCCGGCCGGAACTCCTTCGCGGCCGTAAGCGCCTCGAAGCCGCTCGCCGCCGTGCGCACCTGCCAGCCCTCCATCTTGAGGGCCATCGACAGCAGATCCGTCAGCATCTGCTCGTCGTCGACGACCAGGATCCGGACGGGCGTGCCGTCCGCGCGCAGCAGGGCGGGGGAGTGGGGCGTGCTCATGTGCTCCATTCTGCGCACGAAGCTATGAGGTTTCTATGGAGCCGCCTTTGCGCGGGATGGGAAGACCCCGCGCGGCGCGTCCATAGGGATCTCATACGCCACTCCGCGAGCCGTCATCATCCGCGTCCCTAGCCTCGGGTGCTGTGGCCGGATGCTCCGGCCCGGAGGAGACCCATGTACGTGACATATCTGCGGCGCGAACTCGCGGGCCGCAAGAAGCAGACGATCATCGTGGCCGCCGGCCTCGCGATCGCGATCGCGCTGGTGATCGTCGTGAACGCGCTGGCCGCCGGCGTGCGGGACGCACAGGCGGCGGCACTCGGATCCGTCTACGGCGTCGGCACCGACCTCACGGTCGCGGGCGCCCAGGCGGAGCCCGGCGAGGGCGGAGGCCGGCCGTCGTTCGACTTCGGCGAGGACGGCGGCACGACGAACGAGGACGGCTCGACCAGCCTCAGCCAGTCGCGGCTGATGACGGACTTCCGGCGCGGAACCCTCGAGGCATCCAGCGTGGACGCGGTCGCCGGCATCGACGGCGTCGCGGCGGCGACGGGGGCGCTCAGTCTCACCAACACGACGTTCGACGGCGAGCTGCCGGACAGGTCGAGCGCGCCGCAGGGCGAGGGAGAGGTGCCCGACGGCGGGGCACCGCAGGGCGGCGGCTTCGGCGGCGGACAGTTCGACGTCGACTCGTTCACGGTGCTCGGGATCGCGCCGGGCGAGACGGCGGTCGGCCCGCTGTCGTCGGTGGCGCTCGGCGACGGCCGACTGCTGGACGCGGGCGACGAGGGCGAGGACGTCGCGGTGCTGGACGAGACCTACGCCGCGAGTGCGGAGCTGGCGGTGGGCGACGCGATCGACGTCGGCGGCACCGAGATGGAGATCGTGGGCCTCGTGGCATCCGCGTCGGCCGACGCCGACACCGCGGCGAACGTCTATGTCCCGCTGGACGTCGCGCAGGCGATCTCCGACGCGGGTGACGTCGTCTCGACCGTGTACGTGCAGGCTGAGTCGTCCGACGCCATCCCGGGCGTGCAGGCAGCGCTCGAGGAGGCGCTGCCCGACGCGACCGTGAGCTCCCAGTCGGACCTCGCGTCCACGGTCTCCGGATCGCTGGCAAGCGCGTCGACCCTGATCACGAACCTCGGGACGTGGCTGTCGATCATCCTGCTCGCCGTGGCGGTCGCGCTCGCGGTGCTGTTCACGATCTCGGGAGTCGCCCGTCGCACGCGCGAGTTCGGCACGCTCAAGGCGATCGGCTGGTCGAATGGCCGCGTGATCGGCCAGGTCGCGGGCGAGTCCGTCGTGCAGGGCCTGATCGGCGGGGCCGCGGGCCTCGTCCTCGGCCTGGCCGGGATCGCGGCGATCAACCTGATCCACCCCACGATCTCGAGCGCCCCGGACGCGAGCGCAGCGGGCCCCGAGGGCGGAGGGATGCCGGGCGGCGGCGGTCCGTTCGGTCAGGCGGCGCAGACCGCCGCCGACGTCACGCTCAGCGCGCCCGTGTCGCTGTGGGTGATCCTCGCGGCCGTCGGCCTCGCGGTCGCCGCCGGCCTCATCGCGGGTGCCTTCGGCGGCTGGCGCGCCGCGCGGCTCAGCCCGGCCGAGGCGCTGAGGTCCGTCGCATGACCGCGCAGCCGCATACCCGACAGGAGAACGACATGCACCGTACCGAGCGAGCGAGGCGAGACGAAGTGACCATCACGCATACGGCCCCGGCGTACCGGATCGCCGGCGTCACGAAGACCTACCGGCAGAAGGAGCGGACGGTGCACGCGCTGACCGGCGTGGACGTCGAGATCGCGCAGGGCGACTTCGTCACCATCCAGGGCCCGACCGGCGGCGGCAAGTCGACGTTCCTGCAGATCCTGGGCGCGCTCGACCGGCCGACCGCCGGCGAGGTCGTGATCGGCGGGAAGGACATCGCAAAGGCCTCGAACGCGGAGCTCGGCCGGCTGCGGGCGCATGACATCGGCTTCGTGTTCCAGGGGTTCAATCTGATCCCGACCCTCACGGCCGCCGAGAACGTCGACATGGGCCTGGAGCCGCTCGGGCTGGCGGGGGACGAGCGGCGCAGTCGCGTGGCCGATGCTCTCGCGCACGTCGGGCTCGCCGAGCGCGGCGACCACCGGCCGGGGGAGCTGTCGGGCGGCCAGCAGCAGAGGGTGGCGATCGCCCGGGCGATCGCGAAGCGTCCCCGGGTGCTGCTTGCGGACGAGCCGACCGGCAACCTCGACGAGGGCATGCGCGACGAGATCCTGCAGGTGCTGCAGGCGCTCAACGACGACGGCCTCACGCTCGTCGTGGTGACGCACGACTCGGCCGTGGCGCGCCGGGCCGGGCGCCGGCTGCGCCTCGAGAAGGGCGCAGTGCGCGAGATCGGCTGACGCCCGCAGACGTCCGAGGCCGCACCCGAGAACGGGTGCGGCCTCGCGGCGTTCAGACGCGGGTCAGTGCGTGTCCTCGGCCCCGATCTCGGTGCGGTCGCCCGACCACAGCGTGTGGAAGGTTCCCGGCTTGTCGATGCGCTTGTAGGTGTGCGCGCCGAAGAAGTCACGCTGCCCCTGCACGAGGGCGGCGGGCAGGCGCTCGGCCCGGATGCCGTCGTAGTACGACAGCGAGGACGAGAACGCCGGCGACGGGATGCCGGCCTGCGTCGCGGCGACGACCACCCGGCGCCACGCCGCCTGGCCGCGCGTGAGCGCGTCGGCGAAGTACGGCGCCGTCATCAGCAGCGGCAGGTCCGGGGTCTCGGCGTACGCGTCCGCGATGCGGTTCAGGAACTGGGCGCGGATGATGCAGCCCGCGCGCCAGATCTTCGAGATCGCGCCGAGGTCGATCTTCCAGTCGTACTCGGCGGCGCCCGCGCGGATCTCGTCGAAGCCCTGCGAGTACGCGACGATCTTCGAGGCGAACAGCGCCTGGCGGACGTCCTCGATGAAGGCGTCGGCGTCGGCGACCTCGAACTCCTCGTCCGGACCGGGCAGGACCGATGCGGCCTCGCGCTGCTCGGGGTGCGAGGACAGCGATCGCGCGAACGTGGCCTCGGCGATGCCCGACACCGGCACGCCCAGCGACAGGGCGGTCTGCACGGTCCAGGCACCGGTGCCCTTGGCGCCGGCCTGGTCGAGGATCACGTCGACGAGGGGCTTGCCGGTGGAGGCATCGTCCTGTCGCAGCACCTCGGCGGTGATCTCGATCAGGTACGACTCGAGCTCGCCCTTGTTCCACTCCGCGAAGATGTCGGCGATCTCGGCGGGGCTCTTGCCCGTGCCGCGGCGGATCAGGTCGTACGCCTCGGCGATGAGCTGCATGTCGGCGTACTCGATGCCGTTGTGCACCATCTTCACGAAGTGGCCGGCGCCGTCGGTGCCGACGTGGGTGACGCACGGCTCGCCCTCGGCGACGGCCGCGATCGACTTCAGGATCGGGCCGAGCGTGACCCACGACTCCTCCGGGCCGCCCGGCATGATCGAGGGGCCGTGCAGCGCGCCCTCCTCCCCGCCCGAGATGCCGGCGCCGACGAAGTTGATGCCCGTCTCGCGCACGGACTTCTCGCGGCGGATGGTGTCGGTGAACAGCGCGTTGCCGCCGTCCACGATGATGTCGCCCGGCTCGAAGACCTCGGTGAGCGCCTGGATCACGGCGTCCGTGCCCGCGCCGGCCTTCACCATGATGATGGCGGTGCGGGGCTTGGACAGCGACGCCGCGAACTCCGCGTACGAGAACGCCGGGACGAACTCGGCCTCGGGGTGCTCGGAGAGCAGCTCGTCGGTCTTGGACCGGCTGCGGTTGAACACCGCCACCGTGTTGCCCTCGCGGCTGGCGAGGTTGCGGGCGAGGTTCGAGCCCATCACGGCGAGGCCCACGACCCCGATGTTGGCGACGGCGGCATCGCTCTGGGCGGGCGAAGTGGTGGAAGCGTCGGTCACGCGATCTCCTTGCACACGGATCATGGCGGATCACCGGACGGTGTCACGGGGAAGACGGGACACGCCAGGCGATCCCGTCGCCTCCAGGCTAGTGCTCCGCGTCCTCACGTGAGTCCGTGCGTGACGGTGAGCGCCCGCCGGCGGCGGCGCCGGGATCAGTCCTTGCGGTAGCCCGAGCGGCCGAGGGAGAAGAAGGCGCCGACGACCAGGACGACGGCCGTGAGGCTCATGAGGCCGACGATGGCGGCGAGGATGTGCGAAGGATCGATCACGTCACAACGGTATCCGTTCGTCCGGTAGGATGGAAAACGACCTCGGCGAGGGCGAGCCGCGTAATCGCGTGCTCTGCCGTTATCGACGCGGGTGAGCCTCGTGGCTCTCCTCATGCGTTGCGCCTGATGCCGGACGCCTGGGTCGAGAGACATCCCACAGACCATCGCGCGGCGGATCCCGTCGCGTGTCCACGAGGAGATACACACCATGTCGGAGCAGACCACGCTCGCCGCAGAGGTGCGCACCCAGTTCGGCAAGGGCTTCGCCCGCCGCCTGCGCGCCGCCCACCAGATCCCCGCCGTCCTCTACGGTCACGGCAGCGAGCCCGTGCACCTGGCCCTGCCGGGGCACGAGACGCTCCTGCTCGTGCGTCACGCGAACCCGATCGTCGAGCTCGCGTTCGAGGGCAAGACGCAGCTGGCGCTCGTCAAGGACGTCCAGCGCGACCCGGTGCGCCAGGTCATCGAGCACGTCGACCTCGTCGTGCTGAAGAAGGGCGAGAAGGTCACGGTCGACGTCCCCGTCGTCGTCGAGGGCGAGCCCTTCGCCGGCACGATCGCCAACCTGGACGCCATGACGCTGTCCGTCGAGGTCGAGGCCACGCACATCCCCGAGCACCTCGTCGTGAACGTCGAGGGCCTCGAGGACGGCACGCACATCACCGCCGGCGAGGTCGAGCTGCCGCAGGGCGCCACGCTCGTCTCCGACGCCGAGACGCTGGTCGTCGCCGTGTCGACGCCGCAGCTCGACACCACGTCGGACGCCGAGGCCGAGGCCGAGGGCGAGGAGGCCGCTGAGGCCGCCGAGGGCGAGGGCGACGAGGCCGGCGAGTCGGAGACCGCCGAGTAATCGGAGCACTTCTGCCGAGAGGGGGCGCGAGCGATCGCGTCCCCTCTTCGCATGTCCGCGCACGGATCCGCGCGCTGAGAGGATGAGGTCATGGCGGACACCTGGCTGATCGTGGGGCTCGGCAACCCCGGCCCCCGGTACGAGGCGACCCGGCACAACGTCGGTCAGATGGTGATGGACGAGCTGGCGCAGCGCCGCGGCGAGCCCTTCAAGCAGCACAAGGCGAACGCGCGCGTCGCCGAGACGTGGCTGCGCCCGGGTGCTGCGAAGCTCGTGCTGGCCAAGCCGAACTCGTTCATGAACGTCTCGGGCGGGCCCGTGGCGAATCTCGCGCGCTTCTACGGCACCGCCCCCGAGCGCGTGATCGTCGTGCACGACGAGCTCGACATACCGTTCGACACGCTGCGGCTCAAGTCGGGCGGGGGACACGGCGGACACAACGGCGTGCGCGACGTGGCGAAGGCGCTCGGCACCCCCGACTTCGCCCGCGTGCGGGTCGGGATCGGCCGTCCCCCGGGCCGCCAGGATCCCGCGGACTGGGTGCTCGACCCGTTCAGCGCGACCGACCGGCAGACGCTGCCGATCCTGATCTCGGATGCCGCCGACGCGGTCGAGCGGATCGTGGAGGACGGGCTGGTCGCCGCCCAGCAGCGCTTCCACGCCCCGAAGGCCTGACCCGTCTCCACAACACGTGTTCTCAACGAGGACACGCGTCATCTGCGCAGATCAGGCGTGTCCTCGCGGAGAACACGTGTTCTGAGCGTCAGGCGGCGGTCGAGCTCGCGATCCCGGCGACGACGCCGACGAAGGCGGCGCCGGCCGCGATGCCAGGACCGACGGCGGCGATGACGATCGCCGCGATGCCCGTGCCGCGACCGCTGCGCTTCGCCACCGCGACGATGCCCTGCACGAGCGCCCACAGGCCGAGCGCCGTGCCCGCCCAGCCGGCGATCTCAGCGACCAGCACGATGTCGCGCACGGGGGAGAGGAACTGCAGTCCCGCGTCGTCCGACACGTTCTGCAGCTGCGGGCCGAGGGCCGCCCCGATCGCGGCGAGCGTGACGGCCAGAACGATGCTCGCCCCGATGACCGCGACGAGCGCCAGGATCAGCGCCACGCGTCCGAGCGCGTTCGACTCCGGCCGTGACGGGGCCTGCAGATACGGGGCGAAGCGAGTGTCCTGCGGCTGCCGATACGGCGCGGCGGGCGCGCCGTAAGGCTGACCCGCCGGGGCGCCGTAGGGCGGTGCCGACGGGGCGTCCTGGCCGGGGGTGCCGGGCGCGGGATATCCGCCCACGTACGGGGGCTGCGGCATGGGAGGGGGTGGGACGGGAGGCTGTTGAGGTGCGCTCACGGGCTCATCCTAGGGAGCGCCCGAGACGCGAGCGCGGAGGCGGGCCAGCGATCAAACGGCCCGGTTGAAGCCGCCGTCGACGACGATCGTCTGGCCCGTGATGAAACCGGCGCGCGGCGAACAGAGGAAGGCGCACAGATCGGCGACGTCCTCGGGGCTGCCGTTGCGCTGCACAGGCACCGAGGCGGCATTCTCAGCGAGCTGTTCGTCGAGCGAGCGGCCCGCCTGATCCGCGAGCATCTGCTGGATGCCGACCAGGCGGTCCGTCAGCACCGGGCCGGGGGCGATGTTGTTGACCGTGACGCCGAACGGGCCGAGGTCGGTGGCAAGCGCCTTCGCCGACACCGCGATGCCCGCGCGTGTGGCTTCCGAGGCGACGAGGTGGCTCTGCGGCTCGCGGATGCCGTAGCCCGTGAGCGTGATGATGCGCCCCCGGCCCGACTGCGTGAGGTGAGGGATCGCAGCACGCATCAGCCGCACTCCGCTGCGCAGGACGCCGTCGATGGCGGCATCCCAGACGCCCTCGTCCGAGTCGACGAAGGTCTTGGCGGGCGGCGGCCCGGAGTTGACCACCAGCGCGTCGAGGCCGTCGAGCAGTTCGGCCGCGCGGCGCACACCGGCGTCGATAGCCGCCGCGTCGGTCAGGTCGCAGCCGATCCCGGCCTCCGCGCCGATCGACGCCGCCGCGGCGGCGGCGCGCCCCTCGTCGCTGGAGGAGAGCACCACGCGGGCGCCCTCCTCGACCAGGGTCTTCGCGCAGGCGAGACCGAGCCCCTGGCTGGCGGCGGTGACGAAGACCCGCAGCCCGTCGAGCCGCAGATCCATCAGCTGTTCCTGGGGAAGCCGAGGTCGACGCCGCCGTGGCTCGGGTCGAGCCAGCGCGACGTGACGGCCTTCTCGCGCGTGAAGAACTGGAAGCCCGCGCGGCCGTACGCCTTCGCGTCGCCGAACAGCGACGCCTTCCAGCCGCCGAACGAGTGGTAAGCGACGGGGACGGGGATCGGGACGTTCACGCCGATCATGCCGACCTCGACCTCGTACTGGAAGCGGCGGGCGGCGCCGCCGTCGTTCGTGAAGATCGCGGTGCCGTTGCCGAAGGCGCCGGAGTTGATGAGCGAGAGGCCCTCCTCGTAGCTCTGCACACGCACGATCGAGAGGACCGGACCGAAGATCTCCTCGGTGTAGACACGCGAGGTGGTGGGGACGCGGTCGATGAGGGTCGGGCCGAGCCAGAAGCCACCCTCGGCTCCGTCGACCTCGATGCCGCGGCCGTCGACCACCACGGTCGCGCCGTCCTGCGCCGCGAGGTCGATGTAGGAGGCGACCTTGTCCCGGTGCTCGCGTGTGACCAGCGGCCCCATATCGCAGCCACGGCGGCCGTCGCCGATGCGAAGGTCGGCCATGCGCGCAGTGACCCTCTCGATGAGCGCGTCGGCGACCGGCTCGACCGCGACGACGACCGAGATCGCCATGCAGCGCTCGCCGGCCGATCCGAACCCGGCGTTCACCGCCGCGTCCGCGACGAGATCCAGATCCGCGTCGGGCAGCACGAGCATGTGGTTCTTCGCGCCGCCGAGCGCCTGCACGCGCTTGCCGTGACGGGCCGCCGTCTCGTAGATGTACCGGGCGATCGGGGTGGATCCGACGAAGGAGACCGAGGCGACCTCCGGGTCCTCGAGCAGCGCGTCGACGGCGACCTTGTCGCCGTGCACGACGTTGAACACGCCGGACGGAAGCCCAGCCTCGGCGAGCAGCGCGGCGAGCCAGAGCGCGGCCGACGGGTCCTTCTCGGAGGGCTTGAGGACGACCGTGTTGCCCGCGGCCAGCGCGACGGGGAAGAACCACATCGGCACCATCGCGGGGAAGTTGAACGGCGAGATGATCGCCGTCACGCCCAGCGGCTGGCGGAAGGAGAACACGTCGACGCCCGTCGAGGCGTTCACCGAGTAGTCGCCCTTGAGGATGTCGGCGAAGCCGAGCGCGAACTCCAGCACCTCCTGGCCGCGCGCGATCTCGCCGGCGGCGTCGGAGAGGACCTTGCCGTGCTCGGAGGTGATGATCTCGGCGAGCTCGTCCTTGCGCGACTCGAGCAGCTCGCGGAAGCGGAACAGGATCGCCTGGCGCCGGGCGATCGACATGTCGCGCCACCCCGGGAAGGCCGCGCTCGCCGCGGCGACGGCCCGACGGACCGTCTCGGCGTCGGCGAGGAGCACCCGCTTCGAGGACACGCCGGTCGCCGGATCGAAGACGGGGGCGGTGCGAGCGCCGGGCTGTTCGGCGAGCGCGTTGTCGATGAAATGGAGGAGACGGTCGGTCATGGTGCTGCTTTCTGAGGGTCGGAAGTCGGGGTGGGAGATGGATCAGCCCATGACGATGACGGCGCGGCCTGTGATCTCGCCGCGTGCGAGCGCCTGGTAGGCCTCGTCGGCCTGATCGAGACCGTAGTGGCGGGTCACCAGGCCCTCGGCGTCGAAGCCGCCGTCGGCGGCGAGGGCGACGACGGATGGGAGGTCCTCCCGCGTGCGAGCTCCGAAGGATCCGGTGATCGTGTATCCGCGGCGCACCAGCGGGGTGATCTCGACCTGGGCGCTCGCCGCGCCTGCGGCGATGCCGATCGCGACCATGCGACCGCCGTCGGCGAGCATGCCCACCGCCTGTGAGAACGTCTGCGGCCTGCCGAGAGCCTCGAAGGCGACGTCGACCCCGCGCCCATCGGTGAGGCGGCGCACTGCGGCCACAGCGTCCTCCTCGAGAGAGTTGACCGTGTGGTCGGCGCCGAGGGCCGCGGCGGCTGCGAGCTTCTCGGGCGAGACATCGACGGCGATCACGGGATCGGCACCGGCCGCCTTGGCGACCTGCACGACTCCGCTGCCGACGCCACCCACGGCCACCACGGCGACCGCGTCGCCCGGCTGCACCTGGCCGGCACGGTGCACGGCGCCGTAGGAGGTGAAGGCGGCGCAGCCGAGCACGGCCGAGGCGATGGGGTCCAGGCCGGGCGCGAGCTTCGCGAGCGCCGTGACCGGCACCACCGAGTACTCGGCGAGACCGCCCATGGAGTACATGGCGAGGAACGAGCCGTCGGGCATCGCGAGGCGGCTCTCGCCGTCATAGAGCGTCCCGGCCAGGCGGTTCTTGCCGAAGAAGTCGGCGCAGAGATCGTCGCGTCCACGTACGCACGCGTCGCAGGAACCGCACGGCATGATGAACGCGCCCACCACGTCGTCGCCCACGGTGAGCCCGCGCGCGTCATCCGTGCCGTCGCCGAAGGCGACGATGGTGCCGGAGATCTCGTGTCCCATCACGGCGGGTCGCGGGAACGCGACCTCGCCCTTGATGACGTGCAGGTCTGTGTGGCACACGCCGCACGCCCGCACCCTCACGAGCGCCTCGCCGGCCCGCGGCGCCGGGGTGTCGATCTCCAGGACCTCCAGGCCGGGCTCCTGGTCGCGCAGGACGGCTGCCCGCATCCGTGCGGGGGCGGGGGCGACGGTCGTCATCGGCGGTCTCCGAATCTTCATCGATGAGTTTCGGTCCCCATCCTCGACGCCACGACGATCTGCAGACAAGCGTCATTGCTGCCTGACGGAAGTGCGAAAACGCAGATCCCGTCCGGGGTCACGTCCGCGGAACCAGAAGATCCTGGCGCGCGACGACCACGCTGCGTATGGCTTGCCGGATCAGCCCCACGGCATCTGGCGCGGGACTGTTGCGACGGCTGCTGAGAGAGAACGCCAGAGTGAATGCGATCTCGCTCGGCAGCACGCGGATGAGGTCGGGCTCCTCCTCGGCCATGAAGCAGGGGAGGAGCCCGACACCCGCACCGTGCAGCGTCGCCTCGACCTGCGCGGAGACATTTGTACAGCCCAGGCCCACGTGCATGCCGGCGAAGCGGCGGGCGAGATCCAGTTCGGCGACATTGAGATGTGAGTCGACATAGAACACAAGCCGATGGTCGGTGAGATCGGTCGGCGACGCGATGCGAGGGCGAGTGTTGAGATACCTCCGGCTTGCGTAGAGGCCCAGGGTGTAGTTGGTGAGGAATTCCGAGGCCAGCCAACCCTGACGTGGCTCGCCGATGCTCACTGCGAGGTCGTATCCCGACGCTCGGGAACTGATGGGGCGCGTCGACGTCACGAGCTCGACGGAGATTCCCGGGTGGGCGGCGATGACCTCGGCAACCGCAACGCTCGCGATCTTGGTGCCGAAGCCGTCGGGAGTCGAGAGCCGCACCGACCCGCGGACGGTTCCTTCGTCTCCTGAGACCGCGTCGCGGACTTCCTGCAGGATCTGTTCGAGCGGCGCGGCACGCTCGACGACGACGCGCCCGATCTCGCTGAGCGCCCATCCATCTGTTCCGCGTTCCACGAGCGTGACACCAAGGCCCGTCTCTAAACGCCTCAGTCGTCGGCTCACCGTCGTGTGATCGATGCCAAGCAATGTCGCGGCTGTCACGAGCTTGCCCGTGCGAGCGAGCGCGAGCAGCATCCGCAAGTCGTCGGTGGAGACGTCCGGTGTTCTCATCCGCACCCGCTCGGCGCTCGTCACATTCAGTCCTCTGTTCGGTGTCGCATCGGTGACCTGCGGTGCAGTGCGACGGTGCACTTCCGCACGATCATGTCAGGTCGACCGGCGGATGCGTCGACACCATCTACACGCATCGAGGTTCGCGCAAGTGTGAAGAACCTCCGCTGTTCCTGGCTAGATCGCTATCACGATGGAAAAGGTGCCCACAGCGCCTTCCGTCACACGGAAGGGTGGCGGCCGGCTGTCGTGCGCAACCTCAGGATGGTCATCGCGCGATCTGCAAACTCGCCCAGACCTGGCACGGGCGCGACCGCGATACACCCCTCACGTGACAAGGCAAGGGAGCTTTGCATGAAGACCACACAGCACCGCGTGACAGTCGGCCTGGTACTCGCGACATTGGCGTTCGGGCTAGGCGCGTGCTCCGCGGAGGCGCCGGCGCAGGCCGACGGCGACGCCCCGGCCGTGACGACCACCACCGACATGGACGCGCTCGTCGAGGCGGCGAAGGCCGAGGGCACGCTGACGCTCTACGGCGACGCGTCCGACGCGAGCCTCAAGGCGTGGACCGACGCGTTCACGGCCGAGTACGGCATCTCGGCCACGATCGTCCGCAACGCGACGGGCCCGCTCTACCAGCAGTTCGCCCAGGAGGCGTCGGCCGGGCAGAACCAGGCCGACCTCATCAGCCTCCTAGACCACACCGCGCTGGATCAGGCGATCGACAACAAGTGGATCGCGCCGTACACGCCGGAGGGTGCCGACGCACTCCCGGCCGAGTATGCCCGTGACGGCTACTACTACTCGATGCAGAACGTCACCGTGCCCGTCATCGCGTACAACACCGACAAGGTGACACCCGAGGAGGTGGAGAAGCTCCAGGCGGATCCGATGGGCTTCCTCGCGCAGAAGGGGATGACGGATCGTATCGGCGTCGTCGCGCCGCAGGCGGGTCAGCAGCTGCAGGCCTACTGGTACCTCTACTCGGACGGTCCCGCGGGCGGCGACTATGGCTGGACGAACCTCGAGGGCATCGCCGCCAACACCGGCACGATCTCGGACACAGTCACGGTCGGCCAGGCCGTGGTGCAGGGTGAGGTCGACTTCGGTCTGCCGCTCGCGGACAGCTACGTGATCTCGCTCATCACCGGGAGCGGTGCGCCGCTCGGCTTCGTCTATCCGGATCCGTCTGTGGTCGTGACCTCGGCGCTCGCCGTGGCTCAGGAGGCCCCGCATCCCAACGCGGCGCGGCTGTTCGACGAGTGGGCATCCTCGCAGGACGGCGTCGCCGCCTGGGCGAAGGCAGCGAACAACGAGCCGATGCGCACGGATGTCGACGACCCGCGCAGCTACCTCGAGGAGCCGTGGTTCACTCCGCGCTCCGACGACCCGTGGACGGACTTCGGCACGGATCAGGAATTCCTTGACGCAATGAAGGCCGACGGTCCGTACTTCCCGAAGTGGAACGAGACGTTCGGATATGCCGGATGACCCGCGTCGCCACAGCAGACATCTCCTCCCGAAGAAGGAACTCCATGCGAATCCCCCAGATGCGCGTCCTCGGCATCGTCGGAACGGCCATCGCGGCCCTCGCCCTCGCGGCGTGCTCGTCCGACGCCCCCGCCGCGACCCCCGCCAGCTCCGCCGACGGGGGAGCGTTCGACCTCGCGGTGCTCACCGACGCGGCCAAGGCCGAGGGCAGCCTCACGCTCTACGGCGACGCGTCCGATGCCAACCTCAGCGCGTGGACCAAGGCGTTCACCGACAAGTACGGCATCCAGGTGTTCGTCGTCCGCAACACCCCCGGCCCGCTCTACCAGCAGTTCGCGCAGGAGCAGTCGGCGGGCCAGGGGCAGGCCGACATCATCAGCATCGTCGACTTCACGGCCCTGGATCAGGCCGTCGATCAAGGCTGGCTCGCCGAGTACACGCCCCAGGCCGCTGATCAGTACCCCGCCGAGCTCGGCCGGGCCGGCTACTACTACCCGGTCGAGAACGGCAACGCGCAGTCCATCGCCTACAACCCCGACAAGCTCTCGGACGACGAGATCGCGCTCATCCAGGACAAGGGGATGGAGGCGCTCGAGGACCCGCGCTTCGCCGACCGCATCGGCGTCGTCAACCCGCAGATCTCGTCGGGTGTGCAGGCGTTCTGGTACACGTACACCGACGGAGTCGGATCCGACCTCGGCTGGGACGGGCTGCAGAAGATCGCCGACAACACGTCGCGCATCTCCGACACGCTCACCCTCGGCCAGAACCTCATCCAGGGCGAGATCGACATCGCCGTGCCGATCGTCGACTCGTGGGCGTCGGCGCAGATCGTCAACAACGGCGCGCCCCTCGAGTTCGCCTACCCGAAGCCCACCATCGGACAGAACGATGGCGTCGCCGTGGTGGCGGACTCGCCGCACCCGAACGCCGCCCGGCTGTTCATGGAGTGGGCATCGACGGCGGAGACGAACGCGATGTACTCGAAGCTGTCGCAGTCGGCCCCGACGAACACCGAGGCCGCCGACAGCCGCGAGCTCGCGGGCCTGCCCTGGTACGCGCCAGCCGGCGACGACACGTGGTTCGACTTCGCGAAGGACCAGGACTTCCTGGACGCGATGACCGCCGACGGCCCGTACTTCCCGAAGTGGAACGAGACGTTCGGGTACGCCGGATGACGAGTCTCGGAACCGAGCCCCGCCCGCGCGCCGATATGCGCGCGGGCGGGGCTCTCGACCCGGCCGTCACGGTCACGATCGAGACCAAGGCGAAGGCGTTGCGTCGCCGGCCCAGCGCGCTCGCCGTGGTGATGCTCGTGCTGCTGACGGGCCTCATCCTGGTGCCCGTCGCGACCGTCTTCTTCGGCGCCTTCCAGAGCGCGGCGCCCGGCCTGCCGGGCAGCACGTTCTCGCTGCGCGCCGTGCTGTCGGTCTACGCCAGCCCGGCGTACGTGAGCTCGATCGTCGGCACGCTCCTGATGTCGATCGGCGTCGCCGCCATCGCCGTTGTCCTCGGCGCGCTGGCCGCCTGGATCCTCGCCCGCACCGACGTGCGCCTGCGCGCGATCCTCGAGCTCGGCCTCATCGCCCCGCTGTTCATCTCGCCGTTCATCGGCGCCGTGGCATGGAACATGCTCGGCGCCCCGCGCTCGGGCATCATCAACGTCAACCTGCAATGGCTGCTCGGCACCGACACGACCTACGTCGACATCAGCACGGTCCCCGGCGTGATGTTCGTGCAGCTGCTGTACTTCCTGCCGTACACATACATGCTCATCTCCTCGTCGCTGAAGAACATGGATCCGAGCCTCGAGGAGGCCTCGTACCTCAACGGCCGGGGCATCGTGCAGACCGCGCTGCGGGTGACGCTGCCCGTGGTGCGCCCCGCGATCGTCGCCTCGTTCTTCATGATCGCCGTGTTCTCGACGGGCATCTTCGCCATCCCGGCGGCGCTCGGCATGGACGCGTGGTTCTCGCCGCTGGCTGTCCAGGTCTACCGCAAGATGACGGTGTTCCCGGCGGATCCGCCCGCGGCGGCCGCGCTCGGAACGTTGATCTTCTGGTTCACGCTGCTGGGCATCTACTTCTACCGCCGGTCGCTGCGCAACGGGCGCCGCTTCGTCACGGTCGGCGGCAAGGCGACCCGTCCCCGCGTGGTGCGGCTGCGCTGGGCACGCTGGCCCATCACGATCCTGCTGTCGCTGTACGGGTTCTTCGCCGCCGTGCTGCCGTACGCCGCGATCATCCTGATCTCGCTGACGCCGTACACGATCACGGACCTGCGCAAGATGACCTGGTCGTTCGACTCGCTGTGGAAGGTCATGTCCTCGCCCGAGGTGACGAGCGCCCTGCTCAACACCATCTGGATCGCGCTCGCCGTGCCGACCCTTGCGGTGGCCCTGGGCCTCGGCGTCGCGTACGTGTCGATCCGCGAGCGCGGCCGCCTCGCGACCGTCATCGACTACGTGTCGAACTTCCCGATGGCCGTGCCCGGCATCGTATTCGCCACCGGGATCGTGTGGCTCTACGTGCGCACGCCGCTGTACGCGACCATCGGCCTGCTGATCATCACCCTCGTCGCGGCCTACATGCCGCAGGCCGCGCGGTTCGCGGCCACCGGCCTGATGCAGGTCGACGGATCGCTCGAGGAGGCCGCACGGATGAACGGCGCGAGCAAGATCAAGGCGATCCTCACCGTCACCATGCCGATCGTGGCGCCGTCGCTCGCATCGTCCTGGGTGCTGCTGTTCATCTTCTCCTCGCGCGAGGTGAACGAGGCGGTCATCGTGGCCGGGCCCCGGTCGCAGCCGCTCTCCGTCCTGGCATGGAACTACGTCGAGGACGGGCAGCTCAACCAGACGGCCGTCGTCGGCCTGCTCATGTCGCTGATCATGCTCGCGGGCCTGATCATCTCCCGATTCGTTTTCCGCGTCCGCATCAACTCGTCGCAGCTGTGACGACCCGGACACCCGCAAGAGATTGACATCGCCATGACAATGACTTTCCCCGCCGTCGCCTCCCAGGCCGGTGCCGGTCCCGTCGGAGCCGCCCTCAGCGTGAAGGACCTGCGCATCCGCTATGGCGACGTGGAGGCCGTGAAGGGCATCTCGTTCGACATCCAGCCGGGCGAGTTCCTGACGCTGCTCGGCCCGTCCGGCTGCGGCAAGTCGACCACCCTCCGCTGCATCGCGGGCCTCGAGCCGGCGTCGTCCGGCACGATCTCGATCGACGACCGCATCGTCGCCGGTCCCGGCCGCAGCGTCCCGCCCGAGAAGCGCGGGATCAACATGGTGTTCCAGTCGTACGCCGTGTGGCCGCACATGACCGTCACGAAGAATGTCGGCTACGGCCTCAGCGGCCTGCCGAAGGCCGACGCGCAGGCCCGCGTCGACGAGGTCCTCGACCTCGTCGGCCTGACGAAGTTCGCGAAGCGCTACGGCACCGAGCTCTCGGGCGGCCAACAGCAGCGCGTAGCGCTGGCGCGTGCGATCGTCACCCGGCCCAAGGTGCTGCTGTTCGATGAGCCGCTGTCGAACCTCGACGCGGGCCTGCGCGAGCAGATGCGCTTCGAGATCCTCGAGCTGCAGCGGGCGGTCGGGATCACCGCCATCTACGTCACGCACGACCAGACCGAGGCGATGTCGATGTCGGATCGCGTGGTCCTCCTGAACGACGGGATCGTCGAGCAGCAGGCGGCGCCGCGCGAGATCTACGAGCGTCCCCGCACCGAGTTCGCGGCCAACTTCGTCGGCCGCGCGAACATGCTGCCCGGCACGCTGGCGCCGACGCGGGACCGTCTTGCCGTCGACGGCGTCGCGGGCGAGGTCGCGGGCGCCGAGGCCGCCCCGGCGGGAGTGACGGGCGCGGCCTCCGCGGTCTTCCGCGCCGAGAACGTGCTCGCGGGCGAGCAGGCGCGATCCGTCGAGAACACCTGGCCCGCGACGGTGGAGCGTGTCTCGTACCTCGGCCGCCACCTCGACGTGGAGTACCGCGTGGAGGGCCACCGCGTGCGCGGCGAGCTGCCGCCCACCGCGCGCGTGGCCGTCGGCGACGCCCTGCAGATCGGCGTACGCGCCGAACACGTCCACTTCGTGGCGCGCCAGGCGAGCTGAGCGCGTCGTGACGAAGAGGAGCGACGACATCGCGATCGTCGGGATCGGCACGACCGCGCAGGGCGAGCTGCCCGGGCGCACCGCCAATTCGATCGCCGTCGAGGCGATCGAAGCCGCCCTGGCCGATGCGGGCCTCGGCCGCGAGGACGTGGACGGGCTGATCACCTGCCGCAACCTGCAGGCGCGTGCGGGCATCGACGAGCAGGTCGGCGAGCTGCTCGGCATCGCCCCGCGCTACGGCGCGACGCTCGACTACGGCACCGGGAACTTCTCGCTGCACCTTGCGGCCATGGCGATCGGGGCGGGGCTCGCGGAGACGATCGTGCTCGCCTACGGTACCAACCAGCGCTCGGCGCACGCCGACTTCGGCATCGCCGTGGGCGGCGGCGCCGAGATGGCGCAGGCCGCGGGGGTGGTGCACGTGGCCGGGCGCGCGGCGCTGGCGTTCCGCCGGCATCAGCACCTGTACGGCACCACCGAGGAGCAGCTGGGCTGGGTCTCGGTCGCGCAGCGCGAGTGGGCGCAGCATAATCCGCTCGCGATCTTCCGCAAGCCGCTGACGATCGGCGACTACCTCGCGAGCGATCCGCTGGTCGCACCCCTCCGCCGCGCCGATCTCACGATGATCTCCGACGGCGGGGCGGCGCTGGTCGTCACGACCGCCGAGCGTGCGAGGGATCTGCCGCGCAAGCCCGTGCGCCTCTCGGCGATGGCGCAGCGCACCGCGTTCCGCGCCGATCACGCGCCGGACAGCCTGCTGCGCCCATGGCTCGGCGACCTCGCCCAGGAGCTCTGGACGACGAGCGGCTTCACCCCGAAGGACATCGACGCGCTCTACATCCAGGACGCCACCTCGGTGTGGGTACTGCAGATGCTCGAGTGGTACGGCTTCGCCCCGCTCGGCGAGGGCGGTGCGTTCCTCGCCGAGGGGCACACCCGGCCCGGCGGGTCCCTGCCGGTCAACACCAACGGCGGGCAGCTCTCCGAGGCCTACATGTGGGGCTGGCTGCACCTCGTCGAGGCCGTGCGCCAGTTGCGCGGCGAGGCGGGGGAGCGGCAGATCGCCGGGATCGAGGTCGCGCTCGACGTCTCCTCGCACGACTTCCTGAAGGGAGCGGCGTCGATCCTGACGGCCGGAGCATGAGCACCACCGGATACCTGCCCGATGTCGACGACCCGCTCACCGCCCCGTTCTGGGCGGCAGCGAGGGAGCACCGCCTGGTCGCGCAGCGCTGCGTGAACGGCCACTTTCGCTGGACGCCGAGCGAGCTCTGCCCCGACTGCCTCGCGCCCGAGGCGACCTGGGAGCCGCTGCGCGGCGAGGCGACCGTCTGGAGCCTCGCCGTCTACCACCGCGCCATGCACCCCGCCTTCGCGGGCCGCGTCCCCTACACGGTCGCGATGCTCGAGCTGCCGGAAGGGATCCGGATGCTCGGCACGATCGAGACCTCGACCGGGGACGCGGACCGGGACGGCGAGGTGCGCATCGGGGACATCGTGACGGCGACGTTCGACGCGGTCACCGACGACGTGACGCTCGTGCGCTGGCGCGCGGGCGTCGAATGAAGGAGACGACGATGGATCACACGACGATCGATCAGACGACGACGGCGGGACCGCTTGCCGGCACGACCGTGCTGGATCTCACGCAGCACCTGTCCGGCCCGTTCGCGAGCATGATCCTCGGCGACCTCGGCGCGCGGGTGATCAAGGTGGAGCCGCCGGCCGGCGATCCCACGCGCCGGATCGGCCCATACTTCGAGGATGGCGACAGCGCCTATTACCTCAGCGCGAACCGCAACAAGGAGAGCGTCGTCCTCAACCTGAAGGCGCCTGGGGGTCGCGAGGCGCTGCTCGCCCTCGCGGCGAAGGCGGACGTCGTCGTCGAGAACTTCCGCCCCGGCACGCTCGCCAAGCTCGGCATCGACCTCGACGACCTGCTCACCGCTAACCCCCGGATCGTGCTGTGCTCGATCACCGGCTTCGGATCCGACGGGCCGTACCGGCTGCTTCCGGCGTTCGACATCGTGGTGCAGGCGCTCTCGGGCGGCATGTCGCTGACCGGGGAGGCGGACGGGAAGAGCGTGCGCTCGGGCCTCCCGATCGGCGATGTGGCCGCCGGGATGTACGGCGCGGTCGGCGCGCTCGCCGGGCTCATCCAGGTCGGGCGGACCGGCACAGGCACGCGGGTGGACGTGTCGATGCTCGACACGCAGGTCTCCCTGCTCTCGTATGTCGCGAGCTACTACCTCGCCTCCGGCGACGTCGCAGGGCGCCAGGGCCGCGGACACATGAGCATCCCGACCTACCGCGCCTTCACCTGCGGCGACGGGCGAGACATCGTCGTGGCGGCGAACACCGAGCCGTTCTGGCGCGGGCTCGCCGCGGCCTTCGGCCGGGCCGAGCTCGTCGACGATCCGCGCTTCCTCGACAACGACGCGCGCCGCGCGCACCGCGCGGAGCTTGACGCGATCCTCGAGGGCGTGGCCGCGGACAGCACGGCCGAGGCGCTGCTGGCGCGGCTCGCGGAGGAGGGCGTGCCGTCGGCGCCGATCAACACGATCGACGCGGCGCTCGCGGATCCGCAGGTCGTCGGGCACGACATGGTCGTCACGCTGCAGGGACGCGGCGACGGGATCCGCGCGGTCGGCAACCCGATCCGCTTCCCGGGCGGGCGCACCGAGTTCGCCGCTCCGCCGCGCCTCGGGGACGCGACCGAGCGGGTGCTGCGGGACGTCGCGGGATACGACGACGAGCGCCTCGCGGAGCTCGTCGGCAACGGTGCGGCCGTGATCGGCTGAGGCGGGACGAGAGAGGGAAGACCATGGTCCGCACGATCATCATCGGTGTCTCGCACTGGCACCTGAACCTGTTCCTGAAACCCCTGCGCGCGCGGGACGACATCGAGTTCGTCGGCATCTCCGACCCGGACGCCGAGATCGCCGGGCGGGTGGCGGACGACCTCTCGTGCGCGGCGTTCGCGCGCTATGAGGACCTCGTCGCCGACGCGAAGCCGGACTTCGCGATCGTCCTCGGCCCGCACCACGAGATGGCGGCGACTGCGTCGTTCCTCATTGCGGCGGGCATCCCGTTCGCGATCGAGAAGCCCGCGGGCCTCGACGGCGCGGAGGTCGCGGCGATCGCCGACCAGGCTGAGACGGCCGGCGCGTTCGCGGCCGTGCCGTTCGTCTTCCGGCAGGGCGACTTCATCGGGCGCATGCGCGAGCAGTCGGCGGGGGAGCGCTTCGACCACCTGTCCTTCACGATGATCGGCCGCCCGCCGCAGCAGTACGACCGCCTGTCGTCGCCATGGATGCTCGATCGCCGCACGTCCGGCGGCGGCGCGATGATCAACCTCGGCATCCACTTCCTCGACCTCGTGCCGCACCTCGTCCCGGACGAGCCGGTCGAGATCCTCTCGGCCGCGATGTCGAACGCCGCCTGGGGCCTGCCGATCGAGGACTTCGCCGCAGTGACGCTGCGGATCGGATCCAGCATCGCGACGATCCAGACCGGCTACCGGTACCCGTCGCCCGACCAGTACATGGACCTGCACTTCTCCCTGCGCACGGCGTCGCACTACTACGTGGTGCGCGACGGCGCGAGCGTGGAGGTGTCGGGCACGGACGGCACCAGCGAGACATGGCAGGTGGGCACGACGAACATGCCGTACTACCCGCGGTTCGTCGACGACACGATCGAGCGGGTCAAGCGCGGCGACAAGCCGTTCGCGGATCTCCGCGACGCGGCCCGCGCGACGGCGCTGCTGGACAGGGTGTATGAGGCCGCGGGGATCGGCGTGCGCGAGACGGAAGGAGCCTGACATGGCCGAGGAGAACGCGAACGAGAAGAGGCGTGCGCTGCTGCACGTGCAGATGGACGTCCCCGCCGAGCATGAGGCGGAGCTGAACGACTGGTACTGGAACGAGCACCTGCCCGAGCGGCTCGCGGTGCCCGGCTTCCTGAGCGGTCGCCGGTTCGAGGCGGCCGATGGCGTCTCGCCGAAGTATCTCGCGGTGTACGACCTGGAGGACCTCTCGGTGCTCGAGAGCCCCGAGTACCGCGCGCTCGTGAACCCGCCGGATCCGCACACCAAGGCGATCGGGCGCATGCTCAACACCAACCTGCGCCGGGTCTACGTCGAGATGCCGCGCCCGGGCGCATGAGCCGCGCCGCCGAGCTGCTGCTCCTGCCCGGGATGGCCCAGGACGAGCGCGCGTACGAGCTCGCGGGGCTGGGCCACGCGCGCACCTTCGTCTACCCCGGACACGGCGACCGCGCCGCGGTGCCGGTCACTCTCGAAGGGCTGGCGGACGAGGCGATGGTGAGGGCGAGCGGGCCGGTGGATCTCGTCGGCGTCGCGCTCGGCGGCATCGTCGGTCAGCACATCCTCGCGCGCCACGGCGGCCGGGTGCGATCGGCCGTGCTCGCCAACACCCCGGGCGACGTGTCCGCCCCTGCGGCGCTGCATGCCCGGGCGGCGGCGACGCGCGCCGACGGCCCGAACGCCGCCGAGCTGCTGCCGCGCTGGCTGCGTTCGGCGACCGTCACCGCCGGCGGACCGGCGATCGACTACCTCCGCGAGGTGCTGGCCGGCATCTCCTGGGAGGGCCTGGCCGAGGTGCAGGCAGCGATGGCCGACCACAACGCGATGGACGCGCTCCGCGGCGATCCGCACCCGGTGACCTTCGTGATCGGCGAGGACGACCACGTCGGCATCGGCGCGACCGAACGCCTGGCCGAGGCCTTCCCGACCCGGCGGGTCGTGCGGATCCCGGGCGGGCACATGGTGCACCTGGACAACCCGCGTGGGTTCCGCGAAGCGGTCGAAGAGCACCTCGCCTGGGTCGACGCTCTCGGAGACCTCGGCCTCGGCGATCCGCGCCACGACGACTTGGGTCACGACGATCCGGCCACGAGAACCCCGCGAGAGGAAGACGGACATGACGGATGAGAAGCGTCCCGGCCTGCTGATGGTGCAGATGGAGATCGCCGCCGAGCACGAGGACGAGCTGAACGCCTGGTACTGGGAGGAGCACGTCCCCGAGCGTCTGGCCTGCCCCGGCTTCCGCTCCGCCCGTCGCTTCCGGCTCGAGAGCAGCAACGCCGAGACCCCGAAGTACCTGGCGCTCTACGAGCTCGACGACGTCTCCGCCCTCGAGACGCCCGAGTACAAGAGGGCGCTCGCCGAGTCGACGCCGCGCACGAAGAACATCGGCCGTCTCGCGACCATCACCCGGTCCGAGTTCGTCGAGCTGTTCGACGCCGCCTGATGACCACCGTCCTCCTTCACCCGATTGCGCTCGATCGCGCCACGTGGCGCGACGTGCCGATCCCCGGCGCGCTCGCGCTCGACCTGCCGGGCCACGGCGACGCGCCGTGGGACGACCCTCGGGATCTCGACGAGGTGGCGGATCGTGTGGTCGCGCGGGCCCCGGAGGGGGAGCGGATCGACGTGGTCGGCGTCTCGCTCGGGGGCATGGTCGCGCTGCACACCGCGCTGCGGCATCCCGACCGGGTGCGCTCGCTGGTGGTCGCGTGCGCGCCCGCGGCGACGCCCGTCGAGGTGATGCGCGAGCGCGCCGACGCGACCGAGCGCGAGGGCATGGCCGGGATGCTCGCCTCCATGCGGGAGCGGTGGTTCTCGCCGGGCGTCCTCGAGGCGCGGCCCGCGTACGTCGGCGAGGTCGAGCGGCGCCTCCTCGCCGACGACCCGCGCATCGTCGCGGGCGGGTGGCGCCTCATCGCCGGGCACGACGTCGCCGACCGGCTCGCGGAGATCCGGATCCCCGTCACGGTCGTCGCCGGCAGCGGGGACACCTCGGTGCCCCCGGCGGCGGCGCGGGCGCTCGCCGCGGGGCTGCCCGACGCGGCGTACGTCGAGCTCGAGGGGGCGCACATGATCCACCTCGAGCAGCCGGCCGCCTTCGCTGCCGCGGTCGCCCGTCACCTCGCCCGGGTGTGAGCGCCCGGATGTGACCGCCCCAGCCGGCGCGCGGGTCAGAGCGTCAGCAGCACCTTGACCGCGCGGCGCTCGTCCATCGCGCGATAGCCCTCGGCGGCGTCCGCGAGCGGCAGGGTGAGGTCGAACACCCTGCCCGGGTCGATCTCGCCGTCCTCGACGAGCGCCAGCAGGTCCGGCAGGTAGCGACGCACGGGCGCGCTGCCGCCGCGCAGGCCGACGTTCTTCGCGAACGCCGCGAACATCGGGAACGACGACACCCCGTGCGGCACGCCCACGAAACCCACCGTCGCGCCGGGGCGCGCCACCGCGTAGGCCGTCGCGAGCGACTCGTTGGTGCCGACGCACTCCAGTACCGCATCGGCGCCCGCGCCTCCCATGAGCTCCCGCACCGCGGTCTCGCCCTCAGCGCCGCGCTCGGCGACGATGTCGGTCGCTCCGAACTCCCGCGCAAGCGTCTGGCGCTCGGGATGCCGCGACATCGCGACGATGCGCTCGGCGCCGAGCTGGTGCGCTGCGATCACACCGCACAGCCCCACCGCGCCGTCGCCCACCACGACCGCGGTCGATCCCGTGGTCACGCCGGCCGAGACCGACGCGTGCCAGCCGGTCGCCATCACGTCCGACAGCGCGAGCAGCGACGGGATCCGATCCGGGGCGTCCGTCTCGTACCGCACGAGCGAGCCGTCGGCCTGACCCACGCGGGCGAGCTCGGCCTGGCCGCTGACGGTCAGGCTGCGGTTCTCGCAGGCCGAGGTCACCCCGGCGAAGCACGGGGCGCAGTGCCCGCAGCTGTGGTTGAAGGGCACAACGACGCGATCGCCGACCGCGAACCGGGTCACGTCCGACCCGGTCTCCACGACCTCGCCGAGGCACTCGTGTCCGATCGTGCGCGGGAACTTCTGCCCGCTCGACAGCCCGCGGTAGTGCCAGAGGTCGGATCCGCATACGCATCCGGCCGTGACGCGCACGATGGCGTCCGTCGGATGCAGGATCTCCGGATCCGGGACCGTCTCGAAGCGGATGTCGCCGGGGCCGTGGATCGTCGTCGCGCGCATCATGCCATGCTCTTGTGCCCGCGCGCGCTCGACCACGCACCTTCCGCCGGGCGGGAGCTCAGGCGATCAGGCCGACTGGGTCAACCGCGGGGACGTCGTCCAGGTGGGCTCGGGCGTCCTGGCGATGTTGCGTGAGATGCCGCGTGCGGCCATCAGCACCGCAGGCACGTGGCGGCGCACGGCCTCCGGACCGGACCCCTGCACCGCGACCGATACAGCCGCCACGACCTCGCCCGTCATCGTGCGGATGGGAGCCGCGACCGACACGGCATCGCTCGTCATCTGCCGGTCGCAGATCGCGTAGCCGTTCCGGCGCGCATCGGCGAGCAGGCGCCTCAGAGCGCCGCTGTCCGGCACGGTGAACGGCGTGAACCGCGGAAGCTCCTGCGTGAGCACCTTCTCGAGCACGTCGTTCGGCGCGTGTGCGAGCAGAGCGAGGCCGACGCCGGTGGTCGGCATCGGCAGCCGCTGCGCGGCGCGCGTGCGCAGCGGCACCGAGCCATGACCGGAGAGGTGCGACACGAAGATCACCTCGGTGCCCTCTCGCACGCCCAGGCGGACGTTGCCGTGCGTCGCCTCGTAGAGGTCCTCGAGGAACGGCAGAGCCGCGTCGACGAGGCCCGTGCTCCGCGGCGCGAGCGAGCCGAGCTCCCACATATGGAGTCCCATCTGGTACCGGCCCCGCGCATCCCGCTCGAGGCCGCCCCACTCCGCCAGATCTCCGGCGATGCGATGCACGGTCGACAGCGGGAGCCCGGCGGCGCGAGCGATCGCCGAGAGCGTCATCGGCCGGCGCGTGCGGTGCAGGGCGTCGAGAACGGCGAAGATCTTCCGTGAGGCGCTCAGCGCGACCGTCATCTCGTCCTTCATCGGCACGGGCCCATGCTATGCCCGGCGATCGCCTCGCGGGCGCTTCATCCCGGCCGCCGCGGTGTCCGCGCCTCGAAGTAAGCTCTTCTGGTGACTGTTTCCGGGATTCTGCGCGCCCTCGAGACCGCCGAATCGTTCCGGGATGCCCTCACGGCCTCCGCCGTCGATGCCGATCTGTCGCTCGTCGACGGGCTCGACGCTCCCGCGCTCGCCGCGCTGCTGGCCCGCCGCGCTGAGGCCGGGCACCCGGCGGTTCTGCTGGCGATCGCCCCCACGGGCCGCCGCGCCGAGAGCCTCGCCGCCGCGCTCCAGGCCGTGATGCCGGGCGCCGAGGTGCGCGACTTCCCGTCGTGGGAGACGCTGCCGCACGAGCGACTGAGTCCGAGCCCCGAGACCGTCGGCCGCCGCCTCGAGACCATCCGTCGCCTCGCGACGTGGGACGGCTCCGCGCCGCTGGTCGTCACGACATCCGTGCGCTCGGCGATCCAGCCGCTCGCGCGAGGGCTCGGCGACGCCGCGCCCATCCGGCTCGCGGCCGGAGGACGCGGCACCGAGCTCGAAGACGTCGTGCGCCGGCTGGTCGAGCTCGCCTACGCCCGCGTCGACATGGTCTCGCGCCGCGGCGAGTTCGCCGTGCGCGGCGGCATCCTCGACGTCTTCCCGCCGGTCGCCGACCACCCGTTCCGCGTCGAGTTCTTCGGCGACGAGGTGGATCAGATCCGCGCGTTCTCGGTCGCCGACCAGCGGTCGCTGCCCGGCGAGGTGCGTGAGGTGAGCCTCGTCCCGAGCCGCGAGCTGCTGCTGACCGACGAGGTGCGCCGACGCGCGCGCGAGCTGCAGCACGAGTTCCCCGGCATCGCGCAGATGCTCGAGAAGATGAGCCAGGGCATCCCGGTCGAGGGCATGGAGTCGCTCACGCCCGTCGTCGCGGGGCCGCTCGCCTCGGTCGTCGACTACCTGCCCGAGGGTGCGGCCGTCGCCCTGGTCGATCCCGAGCGCGCCGTGTCGCGCGCCCTGACACTGGGGGAGACCAACCGCGAGTTCCTCGAGGCCGCGTGGAGCGCCGCGACGAGCGGGGCGCGCGCGCCGATCAACCTCGAGTCCGGCGACTTCCTCACGATCTCGCGCCTGCACGACGACGTCCGCGACCGCCGCGGCGTGTGGTGGACGCTCAGCCCCTTCGACTCGGGCGCGGCCGACATCGCCGCCGAGCTCGACGCCCTCGCCGACGACGACGTGCGCCTCGCGCGGGTGCCGGTCGCGGGGGAGTCGGGGACGGCGATCCGGATCCGCGGATCGGCCGTGCCGTCCTTCGCCGGCAGCATCGACGGCGCGATCGAGCACGTCGCGGCGCGCCTGGCCGACGGCTGGCGCGTCGTGGTCGCCGCAAGCGGCGC
Organism: Microbacterium rhizophilum; assembly: GCF_039605615.1. Taxonomy (NCBI): domain Bacteria; kingdom Bacillati; phylum Actinomycetota; class Actinomycetes; order Micrococcales; family Microbacteriaceae; genus Microbacterium; species Microbacterium rhizophilum. Next base: position 324,290 of record NZ_JBCNUN010000002.1, on the reverse strand, counting down.
CGGGCTCGTGGACCGCGCGCGCGACGTGCTGGCCGAGCGCGGGCTCGCGGCACGCATCGTCGAGTCGCTGGACGAGGCGCCCGACGCGGGCGTCGCGATCCTGACCCAGGCCGCGATCGAGCGCGGCTTCGAGGTGCCGGAGGCGAATCTCGCCGTCCTCACCGAGACCGAGTTCTACGGCCGCACGATCGGCGGCGACGCGCGCGTCGTGAAGAAGCTGGCGTCGCGCCGGCGCAACGTCGTCGACCCGCTGCAGCTGAAGGCGGGCGACCACGTCGTGCACGCCACGCACGGCATCGGACGGTTCGTGGAGATGACGCAGCGCGAGGTGTCCAGCGGCGGGCGCAACGCGACCAAGTCCAAGCGCGACTACCTCGTGCTCGAGTACGCGCCCTCCAAGCGCGGCTACCCGGGCGACAAACTGTACGTGCCGACCGACCAGCTCGACCTGCTGTCGAAGTACGTCGGCGGCGAGGCGCCCGTGCTGTCCAAGATGGGCGGCAGCGACTGGGCCCAGGCCAAGGGCAAGGCCCGCCGCGCCGTGCGGGACATCGCGGTCGAGCTCGTGAAGCTCTACTCGGCGCGCATGGCCGCGAAGGGGTACGCGTTCGGTCCCGACACCCCGTGGCAGCGCGAGCTGGAGGAGGCGTTCCCGTTCGCGGAGACGCCGGATCAGCTGCAGACGATCGACGAGGTCAAGCGCGACATGGAGCGCCCGATCCCGATGGACCGCCTGCTGTCGGGAGACGTCGGCTTCGGCAAGACCGAGGTCGCCGTGCGCGCCGCGTTCAAGGCGATCCAGGACGGCAAGCAGGTCGCGATGCTCGTGCCGACGACCCTGCTCGTCAAGCAGCACCTCGACACGTTCCAGGAGCGGTTCGCCGGCTTCCCCGTCACGGTCAAGCCGCTCTCGCGGTTCCAGACCGCGACCGAGGCGAGGAAGACCCTCGACGGCCTGCTCGACGGCACGGTCGACATGGTCATCGGAACGCACCGGATCCTCACGGACCAGGTGATCTTCAAGGACCTCGGCCTGATGATCATCGACGAGGAGCAGCGCTTCGGCGTCGAGCACAAGGACCAGCTGAAGAAGCTCAAGACCAACGTCGACATCCTGGCCATGAGCGCGACCCCGATCCCGCGCACGCTCGAGATGGCGGTCACCGGCATCCGCGAGATGTCCACGCTCGCGACGCCGCCCGAGGACCGGCATCCGATCCTGTCGTACGTCGGTCCACGCAACGACAAGCAGATCGCCGCCGCGATCCGCCGCGAGATGCTGCGCGAGGGCCAGGTGTTCTACGTGCACAACCGCGTGACGTCGATCAACGCCGTCGCGGCGCACCTCGCGGAGCTGGTGCCGGATGCGCGCATCGCCGTCGCGCATGGCCGCATGGGCGAGCATCAGCTCGAGCAGGTCGTCGACGACTTCTGGGAGCGTAAGTTCGACGTGCTGGTCTGCACGACGATCATCGAGACCGGCATCGACATCGCCAACGCGAACACGATCATCATCGACCGCGCCGACAAGTACGGCCTCGCGCAGCTGCACCAGCTGCGCGGGCGCGTGGGCCGCGGCCGCGAGCGGGCGTACGCCTACTTCGTGTACGACGAGATGAAGCCGCTGTCCGAGACCGCGGCCGACCGTCTGCAGACGATCGCCGTGCACAACGACCTCGGATCGGGCATCCAGGTCGCCATGAAGGACCTCGAGATCCGAGGCGCCGGCAACCTGCTCGGCGCCGAGCAGGCCGGCCACATCGCGGGCGTCGGCTTCGATCTGTACCTGCGGATGATCGGCGAGGCGGTCGCCACGTTCCGGGGCGAGGACACCGAGGGCCCCGTCGAGCTGCGGCTCGAGCTGCCGATCGAGGCGCGCCTGCCCGAGTCGTACATCGACGCCGAGCGACTGCGCCTCGAGGCCTACCAGAAGCTCTCGGCCGCGGCCGCGCCGACCGCGAAGGACGACGCGATCGACCTCGTGATCGAGGAGCTGTCCGACCGCTACGGCACGCCGCCGCCCGAGGTGGACGGCCTGGTCGCCGCGGCCCGCCTGCGCCGGCGCGCGGCGCAGGCGGGGCTCAGCGACGTCGTGGCGATGGGACGCAACCTCCGCGTGGCGCCCGCGAACCTGCCCGACTCGATGCGCGTCCGGCTGCAGCGCCTGTACCCGGGCGCCAAGCTGCTCGCGGGTGGCGAGGCGATGGTCGTCCCCCTGCCGACGGCGGGCGGCGAGCCGCTTGGCGATGCGGAGCTGCTGGCGTGGGTGGGGCAGCTGCTCGACGCGCTCTTCCCGGCGCCGAAGGCGGCGGGCGAATAGAACGTCCGGCGCCGAAGGCGACGGGCGCGACGTCGTGATCCGGGGTTGAGGGCGGGACCGACCGGCGGTTGGATGGGGCGCATGGATCCCGACATCGTCGTCACGGACAACCCCGAGCACGCGCGCTACGAGGCGCACATCGCCGACCCGGAGACGGGGGAGCGCGCGCTCGCCGGGGTGCTGGCCTACGACGACGCCGTGGACGCACGCACGCTGCTGCACACGGTCGTGTGGGAGGAGCATTCCGGACACGGCATCGGCGGGCTGCTCGCGACGCGCGCGTTCGCGGAAGCGCGCGAGCGGGGCGTGAAGATCGTGCCGGTGTGCACCTTCGTGCAGAGCTGGCTCGAGCGCCATCCGGACCAGGCGGACCTCGTCGCCTGACGCGTCGAGCGGCGAGGAACGCGCCGCCGCGCCCGCCGGTAGGCTGGACCGCGGAGTGCCGGGAAGTCTGGTCGGCGGCGGGGTGACCCCGTCTCACGGTTCCCGCCCGCCCGAAAGGCGCATATGAAGCTCCTCCGCTCCGAGCGATTCCCCGCGATCCTGCTGCTGGCATCCGCTGCTCTCGGCCTGCTCGTCGCCAACCTGCCGTTCGGCGGCGCCGTGATCGAGTTCAGCCACGCCCACCTGCCGATCCCCGGCACGCCGATCGACCTGTCGCTGGCCCACTGGGTCTCCGACGGGCTGCTCGCGATCTTCTTCTTCGGCGTCGCCGTCGAGCTGCAGTACGAGCTCACGACGGGCGAGCTCTCCAGCGTGCGCAGGGCGCTCCAGCCCGCGATCGCGGCGGCGGGCGGCGTGCTGGTGCCGATCCTGATCTACCTGGCCGTCGCCGGCGCGGATCCCGCCACGCGCGACGGATGGCCGATCCCCACCGCGACCGACATCGCCTTCGCGCTCGGCGTGCTCGCGGTGTTCGGGCGCGGGCTGCCGTCGCCCGTGCGGGTCTTCCTGCTCGCGCTGGCGATCATCGACGACATCGTCGGGATCGTCTTCATCGCGCTGCTGTTCGCCCACGACATCCAGCTGGGCATGCTCGCGGTCGGCGCGCTGCTCGTGGTGGTCTTCGCGATCCTGAGCCGGATCGATCCGGATGGCCGCGGGCCGCGGATCGCGGTCGTCGCGCTTCTGACCGGCACGGCCGTGCTCGCGTGGGCGTTCGTGCTGCTGTCGGGTGTGCACGCCACGATCGCGGGCGTGCTGCTCGGGCTCGCGATGCAGCAGAGCCCGGCGATGCGCGCGCGGCACGTGCTGGAGCCGTGGATCAACGGCGCCATCCTGCCCCTGTTCGCCTTCGCGGCCGCGCTGGTCGTGATCCCGCAGGTCTCGCCGCGGGAGCTGTCGCCGGCGCTGTGGGCCATCCTCGTGGCACTGCCGGTGGGGAAGATCATCGGCATCTCGCTGTTCGGCTGGCTGGCGATGCGGATGCGGCCGCGCGGCACGGCGCCGGCCGTCGCGTTCCCCGATCTGATCGCCGCCGGCACCCTGGGCGGCATCGGATTCACGGTCTCGCTCCTGCTGGCGAACCTCGCGTTCGCGGACGATGCGGCGATCCGCGACCAGGCGATCCTGGGCGTGCTCGGCGGATCGACGATCGCGCTCGTCCTGTGCGCCGTGCTGGTGTCGCTGCGCGCCCGGCACCACCGCAGGCCGGCATCGAGTTGAATGGGGCATCGTCGTCGTGAGCGAGGAGATCCGGATGGGCGCGGATGCGCTGAGGCAGGCCGTCGAGACCATGCGCGCGGTGCGCGACCGATGCGTCTGGACGCAGGGCATCGACCACCGCGCGCTCGTGCCGTACCTGCTCGAGGAGAGCCATGAGCTGATCGACGCGATCGAGTCGGGCGACGCGGCCGACATGCGCGAGGAGCTCGGCGACCTGCTGTGGCAGGTGCTGTTCCACGCCGAGATCGCCTCTCGTGCGACGGACGCCCCGTTCGACGTGGACGACGTCGCCGCAGGCCTCGTGGAGAAGATGGTGCGACGTCATCCGCACGTCTTCGCGGGCGAGACCGCCGAGACTCCCGAGCGCGTGCTCGAGCTGTGGAACGCCGCCAAGGCCGCCGAGAAGCGCCAGCGCGCGAGCGTGCTCGACGGCGTCGCGCGCTCGATGCCGTCGCTCGCGCTCGCGCAGAAGCTGCTCGGCAAGGCGGGCCAGGTGGGCGTGGGCGCGGACATCGCGCTCGCGGTCCACGACGCCGCCGAGGTCGGCGCCGTGCCGGAGTCCGAGGAGGAGCTCGGCGACCTGCTGCTCACGCTCACGGCCGCGGCGCGGGCCAACGGGTGGGACGCCGAACGCGCCCTCCGCGAGCGCCTGCGCGCCCTCGAAGCCGAGATCCGGGTCGCTGAGGGCTGAGGCTCGGCGCGAGCTGTCAAGGTGCAGCCGACCGTGCGAGCTCGCCGCGGATGCGGCCCGCAGCGCGAAGCGCTGCCCCCACGCCCCGATGGAGCCTGCGACAGCGTACGCAGCCGCGAGCGGCGCCCGAAGGGTGCCCGAGCGGATGCGTCAGGCGTGGGAAACTAGGAACGCTATGGCTTCCGTGAATCCGCCGCGCGGCATGCGCGACTTCCTCCCCGCCGACAAGGCCCGTCGCGAGCGCGTGCTCGCCGTCATCCGCGAGCGCTACCGCGCGCACGGCTTCGACGAGATCGAGACGCCCGTCGTGGAGGAGTACGCCCGGCTGCACGCCGGCATCGGCGGTGACAACGAGAAGCTCGCCTTCAACATCCTGCGCCGCGGGCTCGACACCGAGGCGATCCACGCGGCAGCGGAGGACCAGGCCGCGCTCACGGACCTCGGTCTGCGCTACGACCTGACCGTGCCGCTGGCGCGCTTCTACGCCAGCAACCGCGCGGCGCTGCCGACCGTCTTCCGCTCGATCCAGATCGCGCCGGTGTGGCGCGCGGAGCGCCCCCAGAAGGGCCGCTACCGCCAGTTCATGCAGTGCGACATCGACATCATCGGCGATCCGTCCGCGCGCGCCGAGGCGGAGCTGATCGTCGCCTCGCTCGACACGCTCGCGGCGCTGTCGCTCGCGGGCGCGAGCGTCCGGATCAACGACCGCCGCGCGCTGGACGCCATGCTCGACGTCTTCGGCTTCGCGGCCGAGGAGCGCCCGGGCGTCCTGATCACGATCGACAAGCTCGACAAGATCGGCCCGTCGGGCGTCACGGCCGAGCTCCGTGAGCGCGGTGCGACCGCCGCGGCCGTGGACGCGTTCGAGGAGTTCCTGGCGCGCCCGCTGGGCGGCGAGATCCCGCCGTACGGCGAGGCGCAGATCCGCGCCGCTCTGCCGGAGGGCGTGCCCGACGAGATCGTCGCGCACCTCGTCGGCATCGGCGAGTCGGTCGCGGCCGCGCGGCCGGACGGCGACGTCCCGCTGCAGTTCGACCCGTTCCTCGTGCGCGGCATGGGCTACTACACGGGCACGATCTTCGAGCTCGCTCACCCGTCCGTCTCGTACTCGCTCGGCGGCGGAGGGCGCTACGACGGCATGATCGGCCGGTTCCTCGGTCAGGATGTCCCGGCCGTGGGGTTCTCGATCGGCTTCGAGCGGATCGTCGACCTCGTCCTGCTGCGGGAGGCGGATGCCGCGCCGGCCGTGGTGCTCGTGCACGACCGCGACGTGCCGGTGGCCGAGCTGCTCGCGCTCAAGGCGCAGCTCGTCGCCGAGGGCTCGCGCGTGCGCCTCGAGCAGCGCACCAAGAACCTGAAGGCGCTGCTCGACCGCGCCGGCGCCGACGGCTACACGGCGTTCGCCGCGGTGTCGGCCGGCGCGACCCGCAGGGACCTCGAGCTCAAGCCGCTGGGCTGACGCGGGTCAGAAGCCGATCGGCGTGATCGGCGTGAGGGAGCCGTCCGCCCATCGCTCGAGCACGACGCGCTCGTGCGGCACGACGGGATCCGGCAGCGCGTCGAGCGCGAACCAGCCCAGGTCGACGGCCTTGTCCTCCTGCAGCGCGGGCGTGCCCGTCCAGATCCGGCAGCCGAGGAAGAGGTCGATGCGCTCGTCGACCGCGGCGCCGTCGCCCGTGCGGTGCTCGAGCGTGAGGAACTCCAGGTCGCCGGGGGCGACGGCGACGCCGAGCTCCTCCGCGGCCTCGCGCGCCGCGGCCTGCAGCAGCGACTCGCCCTGCTCGACGTGACCGGCGGCGCCCGCTGCCCAGTGCCCGTCGTAGTAGCCCGTCCCCGCGCGCAGCTGCAGCAGCACGTCGTCGCCGCGGCGCAGCAGCACGTACACGGCGGGGATCACGGTGAATCGGCCGTGCGCGGCGGCGTACGCCTCGCTGTATCGCTCGGTCACGTGATCATTCTCACAGGCCGCGGCACGCGCGTCCTGCGCCTCGCACCGCCCTCGATGGGCCCGCTGCGGCATCCCGAGGTCCCAGCGCGCGCCGCTCTGGCCCGATCCGTGTCCCACTTCGCGCCGTCATGCGCGGTGATACCGGCGGAAACGGGGACACACCCTCTGCGCCGGGCGCCGCGGCCTCAGTCGCCCGCGCGGGCGCGCTCGCGGTGCAGGCGGATCGCTCGGAAGAGCAGGCCGATCACGAGCACGGCGACGCCTGCGACGACGCTCTGCCAGGGCAGGGTGAACGCCAGGATGACGCACCCGCCCGCGCCGAGCACCTGCATCCACCGCGGGTAGCGGCGCACCGCGGAACCCTGACGGTAGGCCGACAGGTTGGCGATCAGGTAGTACAGCAGCACGCCGAAGGACGAGAACCCGATGGCCCCGCGCAGGTCGGCGAACGCGACGACGGCGATGACGATCGCTCCCACCGCCAGCTCCATGCGGTGCGGCACGTGGAATCGCGGATGGATCGCCGCCAGGAACCGCGGCAGGTCGTGCTCGCGCGCCATCGCGAGGCCCGTGCGCCCGATGCCGGCGATGAGCGCGAGCAGGGCGCCCAGCGACGCGGCGGCGGCCCCCACCCGCACGACCGGCGACGCCCAGTCCCATCCCGCGGCGACGACCGCATCGGACAGGGGAGCGGTCGATGCCGCGGTGCCGCCCGCGCCGAGCGTCCACAGCAGCACGGCGCCGACCGCGGCGTACACGGCCAGGGCGACGACGAAGGCGATGGTGATGGCGCGCGGGATCGTGCGCGCCGGATCCCGCACCTCCTCGCCCATGGTGGCGATCCGGGCGTACCCGGCGAACGCGAAGAACAGCAGCCCCGCCGACTGCAGCAGGCCGGTTCCGCCGGCGGGTGGCGCGCCGGAGAACGCGCCGCCCGCGACGGCGGGCGCGCTGAAACCCGCGGCGACCGCGACCGCGAGCGCGAGGAGAGATACCGCGACGATGATCTTGGCGGCCAGGGCGGTGCGCGTCACGCCGAGGAGATTCACGCCCACGAGCGCGGCGACGGCGACGATCGCGACCGGCCGCTCCCACCCGGCGGGCGCGGCGTACGCGGCGAAGGTCATGGCCATGGCCGCGCAGCTCGCGAGCTTGCCGATCACGAAGCACCAGCCCGCCGCGTATCCCCACCAGGCGCCGAGCTCGGCGCGCCCGTACGCGTACGTGCCGCCCGCGATCGTGTGCACGGCGGCGAGCTGCGCCGACGCCGTCGCGTTGCAGTACGCCACGACGGCCGCGATCGCGAGTCCCGCGAGCAGCCACGAGCCGGCCGCCTGCGCCGCCGGCGCGAACGCGGAGAACACCCCCGCGCCGATCATGGCTCCCAGGCCGATGGCGACCGCGTCCGCGAGTCCGAGGCGGCGGGCGAGGGCCGGGGGCGTCGTCATGCGCCGGAGTATAGGTGGCGCGGATGACCCGGACGGTGCGCGGCGGTGACGCGTGACGAGTACCCGAAACCCGGCGAACGGGCAAGTCCGAGGCGCGGCTCGTCCGCCCAGGAGTAGAACAGATCAGGCGGGGGCGACGGGTGCCCCCGCGAGAAGGGAGCGCCGGATGTCGTCGTCGGGCACACAGGCCAAGGAAGTGAAGTCCCTCGTCCCCGCGCGGATGGACCGGCTGCCGTGGGCCCGGTTCCACTGGATGATCGTCGTCGGACTCGGCTTCTCCTGGATCCTCGACGGCCTCGAGGTGCAGATCGTCGCCGCCAACGGCTACGCCGCGACCCTCGGCATGGGCCCCGCGGAAGTGGGCCTCGCCGGCACGTCCTACCTGCTCGGGCAGGTCGCCGGCGCGCTGTTCTTCGGCCGCCTCACCGACCGACTCGGTCGCAAGAAGCTGTTCATCCTCTCGCTCGCGGTCTACCTCATCGGCAGCGCCGTGGCGGGCCTGTCGTTCGCCCCGTGGTTCTTCTACATCTGGCGATTCGTCGCGGGTGCCGGAATCGGCGGCGAGTACGCGGCGATCAACTCCGCGATCGACGAGATCATCCCCTCGAAGTATCGGGGCCGCGTCGACATCGCGATCAACGGCACCTACTGGGGCGGGGCGGCGCTCGGCGCGTTCGCCAACATGTTCTTCCTGAACACCGAGATCCTTCCCGAGGACCTCGGATGGCGGCTCAGCTTCTTCCTCGGCCCCGTGCTCGGCCTGCTCATCATCTGGCTCCGCCGGCACATCCCGGAGAGCCCTCGCTGGCAGATGACCCACGGGCTCGAGGAGGAGGCGGAGCGCAACGTCGACGGCATCGAGGAGCGCATCCGTCGGGAGGGCAAGGAGATCCCACCGGTCGACGAGTCGAAGACGATCACCGTCAAGGAGTACGGACGGGTGCCCTTCCTCGTCATCGCGAAGGTGCTGTTCCGGAAGTATCCGCGCCGCACGTTCGTGGGCATCAGCATGATGGTGACGCAGTCGTTCCTGTACAACGCGATCTTCTTCACGTATGCGCTGGTGCTGGAGAACTTCTACGACACACCTCCGGCCGCCGCATCCCAGTACTTCATCGTGTTCGCGGTCGGCAATCTCGCCGGAGCGCTCCTGCTGGGGCACTTCTTCGACACCTGGGGCCGCCGACGGATGCTGTTCGGCACCTACGTGCTCGCCGGCCTCATCCTGCTCGTGAGCGCGTTTCTCTTCAACGCGGGCGTGCTGACGGCCGCGACGCACACGGCGTTCTGGTGCGCGTCGTTCTTCTTCGCCTCGGCGGGAGCGTCGGCCGCCTACCTCACCGTGAGCGAGATCTTCCCGCTCGAGCTGCGCAGCCAGGTGATCTCGTACGTGTTCTCGGTGGGGCAGTTCGTGGGCGCGATCGCGCCGCTGCTGTACGGCGCGCTGATCGGCCAGAGCGCCGAGACGGGCGACCGGACGCCGCTGTTCTGGGGGTACGTCCTCGGGGCGGTGATCATGATCCTCGGGGGCGTGATCTGCGGCATCTTCGGAGTGAGCGCGGCCGGCAAGTCGCTGGAGGACATCGCCGATCCGCTGTCCCTGGTGGAGGGACCCGAGACCCGCGTGACCCCGGAGGATGCCTCGGCGAGCGAGGTGGAGGACGAGCGGACGGGCCGCTGACCCCACCAGGAGGCGCCCGGGCGAGGCGCTGCACGTCACCCGCGCAGATGGCAGGGGCGCGGCACGCGCGAGGCGCTGCGTGGCCGTGGCGATCGTGCGCGAGGCGTCGCGGGCGGGCGGCACCCCGTCCTGACCGCGCCGCGGCGGAGCCATAGACTGACCGCGGGGCTGTGCGGGCCCCGCACACAGAGCGTCCACCGAGAGGAAGTCATTCCGTGGCACTGATCGAAGCTGTAGGCGCGCGCGAGATCCTGGATTCGCGCGGCAACCCGACCGTCGAGGTGGAGGTGCTCCTCGATGACGGCATCGTGCAGCGCGCCGCCGTCCCGTCGGGAGCGTCCACGGGCGCGTTCGAGGCGTACGAGCTGCGCGACGGCGACAAGGGCCGCTACGCCGGCAAGGGCGTGCAGAAGGCCGTCGACGCCGTGATCGACGAGCTCGGCCCCGCCATCGAGGGCCTCGACGCCAGCGACCAGCGCGTGATCGACGCCGCGCTGATCGAGGCGGACGGCACCCCCAACAAGCAGCGCACGGGCGCCAACGCGATCCTCGGCATCAGCCTCGCGGTCGCCAAGGCCGCAGCGGACAGCGCCGACCTGCCCCTGTTCCGCTACATCGGCGGCCCGAACGCGCACATCCTGCCCGTCCCGGCGCTCAACGTCATCAACGGCGGCGCCCACGCGGACACCGGCGTGGACATGCAGGAGTTCTTCCTCGTGCCGCTCGGCGCCGACTCGTTCAGCGAGGCGCTGCGCTGGGGCACCGAGACCTATCACGTGCTCAAGAGCGAGCTGAAGGCCGGCGGCTACGCCACGGGCCTCGGCGACGAGGGCGGCTTCGCCCCCGACCTGCCCAGCAACCGCGAGGCGCTGGACTTCCTGCTCAAGGCGATCGAGAAGGCCGGCTATACGCCCGGCACCGATATCGCGGTGGGCCTCGATGTGGCCGCGACCGAGTTCTTCGAGAACGGCGTGTACCGCTTCGAGGGCAAGGAGTGGTCGAGCGAGCAGCTGACGGACTACTACGAGGACCTGCTGGCCAACTTCCCGCTCGTCACGATCGAGGACGCGCTCGCCGAGGACGACTGGGACGGGTGGAAGGCCCTCACCGACCGCGTCGGCTCGAAGATCCAGCTCGTCGGCGACGACCTGTTCGTCACCAATCCGCAGCGCCTCGCCGACGGCATCAAGCGCGGCGTCGCGAACTCGCTGCTGTGCAAGGTGAACCAGATCGGCTCCCTCACCGAGACGCTCGACGCCGTCGCGCTGGCGCAGAACTCGGGCTACACCGTGATGATGTCGCACCGCTCCGGCGAGACCGAGGACACCACGATCGCCGACCTCGCGGTCGCCGTGAACGCGGGCCAGATCAAGTCGGGCGCGCCTGCTCGCAGCGACCGGGTCGCGAAATACAATCAGCTTCTGCGCATCGAGGAGGAGCTGGGCTCCGCGGCGGTCTTCGCGGGCCGCAGCGCGTACCCGCGCTTCTCGGCGTGACGCACTGAAGTTCTGACGAGGATCCATCCGGATCCGCGAGAGGGGGAGCCGTGAGCAGGAAGACGGCTCCCTCTTCCGCATCCCGGGGAGCGTCTGCCCGGCGGACCCCGCGACCGGGCGCGGACGCGCGCGAGTGGCTCGGCGGCATCCGGTTCTCCGGATTCGCGGCGATCATGCTCGGTCTCGTGGTGCTCGCCGTGGCGGTGCTGGCGCCGACCGTGGCGACCTACGTCGAGCAGCGGCAGAAGATCGCCGCGCTGGAGGAGGCCGTGCAGGTCACGCACGCCGAGATCGCGGATCTCGAGCGCGAACGCGACCGCTGGAAGGATCCGGCCTACATCACCACTCAGGCGCGCGAGCGGCTCTACTACGTCAAGCCGGGCGAGGTGCGCTTCCTCGTGATCGACGACCTCGAGGAGGTCGAGACGCCGCAGGACCCGGAGCCCATCAGCGCCGAGGTCGAGGAGAAGCACGCGGACTGGGCCGGCGGTCTGCTGCGCTCCGTCGTCGCGGCGGGGACGTCGCGCAACGCGATGGAGATCACGATCGGCCAGCCGGATGTGCCGTCGCCGCCGTCGGAGGCGCCGGCGCCCTGATCGACGACCGCGCACCTGCCGGAATGCTGGCAACGCGCCCGTCCGCCCGGGTCCGTCCCGTGCCCCGCGGGTAGCCTGGATCGGTGACGAACGCCTCCTTCGAACCCCTGCGCCCGATCGACGTCGAGGTCGTCTCGTCCCAGCTCGGCCGCGAGGCGCGTGGCGTGATCGGCATCGCCGCGCGCTGTGTCTGCGGCAACCCGACGGTCGTGGCGACCTCGCCCCGGCTGCCCGACGGCTCGCCGTTCCCGACGTTCTACTACCTCACGCATCCCGCCGCGACGGCGGAGATGTCGCGGCTTGAGGCGGGGCAGCTGATGCCCGAGCTCGCCGCGCGCCTGGAGGAGGAGCCGGAGTTCGCGGCGCAGTACCTGCGCGCGCACGAGGCTTACCTCGCCGACCGCGCCGCGTTCGGTGACGTGCCCGAGATCGACGGCATCTCCGCGGGCGGCATGCCCACCCGCGTGAAGTGCCTGCACGCGCTCGCCGGCCACGCCCTGGCAGCGGGTCCGGGAGTCAACCCCGTCGGCGACGCCGCGCTCGAGCGGTCGGCGTGGTCGCCCGAGCGCTGCGAGTGCGCCGAGCCGGGGAAGGCCGGATGAGTCGTCTCGCGCGGCTGGCCGCGTTCACGGCCCTGGCCGCCCTGCTGACCGGGGCGGCTCCCGCTCCCACGCCGGATCCCGTGCAGACGCCCGGCGCCGAGGCGACGCCCGAGCCCGAGGCGACGAAGGAGCCGACGCTTCGCGAGCGCCAGTACTGGCTCGAGGAGTACGGGATCCGCGACGCGTGGAAGGTCACTCGCGGCGAGGGCACCACGATCGCGGTGATCGACAAGGGCATCGCCGACGGGCCGAAGGAGTTCGAGGGCGCCGTCGTGGACGGCACGGACGTCTCCGGGGTCGGAACACCCGACGGCCGCACGCCGGTGGACGTCATCGACCGCAACCACGGCAGCTGGGTCGCCTCCGTCGCGGCTGCGCGCGCCGCCGGAGATCCGGACCGGATGGTCGGCGTAGCGCCGGAGGCCGATCTGCTGTCGGTGTCACTCGGGTTCGGGGACTCCGCGACGGTCCCGTTCGCGCAGCAGGTCGCCGAGGCGGTCGTCTGGTCCGTCGACCACGGCGCAGACGTCATCAACCTCTCCCTCACCACGAACTCGCAGAGCTGGGACGAGTCGTGGGACCAGGCGTTCCTCTACGCAATGCAGCACGACGTCGTGATCGTCGTCGCCGCGGGCAATCGCGGTAGTGGCACCAACTCGGTCGGTGCTCCCGCCACGATCCCCGGGGTCCTCACGGTCGCCGGGGTCGATCCCGAGGGCAAGGCGAGCGTCGAGGCGTCGACGCAGGGCATCACGATCGGCGTCTCCGCGCCGAGCGAGAAACTGCTCGGGGTGTCCAATGACGGTGAGATCGTCGAGTGGCGGGGCACAAGCGGTGCGGCGCCGATCGTGGCCGGCATCGCCGCGCTCGTCCGCGCGGCGCATCCGGAGATGAGCGCGGATGACGTGATCAACCGGATCATCAAGACCGCTCGGAAGCCGAAGGACGTCGAGGTCCCCGACGCGTTCTACGGATACGGCCTGATCGACGCGGAGGCCGCGGTCACCGCCTCGGTGCCGCATGTCACGAAGAACCCCATGGGCGACCTCGAGCGCTGGATCCAGGTCAACCGCCGTCAGCCGGCGGCGCCGCTGCCGACGCCGACCGTGACCCCGGTCGAGATCCCGCCGCTGCCGCCCGCGGATCCGCCGGCCGAGGCCGGTTCCTCGTTCCTCCCGTCCGAGGACGAGCTGCGGTCCGGGACGCTTCCGCTCGCGGCCCTCAGCGGCGCTGGTATTCTCGTGATGCTGGGCGTCATCGCGGCTGTGCGACGCGTCCGCTCGGCCCGTGTGCGGCGGTCGCCGGGCAAACCCTGACTCAAGGAGTTCTTCACTCGTGCCCCAGATTCTCATCGTCGGTGGCGGTTACGCGGGCTTCTACACCGCGTGGAAGCTCGAGAAGCACCTGCGTCGCGGGGAGGCGGAGGTCATCATGGTCGACCCGCTCCCGTACATGACGTACCTGCCGTTCCTCCCCGAGGTCGCGGCCGGATCGATCGAGGCTCGTCACACGGTGGTCTCGCACCGCCGTCACCTCAAGCGCACGAAGCTCATCACCGCCAAGGTGACCGGCATCGACCACGCGAATCGGACGGCCACCATCACGCCCGAGGGCGGCGAGTCCTACGAGCTGGCGTACGACCACATCGTCGTGACCGCCGGATCCGTCTCGCGGACGTTCCCCATCCCGGGCATCGCCGAGAACGCGGTCGGTCTGAAGTCGGTCGAGGAGGCCGTCTACGTCCGCGACACCCTGATCCACAACTTCGAGAAGGCCTCCGCGCTGCCGGCGGGCGACCCGCTGCGCCAGCGCCTGCTGACGACAGTGGTCGTCGGCGGCGGCTTCGCCGGCATCGAGACCTTCGCCGAGCTGCGTTCGCTCGCCTCGTCGCTGGTCGGCCAGTATCCGGAGATCTCGTTCGAGGAGACGCAGTTCCACCTCATCGAGGCGATGGGCCGCATCATGCCCGAGGTGTCGCTGCCCACGAGCGAGTGGGTGCTCAAGGACCTCGCTCAGCGCGGTGCGAACGTGCACCTCGAGACGCAGGTGACGAGCGCCGTCGACGGCATCGTCGAGACGTCCACGGGAGACTCCTACCCGTCCGGTCTGATCGTCTGGACCGCCGGCGTGATGGCGAACCCCGGTGTCGTCCGCGCCGGTGACCTTCCGACCGAGCCGCGCGGCCGCATCACGACGCAGGCCGACCTGCGGGTGATCGACGCGGACAAGAACGTCGTCGAGGGCGCCTGGGCGGCCGGCGACATCGCCGCGGTGCCGGACAAGACCGGCGGCCTGCCGGACGGCACGTGCGTGCCGAACGCGCAGCACGCCGTCCGCCAGGCCAAGCGCCTCGCGAAGAACCTCGTCGCCGTGCTGCGCGGCGAGGAGCCCGTGGACTACTACCACAAGAACCTCGGCGCGGTCGCGGGTCTCGGCCTGTACGACGGCGTCTTCCAGTCGGGCAAGTTCGCCCTCAAGGGATTCCTCGCCTGGGTCGCGCACCGCGGCTACCACGGCCTGGCCATGCCGACGTGGGAGCGCAAGTGGCGCGTGCTCTGGGGCTGGTGGCACAACCTCTGGCTCGGCCGCGACACCGTGGAGCTCATCACCGTCGAGCGCCCGCGCGACTTCTTCGAGGCCTACGCCTCGCGTCCGAAGCCGCCGATGGAGGCCCCCGTCGAGCCCGCGCCCGACAAGGCCGCCGGCGACAAGCTGCCCGCCGAGGCCGGCGCCAAGTAGGCCTCGAGCTTCGAGAGCCGCCACCCGTTGCGGGTGGCGGCTCTCGCCGTCTGCGCCGGTAGCGTGGACGAGCCCCCCCCGTAGCCCAACTGGCAGAGGCAGGCGACTTAAACTCGCCCGAGTCTGGGTTCGAATCCCAGCGGGGGGACCGACGAGCGGTCGCGCGTGACGCGCGGCGCCCGTGTCTCTGGCGATGACGGACACCTTCGATAACCTGGCTCCGAGACAGTTGGCGGATGCCACGCGGGCGGGGACGCGGTCGACGAGGGATATCTCGATGCGATCGATCTCGATGCGGGGCGAGGAGGGGACGAGAGACCATGTCCGACAGCACGCCCGTCTCATATGACGTCACGGCGGCGAACCTCAAGGCTCTGGCCACCGAGGGCAGCGCGGTGCTCACGCCGGGCAGCGGGGCCCCGAGCGAGTCCGGCTCCGAGTCGACGTCGCAGTCGAGCACCGATTCCGAGACCGGCGGCCAGTTCTCGAACAACGACGGCAAGGGGAACGTCAACACCCGCGCCAACGCCGAGCACGCCAATCTGAAGACCGGAGCAGCGAGCCAGTCTGCGGCTCCTGCGCCGGCGAGTGAGTCTGCGGCTCCTGCGCCGGCGAGTGAGTCTGCGGCTCCTGCGCCGGCGAGTGAGTCTGCGGCTCCTGCGCCGGCGAGTGAGTCTGCGGCTCCTGCGCCGGCGAGTGAGTCTGCGGCTCCTGCGCCGGCGAGTGAGTCTGCGGCTCCTGCGCCGGCGAGTGAGTCTGCGGCTCCTGCGCCCGCCAGTGAATCCGCGGCTCCCGAGTCCGCGTCGACGGCGCCGGAGGCGGCGAGTGAGTCCGCGGCTCCGGAGGCGGGGAGCGATTCGGCTGCGCTGGAGTCCGAGTCGGCCGTGCCGGGCGCGTCGAGCGAGTCGACGGCATCGGATGCCATGGGCGAGTCGGCCGCACCGGAGTCCGAGTCGGCTGCACCGGCGACCGGGAGCCAGTCGGCCGCGCCGGAGTCCGGCGGGGCGTATGCCGACAGCGTGTCGACATCCGAGTCTCTGTCTGCGAGCGGGTCGGCGAGCGCGTCGACGTCGGACTCTTCGTCAGTGAGCGGGTCGCCGCGCGCGTCGACGTCGGAGAGCGCGTCGGCAAGCCAGTCGACCGCACCGGCGCGGTCGACCCTCCTGATGCGCGCAGCGCTGTCGACTCCGTCCGCCAGCGCGAGCACGTCGACGCCCGCGGCTCCGCCGACCTACTCGGATCAGGGGCTCACGAACGCCTCGATCTCGTACGGCGCCGGAGCGGATCCGTCGTTGTCGAGCACCGGCGCGGGCAAGGCGCCGTATTCCAGCGTGGGAACCGGTTCGTACAACGGCAGTGTCGTCACGTACAACACCGCGATCACCACGTCCAACAGCAACATCACCTCCGCGAACTTCGCGGCTGTTCTCGCCGCGACCAACATCACGATCAATGGCGTCAAAGCGCAGTTCGTCGCGAGCCCGATGTACATCGGCAACACGTTGTACGCCGGATACATGACCACGGGCAGTGGCGTGCTGATCGCCGTGCAGGCGCTGCCGGCAGGCGGCATCTCGATCTACAACCTCAACTCGCTCTTCTACTACTTCAACAGCGCGAGCACACCCAGCAATACGCCGAGCCTGATCGTCTCCAACAGCCAGTCGACGAGTCTTTCGGCAAGTCAGTCCGCCACTCCCTCGGGCACCGCCAGCGGATCTGCTTCGGCGAGCAAGTCGGCATCCATCTCGGCAAGTCAGTCGACCTCCGCCAGCGGCTCCGCGTCGGCGAGCAAGTCCGGATCTGCTTCCGCGAGTCAGTCGGCTTCGGTCAGCGGGTCGACATCGGCAAGCAAGTCCGGGTCGCTCTCTGCCAGCCAGTCCGGCTCCGCGAGTCAGTCGGCTTCGGTCAGCGGGTCGACATCGGCGAGCAAGTCCGGGTCGCTCTCTGCCAGCCAGTCCAGCTCGGCGAGCACGTCTGGGTCGGCGTCGGTGAGCCAATCGACGTCGACGAGCAAGTCGGCCTCCGTCTCGGCCAGCCAGTCGGGTTCGACGAGCGGTTCGCTGTCTGCCAGCCAGTCATCGGTCAGCGGATCGACCTCGGCGAGCAAGTCCGGGTCGCTGTCGGCCAGCCAGTCGGGCTCAGTGAGCGGCTCGCTGTCTGCGAGCCAGTCGGCGTCAACCAGCCAGTCCGGATCGCTGTCGGCGTCCACCAGCCAGTCCGGGTCGGTGTCGGGGAGTGCGTCCGGTTCGGCGTCGACGAGCGGTTCTCTGTCGACGAGTGAATCGGCTTCCGCAAGCGGCTCGCTGTCGGCCAGCGAGTCTGGTTCGGTCTCGGCCAGCCAATCTGGTTCGCTCTCGACGAGCGGATCGCTGTCGTCGAGCGAATCTGATTCGGCGTCGGTGAGTGGCTCGTTGTCGACGAGTGAGTCCGGGTCGGTGTCGGACAGCGCGTCTGCGTCGACCAGTGAGTCTGGGTCTCTCTCGACCAGCGGATCGCTTTCGACAAGCGAATCGACGTCGGCCTCCGCCAGCGCGTCGGATTCGACCTCCACCAGCGGGTCCCTGTCGGTTAGTGAGTCAGGGTCGGTATCCGGCAGCGCCTCGGCCTCGACGAGCGGGTCGCTGTCGGCAAGTGGCTCTCTGTCGGCGAGTGATTCGGGTTCGGTTTCCACGAGCGGGTCGCTGTCGACCAGTGAGTCGGGCTCCGCGTCCACGAGCGGGTCGCTCTCGACCAGTGAGTCCGGGTCTGCGTCCACGAGCGGGTCGCTCTCGACCAGTGAGTCCGGGTCTGCGTCCACGAGCGGGTCGCTCTCGACGAGTGAGTCGGGTTCGTTGTCGGCGAGTGAGTCGGGTTCTGCGTCGACGAGTGGGTCGGCGTCGGCGAGTGAGTCGGGTTCGTTGTCGGTGAGTGACTCGGGTTCTGCGTCGACGAGTGGTTCCCTCTCCGCCAGCGAGTCGGGCTCTGCGTCCACGAGCGGGTCGCTGTCTACCAGCGAGTCGGGCTCGGTGTCGGGCAGCGCCTCGGCATCGACCAGTGAGTCGACGTCGACGAGCGGGTCGCTCTCGGCGAGTGAGTCGGGTTCTGCGTCGGGCAGCGCCTCGGCGTCGACGAGTGAGTCGGGTTCTGCGTCGACGAGTGGTTCCCTCTCCGCCAGCGAGTCGGGCTCTGCGTCCACGAGCGGGTCGCTGTCGACCAGTGAGTCCGGGTCTGCGTCGACCAGCGGGTCGCTGTCGACCAGTGAGTCCGGGTCCGCGTCCACGAGCGGGTCGTTGTCGACGAGTGAGTCCGGGTCCGCGTCCACGAGCGGGTCGCTCTCGACCAGCGAGTCCGGCTCGGTGTCGACGAGTGGTTCGCTCTCGACGAGTGAGTCGGGTTCGTTGTCGACGAGTGAGTCGGGTTCTGCGTCCACGAGTGGTTCCCTCTCCGCCAGCGAGTCGGGTTCTGCGTCCACGAGCGGGTCGCTGTCGACCAGTGAGTCCGGGTCTGCGTCGACCAGCGGGTCGTTGTCGACGAGTGAGTCCGGGTCCGCGTCCACGAGCGGGTCGCTCTCTACCAGCGAGTCCGGGTCCGCGTCCACGAGCGGGTCGCTGTCTGCCAGTGAGTCTGGCTCGGCGTCGACGAGTGGCTCGCTCTCGACGAGTGGTTCGGGTTCTGCGTCGACGAGCGGTTCGCTGTCGACGAGTGAGTCGGGGTCGTTGTCGACGAGTGAGTCGGGGTCGGAGTCGACGAGTGGGTCGTTGTCGACGAGTGAGTCCGGGTCGGAGTCGACGAGTGGGTCGTTGTCGACGAGTGAGTCGGGTTCGTTGTCGACGAGTGGGTCGTTGTCGACGAGTGAGTCGGGTTCTGCGTCGACGAGTGGTTCGCTGTCGACCAGCGAGTCGGGTTCTGTTTCGGGTAGCGCCTCGGCATCGACCAGTGAGTCGACGTCGACGAGCGGGTCGCTCTCGACGAGTGAGTCGGGTTCTGCGTCGACGAACGGGTCGCTGTCGACGAGTGAGTCGGGGTCTACGTCGACCAGTGGTTCGCTGTCGATGAGTGAGTCGGGTTCTGCGTCGGGCAGCGCCTCGGCGTCGACGAGTGAGTCGGGTTCTGCGTCGACGAGTGGTTCCCTCTCCGCCAGCGAGTCGGGCTCTGCGTCCACGAGCGGGTCGCTGTCGACCAGCGAGTCCGGTTCTGCGTCGACCAGCGGGTCGCTGTCGACCAGTGAGTCCGGGTCCACGTCCACGAGCGGGTCGCTGTCTACCAGCGAGTCGGGTTCTGCGTCGACGAGTGGGTCGTTGTCGACGAGTGAGTCGGGTTCTGCGTCGACGAGCGGCTCGCTCTCGACGAGTGAGTCGGACTCTGCGTCCACGAGCGGGTCGCTCTCGACGAGTGAGTCCGGCTCGGTGTCGACGAGCGGTTCGCTCTCGGCGAGTGAGTCGGGTTCTGCGTCGACGAGTGGTTCGCTGTCGACGAGTGAGTCCGGCTCGGTGTCGACGAGCGGTTCGCTCTCGGCGAGTGAGTCGGGTTCTGCGTCGACGAGTGGTTCGCTGTCGACGAGTGAGTCGGGTTCTGCGTCGACGAGTGGGTCGCTGTCTACCAGCGAGTCGGGCTCGGTGTCGGGCAGTGCCTCGGCATCGACCAGTGAGTCGACGTCGACGAGCGGGTCACTCTCGACGAGCGAGTCCGGTTCTGCGTCGACGAGTGGTTCGCTGTCGACCAGCGAGTCGGGTTCTGTTTCCGGCAGCGCCTCGGCGTCGACGAGTGAGTCGTTGTCGACGAGTGAGTCGGGGTCTACGTCGACGAGTGGGTCGTTGTCGGCGAGTGAGTCGGGGTCTACGTCGACGAGTGGGTCGTTGTCGGCGAGTGAGTCGGGCTCTGCGTCCACGAGCGGGTCGCTGTCGACCAGTGAGTCGGGCTCTGCGTCCACGAGCGGGTCGCTGTCGACCAGTGAGTCGGGCTCTGCGTCCACGAGCGGGTCGCTGTCGACCAGTGAGTCGGGCTCTGCGTCCACGAGCGGGTCGCTGTCGACCAGTGAGTCGGGCTCTGCGTCCACGAGCGGGTCGCTGTCGACCAGTGAGTCGGGCTCTGCGTCCACGAGCGGGTCGCTGTCGACGAGTGAGTCCGGGTCCGCGTCCACGAGCGGGTCGCTGTCGACGAGTGAGTCCGGGTCCGCGTCGACGAGCGGGTCGCTGTCGACGAGTGAGTCCGGCTCGGTGTCGACGAGCGGGTCGCTGTCGACGAGTGAGTCCGGGTCCGCGTCCACGAGCGGGTCGCTCTCGACCAGCGAGTCCGGCTCGGTGTCGACGAGCGGGTCATTGTCGGCCAGTGAGTCGGGTTCGGCGTCGACGAGTGGGTCGTTGTCGGCCAGTGAGTCGGGTTCTGCGTCGACGAGTGGTTCGGTGTCGGCCAGCGAGTCGGGTTCTGCGTCCACGAGCGGGTCGCTGTCGACCAGTGAGTCCGGGTCTGCGTCGACGAGCGGGTCGCTCTCGACGAGTGAGTCGGGTTCGGTGTCGACGAGTGGTTCGCTCTCGACGAGTGAGTCGGGTTCGGTGTCGACGAGTGGTTCGCTCTCGACGAGTGAGTCGGGGTCGTTGTCGACGAGTGAGTCGGGTTCGTTGTCGACGAGTGAGTCGGGTTCGTTGTCGACGAGTGAGTCGGGTTCTGCGTCGACGAGTGGTTCCCTCTCCGCCAGCGAGTCGGGCTCTGCGTCCACGAGCGGGTCGCTGTCGACCAGCGAGTCCGGTTCTGCGTCGACCAGCGGGTCGCTGTCGACCAGTGAGTCCGGGTCCACGTCCACGAGCGGGTCGCTGTCTACCAGCGAGTCGGGTTCTGTTTCGGGCAGCGGGTCGCTGTCGACCAGTGAGTCCGGGTCCGCATCGGCCAGCGGGTCGCTCTCGACGAGTGAGTCGGGTTCTGCGTCGGCGAGTGGTTCGCTCTCGGCGAGTGAGTCGGGTTCTGCGTCCACGAGCGGGTCACTCTCGACGAGTGAGTCCGGGTCTGCGTCGACGAGTGGGTCGCTGTCTACCAGCGAGTCGGGCTCGGTGTCGGGCAGTGCCTCGGCATCGACCAGTGAGTCGACGTCGACGAGCGGGTCACTCTCGGCAAGTGAGTCGGGTTCTGCGTCCACGAGCGGGTCGTTGTCGACGAGCGAGTCCGGGTCCGCGTCCACGAGCGGGTCGCTCTCGACCAGCGAGTCCGGCTCGGTGTCGACGAGCGGGTCGTTGTCGGCCAGCGAGTCGGGTTCGGCGTCGACGAGCGGTTCGCTCTCGACGAGTGAGTCCGGTTCTGCGTCGACGAGTGGTTCGCTGTCGACCAGCGAGTCGGGTTCTGTTTCGGGTAGCGCCTCGGCGTCGACCAGTGAGTCGGCGTCGACGAGTGGGTCGCTCTCGACGAGTGAGTCCGGTTCTGCGTCGACGAGTGGTTCGCTGTCGACCAGCGAGTCGGGTTCTGTTTCGGGTAGCGCCTCGGCGTCGACCAGTGAGTCGGCGTCGACGAGTGGGTCGCTCTCGACGAGTGAGTCCGGTTCTGCGTCGACGAGTGGTTCGCTGTCGACCAGCGAGTCGGGTTCTGTTTCGGGTAGCGCCTCGGCGTCGACCAATGAGTCGGCGTCGACGAGTGGGTCGCTCTCGACGAGTGAGTCTGGCTCGGCGTCGACGAGTGGTTCGCTCTCGGCGAGTGGGTCGGGTTCTGCGTCGACGAGCGGGTCGTTGTCGGCTAGTGAGTCGGGGTCGGAGTCGACGAGTGGGTCGTTGTCGACGAGTGAGTCGGGTTCTGCGTCGACGAGCGGGTCGTTGTCGGCTAGTGAGTCGGGGTCGGAGTCGACGAGTGGGTCGTTGTCGACGAGTGAGTCGGGTTCTGCGTCGACGAGCGGGTCGTTGTCGGCTAGTGAGTCGGGGTCGGAGTCGACGAGTGGGTCGTTGTCGACGAGTGAGTCGGGTTCGTTGTCGACGAGTGAGTCGGGTTCTGCGTCGACGAGTGGTTCGCTGTCGACCAGCGAGTCGGGTTCTGTTTCCGGCAGCGCCTCGGCGTCGACCAGTGAGTCGACGTCGACGAGTGGGTCGCTGTCGACGAGTGAGTCGGCGTCGACGAGTGGGTCGCTCTCGACCAGTGAGTCGGGTTCTGCGTCGACGAGTGGGTCGTTGTCGACGAGTGGGTCGTTGTCGACGAGTGAGTCGGGTTCTGCGTCGACGAGTGGGTCGTTGTCGACGAGTGAGTCGGGTTCGGCGTCGACGAGTGGTTCCTTCTCCGCCAGCGAGTCCGGGTCCGCGTCCACGAGCGGTTCGCTGTCGACCAGCGAGTCCGGGTCTGCGTCGACGAGCGGGTCGCTCTCGGCGAGTGGGTCGGGTTCTGCGTCCACGAGTGGGTCGTTGTCGGCTAGTGAGTCGGGGTCGGCGTCGACCAGCGAGTCCGGGTCCACGTCCACGAGCGGGTCGTTGTCGGCGAGTGAGTCTGGCTCGGCGTCGACGAGCGGTTCGCTCTCGACGAGTGAGTCCGCGTCCACGAGCGGTTCGGCGTCGGCAAGCAGTTCCCTCTCCGCCAGCGAGTCGGGGTCTGCGTCGACGAGTGGGTCGTTGTCGACCAGTGAGTCCGGTTCTGCGTCCACGAGTGGTTCGCTCTCGACGAGCGAGTCCGGTTCTGCGTCCACGAGTGGTTCGCTCTCGACGAGCGAGTCCGATTCGGTGTCGACCAGTGACTCCCTGTCGGCGAGTGAGTCGGGCTCGGTCTCCGCGAGCGGATCTCTGTCCGCAAGTGGGTCCGATTCCACTTCCGCGAGTGTGTCGGAGTCGGGTTCGGTTTCCACGAGTGTGTCGGATTCGAGCTCGGTGGGCGGGTCGATGTCGGCGAGCGAGTCCGATTCCGTCTCGACCGGCGGGTCGCTTTCGGCGAGTGAGTCCGGGTCTGTGTCGGCCAGCGAGTCGGGTTCGGTCTCGGCGAGTGGGTCTCTGTCCGCAAGCGAGTCTCATTCTGCCTCGACGAGCGGTTCGGTTTCGGGCAGCGCCTCGGCGTCGACCAGTGAGTCGGCGTCGACCAGCGGGTCGCTGTCGGCGAGCGAGTCCGGTTCCAGCTCGACGAGCGGATCTCTTTCTACGAGCGAGTCCGATTCCGTCTCGACCAGCGGGTCTGATTCCGCTTCAGTGAGCGGGTCGGCGTCGGGATCGGCCTCCACGAGCGGGTCGCTGTCCGCGAGCGACTCCGAGTCCGTCTCGACGAGCGACTCTCTGTCGACGAGCGCATCTGACTCGATCTCGACCGGCGGATCCGAATCGGTGCCCGGCAGCGCGTCGATTTCGGCCAGCGGATCCGACTCCGCATCGACGAGTGATCCGGTTTCGGGCAGTGCGTCGGCATCTGCCAGCGAGTCCGAACCGGCTTCCGTGAGCGGGTCGGAGTCTGCGTCCGGTTCGACGAGCGGATACGGCTCGGTGAGCGAGCCCTCGTCCGCCAGCGATTCGGGCTCGCAGTCCGGCAGCGCATCGGGTTCGGCCACCGACTCGGTCTCGACCAGCGGATCGGTCTCGACGAGCGACTCGGCATCGACAACCGGCTCGGCATCGACAACCGGCTCGGCATCGACAACCGGCTCGGATTCGACCAGCGGATCGGGGTCCGCGTCGACGAGCGTGCCGGGACTGCCCAGTGAGTCCGCTCCCGGCGGCGCGCTCGGGTCGGACTCGGCGAGTGGGTCGACCTCCTCGTCCGGATCGGCCGTGCCCAGCGAGAGCGGTTCCGAGTCCGCCACGAGCGAGGCGGCGGTGCCCGGTGGACCCGCGTCGTCCAGCGAGTCGACGACCGCGCCGCCCGCGAGCGGCTCCACGGCGCCGGGCGCGTCCGACACGACCGCGACGACGGGACCCGCCTCGCCGGCCGAAACGCGCGGTGCCGAAGCTCGCGGTGCCGAGTCCGCATCCATCGCGGGAGCGGCTGCCGCCAGCGAGTCGGCGGTCGCAGGTGCGCCGGGCGCGTCGGGGTCGGCGGCTGCATCGACGTCGACGTCGGCGTCGGCGAGCGAGTGGGAGTCGGCCACCGACAGCGACTCCCAGAGCGCGGAGATCTACGAGTCGCTCAGCGGCACGCTCTCGGCGAGCGACTCCGAGTCGTCCGTCAGCGACTCGATCATCGAGAGCATGTCGCAGGCCGAGAGCGTCCTGGCGAGCGAGTCCGCGGCGCCCGGTGGGACGTCCCGCATCGGGTCGCTGCTGTCCTCGCTGAACATCTTCGGGAACCGGAAGAAGTGAGTTGCAGCGGGTGAATCGGGTAAGGATGGGCTGTGGCGAAGATTCCTGACGGCAGATTCGCGAGCCTGAAGACCAAGCTGCTGTGGACGGCGCTGTTCTTCGTGTGCTTCATGATCGGGCGCTACATCCCCATCCCGCTCATGCACGGGACGGCGACGGGAACCGGCGTCGAGCTGCTTAACGCCGCGAACATCGCCACGGGCGGCGACTTCTTCTACCCGTCCCTGTTCTCGCTGGGCCTCGGCCCGTGGATGGGGGCGGCGATCCTGTGGCGCTTCCTCTTCATCGGCAGGATCGCCCGCGGCCGCAACATCCCCGAGTCCACGGTCGACCGTGCGCGCAACACGCTCGTGGTGATCCTGGCCATCATCCAGGCCATCAGCCTGATGTCGGCGTACGACATCGAGCCGCTGCCCTGGGGTCTGTTCCCCGGCGGGGTGAACGCGCAGATCGTGATCGTCGTCGTCCTCACCGCGGGCGCCCTGCTGGTCGCCTGGCTGGCCAAGCGGAACGAGGAGCTGGGCCTGGGCGGCATCACCATGTTCATCCTGTACCAGCTCATCATCACGTCCATGCGCAACCTCGAGTCGCTGTCCGAGGCGGCGGGCGAGGCGCGGGACGCGGGCGTGCTGTGGGTCGTGATCGCCGCGTGCATCGGCGTCGTGCTGATCGGCATCATCGCCGGCAACGCCGAGCTGCGTCTGCACGTCAACAAGGTCGCGATCGACAACGGCTTCATCGGAGTGTCGTACCTCCCGATCAAGCTGAACCCCGCCGGCGTCTCGCCGATCATGTACGCCCTGGCGCTGCTCACCATCCCGCAGAGCATCGTCAACGCGGCGGGCGCGGTGATCCCGGGCGCCTCCGCGGGCGCGGAGCGGTTCCTGTCGGTCTGGACGCTGAGCAGCCCGCTCGGCTTCACGTTCTACCTGGCTCTGCTGTTTGTCCTGACCATCTTCTTCGGACTGTTCACGGTCGATCCGAGGGACATCGCGAAGCGGATGCGGGACGGCGGCGAGTACTTCGACCACGTCGCCCCCGGGGAGGCCACGCGGCGCTACGTCCGGCAGCGGGTCGTCGCGCTGTCGGCGGTCAGCGGCGTCTTCCTCGTGGTGTTCACGGGCCTGCCGCTCGCCTTCATGGGGGAGCATCCGAACCTGCAGTTCCTGCTGATGGCTCCGGGGACCCTGATGATCCTGCTGGGACTGCTCTGGATGCTGCAGGAGGAGATCGCGGACACGCGGATCGGGACGAAGTACGACTTCGCGTTCACGTCCCGCGTCGGGGGTGCGACCGCATGATCCACTTCATCCCGTCCTGGTACAACCCTGCGCGCCCCTGGTACTCCGCCGACCGTGCGTGGTTCCAGAGCACCCTCACGACGGAGGCGGATGACACCGTCACGCGCGTGCGGATCTTCCGGCAGGGGAGCGAGAAGACCGGGCTCGTGGTGCTGAACTACGCCCCGAGCCTGCGACGGTTCCTCCACAGCCACAACATCTTCGACGTGCCCTACTGGTCGTTCTTCGACGAGATCCAGGGGCTCGAGGACGACTACACCCGCCCCATCGACTTCCTCGAGCTCGAATGGCCCGACGACGTCAGCTTCTTCTACAACCCGTTCATCGTGACGGTGATGCGCGGCGCCGACGTGTACGCGCGCGTCCACCTGGCGCGCGCGGGCACGCTCCAGTCCATCCGGTACTACGGCGACGGCATGCCGACCGTCGAGCGCATCTACGACGACCGGGGCTTCGTCTCGAGCGTGCTGATGCACGACGAGGAGGGCCGCCCGATGACGCAGTACTACCTCTCGCGCGCGGGCGACGTGATCCTGAGCGAGGACGTGCCGTCGGGCCGGATCGACATCGTCCAGACCGCGGATGAGCGGATCCGCAGCCAGTCGTACGACAGCTGGGAGTCGTTGATGGCGGAGTTCCTCCGCGGCTACCTGGACGGCCGCAGCGGGACCGGCGACACCGTGGTGCTCGCGGTCGCCGAGCAGCATAACGACCTCGTGGCGTCGTGCCTCGGCGACCAGACGCTCGTGCTCTCGTGCTCCGCCGCGCGCCCGACGCGCGCCTCGAGCGCGCTGCTGGAGCGGGCCGGCGCCGTGTTCTCGGACTTCGGCCAGCCGCAGGACGGCGACACGAGACCGGAGGAGTGGGCCCTGCTGCCCGTGCTGTCGATCTACCCTCTCGAGCGACGCGCGACTTTCGGCGCCAGCGCGAACGAGTCCACGGTCTACATCTCGCTGTTCGCTGACGACATCACCCCCGAGGAGCTCGACTTCGCGATCGCCACCATGGCGCCGCAGCTCGTCGAGGAGCACACCCGCCTGCTGGTCTGCACGTTCCGGCGCCAGGACGTCGACCACCTCCAGGAGGTCCGGCGCGTCATCGCGGGCTACCAGCACCTCGACCTCGCCTTCCTGGAGGGCGACGTGAGCGCGCGCCTGAGCGTCGACGTCGGCATCGCCGAGGGCCCCGAGGAGAAGATCCAGCTGACGTTCGTGGATCGCGAGGCCGACCTCATCCACACGATGGCGAAGACCCGGGTGCTGGTCGACCTCGGCGCGAGGGCGAACGTCCTGCTGGCCGCCGCCGCGGTGGACGCGGGCGTGCCGCAGATCAACCGATACGAGCAGGAGCTCGTCACGCACCCGATCAACGGCTACGCGATCGGCGACGACTCCGAGCTCGCGACGGCGCTGGATCACTTCCTCTCGGGTCTCGAGCACTGGAACCAGTCGCTGGTGCAGTGCCGCGTCCTGGAGGATCTCTTCAGCGCGCCGGAGGTGCTCACCCGGTGGGAGCTCATCAAGGAGGTGGTGGCGTATGCGGGTCCTGCAGATCGGCCGTGACGACTGGTCGGCGACGATGACGCTGCCCGCGGGCGTCACATGGACGTTCGCCGACGTCGGCGAGTCGTGGGGCTTCGACCCGGCCCTCATCGGCCGCACCGACGTGACGATCCTCGACGCGCCCTGCGCGCCCGCGGAGCTGCAGGCGATCGACTCGCTGATCTCGCCGCACGCGCTCCTCGTGGACGATCGCCTCGAGACGGCGCTCGCCGACGAGCACCGCCGCTTCCTCGTCCGCAAGGCGGCGCGGTTTCGGGACATGGCGGGCCGTGAGGAGCTCGTCGCGCAGCTGTCCCGCCAGTACTTCGCGCGCCCGTTCGGCCAGAAGCTCGAGATCCGCAGCGCCGAGGTGGCGCCGTTCCACAGGTCGGGCGCGCGGTACGAGGGCAACTCCTACCTCGCGACCGACATCGAGCACGACGGCGACTTCCGCCAGCTGATGATGTGGAAGGAGAACATCCTCTACGAGAACCATCGCGCGCTGGAGCTGTGGCCCGAGTACGTCAAGGACGACGGCTGCGAGATCGAGTTCGTCGTGCAGCTGATCCAGAGCGGCACGTCGGATGTCATCGCGTTCCACCGCAGCTACTCCGAGGCCGAGCTGGCGGAGCCGATCCTGATCTCGCACGAGTCCAGCGGCTACCTGTCGTGCTCCGTCTTCGCCCGGGGGCGCGGGCAGGTGAAGGTCGGTCCCGTCCACTACCGCCACTCGCGCGAAGGCGCCGGTCACTTCCTGCCAGGCGGACGCCGGATCGTCGACAGCCGCCGCGAGGAGCTGTTCACGTACTTCCACCCCGGCGACCTCACGCCCCCGTTGAACATCTACTTCGCCGGATACCGCCCGGCGGAGGGCTTCGAGGGCTACTTCATGATGGCCGGGCTCGGGCATCCGTTCCTGCTGATCACGGATCCCCGCCTCGAGGGCGGCCGCTTCTACCTCGCGAGCGACGAACTCGAGGGCCGGCTGCACGAGGTGATCCGCGAGCACATCGACGCCCTCGGATTCCGCGAGGAGGACGTGATCTTCTCGGGCCTGTCCATGGGGTCGTTCGGCGCGCTCTACCACGGGTCGCAGTTCCGCTCGCACGCGATCATCGCGGGCAAGCCCATCATCGACCTCGGGTACGTCGCCGAGCGCGGACGCCTCGTGCGCCCGAAGGAGTTCCTCACGATCTTCGACATCGTGAACTTCTGGAGCAAGGCCGATCCCGGCAGCGCCGACGCCTTCACGCGGGAGCTCATCGACCGGTGGCGGGGCGATCCGGGCTTCGGGGACACGAAGATCCTGATGTCGTACATGCAGCAGGACGACTACGACGACGCCGCGTACTACACGCTGCTCGAGTCGCAGACCGGGAAGCCCACGACCGTGATCGCGCGTGGCTACCAGGGGCGGCACAACGACGACAGCGCCTCGATCGTGACCTGGTTCGTCAATCAGTACCGGCGGGTCATCGACGAGTACGTGGAGGCCCGAGATGGCGAGTGACGAGATCGCGACCGTGCGCTGGGGAAGCATCAACAGCCGGGCGTCGCTGTATGGATCGGCGCTGAGCCTGGATCCGTCGGGAGAGGTCCGTCTTGTGAACCGGCTGATGCCCAGCGGGACGACGATGCAGGAGTGGTACTCCTTCACCGACTACCAGGCGGTCCGGGAGGCCCCCACGCTGCCGCTGCTTCGTCACGGCGGGAGGTATCGCATCGCTCCCACGATCCGGTCCATGCCGGCCGACAGCGTGGTCTTCGAGGTGCGCTGCTTCGATCGCTTCGACGAGCTGCTGCGCGTCGACGTGCTGTACCCGCCGACGTACGAGTTCGAGTACCCGCGTGACTGCCATCACTACACGATCCGGCTCATGAACGCCGGCTGCGACGAGCTGCGCTTCACGTCGTTCACCCTGTTGGAGGTGGACGACCATGCCCGGTGACGCGGCCGGGAACCGCCGGCTCATCGAGCGCGTCAACGCGCACAAGGACGCCATGCGCGCCCTCTCCGACGCGCAGCTGCGCGAGAAGACGGACGAGTTCCGGCGGCGCGTCGAGAACGGCGAGACCCTGGATCAGCTCCTCCCCGAGGCGTACGCGGCGATCCGGGAGGCGGACCTGCGGGTCGTGGGCAAGTTCCCGTACGACAACCAGATCCTCGCCGCGATCGTGATGCACCAGGGCGACATCGCGGCGATGAAGACCGGCGAGGGCAAGAGCCTCACCGCGACGCTGCCGCTGTACCTGAACGCGCTGTCGGGCCGCGGTGCCATCCTCGTCACGGTGAACGGCTACCTCGCGCGCCGCGACGCGGAGGAGTTCCGTCCGGTGTTCGAGTTCATGGGCCTGCGGCTGGCGATCGGCGTGCCCGAGGTGGCGACCGAGGACTTCACATCGCGCGAGAAGAAGGACATCTACGCCGCGGACATCGTGTACTCGACCAGCGACAAGGTCGGCTTCGACTACCTGCTCGAGAACCTGTCCGGCACGAGCGAGGAGAAGTACCTCCGGCCCTTCAACTATGTGCTGATCGACGAGGCGGACGCGGTGCTGCTCGACCTGGCGCAGATGCCGCTCGTGATCTCGGGCTCGCCGCGCGTGCAGTCGAACCTCTACCCGCTGGCGGACGAGTTCGCCGCGACGCTGCGCGAGGGGATCGAGTACGAGTTCGAGGAGAGCACGGGCGTCGTCCGTCTCACCGAGGAGGGCATCGCCGCCGGGAACCGGTTCTTCCACGTCGAGAACCTCTACGACCCCGCGCTGTTCCGGCTGAACCGCCACGTCAATCTCGCGCTCCGCGCCCGCACGCGGTTCGAGCCGATGCGCGACTACATGGTCATGAACGGCAGCCTCGTGCTGCTGAGTGCGGTGACCGGCCGTCTGCTCGAGGGCAACAAGCTCCAGGGCGGGCTGCACCAGGCCATCGAGGCGCGCGAGGGCCTGGAGACCACGACGGAGAACCGGGCCATGGCATCCGTGACCTACCAGAATCTGTTCCTCATGTTCGAGACGATGGGCGGCATGACGGGAACGGCCCGGGGGTCCGAGAAGGAGCTTCTCAAGATGTACGGAACCCGCGTCGTCGAGATCCCGACGTATCGGCCCGTCATCCGGACGGACGAACCGGATGTCGTGGTGTCGACGCTCGAGGAGAAGGACCGCCTCGTCCTGGACTACCTCGAAGAGGTGCGGCAGACGGGCAGGCCCATCCTGATCACGACGGGATCGGTCAAGAGCTCGATCACGTTCTCGGAGTACCTGCTGCAGCGCGGCATCGAGCACAACCTGCTCAATGCCCTGAGCGAGGCGAAGGAGGCCGCGATGGTGCGGGAGGCCGGCCGCGTCGGGGCCATCACCGTGGCGACCCTGATCGCCGGTCGCGGCACGGACATCAAGCTCACGCCCGAGGCGCGCGAACTCGGCGGTCTGGTGATCATCGGCACCGAGAAGATGCCCAACCGACGCGTCGACGGCCAGGTGCGCGGCCGCAGCGGGCGGCAGGGAGACCCCGGAAGCAGCCGGTTCTACGCGTCGATGGAGGACGAGATCTTCGTCAAGTTCGGCTCGGTCAAGCAGGAGAAGATCCACCGGCGCCGCCGCAGCCCGCGCACCATGCGGCGGCTGCTGGACCGCGCGCAGATCGCCAGCGAGGAGAGCGCGGCCGGCGCTCGCAAGCTCTCCAAGGACTTCGACATCGCGATGGCGCGACAGCGGGACCTGGTCTACGAGATGCGCGCGCGGATCATCACGGGACCGCCGCTCGGCCCCGAGGACCTGGACGCGATCACGGCCGGGGTGCTCGACGATGCGGCCGACGCCGGCGCGTGGGGCACGCCCGGCGCCGTGAAGCGGTACATCTTCGACAATCTGAGCTACCGGCTGCCCGCCGACTTCGACCGCCTCGACGTGGGCGATCGGCAGGCCGTGCGCGCATTCCTCGCGACGATGTTCCGTCGATCGATCCAGGACAAGATCGACGTCCTGGCCGACGCAGAGGTGTACGCGCGACTGCAGAACATCGTCTTCCTCAAGGCGATCGACGTCGCCTGGATCGAGCAGGTCGACTTCCTGGAGCAGCTGAAGACCGTCGTCCAGGACCGCAACCTGGCGCAGCACAAGGTCGAGTACGAGTACCGCAGGGAGGCCTACTTCGCCTTCGAGGAGATGAAGAAGCGGATCAACCGGGACATCGTGCGCCTGCTGTGCTTGAGCCGGATCGAGCGCGGCGCCGACGGCGGCCTCATCATCCAGTTCGCCTGAGGGGCGCCGTCGCGTGCGTGTCTTCAACATCAACAAGGCCGTCGGCCTCGCGTCGAGCGGCGTCGAGTACGCCCAGATGTACCGCCGGGAGCTCTTCGCCGACATCGACTGGGTCGACGACCGCTACGTCTTCACCGACTACATGGGCACCAACCTGAGCTACTTCTCCGACCGGCTCGGCTTCCCGCAGCCGCAGGTGCTCTGGATCTACAACCTGGTGACGGGCCGCGAGACGCGGCCGTCCACCGTGCGCCTGGAGGACTACCTCGCGACGATCCGGCAGCCGCACGCCGAGCCGCAGACGTTCCGGCACCATACCGATGTCGCGCTGGCCGATTCGAGCATCCTGTATCGGATCCGGACCCTCGCGGGCGGGATCGTCGACCGCGTCGAGACGCTGGTGGGCGAGCAGCTGATCCGGATGGAGCACTACGACGAGACGCTCAACAACGTCGAGCACTTCCACGAGGGCGCGCTGGCCCGCCGGGTCTTCCACACTCCGGACGGCCGGGTCGGCGCCGAGCAGCTCTACCGGGACGGCGAGATCACCCGCACGGTCATCACTCCCGCGTCGCCGCTCTACGACCGCGTGCACCGGGAGGGAAGCGACCGCCCCACCTCGTTCCGGGGGGACGTCGTGCTGGAGGGCCGCTCGCAGTTCTTCCGGTACGTCTTCGCGCACCTCTTCGACAGGCCGGACGACGTGGTGATCGTGGACAGGGCGCTGGACGTGATCGACAGCATCTACCCGGTGATCGGAGCGCGGCGCCTGTATTCGGTCGTGCACGCGGAGCACTACGACCTGAAGCAGATCGACGACGGCGTACTGCTGTGGAACAACCATTACGAGAACGTGTTCACCAGGCCGGACCTGGTCGACGGGTTCGTCGTATCGACCCATCGCCAGCAGGAGGTGCTGGAGACGCAGCTCGCATCGCGCTTCCCGCCCGGCGACTTCCGCGTGGAGCGGATCCCCGCGGGGTACGTCGCCCTGCGTCCCGCTCCGCCCGAGTACGACGCCCTCGCCCTCGTCACGGCGAGCCGCCTGGCGGACGAGAAGCACATCGACGTGCTGATCCGGGCCGTCGCGGCGGCCCGCGAGCGGGTGCCGGGCCTGCGCCTCGACGTCTACGGCGAGGGGGAGCGCGGCCCGCTGATCGCCGTCATCGAGGAGACCGGGACCGGCGACTGCATCCGCCTGATGGGCCACCAGCGGCTGGGGGGCGTGCTGGGCACGTACGCGCTGTACGTGTCGGCGTCGACCTCCGAGGGCTTCGGACTGTCGCTCCTCGAGGCGATCGCCGAGGGGCTGCCGATCGTCGGGTTCGACGTCGACTACGGCAACCGGGAGATGGTGGAGCCGGGCGTCAACGGCCTCCTGGTGCCGCACACGACGGGCGACCGCGACGTCGTCGCGCTGGCCGACGCCCTGGTGGAGGCGCTGACCTCCGGGGCCCTCGAGGACATGCGGGCCCGGAGCCGGCGCAAAGCGGAGGCGTACACCGCCCCGCGGGTGCGAGAGTTGTGGGAGCGACTCCTGGGAGAGGAGGAGCCGTGCTAGCGCTGTTCGATGCCTTCGACGACGCGACGCAGGAGCTGATGCGGTCCCTCGCGACCGCCGGCATCCCGTTCACGCCCGTCGTCATCCAGTACGACGGCGAGCTGCCCGAGGGTGCGCTGTGCCCCTTCGCGACCTACGCCGGGATCGCCCGCGACGGCGAGCCGCTGTTCTTCAATGAGGTGCCAGTCCCGGCCTGGTGCGAGATCCGCCAGGGACGGGAGATCTACGGGGAGATCCTCCGCGAGGGCGCGACGATCGGCCGGATCAACTACGACCCGAACTCGTTCCGTCAGGTGGAGAGCGTCGACTGGCTCCTGCCGGATCGGAGCCTCGGCCACACCGACCACTACGACCGCTACGGCAACCGATACGCCTCGACCCACTACAGCGCCGGCGTCGCCTATCAGACGGTGTATCGCGGGTCGGGGGAGTGGGAGATCGAGGTGCATCACGCTTCGCGCGCGGTCACCATGCGCTCGCCGCGGGCCCGGCTCGCCTTCCGCACGCTGACCGACTTCGTCTCGTACTTCCTCGACGACCAGCGGATCGCGGACGACCGCGTGCTGATCAACTCTCTGTCGCACCCGCTGTTCGTGATGCGCGCGCGTGCGACCGAGCCGAACACGACGCTGTTCTGGCAGGAGCCGGCGGCCGGCGACCTGCCGGGGAACATGACGCTGGAGCTCGAGGAGCCGCGCGCGCTGGAGCGGATCGTGTTCTTCGACGAGTGGCTGCGGGGCGAGGTCGCGGCGCGGCACCCGGGCACGTCCGTCGACCTCGCGTACCTGTCGCATCTCGGCCAGTTCACGCAGAAGCAGGACTTCGACCTCCGGCGCGCCTTCACGCTGACCAACACCGACGAGATCCCCGGGCTCGTGGAGCTCCTCGAGGCCTTCCCGGAGGTCACATTCTCGGTCGCCGCCCTCACGCAGATGAGCGACAAGCTGCACGCGCTGGGTCGAAGTCACCCGAACCTGGTCCTGCTCCCCACGGTCAATCACCGCCGGATCCGCGAGGAGCTCGATCGCGCCTCCGTGTACCTCGACATCAACGCCGGCGTGCACGTCCTCGACGTGGTGAAGGCCGCGTACCACCTCGATCTCGTGGTGCTCGCGACGGCAGCCCACGCGAAGGACTCGGAGCACTCCCGCGTGTTCGCCACAGTCCAGGAGCTGGCGGCGCACCTGGCCCACGCGGTCTCCGACCCCGAGGCGCGGGCGAGCGCCCTGGACGAGCTGCACCGCCGGCGCGGCCCGCTGTCGACCGCGGCGGACTACCGGCGGCTTCTCCTCGGGGAGCCGTAGCCACCGCAGGCTCAGATGTGCGTCGCGACCTCGCGCATCAGCGCCTTCGGGTCGTCCGCCCACAGCCGCACCCGCTCGACCAGGTGCCCGCCGCCCTTCGGCGCGAGGCCCGGCAGCCGCACCGGGGTGGGACGCTCGAGCAGGATGAGGATGTTCGTCTCGTTCGCCATCCGCAGGGCGAGCGTCGCGCGGCCGTCCTCATCGACGATCCGGGGCGCCTTCTCCTCGGCGACGCTCTTGGCGATCTCGACGGAGGCGATGTCGTCCCACGACAGCGGCACGTCGATCTCGAGGCCGCTGCGCGCGCGGATGCCCTCGGGGCCGACCGCGTGCGGGCGCATCAGCATCGCGCAGAGGAGGCCGACCATCCAGGTCAGGCCCCAGATCCCAAGGCGCGGCAGCGCGGGACGGCGCGCGATCGCGCGGCCGATGCTCGTGTAGACCCCGAGCTCGAGCCGCAGCGCGCGGACGGCCCAGGAACGCGTCCGGCTCCAGAACCGCGGCGGGGATGTATCGACGACAGTCACGTTGCTCCTCCGCCCTCATTCTCGCTCAGCAGGATGCGTGTGCCGTGACCGCGGAGTCCGCCGGATGGCCGACGCGGCGTGTCATACCGCGCGTCTAGGATGGGGGGCATCACCAAGGGGGGATCCTATGGAATGGCTTATTCCAGTCGTCATCGTGG
The DNA here is from genome assembly GCF_039605615.1 of Microbacterium rhizophilum. NCBI lineage: Bacteria > Bacillati > Actinomycetota > Actinomycetes > Micrococcales > Microbacteriaceae > Microbacterium > Microbacterium rhizophilum. Next base: position 289,225 of record NZ_JBCNUN010000002.1, on the reverse strand, counting down.
TCGCGGTCGTCGTGATCGCGGGCATCTACCTGTGGGCCACATACAACTCGCTCGTGCAGCTGAACGTCCGCGTCGACGAGGCGTGGAGTGACATCACGGTGCAGCTGAAGCGCCGCGCGGATCTCATCCCCAACCTCATCGAGGCGGTCAAGGGCTACGCGGCACACGAGAAGGCGGTCTTCGAGAACGTCACGCGTGCGCGGGCCGAGACCCTGTCCGCGCGGGGTCCCGCCGAGGCCGGAGTGGCCGAGGGCCATATCCAGCAGGCCCTGAAGAACCTGTTCGCCGTCGCCGAGGCCTACCCCCAGCTGCAGGCCAGCCAGAACTACCTCCAGCTGCAGCACTCGCTGGTCGACACCGAGGACAAGATCCAGGCGTCGCGCCGCTTCTACAACGGCGGCGTCCGCGAGCTGAACACCAAGATCAAGGTGTTCCCCAACAACCTGTTCGCGCGCAACCTCGGGTTCTCGGAGCGCGAGTTCTTCGAGGTCGTCGACGGCGCCGCGATCGCGGAGCCGCCGCGCGTGCAGTTCTGATCCGCACCGCCTGACTCCGGCCGCTCACCCTCCAGTGAGCGGCCGTTTCGCGTCCGCGCCGGTCACGGTCAGCCCAGCGCCGCGAGGGCCGCGGCCTCCTCGGCGGCCGTCAGGCCCGTGACGGGCGCGTCGGGCGTGGCGTCGAGCCAGGCGAGCGTGTCGGCCGCCGTCTCCGCCACGGGCCGGATCCGCAGGCCGGCCTCGAGTGCGGGCTCGGCGAGGTGGGTCGACATGCCTTCGTAGTCGGGGCGCGGCAGCCACAGCGGCAGGGAACGCGGGCCCATCCAGGGGTTCACGCCGACGCCGTCGAGCTGCGCATCGGTCGCCCAGCGCTACCGCGGCCGCGCGCCGCAGGCGGCGGCGACCTCGTCGAGCACCTCGCCGATCGGGCGCGGACGCCCGATCGCGTCGAAGGTTCCCGCGGTGCGGTGCTCCGCGAGCAGCGCGATCCAGTCGCCGAGGTCCCGCACGTCGACGAACTGCACCGGATCGGACGGATCGCCCGGTGCGAGCACGGTCTCCGCCTCGTCCGCGCGGCGCATCCGGTCGATCCAGTACGAGAACCGGCCCGAGCGGTCACCGGGACCGACGATCAGGCCGGGGCGCACGATCACGTGCGAGGACGCCCTCTCGGCGACCAGCCGCTCGCAGCCCGATTTCAGGCGGCCGTAGTCGGCCAGGTCGTCGCTGTCCTCGTCCAGGGGCTCGTGCAGCGGCAGCGTGCCGGGGCCGCCGCCGACCGTGGCGTCGTCGGCGTAGACGCTGAGGGACGAGACGTAGATCCAGTGCGCAGGACGCAGCTGCGCGAGAGCCGCGCGCACGCGCGACGGCCGCGACGAGACGTCCACGACCACGTCGAAGCCGGTCTCCACGAGCTCCACCGGAAGCGGAGCCTCGCGGTCCGCGACCACGTGCCGCGCACCCTCGGGCGGCGAGCCGCTCGCTCCGCGGCTCACGACCGTCACATCGTGGCCGCGCGTGAGCGCCGCCTCGGCGACCGCACGGGAGAGGAACACGGTGCCGCCGAGCACGAGGAGTCTCATGCCTGCAGTCTGCCGCGCCGCCGCGCGCGGGGCGTGCGTTTCCGCCCCTGGCGGATCGCCGACACGCGGGGGAGTCTGGACGCATGCGATGCACGGGGCGGAAGGGGCGGTCGAGGTGAGCGACGCCGACCGGGGATGCCTCATCGTCGGCGGGGGACCGGCCGGCATGATCGCCGGGCTGCTGCTGGCGCGCGCGGGCGTGCCGGTGACGGTGTTCGAGAAGCACGCGGACTTCCTGCGGGACTTCCGCGGCGACACCATCCACCCGTCCACGCAGCTCCTGCTCGACGAGCTCGGGCTCATCGACGAGTTCCAGCGCATCCCGTACTCGCGGCTCGAGTCCGTGCGCGTGCCCGCCGCCGACGGCACGGTCGCGACCGTCGGCGACTTCCGCCGGCTGCGGCATCCGTACCCGTTCATCGCGATCGCGCCGCAGTGGGACTTCCTCGACCTGCTGGCCGACGCGGGGCGCGCCGAGCCGCGGTTCGCGCTGCGCATGCAGACCGAGGTGACCGGCCTGATCCGGCGGGAGGGGCGGATCACCGGCGTGCGCTTCACGGACCACGCGACGGGCGAGAGCGGCGAGCAGGAGGCTCTGCTCACGATCGCGGCAGACGGGCGCGACTCGGTCGTGCGGCGCCTCGCGGGCCTGCGGATGCGGGAGTTCCCCGTGCCGTTCGACGTGCTGTGGTTCCGGATCCCCGCGGTCGCAGCCGACGGCGCGCCCATCGACGTGGGCCGCAACCTGATCCCGCGCGGCGCCGCCGGGAGGCTGTTCGTCCTCATCCCGCGCGGGGACTACGTGCAGGCCGCGATGCTGATCCCCAAGGGCACCGAGGACGCGCTGCGCGCGGCCGGCGTCGAGGCGTTCCGGGCGATCATCGCGACCGCGGTGCCCCAGCTCGCGGATCCGGTCGCGGGGCTGCAGTTCGAGGGCGTGCACGGGCTCCACGTGAAGCTCGACCGCGCGCGACGGTGGTGGCAGCGCGGGCTGCTGTGCATCGGCGACGCCGCGCACGCGATGTCGCCCGCGGGCGGCGTGGGGGTGAACCTGGCGGTGCAGGACGGCGTGGCCGCCGCCGCGCTGCTCGCGAAGCCGTTGCTCGTGGGACGGATGTCGGATGCGCGCGTCGCGGCGGTGCAGCGCCGCCGGGCGCTGCCCACGGCGCTCACGCAGGCCGCGCAGCGGGTGATCCACGCGGGCATGCGCCGCGCCTTCGACGCGGGCTGGACGCCGCTTGTGCCGCGGGGCCTGGCGCGCGTGCTGCGGATCGCCCCGGGCCTGTCGGTGCTGCCGGCGCTGCTGGTGGGCATCGGCGCGCGGCCCGAGCACGCGCCGCGCTTCGCCCGCAGGTGAGGCGATCAGGCGACGTCGAGCGCGTCCTCGTCCCCGGGCGAGGCGGCCGGCTCGACGGCCGGGCGCTCGTGCCGGGCGGCATCGGGCATGACGAACGCGAGATCGGCCGTGGCATCGCCCCACGTGGAGAGGGAGATCCGCTCGAGCCCCTGCCAAGCGGCGGCCTCGCGCAACGCGGTGGCGACGCGGTCGGCGACCGCGGCCGGCACGCCCTCCTCCCACCACGCCGACTGCACGCGCAGCGTCGACGCGGGCCGGTCGGCCTTCAGATCCACGCGGCCCACGATCCGGTCGCCCACCAGGACGGGCAGGGAGTAGTAGCCGAAGCGCCGCTTGTGGGCGGGCGTGTAGATCTCGATGCGGTAGTCGAAGCCGAACAGGCGCTCCGCGCGCTCTCGGAACCACACGACCGGATCGAACGGCGTGAGCACCGTGGCGGCGTCGATGCGGCGGGGGATCACGGCGTCGCGATGCACCCAGGCCGGCAGCGCCGCGCGACCGCGGTCCCACGCCTCGACCGCCACGGGCGCGAGCTCTCCCTGGTCCACGAGATCCTGCACGGCGGCGAGCACCGCGCGGCGGTCGCGGATCCGGTGGTAGTCCGCGAGGTCCGACGCCGCCGCGACGCCCGACGCGCGGGCCGCGCGGCGCACCAGCTCCCGGATCGCGTCGTCCCGAGAGACCTCCGCGTCCAGCAGGCGGCCGGGCACCACGTCCGCCGCGAGGCCGTAGCGACGCTCGAAGCCGCGCCGCCCCGCGATCGCCACCTCGCCGAACCGCCACATGAGCTCGAGCGCGCGCTTGACCACGTCCCAGTCCCACCACGGGCCCCGGGTGCCGCGGTGCGCGTCGGACTCGATCTGGGCGGGGCGCAGGGGGCCCCGCGCGGCGAGCTCGGCGCGCACCCACTCGACCGTCGCCGCGTTCTCGGCGTACCAGCTGCCCGGCCCGCCGTACTTCGCGCGCATGGCGTCCATCCGGAAGCGCCACAGCGGCCAGTCCTCGACCGGCACGAACGTCGCCTCGTGCGCGAGGTACTCGATGTACGACCCGGTGCTGCGCGGGCGCCCGCCGACGCCGTGGCGCAGCACCAGCCGGTCGAGGTCGTCCGTGTCGTACGCGCCGAGGCGCGAGAACAGCGGGACGTAGTGCGAGCGGGCGAACACGTTGACCGAATCGATCTGCAGCACGCCCATCCGCGCGATCGCGGCGTTGAGCTGACGCGTGCCGGGCGCCTCGGGTCGCGCACGCGCGAAGCCCTGCGCCGCGAGCGCGACGCGGCGGGCCTCGGGGAGGGAGAGCTGCTGCTTCACCCGTCTCACGCTACCCAGGGCCTCGGACATCGTGGCCCGTCATATATCCGGACGGGAATCCGGGGCGGTTCTAGACTGGCCGGAATGAGCGACGACAAGCCTCGCACCGGGATCTGGGACGTCTTCCGCCCGCGGCCCGCGGCATCGGCCGTGCCTCCCACGACACGGCCGGCCGACACGGTGCCCACGGGGCTGCGCATCGCCACGGCGTACGCATGGCGCTTCCTCGTCGTGGCCGCCGCGATCGGCGTGCTGGTGTGGCTCGTCATCCAGTTCAAGCTGCTCGTGATCCCGCTGCTCGTCGCGATCCTCGTCACGGCCCTCGTGTGGCCCGCGCTGTCGTGGCTGATACGGCACCGTGTGCCCCGGTGGGCCGCGATCGTGATCACGCTGATCGGCACGTTCGCGATCGTGGGCGGGCTCGTGTGGCTCGTGGCGTGGCAGATCTCGCACGAGTTCTCCGGCGTCCGCGACCGGGTGCTCGACGCGGTCGCGGAGCTCCGCGTGTTCCTCGTAGGCATCGGCGTGTCCGAGGCCGAGATCGACCAGTACATCCAGCAGGGCCTGGATCTGCTGCAGGACGAGTCCGCGAGCCTGTGGAGCGGCGCCCTCGCCCTCGGCTCGACCGTCGGGCACTTCGGCGCCGGCGTGCTGCTGACCTTCTTCGCGCTGATCTGCATCCTCGCCGACGCGGGCGGGATCTGGCGCTGGACCGTGCGACTCTTCCCCGCGCAGGCGCGCACCGCGGTCGACGCGGCCGCCCGCAACGGCTGGCAGACCGTCATCAACTACGCCCGCACGCAGATGCTGGTCGCCACGATCGATGCGGTCGGCATCGGCCTCGGCGCGTTCCTGTTGCAGCTGCCGCTGGCGATCCCGATCGCGGTGATGGTGTTCCTGGGCTCGTTCGTGCCGCTCGTCGGTGCGATCCTCACCGGCGCCGTCGCCGTGTTCATCGCCCTCGTCTACAACGGCCCGTGGATCGCGCTCGCCATGCTCGGCGTCGTCCTGCTCGTGCAGCAGGTCGAGAGCCACGTCCTGCAGCCGATCCTGATGGGATCCGCCGTGAAGGTGCATCCGCTCGCCGTCGTGATGGTCGTCGCGGGCGGATCCATGATCGCCGGCATCCCGGGCGCCCTGTTCGCCGTGCCGCTCGCCGCGTTCGTGAACGTGGTCGCCGTGACCCTGTCGAGCGGATCGTGGCGTACGGGCGAGGCGCTGCACGGAGAGAACCTGATCTGGGACACCGTCCCGAAGACACTCGGACCGGTCAGGACGGGCCGCGTGCCCGGCCTGCGCTCGGACCCGGAGAACGGAAGCACGTCGTGACCACAGTCGACCCGCACCAGCCCACCGCCGGCTCGGAGGCCCTGCCGGCGATTCCGGCGCTGGCCGAGATCGAGGCCGCGGCGCGCAGCCTCGAGGACGTCGTCAACCACACGCCGATGGAGTACTCGCTGCACCTGAGCGAGGTGCTCGGGGCGACCGTTCACCTCAAGCTCGAGAACCTGCAGCGCACCGGCTCGTTCAAGGTGCGCGGCGCCACATACCGCCTCGCGCAGCTCACGGCCGAGGAGCGCGCGCGCGGCGTCGTGGCCGCGTCCGCCGGCAATCACGCGCAGGGCGTCGCCCTCGCCGCGCAGCGCCTCGGCATCCCGGCGACCATCTACATGCCGCTGGGTGTGCCGGTGCCGAAGCTGCTCGCGACACGCGGCTACGGCGCCGAGGTCGTGCTCGAGGGCGCCACGGTCGCTGTCGGCCTCGAGCGGGCGGCCGAGCACGCGGCGCGCACCGGGGCCGTGTTCATCCCGCCATACGACCACCGCGACATCGTGATCGGCCAGGGCACGCTGGGCCTCGAGATCATGGACGACGTCCCGGATGTCACGACCATCGTCGTCGGGATCGGCGGCGGCGGCCTGATCGCGGGCGTCGCGGCGGCCGCCAAGGCGCGCGCCGCGATCGACGGCCGAGAGGTGCGGATCATCGGCGTGCAGGCGGAGAACGCCGCGCCCTATCCGCCCTCGCTCCAGGCGGGGCATCCCGTGCGCGTGACGACGCAGCCCACGATCGCCGACGGCATCCTCGTCGACCGTCCCGGAGACGTGCCGTTCGCGGTGATCCGCGAGCTCGTGGACGAGGTCGTCACGGTGACGGACGACGACATCGCGCGGGCCCTGCTCGTGCTGCTCGAACGCGCCAAGGTCGTCGTGGAACCCGCAGGCGCCGCCGGTGTCGCGGCGATCCTCGCGGGCAAGGTCACCGCGACGGGTCCCACGGTCGCCGTGCTGTCGGGCGGCAACATCGACCCGCTCCTGCTGCAGCGCGTCGTCTCGCACGGCCTCGCGGCGTCGGGACGCTACATGACGATCCGGATCCCGCTGCCCGACCGGCCGGGCCAGCTCGCGCGCGTCTCGGAGCTGCTTGCCGAGGCCGGCGCGAACGTCATCGAGGTGCTGCACACCCGGCACGGTCAGGGCCTGCAGATCAGCGAGGTCGTGCTGCAGATCTCGGTCGAGACCCGCGGCCAGGAGCACCGCGAGCTGACCCTCCAGATCCTGCGCGACGCGGGCTTCCGGCCGGAGGTCCTGCCGGATTAGCCGGTGAAGGTCTCGACCTTGACGATCTCGACGGCGATGTCCTTGCCGTTGGGGGCCTTGTAGGAGGTCTTCTCGCCCTCCTTGAGGCCGAGGATCGCGGCGCCCAGCGGGGACTGCTCGCTGTAGACGTCGAGCTCGGTGCCGCCCGCGATCTCGCGGCTGCCCAGCAGGAAGCGCTCCTCGTCGCCGAGCACCAGCGCGGTCACGACGGTGCCGGACTGCACGGTGCCGTCGGACTGCGGGGCCTCGCCCACGACGGCGCCCTTGAGCAGCGCCTGCAGGTTGCGGATGCGCATCTCGATCTTGCCCTGCTCGTCCTTCGCGGCGTGGTAGCCGCCGTTCTCCTTGAGGTCGCCCTCCTCGCGGGCGATCTCGATGCGCTTGGCGATCTCCTCGCGACCGGTCGTCGAGAGCTCCTCGAGCTCGGCGGCGAGGCGGTCGTGCGCCTCCTGCGTGAGGAAAGTGACCTGAGCGTCGTTCGACACGATGGGCTCCTTCGAATGGACGGTGATAGTGCAAGACGCCCCGGCGTACAGCCGGGGCGTCGATGAGATCTGCGTGTCAGACTACGTGACCCAGCAGGATTCGACCAAACCCGTCGTCGCCTCCGCGACCGTCGGGACGGTCTCCGTCCGGCGCGTGCGATGATCCGCGGCGCCCTCGTACTCCACGATCTTCCATCCCACGACGCCGAACTGCTCGTCGAGCGCCTGCACCGCGCACGCGACCGAGCGGCCGGCCGGCGCGGTGAACTGGAACGAGACCTCGACGGAGTGCGCGTCCCGCACCTCGTAGCCCAGGCCGTCGACCGATACGGCGTCGATCGAGCCGGACACGGCGGTCCAGCCGAGCCAGCCGACCCCGAGCGCGGCGACCGCGATCACGGCGCCCCACACGATCCGCCGGCGCACCGGATCGCGGGTGCGGCCGTACCGGTCGTCGAGCTCGGCCTGCGTGGTCATCGGTCTCCGTCGGATGAGGGGCGCCCTCGTCGAAAGTTAGGCTGGGATTCCAGGCTAGAACAGGAGCCCTCCATGCACGCTCTCGCGGCGACGCCCACCCCCACGCCCCCCGTCGACCCGACGGCGGTGAGCCCGGGGCCCGAGGGCTTCACGGTCATCGCGATCCTGGTCGTGCTCGTCGCGCTGCTGGTGATGGACATGCTGCGCCGGGTGCGCCGCACGCGCTATCGCGCCGAGGCGAACGAGGCGCTGGACGCCGAGGAGGCGGCCGCGCGCGGCGAGCAGACCGAGGCGGACGCCGCAGGCGAGACGCCGGATGCCTCGACGGGCGGCGGAGAGCCGCGCCCCGAGGACGACGCGCCGCAGCGCTGATCCGAACCGATCAGATCCGCCCGTTGTACGCGGGTTCCAGGACGATCAGCAGCGCCGCGGTCCAGTGGCACAGGAAGGCCAGGACCGTGCACGCGTGGAAGATCTCGTGGAAGCCGAACCGGCCGGGCCACGGATTCGGGCGCTTGAGCGCGTAGACCGCGGCGCCGGCGGAGTAGAGCAGCCCGCCCACGATCACGAGCACCATCATCGCGACGTTCGCCAGCGTGAGGTCGGCGATGTACATCACGGCCGCCCAGCCGAGCAGCAGATACAGCGCCACGTACAGCCACCGCGGAGCCCCCAGCCAGAAGACACGGAACAGGATGCCCAGGATCGCGCCGCTCCACACCAGCACGAGCAGCAGGGTCCCCTTCGACGGCGGAAGGGCGAGCACGGCCAGCGGCGTGTAGGTGCCCGCGATCAGCAGCAGGATGTTGGCGTGGTCGATGCGGCGCAGGACGGCCTTGGTGGTCGGGTTCCAGTCGAAGCGGTGATAGACCGCGGAGTTGCCGAACAGCAGCAGCGACGACACCACGAACACGGCCGAGGCCCACTTCGCGGGCGCTCCCTGAGCGAGGCTGATCAGCACAATGCCGGCCACGACGGCCACGGGGAACGTGACGGCATGGATCCAGCCGCGCCACGTCGGCTTGATCTCGACGCTCGCGTCGTGATCGGCCGCGTCGAGGAGCGGCAGCTGGGGCACACCGTCTTCGGAGATCGGGTCGTCGTCAGGCACGTGCGTCATGCTCCGAGGGTACGTCCCGATCCATGCCGCCCGTGGCACGCGTCGGACGTCCCCGGTGCGTGCGACGCGGGGGATCAGGACGCGCGGAGTAGCGTATGGGCGTGCGAACCATGCGTCAGGCCGAGGGCCGCGGCCCGCTGTACCGGCTGTACAGCTCGAGGCTGCGGCGCCAGATCAGTCCCGCCGGCGTTCCGCATCACGTCGCGATGGTCATCGACGGCAACCGGCGCTGGGCCCGCCAGCTCGGCTACGAGACCGCCGCGCACGGCCACCGCGCCGGGGCGGCCAAGATCATCGAGTTCCTCGGCTGGTGCGACGAGCTGGGGATCAAGGTCGTCTCGCTCTACCTGCTCTCGAACGACAACCTCCGCAAGCGCGACGAGCGCGAGCTCGCCGACCTGATCGAGATCATCGCCGACCTGGCGGGGGAGCTCGCGGGAGACGGCGACTGGCGGGTGCAGCACGTGGGCCGCGCCGAGCTGCTGCCGGAGAGCCTGTCCGGTGCTCTGCGCGAGGCCGAGGAGAGCACGCGCTCGCACACCGGCCTGCACGTGAACCTCGCCGTCGGCTACGGCGGTCGCCACGAGATCGTCGATGCCGTGCGCCGCATCATCGCGCGCCACGGCGAGAAGGGCGGCACGCTCGAGGAGCTGGCCGAGAACCTCACGCCCGAATCGATCGGCGAGCATCTCTACACCGGGGGACAGCCGGATCCGGATCTCGTCATCCGCACGAGCGGAGAGCAGCGACTGAGCGACTTCCTGGTCTGGCAGAGCGCGCACAGCGAGTTCTACTTCGTCGAGGCGCTCGGACCGGATCTGCGCGAGGTGGACTTCCTGCGCGCGATCCGTGATTACGCCACGCGCGACCGGCGCTTCGGCAGCTGAGCGGCACGGCGCGGCGTCGCGCGGGGCTTCCTGCGAGAATGACCGTGTGACCAGCACCATCGACGACTACCGCTCGACGTTCGACGGCGAACCCGGGTACCTGAACTGGGCGTCGTTCGGCCCGCTCTGCGCATCGGTCCGGGATGAGGTCGTGGCCGACCTCGGGATGCTGGGCACGGGCCGCGCGAGCAGCATCGCCCACGTGGCCGAGCGCGAGGGCGAGGCCCGCGCGCTGCTGGCCGAGATCCTGCGCGCCGCGCCCGATGAGGTCACGCTGCAGCCCTCCACGACCTACGGCATCATGCACGCCGTGTACGGCCTCGCGGGCGGCGTGCTCGCCTCGCCGGCCGAGTTCCCGACCATCCCGACCGCGCTCACGCGCGCCGCGGACGCGTTCGGGCAGGTGCGGCCGCAGTGGCTGGCGCCGCGGGACGGATTCGTCACGCCCGAGGTGGTCGCCGACGCGATCGAGGACGACACCACGGCGCTCGCCGTGAGCCTGGTCGACTTCCGCACCGGATACCGTGCCGACCTCGCCGCGCTGCGCGACGTCATCGGCCCCGACCGGCTGCTGATCGTCGACGCCGTGCAGGGCTTCGGCATGGTCGACGCCGACTGGGAGGCCGCGGACGTCGTGTGCGGCAACGGCTACAAGTGGCTGCGCGCGGGACGCGGCACGGGGTTCGCGTGGTTCAACGCGCGGGCGCGCAACGTGATCGCACCCGTGCTGTCGGGATTCCACGGCGCCGAGGGCGGCACGACGGTCGACGCAGTGCCGGCGCCCGCGGTGTCCTCGCAGGCCTACACGGTGAGCGGCCCCGACCCGCTCGCGGCCGCGCGCCTGGCCGCCGCCGTCGGCGAGGTCGCCGCGGTGGGCGCCGCCGCGATCGAGGAGGCGCTCGCCGAGCGCACCGGGCGCGTCATCGAGATCGCGCAGCGGCACGGCATCCGGATCGTCACTCCGCTGGATCCGCGCCGGCGCGCCGGGATCGTGGCGCTCGCCCCCGACAACGTCGCGGCGCTGGGCGCCGAGCTCGCCAACCGCGGCGTGACCGCCACGACGCGCTACAGCACGGTGCGCATCGCGCCGCATGTCGGCACGGACGACGAGACGATCGGCCTGTTCGACGAGGCCTGCGCGGCGTTCGCGCAGCAGCGCTCCTGACGTGTGGGAGATCCGCCGGAAGTTCACGCGATCGTAACGAACGACACGCCTGTAATTCGTGGCGCATCCGGTGCCCGAAGTCGTAGCTTGGCCGCATCGGACAAGGTGTCCGTTCGGGTCGGCCATTCAGGATCGCGACTCGTGGCCCCCAGGTCGACTCGCTGTAGCCGGGCAAGGTTCCCGGGTCGGGAGTGGGGCGTGACCACCAGCACAACTCAGCAGGCCAGCCGTCGCAGCACCAGCAGCACTGATCGCGAGATCGCTGCGCGAGAGGCCTCACCCAGCGACAGCGCGCAGACCCTGCGCACATACGTGCTCGACACGTCCGTGCTGCTCAGCGATCCGCGCGCGTTCTTCCGCTTCGCCGAGCACTCGGTCGTGATCCCGGTCGTGGTGATCAGCGAGCTCGAGGGCAAGCGGCACGATCCCGAGCTCGGCTACTTCGCCCGCCAGGCCCTGCGTCACCTCGACGAGCTGCGGGTCGAGCACGGCCGGCTCGACTTCCCGGTGCCCGTCGGCGAGGGCGGGACGCTGCGCGTCGAGCTCAACAACACCGACCCGAACGTGCTGCCGAGCGGCATCCGCCTCGGCGACAACGACACGCGCATCCTCGCGGTCGCGATGCACCTGGCGCAGGACGGTCAGGAGGTCACCGTGATCTCGAAGGACCTGCCGATGCGCGTCAAGGCGGCCTCCCTCGGCATCTCCGCGGAGGAGTATCTCGCCGAACAGGCCGTCGACTCGGGCTGGACCGGGATCGCCGCGTTGCACCTCTCGGGCGACGACATGGCCGACCTGTACGAGAGCGAGGTCGCCTCCCACGACGACGTGCGCGGGCTGCCGGTGAACACCGGGCTCGTGATCCACTCGGAGCGCGGCTCGGCGCTCGGCCGCGTGACCGGCGACGCCGAGCTGCGGCTGGTCCGCGGCGACCGCGACGTGTTCGGCCTGCACGGCCGCTCGGCGGAGCAGCGCATCGCGATCGACCTGCTGCTCGACCCCGAGGTCGGCATCGTGTCGCTCGGCGGACGCGCCGGCACCGGTAAGTCGGCGCTCGCCCTGTGCGCGGGCCTCGAGGCGGTGCTCGAGCGTCAGCAGCAGAAGAAGATCATCGTCTTCCGCCCGCTGTTCGCGGTCGGCGGCCAGGAGCTCGGCTACCTGCCCGGCGACCAGTCCGAGAAGATGAACCCGTGGGGCCAGGCGGTCTACGACACGCTCGGCTCGGTCGTGTCGTCGAACGTGCTCGACGAGGTCGTGCAGCGCGGCCTGCTCGAGGTGATGCCGCTCACGCACATCCGCGGCCGCTCGCTGCACGATGCGTTCGTGATCGTGGACGAGGCGCAGTCGCTCGAGCGCAACGTCCTGCTGACGGTGCTCAGCCGCATGGGGCAGAACTCGCGCGTGGTGCTGACGCACGACGTCGCGCAGCGCGACAACCTGCGCGTCGGCCGCCACGACGGGATCGCCAGCGTGATCGAGACGCTGAAGGGGCACGGGCTGTTCGGCCACGTGACCCTGACGCGCTCGGAGCGCTCGGCGATCGCGGCCCTCGTCACCGACCTGCTGGAGATCGGCGAGCTCGCCTGACGCAGCCCGAGACGCGTGCGGCCCGGGGACGACCCCGGGCCGCACTGCGTGTTCCGACCGGACATCCGACGGCTCACTCAGTAAAATCACAGAAACCGCGGTCGGCGATCCTGGCCGCTTTCCTGTGCCCACGACGAAGGAGCCTGCGCACATGTCTGACACCACAGCACGGACCCGAGAGCGGGCGCTTCCGCCCGTCGCGGTCGACGAGAAGCCGAAGTGGACACCGCTCAAGGTCGTGATCTGGGTGGTCGTGGCGCTGCTCGGCGGCCTCGGTTGGACGATGCTCGCGATCGTGCGCGGCGAGACCGTGAACGCGATCTGGTTCGTGTTCGCCGCCGTCGCGACCTACCTGATCTTCTACCGCTTCTATTCGAAGTACATCGAGCGCCTGATCACGCGGCCCGATGACCGCCGCGCGACGCCCGCGGAGTACAAGGCCGACGGCAAGGACTACGTCCCGACCGACCGCCGCGTGCTCTTCGGCCATCACTTCGCCGCCATCGCCGGCGCCGGCCCGCTGACCGGCCCGGTGCTCGCGGCGCAGATGGGCTACCTGCCCGGCACGATCTGGATCATCGTGGGCGTCGTGCTCGCGGGCGCGGTCCAGGACTACCTGGTGATGTTCTTCTCGATGCGTCGCGGCGGCCGCTCGCTCGGTCAGATGGCCAAGGACGAGCTGGGCCGCTTCGGCGGCGCCGCCGCGATCCTCGCGACGCTGCTCATCATGATCATCATCACGGCGATCCTCGCGCTTGTCGTCGTCAACGCCCTCGGCGAGAGCCCGTGGGGCGTCTTCTCGGTGGCGATGACCATCCCGATCGCCCTGTTCATGGGCGCGTACCTGCGCTGGATCCGGCCCGGCAAGATCGCCGAGGTCTCGCTCATCGGCTTCGTGCTGCTGATGGCCGCGATCGTCGCCGGACAGTACGTCGGCGCGAGCGACTGGGGCCAGGCGATCTTCGGGCTCGACCGCACGACCATCGCGTGGTGCATCATCATCTACGGCTTCATCGCCGCGGTGCTGCCCGTGTGGATGCTGCTCGCCCCGCGCGACTACCTGTCGACGTTCATGAAGATCGGCGTGATCCTGCTGCTCGCGGTCGCGATCGTCTTCGTCCGTCCCGAGATCGAGGTCCCGGCGTTCAGCATCTTCGCCGGCGGCGAGACCGGCCCGGTGTGGCCCGGCAGCCTCTTCCCGTTCCTGTTCGTCACGATCGCGTGCGGCGCCCTGTCGGGATTCCACGCGCTGATCTCGTCGGGCACCACGCCGAAGATGGTCGAGAAGGAGAAGCAGACGCGCTTCCTCGGCTACGGCGGCATGCTCATGGAGTCGTTCGTCGCGATCATGGCGCTGGTCGCCGCGATCTCGATCGACCAGGGCCTGTACTACGCCATGAACTCGTCCGTGGCCGCCACCGGCGGCACAGTCGAGGGCGCGGTCGCGTTCGTCAACAGCCTGGGGCTCACCGGCGTGAACGTCACCCCGGAGATGCTGAACAGCGCGGCGGCGGGTGTCGGCGAGGAGTCGATCATCTCCCGCACCGGCGGCGCGCCCACGCTGGCCATGGGCCTGGCGAACATCCTGCACCAGTGGGTGGGCGGCACCGCGTGGCTGGGCTTCTGGTACCACTTCGCGATCATGTTCGAGGCGCTGTTCATCCTGACCGCGGTCGACGCCGGCACGCGCGTCGCGCGGTTCATGCTGCAGGACTCGATCGGCAACCTGATCCCGCGGTTCAAGGACACCTCCTGGCGCGTGGGCGCCTGGATCTGCACGGCGATCATGGTCGCCGGCTGGGGCGCCGTGCTGCTGATGGGCGTCACCGACCCGCTCGGCGGCATCAACACGCTGTTCCCGCTGTTCGGCATCTCGAACCAGCTGCTCGCCGCGATCGCGCTCGCGATCGTGATGACGATCATCGCGCGCCGCCGCACCTTCAAGGGGCTGTGGGTCGTCGCGCTGCCGCTGGCGTTCGTCACGGTCGTGACCTTCACCGCCTCGTTCCTGAAGATCTTCTCGCCGACCCCGGCGGTGGGCTACTGGGCGAACCACGTGAAGTTCCGCGACGGTCTGGCGAACGGCACGTACGTCGACTTCGCGCCGGGTGCGGACGACGCGGCCAAGCTCGCGGCGGCGGAGGCGACCGTGCGCAACTCGTTCATCCAGGGCACGCTGTCGATCGTCTTCCTGGCGCTGACCGCGATCGTGGTCACGGTGGCGATCATCCAGGTGGTCAAGGCGTTCCGCGCGACCGAGATCATCGACAACGAGGACGCGGCCGTGCCGTCGAAGCGGTTCGCCCCGGCCGGCTTGTTCGCCTCGGCCGAGGAGCGCGCGCTCGAGAAGGAGTGGGACGCGCTTCCCGCGGAGCTGCAGCCGACCCGTGGTCACTGACACCGTCGCCGAGTCCCGGTCCGGCGCCCTCGGGGCGCCGGGCCGGGCCTGGCGCGCCATCGTCTGGTACGTCAGGGGCGTGACGGGGGAGTCGAGGTACGACGCCTACGTCGCGCACGAGCGCGCCGCGCATCCGGATCGCGAGCCCATGGCGCCGCGCGAGTACTGGCGGTGCGTGTACAGCGAGCAGGACGCGAACCCCGGCGCGCGCTGCTGCTGACGCGGCGCGGCGCGATGCCGTGCAACGGGCCCGGGGGTGATCCTCCGGGCCCGTTCCCGTCCTCACGCCGAGGGGCGGACCGCCTGCGCCAGGCGGCGGATGAGCTCGTCGCGCGTCTGGCCGTCGGTGGAGTGGCGCCACATGGGCGTGCCCGGGGCGCTGCGCCACGACTCGCTCAGCGGGCTGTTGTCGACCGTGTCGAAGCCCAGCTCGTCGTAGAGGCGCGTGACGAGGTCCACGGCCTCGGGATGGTCGCTCGAGACGACCAGCGCCCTCCGGTCCGGCGCGCCAGCGGGCCGCGCGAGGCGGAACAGCCCCGGAAGCGCGTCGCTGGGCACACGGATCTCGGGGCGCGCGTGATGCTGGATGTGCGTGAAGGCCTTGGCGATCATCGAGCGCGGCAGCTGCCGCTGGCGCAGCTCGTGCACGGTCCGCCGCCCGGACGCGACCTCGGGGTAGATGCCGTCCCGCCACGGCATGTAGTTGTTCGTGTCGAGGACGACCTTGCCTGACAGCTGTTCGACGGGCAGCACGTCGGCGGGCGTGTAACGGAACGCGAGGATCGCGAAGTCGCCCGCCTCGGCGGCGTCCCCGGCGGTCGCCGCCCGCGCCCGCGGGCCGAGGTCGTCGACGAGGCCCGCGAGGGACCGGGGATCGCGGGTGCTGGCGATCACGACGTCGTGGCCCCGCGCGATCGCGGCGCGCGCGATCGTCGTACCGGTCTGACCGGCGCCCAGGACGCCGATGGTCGTCATGCGCGGGTCTCCGCGAGGGCGGCCGACGGAAGGTCGGCGGACGCGAGCATCGCGAGCCGGTCGGCGTCCGCCGATCCGGGATCCGCGTGGTACACGACGAGCATGAGACCGTCCGCGCCGCCGACGGCCATCCGCTCGCGGTTCAGCGTCAGCGGCCCGACCTGCGGATGATCGAACCGGATCGGCGTGCCGTACTGGCCGCGCACCTCGTGCCGCCCCCAGAGCCGGCTGAACCGCGGGCTCGCCAGGCACAGCTCCCCGATGAGGTCGATGAACCGCGGATCGTCCACGTCCGCGCCCACGACCTGGCGCAGGCTCGCGACGAAGCACTCGGTCATCGCCTCCCAGTCCGGATGCAGGTCCCGTGCGACCGGGTCCAGGAACAGGTCTCGCAGCTGGTTGCGGCCGGGGGTCATGCCGGGCGACAGCGCCCGACCCAGGCGGTTGGAGGCGAGCACGTCGAAGTACCGCCCCTCCACGAAGGCGGGCTGAGCGAGCGAGTCCACGAGCGTCCGCAGACGCGCCGGCACCGTCTCCCGGCGCGGGCGGGCCCGGCGCCGGCGCGGAGCGTCCGCCGCGAGCGACAGCAGGTGGGCAAGGTGCTCGTCGTCGAGGCGCAGCACGCGCGCGATGGACTCCAGCACCTGCACGGACGGCCGTCGGTCGCGGCCGCGCTCGAGGCGCAGGTAGTAGTCGGCGCTGATGCCGGCGAGCAGCGCCACCTCCTCGCGCCGCAGTCCCGGGACGCGCCGCACCCCGTACTCGGGGACGCCCGCCTCGGCGGGGGTCACCAGCTCGCGGCGGGCGCGCAGGAAGGCGCCCAGGGAGTTCGCCGCTTCTGCCATGGGACGACCGTAGGCCGCGGTGCCGGCGGCGTATCCGGCGAGAGGGGGCTCTGCCGCACCCCTGGCTCGAGAGGGCTCTGGGTGCGGGGTCCGGACGTCCATAGCGTCCTTCAACGGCCCACTCGGGCTTTCTATTCGAGAGAGGGACGCATGACCGTCACATTGATCACCGGCGCCAACAAGGGCATCGGCTACGAGACCGCCCGCCAGCTGATCGCCCGGGGCCACGACGTGTACCTCGGCGCGCGCCACGCCGGGCGAGGCGAGAAGGCGGCGGCCGAGCTCGGCGCGCGCTTCGTGCAGCTCGACGTGACCGACGACGCGTCGGTGGCGAGCGCTCTCGGGACGATCGCGGCTGCGGAGGGCCGGCTGGACGTGCTGGTGAACAACGCGGGCATCCTGGCCGACGGGGTCGTCGACGGACCGGCGGCCCTGCGGGCATTCGACACCAACGCGGTGGGCATCGTGCGCGTCACGGAGGCGGCGCTGCCGCTGCTGCGCGAGTCGGAGGACCCGCGCGTCGTCAACGTCTCGAGCAGCCTGGGGTCGTTCGCGATCGTGAACGACCCCGAGCGCCCCGAGTCCGGCATGAGCCTGATGCTGTACTCCGCGTCCAAGGCGGCGGCGACCATGATCACCGTGCAGTACGCCAAGACGCATCCGACGATCCGGTTCAACGCGGTGGAGCCGGGCGCCACGGCGACGGACTTCACGGCCGCGTACGGCATCGGCCGACCGGCGGCGGAGAGCGCGCGGTTCGTCGCGCGCTTCGCGACGCTCGGCGCCGACGGCCCCACGGGCACCTACCAGGACGAGGACGGATCGCTGCCCTGGTGAGCGACCGGAGCGGAGGGGCCGGGAGGATCGTCCCTCCCAGCCCCTCCGGCTCCGGGGTCAGCGCTTCGCGTGCTTCAGGGCGAGGTCGACCCAGACCAGTCGGTGGTCGCTGGACGGGAACGGGTAGACCCCGGTCAGTCGCGACAAGGGGTCGGCCTGCACCGGCCAGAACACGCCCGAGCCGGTCACGCGGAGGTCGCGCGAGGGCAGCACGTAGTCGGCGCGGAGATTGCCCGGCGCGGTGTCGGCGAAGTCGGCCGTGTCGTAGCGCGGGTCGCCGCGGTGGCTCGTGTTCGCGCCGGCCTGCAGCGCGGCCGCCTCGACGGCGCCCTTCGACGTCGGCTTCGGATCCTGGACGCGGCGGTTGTCGAGCAGCTGGTCGATCGCCGCGGCGACGGAGTCGCCGTCGAGGGGATCAGCGTTCTGGTCGCCGACGATCACGAACGACTCGGACGGCGAGAGACCGCCGCGGCGTCCCTTGTCGTCGTAGATGTAGCGTCCGGCGCCGGGCGTGACGTAGTCGGCCCAGAAGCGGATCTCGTCGTGGTTGCGCGTGCCGTTGCGGTCCTCGGCGCCGTCGAACGTCGGAGGCGTGGGATGCGCGGCCAGCACGTGCACGGTCTCGCGGCCGACGCGCACGGGCACGTCCCAGTGCGACTTGCTCGACAGCGGGAACACCGCGAGCTCGTCCGGCGTGTACCAGTCGGCGGGCGCGGCCGTGGCCGGATCGTCGGGCAGCAGCGCGCCCGGCATGTCCTTCCACAGGAAGTGCTGGAAGGTGCGCGCCTGGCCGGTCGCGATCGGGTACTTGGAGAGCACGAGCATGCCGTACTGCCCGGGGAAGTCGCCGAAGCCCAGCGCGTCGTCGCCACCGCCGACGGCGCCGTTGTTGTTGAGGTCGAATCCGCTGGGGACGCCCGTGTTCGACGGCGCGACGAAGGCGTAGGGGTACTCGGCGGCGGGCGCGCCGTTCTGGCTGACCTCGAGGTAGTTCTCGCGGAACAGGTCGGCCGCGACGTTGCCCTCGACGTAGTCGAACTCGTTGAGCAGCACGACATCGGGCGCGGCGCGCTGGATGACCTCGGCGACCGTGCGCGCCTGCGTATCGGCGCCGGTGGACAGGTCGGTCACCAGCTGCCCGGCCGCGAGGCGGTTGAGCGACAGGTTGTACGTCGCGACCCGCAGGCTGCCGCCGCGGTCGTGGCGCCGGTCGTCCTGGCGGCCGTGGTCCTGACCGTGGCCGCGTCCCTCCTCGTGGCGGGACGCGGACGCGGGCGGGCTCGCCAGCGCCGGCGTGGCGGTGCCGAGGGCGAGAGCGGCGGCCGCGGCGGCCGCGATCAGGCCGCGGGTGTGGGGGCGCAAGGGCATCGGTGCTCCTCTGTGACGTCGTCGTACGCGGAGCACCGACGTTAGAGCGTCAGGGTGACGAGCGGGAGAACGTCCGATGAGGGCTTCACGGCCGCCGGTCCGGGGGAGACGCGACAGAGGTCCGGGGGACGACGTCCCCCGGACCTCTGTCGCGTGCGGCCGGATCAGCCCGCGTGCGTCATCGAGAGCAGGTCGAGCTTCTCGTCGAGCTGCGCCTCGGTGAGCTCGCCGCGCTCGACGTAGCCGAGGTCGATCACGGCCTCGCGCACCGTGATGCCCTTGGCGACCGAGTGCTTGGCGATCTTCGCCGCGGCCTCGTAGCCGATCAGCTTGTTCAGCGGCGTGACGATCGACGGGCTCATGCCGGCGAAGGCCGCAGCGCGCTCGAGGTTGGCCTGCAGGCCGTCGACCGTCTTGTCGGCGAGCACGCGCGTGGCATTCGCGAGCAGGCGGATCGACTCGAGCAGCGCGGTGCCCATCACTGGGATCGCCACGTTCAGCTCGAACGCGCCCGACGCGCCGGCCCAGGCGACCGTGGCGTCGTTGCCGATCACGCGCGCGGAGACCATCAGCACGGCCTCGGGCACGACCGGGTTGACCTTGCCGGGCATGATCGAGGAGCCGGGCTGCAGGTCGGGGATGTGCAGCTCCCCGAGGCCCGTGTTCGGGCCCGAGCCCATCCAGCGCAGGTCGTTGTTGATCTTGGTGAGCGACACCGCGATCGTGCGCAGCGCGCCGGAGGCCTCGACGAGACCGTCGCGGTTGGCCTGCGCCTCGAAGTGGTCCTTCGCCTCGGTGATCGGCAGGCCGGTCTCGGCCGCGAGCAGCTCGATGACCTTCTGCGGGAAGCCGAGGGGCGTGTTGATGCCCGTGCCGACGGCGGTGCCGCCGAGCGGCACCTCGGCCACGCGGGGCAGCGCCGCCTCGACGCGCTCGATGCCGAGGCGCATCTGGCGGGCGTAGCCGCCGAACTCCTGGCCGAGCGTGACGGGCGTGGCGTCCATCAGGTGCGTGCGGCCCGACTTGACGGCGTCCTTCCACAGCTCGGCCTTCGCCTCGAACGCCTTCGCGAGGTGGTCGAGTGCGGGCACGAGGTCCTCGATGAGGGCCTGCGTCACGGCGACGTGCACCGACGTCGGGAACACGTCGTTGGAGGACTGCGACGCGTTGACGTGGTCGTTGGGGTGCACGTCCGCGCCGAGCTTCTGCGTTGCGAGGGTGGCGAGCACCTCATTCATGTTCATGTTCGACGACGTGCCGGATCCGGTCTGGTACGTGTCGACGGGGAAGTGCGCGTCGTGCGCGCCCGTGACGACCTCGTCCGCGGCGGCGGCGATCGCATCGGCGATGGCGCCGTCGAGCGTGCCGAGCTCCTTGTTGGCGAGCGCGGCGGCCTTCTTGATGCGCGCGAGCGCGGCGATCTGCGACGACTCCAGGCCCTTGCCCGAGATCGGGAAGTTCTCCACGGCGCGCTGCGTCTGCGCCCGGTACAGCGCGGACGCGGGGACCCGCACCTCGCCCATGGTGTCGTGCTCGATGCGGTACTCGATCTCGGTCACTTCGTCGTTCCTCCGGTTGGGATCGGGTTCGGGTGGGGGCCTGGTCAGGCGGCGTCGTGCTGCTGCGTGCCCAGGATGACGTCGGGCACCACGGTGCCCTCCGCGAGCCGGTAGTTCGCGCCCACGATCGCCAGGCGGCGCTCGGCGACGGCCGTGCTGATCAGCTCGGAGCGCTGCAGCAGCGCCGTGACGGTGTCGCGCAGGTGCTCGCGGCCGACGCGGTCGGCGTCGACGGTCTCCGGCGTGACGCCCGCGTCGGCGCCGGCGCGCAGGACGCGGCGCACGGCGGGGACGATCGGAGCGATCAGGCGCCAGATCGTCGGCGGCAGGACGGGCGCATCCGCGTGCGTGCTCTCGATCGCGGCGCGCACGGCGCCGCACTCGTCGTGGCCGAGCACCACGATCAGCGGCACCTTCAGCACCTCGACGGCGTACTCGAGGCTGCCGACGATCGAGTCGCCCGCCACCTGGCCCGCGTTGCGCACGACGAACAGGTCGCCCAGGCCCATGTCGAAGATGATCTCGGCGGAGAGGCGGGAGTCGGAGCAGCCGAACAGCGCGGCGCGCGGCGTCTGCGCGGCGGCGATCTCGCTGCGACGCTGGACGTCCTGGTGCGGGTGCTCGGGCTCGCCGGCGACGAACCGGGCGTTGCCCGCGACCATGCTCGCCCAGGCCTCGTCGGGGGTCACATGCGTCATTCGCTCTCCTCGGTCAGCGCACGCACCTGCGGCGCGATCATCTCCGCGACCTCCGCGGTCTTGTCGGGGCTGGACGTGCCGTACAGCAGGAGGTGATCGGCGCCGGCCTGCGTGCCGAGCGCGTAGGTCACGTTCTTGTTGGCGGAGGGATCGACGTCGTACGTCTGCCACACGACACCCGCGATCTCGACCTCGCCCGACGGGGCCGTGCCACCGAGCTGCTGCGCGGCCCACGTCGCGTCGCCGTCGAAGCCCTGCACGAACCGGAGGAAGCTGCTGTCTCCGGGGACGTAGAGCACCTCCCACTGTGCGATCTCGCCGTCCACGACGCGCGCGTCGTTCACGAACCAGCCGTTGCCCCGATCGCCCTCGGGTTCGGGCACGTGCGGCACGATCACGCTGCGGCCGTACGCCCCCTCGGCGGCCTGCGCGGCGGCGGCCGGATCGATGCTGCGGTGCGCGCCGGGCCCGCCGCGCGGCACGACCAGGAAGATCACCACGACGATCGCGAGCGTCGCGAGCAGCGCGACGATCAGGTTCCGGAAGTTCTGGCTCTCGCGGTAGGCCCTGGTGTTGGCCGCCTTGCGGACCGCCGTCTCCTCGGACGTCTCCGGACGTCCGAGCTCGGCGACGATGCGGGGCTCGCGGGCCATCAGGCGTCGTCTCCGGCGTCGCCCGCGGCCTGGGCCGCCTCGAGCCGGCGCTTGGCCCCGCGCAGCCACTCGTCGCAGCGCGCCGCGAGGGCCTCGCCGCGCTCCCACAGGGCGAGCGAGTGCTCGAGCGTGGGCGCGCCCTGCTCGAGCTCGCCGACCACGCGCACCAGCTCGTCGCGCGCCTGCTCGAACGAGAGCGTCGCGACGTCCGGGAGTGCTGCTCCGTCGAGGGCGGTGTCCGAAGTCACGGGATCCATCCTACTTTCCGGGGTCCGACGTCTCGGACGCGGCGGTCGTCGGCCCCTCCGGGAGCTCGCCCGTGGACGTGGCTCCCACCGATCCGCGCTCCAGCGTCACGACGATCCGGGTGCCCGACGGCGCCTGCGCGGCGTCGCGCAGGATCACGCCGCCGTCCGCGTGCGCGATCGCGTAGCCGCGCGCGAGCGTCGCCGCGGGGGACAGGGCGCGCAGCGAGGCGCGCAGCTCGGCGGTGCGCCGCTGACCCTGCTCGACGCGTCGCTCGGCGAGGTCGCGGCCGCGGGTCACGAGCTGCCACACGTCCTGCGTGCGGGTCCGGATGAGGTGCTCGGGGGAGCGCAGGGCGGGACGCGAGCGCAGCTGCTCGAGCTGGGCCATGTCGTGCGAGATGCGCTGCGTGAGGCGCATCGTCAGCCGCGAGCGCAGCTGCGCGACGATCGCGCGCTGCTCGCCCACGTCGGGCACCACCCGCTTGGCGGCGTCCGTGGGCGTCGAGGCGCGCAGGTCGGCGACGTCGTCCAGCAGCGGATGGTCGTTCTCGTGCCCGATCGCGCTCACGATCGGCGTCCGCGCCGCCGCGACCGCACGCAGCAGGCGCTCGTCGCTGAAGCCCAGCAGGGTCTGCGGATCGCCGCCGCCGCGCGCGATCACGATCACGTCGACCTCGGGATCGGCATCCAGCCGCTGCAGCGCCGCGAGCGTCTCCGGCACGCACCGGTCGCCCTGCACGGCCGCGTACTCGGTGCGGAAGCGCACCTGCGGCCAGCGCAGCTCGGCGTTGCGGTGCACGTCCTTCTCGGCGTCGCTGCGCTCGCCCGTGATCAGGCCGATGCAGTGGGGCAGAAACGGCAGCGCCTTCTTGCGCGCGGCGTCGAACAGTCCCTCCGACCGCAGCTGCGCGCGCAGCCGCTCCAGCCGCTCCAGCTGCTCGCCGAGGCCGACGTGCCGCATCGCGGAGACCTGGAAGGAGAAGTCGCCGCCGCGCGGATAGAAGTCGGCCTTGACGCACGCGACGACGTGGTCGCCGACCTTCAGGTCTGCGGGCATCCGGTTCCGGGCGCTCGACCAGATCCGGATGGAGATCTGCGCGTCCCCCTGGACGTCCTTCAGTCGCGCGTACACGGCGCCGGCGCGCACGTTCCACGACGTGATCTCGCCCTCGACCCAGACCGAGCCCCAGCGCTCGATGAAGCCCTTGATGGTCTGATTCAGGCGGTGGATCGACGTGGGGGCGTCGGGCGTCGAGTCGCGGGGAGCCACGCTGTCGGGCGGCGGAGCGTCGCCCGGCACCGCGACGGGCTGGAACGACGTCACCTCGGCTCCCTTCGGTCGGTCATGGGCCGCAGGCGATCCCTGCTTCCTGGCGGCGCTCGGGCCGCATCCAGGGGGCCCACCGTAGACTCGAGACGTGAGCGCCACCGCCATCTCGCTGCCCGTGCCCGCCGTTCCGGCGCGTCGTGCGCAGGTCCGAACCGAGCCCCTTCAGGATATCCCGGTGCCCGGACACAAGCGGGTGCTGCTGGCGGCCCCCCGCGGATACTGCGCGGGCGTCGACCGCGCGGTCATCGCCGTCGAGAAGGCCCTCGAGCGCTACGGCTCGCCCGTGTACGTGCGCAAGCAGATCGTGCACAACATCCACGTCGTGACCGAGCTCGAGGCCAAGGGCGCGATCTTCGTCGACGAAGTCGACGAGGTGCCTCCGGGCGCGCACGTCGTGTTCAGCGCGCACGGCGTCTCGCCGGCGGTCGTGAACGCCGCGGCCGATCGCGGGCTGCAGGCGATCGACGCCACGTGCCCGCTCGTGACGAAGGTGCACCGCGAGGCCGTCCGCTTCGCCCGCGACGACCGGCACATCCTGCTGATCGGCCACGCCGGTCACGAGGAGGTCGAGGGCACCGCGGGAGAGGCTCCCGATCACGTCACGATCGTGAACTCGCCGGAGGAGGCCGACACCGTCGACGTCGCCGACCCCAGCAGGGTCGTGTGGCTCTCGCAGACCACGCTCTCGGTCGACGAGACCATGGAGACCGTGCGGCGCCTGCGCGTGCGCTTCCCCGAGCTGCAGGATCCGCCGTCCGACGACATCTGTTACGCCACGCAGAACCGCCAGGTGGCGATCAAGAAGGTCGCGAAGGGCGCCGACCTCGTGATCGTGGTCGGATCCGCGAACTCGTCCAACAGCGTCCGCCTGGTCGAGGTCGCGCTCGAGCACGGCGCCAAGGCCGCGTACCGCGTCGACTACGCCGACGAGGTGCGCCAGGAGTGGCTCGACGGCGTCGAGACCGTCGGCGTCACGAGCGGCGCCTCGGTGCCCGAGGTCCTGGTGCAGGAGGTGCTCTCCGAGCTCTCCGGTGCCGGCTACCGCGACGTCGAGGAGGTGCGCACGGCCGAGGAGGACCTGATGTTCTCGCTGCCGAAGGAGCTTCGCCAGGACGCCACCGGCCGCCGCGACGCCCGCGCGATCGGCGGCCGGGGACGCGCGTGACCGACGCCGTCCCGGGCGACCGCCCGCGCCCTCAGTACGGCGAGTACGCGACGCCGGAGGAGCAGGCCGCCCGCATCCGCCACCCGCTTCCCGTGCCGCCGCCCGTCGCGCGGTCGGAAGCCGCGCCGGCGACCGCCGCCGTGGCGCGCGCGGCCCTGTCGCCGGGCCGGATCCTCGACCGGGCCACGGCCGTCGCGCTGCTCGTCTACGGGTTGCTGAGCTTCGTGAACGCGATCCCCGCGATCCTGGAGCCGGCGTCCCTGCTGACCGCGCTGGGCCTCGACGCGGACGACTTCGACGTCACGAGCGTGGGCGGATGGGGCATCGCGGCGGCCGTCGTGCTCGTCGTCGGGTGGATCGTCACCGCCTGGCTGACGTGGCTTGCGCACCGGCGCGGATGGATCCTATTCTGGGTCCCGCTGGCGGGCGGCGTCGTGTTCAACGCGATCTCCGGCGCGCTCGTGACGTTCGCCCTGCTGTCGGACCCCGCGATCTTCGACGCGGTGCTGCGCCAGGCCGGCGGCTGACGCCGGTCCGGGTCCGGTCAGGGGCGGATCAGGGTAGGAATCCGGGGCGGGTCTGCCGAGAAAGCGCCGCCGCGTGGGTCAGACTGAGGGGCGATGAGCCCCCTCAGCCGGAAACGACGCCTGCGCCTCGCGCGCTTCGGGCTGTTCGTCGCGTTGGCCGTCGGACTCGGCGCGGGCATCACGACTTTCGCCGACTCCGCCGTGGGAGCGCGCGACGCGCCCCGCGCCGTGGCCGAGGAGCAGGCGGCCGCGGAGGCGGCGGCGCTTCCCGCGCTCGACGCCTCCGACATCCCCTGGCCTCGCGAGGGGGCGGCCGCTGTCGCGATCGGGGACGGCGAGACGCTCACGCCGTCGGACGAGCCGCACGCCATGGCGAGCGTCACGAAGCTGCTCACGGCGATGATGGTGCTCGAGGCCAAGCCCCTCGCGGCCGGCGAGTCCGGGCCCGACTACCACTTCGTGGAGAAGTGGAACGACTCGTACGAGGAGACCTCTACCGCGACGAGTCGGCGCTGCCGGTCCCGGTGGGCGGCTCGCTCACGCAGTACCAGCTGCTGCAGGGCATGCTGCTCGGCTCGGCGTGCAACTACGCGGACATCCTGGTGACCGACATCTGGGGCGACGACGCCGCCTATGCGCAGGCCGCGGGGGAGTTCCTCGCTGCGCGCGGCCTGGACGGCATCTCGGTGGTCGAGCCCACCGGCATCGACCCCACGAACACGGCCACGCCGTCGGCGCTCATCGAACTCGGGCGACAGGCGCTCGAGGACCGGGTGATCGCCGAGATCGTCGCCACGTCCGAGGTGGAGCTTCCCGGCGCGGGACACGTGGAGAACACGAACGACCTGCTGGCGGATCCGGGCGTGGTCGGGATCAAGACCGGCACGCTCGACGGCAGCAACCTGCTGTCGGCCAAGGACATCGTCGTCGGCGACAGGACCGTGCGCGTGTACGCGGTCGTGCTGTCGCAGGCGGATGACGAGGCGCGATTCGTCGCGTCGCGCGCGCTGTACGACGCGGTCGCGGCGCAGCTCACCGCGGCGGGCTGACCCGCCGACCCCGCCCCGGCCCGGAACGCGCGAACCGCCCCGGCCCGCGGGAGCGGCGCCGAGGCGGTTCGTGGAGTACGGGACTCAGGCCTTCTGCGACCGGCCCGCCGAGCCGAGCTGCTTGGTGGCCTCGACGACGCGGGCGGCCATCGCCGTCTCGGCGACCTTGCCCCACGCGCGCGGGTCGTACTGCTTCTTGTTGCCGACCTCGCCGTCGATCTTCAGGACGCCCTCGTAGTTGCCGAGCATGTAGCCGGCGACCGAGCGTGTGAAGGCGTACTGCGTATCGGTGTCGATGTTCATCTTGATGACGCCGTTGGACACCGCCGTGGCGATCTCCTCGTCGGTCGAGCCGCTGCCGCCGTGGAACACGAGGTCGAGCGGCTTGTCGCCGGTGCCGAACTGCGCCTTGATGCCCTCCTGGATCTCGCCGAGCAGCTCGGGGCGGAGCTTGACGTTGCCCGGCTTGTAGACGCCGTGCACGTTGCCGAACGTGAGGGCCGAGATGTAGCGGCCCTTCTCGCCCAGGCCGAGCGTCTCGACGGCCTTCGCGACGTCGGCGACGGTCGTGTACAGCGCCTCGTTGGAGCCCTCGTGCTTGACGCCGTCCTCCTCGCCGCCGACCACACCGACCTCGATCTCGAGGATCGCGTTGATGTTGTGCAGGCGGGGGAGCAGCTCGCTCGCGATCTGGATGTTCTCGTCCAGCGGCACGGCCGATCCGTCCCACATGTGCGAGTGGAAGATGGGCGCGCCGCCGGCCCTCACCTGCTCCTCCGAGGCCGCCAGGATCGGCAGCAGGAAGCTGTCGAGCGCGTCCTTCGGGCAGTGGTCGGTGTGCACGGCGACGGTGATGTCGTACGACGCGGCGACGCGCTTGACGTACTCGGCCATGGCGATGGCGCCGATCGCACGGTTCTTGATCGTGTGGCCCGCGAAGTAGTCGGCACCGCCCGTGGTCACCTGCAGGATGCCGTCGCTGCCGGCCTCCTGGAGGCCCTGGAGCACCGCGTTGATCGTCTGCGAGCTCGAGACGTTGATCGCCGGATACGCGAAGCCGCCGGCCTTCGCGCGGTCGAGCATCTCTGCGTACTGATCCGGGGTGGCGAAGGCCATATCTGCTCCTTGGAAGTGGGCGATGATTCGCCGCCAGTCTAGGGAAAGTCATCGGTTCATGCCGTCGGGCCGGCGCGCGGAGCGTGCACCTTTGCGGTTTTCGAAAGAACTCGGCTTCCTCCGGCGCGACGCGCCGGAAATCCGAGACGGCATCCCAATACGCTCGGAGCATGCAGACCTCCGACATGTCTCCCCTCCACCCCGACCGGAACATCGCCCTCGAGCTCGTGCGCGCCACGGAGGCCGCCGCGATCCGAGCCGTGCCGTTCATCGGTCGCGGGGCGAAGGAGGCGGCGGACGGCGCCGCCGTCGACGGCATGCGGGCGTTCCTGTCGACGGTCGACTTCGACGGCGTCGTGGTGATCGGCGAGGGCGAGAAGGACAACGCCCCGATGCTGTTCAACGGCGAGCACGTGGGGACCGGCAACGGGCGCTCGTACGACATCGCGGTGGACCCGATCGACGGCACGTCGCTCACGGCCGCCGGTCGCCAGAACGCGCTGTCCGTGATCGCCATGTCCGACCGCGGCACGATGCTGGATGCGTCGAGCGTGTTCTACATGGACAAGCTCGTGACGGGCCCCGCCGGCGTGGGCGTCGTCGACATCCGCCTCCCCATCGCGGAGAACATCCACCGCCTGGCGAAGGCGCTCGGCAAGCCCGTCGACGAGATGGTCGTGTCGGTGCTGAACCGCCCGCGCCACGAGAAGCTCATCGACGAGATCCGCGAGGCGGGCGCTGGAACCCGCCTCATGAGCGACGGCGATGTCGCCGGCGGCATCAACGCGGCACGCCACGATGCGCGCACCGACATGTGCGTGGGCGTGGGCGGCAGTCCCGAGGGCATCGTCACGGCGTGCGCCATCAAGGCGCTCGGCGGCCACATCCAGGGCCGACTGTGGCCGCGCGACGACGAGGAGCGCCAGAAGGGCCTGGATGCGGGGCTCAAGATGGACTACGTCTACGAGGCCGATGAGCTCGTCGCCGGCAACAACACGCTGTTCGTCGCGACGGGCGTCACCGACGGCCAGCTGGTCGCGGGTGTGCGCCGCGAGGGGGACTTCGTGTACACGGAGAGCGTCGTGCTGCGCAGCCACTCGGGCACGCTGCGCCGGATCTCTTCGGACCACCCCGTCTCGAAGTGGCTCTGATCCGCACCTGATCCCGCGGCGCGCGGCGCGCGTGATGGAGCTGTGACCGTCTTCCGAGGTTGCGTCTGGAAGAATGGGCGAGGCGGAATGTCCGACACAGCAGGGGGCGAAGGCATGTCAGTACAGCACGCGCCGGTTCAGCACGTCTCGGACCAGAGCGCTCCGCAGCCGGTGTTCACCGACCCGGCACGTCGTCCGGATGTGCTTCTGCGCGTGCGTCGCGCACCCGGTCAGGAACCCAGCGCGTGGTGGTTCGTCGGCGCCTTCGTGGGGTTCTCCGGCGCCGTCACGGCGCTGCTGAGCTTCATCCCCGGCTGATCGCCTCCTCGTCGGCATCCACGGGTGCCAGGCGCGACTGATCCAGGCGCGTCGCGATCGACTCGGTCACGGGCGCGTCTTCGAGCGCGCCGATGAGCTCGGGCGCCGCCATGCGCCGCGTGGTCGCGTGCAGCGGGCGCGGTTCGGGGGTGGCGGCGAGCTTCGTCTCGTCGATCCCCGGGAACTGACGCGCCGTGACCAGCACACGCGACTCGAGCGATCCGGCGAACCTGTTGTAGCTGTCGACCGTGCGCTCGATCGCGCGGCGCAGGCTGTCGGCGTGCTGGGCGAGCGTGCCGAGCCGCTCGTACAGCTGGTTGCCGAGCGTGAACAGCGTGCGCGCCTCGTCGGAGACCTCCTGCTGCGTCCACGCGTAGGCGACGGTCTTCAGCACCGCCCAGAGGTTGACGGGGGAGGCCAGGGCGACGCGCTTCGAGAACGCGTACTCCAGCAGCGTCGGGTCCTCGTCGAGAGCCACGGCGAGGATCGA
Organism: Microbacterium rhizophilum; assembly: GCF_039605615.1. Lineage (NCBI taxonomy): Bacteria > Bacillati > Actinomycetota > Actinomycetes > Micrococcales > Microbacteriaceae > Microbacterium > Microbacterium rhizophilum. The sequence goes on along the minus strand of NZ_JBCNUN010000002.1, from coordinate 259,928 downwards.
CTCGCTCGGCAGGAAGCACACGACGAACTCGGGGCTCGAGGCGAGCCCGGTCCAGTACGCCTTGCGGGCCAGCGCGTCGACGTGGCCGCGAACGGCCTTGACGTGCTGCTTCAGCAGCTCGCGGCGGCGCCGCGCGTCGTCGCCCGCCGCGGAGTCCGGGATCGCGGCGGCGTCGAGGAACGCGTCGAGGGGCGCCTTGGCATCGATCGCGATGGCCTTGTCGCCGGGCAGGCGCACGACCATGTCCGGGCGGCCCGAGACGTCGTCGCCGGTCAGGGTGGCCTGCGTGTCGAAGTCGACGTGCCGGACGAGCCCCGCCGACTCCACGACGCGGCGCAGCTGCGTCTCGCCCCACACGCCGCGCGCGGTCGTCGAGCGCAGCGCTCCCGCGAGCGACTCGGTCGTGGTCCGCAGCGCCTCGTCGGACGCCTGTGCGCGGCGCAGCTGCTCGGCGATCGTGCCGAACTGGCTGTGCCGCTCGCGCTCCATCTCGTCCACGCGCTGCTGCATGCGGTGCAGGCTCTCGCGCACGGGGGAGAGGGCGGTGAGCACCGCGCTCTCGCGCCGCGCGCGCTCGTCGGCCTCGGCGCGCTCGGCCTGCGCGTGCGCGATCGCGTCGTGTCGCAGATCCTGCTCCCGCTCGAGCGCCTCGCGCAGCCCGGCGACCTCGGCCTCGCGAGCAGCGAGCGCGGTGGTGTCGCGGGCCGATCGCGTGGCGCGCGCGAACCAGCCGATCGCCGCGCCCGCGGCGAGGGCGACGATCATGAGCAGAAGGGCGAGTGCGTCCATGCGCCGATCATCGCCGGGGCCACCGACATCGCCGCGCGCGGCGCTCGGCGCGTGCACAACGCAGGAACCACCGGCCGCTCCGCGCGGCCGATCCGCGTGTTGCCGAGGGCGACGTGCCCGGTGCGCGGATCCGGTCCTGCGTCGTGTCGGGGACGTCGGCGCCGCGCGGCGTCAGGCCGCGATGACCGCCGGCGCGATCCGGCCGATCCGGGTGCCGATCAGGCCGGCGAGGGCGTCGACGTCGTCGGCGCCCGAGCGGCGCGCGGCGTCGATCAGGATGTGCGCGCACGCGAGCGCGTCGGCGATCGCGTCGTGGTGGGCGAAGCCGGAGAAGCCCGCGGCCTCCGCGGCGACCGGGAGCCGGTAGGACGGCAGGCGATACACCTTGCGGGCGACCTGCAGCGTGCACGCGTAGCGGTACGCGGGCAGGTCGTAGCGCGTGACCTCGCACGCGGCGCGCAGCACGCCCATGTCGAAGCTCGCGTTGTGCGCGACGAGCACGTCTTCGCCCGCGAATCCGATCAGATCCTCGATCTGCTCGTCCCAGCCGAGGGCGTCGACGACGTCCTCTTCCGTGATGCCGTGGATCCGGGTGTTCCACTCCAGGAACGCGTCGTGTCCGGCGGGCGGGCGGATGAGCCATCCGGCCGTCTCGACGACCTTGCCGTCCCGCACCTTCGTGAGCCCGACCTGGCACGCCGAGGCGCGCGATCCGTTCGCCGTCTCGAAGTCGATCGCCGTGAAGTCCAGAGCCACGGATCGAGTCTCCGCGGCGGCACGACGAAGCCCCGGCAGGCGCGCCGCCGGGGCTTCGATCGAGAGGGGCGTCAGTCGCCGGAGGTGTGCACGCCCTCGGCCTGGTCGGCCTGGTGGATGAGGCGGCGCACCCACGGGCTCACCGCGAACAGCGCGACCGCGAAGACCGCCGCGACCACTCCGGTCCAGCCGAAGTACGCCACATCCGAGGCGCCCTCGGTCGCCTGCACGACCTGCGCCGTGATGGCGGATCCGGCCGCCGGCGCGAGGAACCACAGGCCCATCGCCTGGCCGCGGAACGCCCTCGGCGCCAGCAGCGTGGTGGCCGCGAGGCCCACGGGGGAGAGGAACAGCTCGCCGATCGTCTGGATCACGTAGACCGCGATCAGCAGGACGGCGGGCGCCTTGCCGTCGCCCGCGAGCCACGCGCCGCCCGCCAGCACCACGAACGACACGGCCGCGAGCGACAGGCCGATCGCGAACTTGTACGGCACGGCGGGGCGGTCGTCGGTCTTGACCCAGATCCACGCGAACACGGGCGCGAACACGAAGATCACGAACGGGTTGATCGACTGGAACATCTCGGCGCCGATCTGCAGACCGAACACGTTCAGGTCGGTGCGCTGATCGGCGAACGTCGTCATGGTGGTCGCCGCCTGGTCCAGGATCATCCAGAACAGCATGGCCGCGATGAACAGCGGGATGTAGGCCAGCAGGCGGCTGCGCTCGGGCGCCGTGACCTTGGGGGAGCGGTACATCAGGACGAACGCGACCACCGGCGCGATCAGGCCGACGTAGCTGAGCGTGTCGATCATCGCGTCCATACCCCAGCCGCCCTGCAGCAGCGAGGCGATGAGCGCGATCACCGCGACGCCCGCGAGGACGAGGGCGATCATCCGGATCACCTTCGGCAGCTCGTCGCGCGGGATCGGGTTCGCCACGACATCGCCCTCGGCGGAGAGCAGGCGGCGGCCGCCGATGAAGAAGACGACCGCGAAGGCCATGCCTATCGCGGCGACCAGGAAGCCGGCGTGGAAGCCGAACGCCATGCGCACCAGGGCGATGATCAGCGGCGAGAAGAACGAGCCGAGGTTGATGCCCATGTAGAAGATGGAGAACGCCGACTGGCGGCGGGCGTCGTCGCGGGCGTAGAGGTCGCCGACCATGGTCGACACGTTCGACTTCAGCAGGCCCGTGCCGACGGCGACCAGGATCATGCCGAGGTACGTGAACGCGCCGCCCGGGAGGGCGAGGCTCACGTGACCCGCGGCGATCACGATGCCGCCGTAGAGCGTGGCGCGGCGGGATCCCATGATCCGGTCGGCGAGCCAGCCGCCGACGATCGTCAGCAGGTAGACGCCGGTGCCGTAGATCGCGACGAGCGCCTGGCCGGTGGTCTCGTCGAGCGCGAGGCCGCCCTCCGCGAGCTCGGCCGTGAGGAAGAGCAGCAGGATGGCGCGCATGCCGTAGAAGCTGAAGCGCTCCCACATCTCGGTCGTGAAGAGCGTCAGCAGCCCGAGGGGGTGTCCGAAGAACCGCCGGTCGGCGGAGGGGGTCGCTGTCGTCTCGGGTGGTGCGGAGGTCATCATTCCAGCGTCGCATCCTCACCTCCACGGATCCTCGGAGCCGCAGGGCGCTTGGCAGGCGCACCGCCCGGCGTCGCCGCTCGACCGTAGGTCGCACAATCGGGACGAGATCGCCAAGAAGGGGGCGGAGGGACGGGCGCCGTCTCGAATCGTGTGTTGGCGGTGGAGATGCGCCGCGCATTCTCTTCACGACGCGCACTGTGCCCGCTCGTCAGCGCGTTACTCGGGATCCCCGGTGCAAGGACAGGGGGCGGGCCGGGACGAGGTCACGGTGCCGTCAGCGGTCGCAAGACCATCGGCCCATCGCGCCCGGGGCTTCTGCCATACTCTCGCGCATGACCACCGAGCGCTGGGCGAGGCTCGCCGACTGGCCGCTCACGATCGCCGCCCTCGCCTACCTCGTCGCGTACTCCATGGAGGTTCTCGCCAACCCGACGGACGCGGCCGGCATCGTCGCCGAGACCGTGATCTGGGCCACGTGGGGCTTGTTCCTGGTGGACTACGTGGCGAACCTGTACCTCGCAGCGAACCGGGGAAGGTGGTTCGCGCGGCATCTCTTCGACCTGCTGATCGTGGTGTTGCCAATGCTGCGCCCGCTGCGGCTGCTCCGACTCGTGACGATCTTGGCGGTTCTGCAGCGCACCGCCGGGACTGCTCTTCGCGGCCGGATCATCATCTACGTCTCGGGCGCGTCGATTCTGCTGATCTACGTCGCCGCGCTCGCCGTCCTCGATGCCGAACGAGGGCAGGGCGGACCGATCAGCACGTTTGGAGATGCGCTCTGGTGGGCGCTGGTGACCGTCACCACGGTCGGATACGGCGATTATTTCCCGGTGACTCTCGTCGGAAGGGCCGTCGCCGCAGGCCTCATGATCGGCGGCATCGCGCTGATCGGCGTCGTCACGGCGACTCTCGCCTCGTGGATCGTCGAGAAGGTCGGTGAGCAGCAGAAGACCGACGAGACTGCACGCCTCGCCGACGAGTTGGCGCAACTCCGCAGCACGCTCGAACGGAAGCCTTGATCCGAGCCGCCCGATCCGGCCCGCGTAGACTGGACTCCCGTGGCTCTTACCATCGGAATCGTCGGCCTTCCCAATGTCGGCAAGTCGACCCTCTTCAACGCCCTGACCAAGAACACGGTGCTCGCCGCGAACTACCCGTTCGCGACGATCGAGCCCAACGTGGGCGTGGTGGAGCTGCCCGACCCGCGGCTGAACCGGCTGGCGGAGATCTTCGGATCCGCGCGGATCCTTCCCGCTCCCGTGTCGTTCGTCGACATCGCCGGCATCGTCCGCGGCGCGAGCGAGGGCGAGGGCCTCGGCAACCAGTTCCTCGCGAACATCCGCGAGGCCGACGCGATCGCGCAGGTCGTGCGCGGCTTCGCCGACGCGGACGTCGTGCATGTCGACGGCAAGGTCGACCCCGCGTCCGACATGGAGACGATCAACACCGAGCTGATCCTCGCCGACCTGCAGACCCTCGAGAAGGCGATCCCGCGCCTCGAGAAGGAGGTCAAGGGCAAGAAGGCGGATGCCGGTGTGCTCGCGGCCGCGCAGGACGCGAAGGCGGTGCTCGACTCGGGCAAGACGCTGTTCCAGGCCGGCTTCGACATCTCGCCGATCCGCGAGCTCGGACTGCTGACCGCCAAGCCGACGCTGTTCGTGTTCAACGTGGACGAAGGCGTGCTGACCTCCCCGGAGCGGATGGATGAGCTCGCCGCGCTCGTCGCGCCGGCCAAGGCCGTGTTCCTGGACGCGAAGGTCGAGTCGGAGCTCATCGACCTCGACCCCGACGAGGCGCTCGAGCTGCTGCAGTCGCTCGGCCAGCAGGAGTCGGGCCTCGACCAGCTCGCCCGCGTCGGCTTCGAGACGCTGGGGTTGCAGACCTACCTCACGGCGGGCCCGAAGGAGTCCCGCGCCTGGACGATCCGCAAGGGCTGGACGGCCCCGCAGGCCGCCGGCGTCATCCACTCGGACTTCGAGCGCGGCTTCATCAAGGCCGAGGTCGTCTCGTTCGCCGATCTCGACGAGGCCGGATCGATGGCCGACGCGAAGTCGAAGGGCCGCGTCCGCATCGAGGGCAAGGACTACGTCATGGCCGACGGCGACGTGGTGGAGTTCCGCTTCAACGTGTGACGCCGGCCCGCGCGGCGTACGGCGACCGAAACTCTCGCGGATTGCGCGGCGGTACGCTGCTCCCGGCTTCAACGACGAACGAGTACGTGCCCGCGACGCTTGGACTCCTGGAAGTTGTCCCGAAGTTCCCGCTTTGTCGCTTCTGCGAGCTCGCCGGGTGAGGGGATGGTGCAGGTTCCCCCACCGCCTTTCGAGTACCCCGGTCCCGAAGTGGGCTCGCAGCGGAGTTCAGGCGGAACCTGACGGTCGATTTCGACGCAGATGTCGTGGAGATGGCCAGAACTGCACTCGATCTTTACGCTGACGTAACGGTCGGGCTGGGGCATGTCCATCTCCTCGGTTCTGTGCTTGAACGCTGTGCTTGGAGTGTGTCGTCGGCCACCGACATTGAACATCGGCGACGGTGATCAGACGGAACCAATTGGTGCAGCCGCAGGTTAGAGGCACGACTGGCCAAGCGGGCTGTTGGCTTCGAGATGCCTTCGGCGTTGTGTACCGAAACGATCACGTGTTCGAGTACCAGAGCGACGCTTGGGCGGGCTGGCGGATGGTCTCGTGGGCGCGGGGTTCGCGTGTCCGTAGCGACCGACTCGGGCGCCAGGTCTTGGCCCACCTGAGTCGTGATGTCGGAGACGCGGTCTAACCTGTCGCTGCGACCAGCGCTTGAGAGGAACCGCAAGTGAAGAGACGACCATCGACGGAGGTGCCCGCCGATCTTCCTCGGGGAGCGATCCACTATTGGCCGGATCTCGGACGATGGCCGACAACACCGGAGGTGAGCCGCTTCCTCCGGAGCACGCGTCGACGACCCGATTTGCGCCTGGCTGTCTTGACCGGGCTCCGGCGTTACGCCGTCGTCGAGTTGAACTCCTTTTGGGCAGTTGCTGCCATCTTCGTCGCGCTGTTCACTGCGATGCTTGCGGCCCTTCCTCCAGGCGTTCTCACCGCCGCGGCCATCATCGTCGGAGTCACCGTCGGCGTTCTGTTCTTGTCGCGTCTCATGAACGAGACGGCTCGAGTCGATGAACGGCGCAGGGCCGCCATTGCCTGGTTGCACGCATTCGAAGATGCGATCCGTGAAGAGCGTCGCTCGATTCTCGCTCGATGAAGAGAGGAGGCGGCGCGGTCGCTCAGAAGCTGTTTGTCCTCGCTCATCCCACACGGCACGGAGAGGTACGGAGTGGTGGAGTTCCGCTTCAACGACCTCTTTCCACGGGTTCTCCGGAGATTCCGCGTTCTCCGGATCGATCCGCTCGATTCGCTCCTGAGAAGGCGAGATCTCCGGAGTTCGTGCCCCGTGAACCGCCAGACTGGTGCCGTGACGCGGGATACAAGTGCTCACCGGACCACTGGCGAGACGAGCGGCACGCGTTGAACGATACGCACGACGAACTCCGCGCAGATCTCGCATCAGAGGCCGATCGGCCGCGGAACGCGGTGGAGCGCCGCTTCACCTTGTGACGGGCGGGGCTCCCGCTGCGCGACGGATGTCGTCGAGCCCGGCGCGGTACGTCGTCACATCGAAGTCGGGGAAGGCGTCCGTGAACTTCGCGGAGTCGAAGAGGTTGTCGTGCTCGTAGCGCGGGAGCAGTTCCCTGAGCTCGCGCACCTGCGGTGAGACCACGCCCGCGGCGGTCAGCGCCCACTTGGGGACGACGGTGTAGCGGGCGTCCCGGCCGAAGGCCGCCCCGGCCATGGCCACGAAGTCGCGGTAGGTCGGACGGTCGCCGTCCACGGGCAGGTGCCATGTCTGACCGAAGGCATCCGGCGCGTTGCCCAGGGCGGCCAGTGCGCGGCTCGCATCCGGGGTCCAGATGAGCGTGCGCCGTCGGTCGTCCCGGACCGGGACGAGGGGCCTGCGGCCCGCGGTGAGCCTGTCGATGACCAGGGCGTTCGTGAAGCTCTGAGTGCGGCCCGGGCCGTAGAACTCCGGTGCCCGGGCGATCAGGACGGGGATGTCGCCTCGTGCCATCTCCTCGAGCACCATCGAGGCCATCGCCGACCGCACCCGGCCTTTGCGTCCGACCGGCTCGAACGGCGTCTCCTCCGTCTGAACTCGGCCGTCCTGCGGATACATGTAGGTGTTGTCGAAGTACGCGAACTTCGCCCTCGCGGCCCTCGCGGCATCCAGCGCATTGCGGAGCATCTGTGGGAACCGCTCCTCCCAGAGGGCGGTGTCGGCGGGCAGCCCGGCGGTGAAGTACACGACCTCGCTGCCCTCGACCGCCTCCCGCGTCTGTTCGGCGTCGAGAAGATCGGCGCGCGCGAGCACATCCGTGTCGTTGACCTTGCGTGGATTCCGGCTGACGAGGCGCAGCTCACGGGTGTGCGCGTGGCTCAGTTCCCGGGCCAGCTCGGTCGCGATCTGGCCGTTCGCTCCCAGGATGGTCTGCATGCTCGACGTCCGCCTCTCCGCGCGGTATGTTTACAGTGTTCACATCAAGCGTAGGAGGCGAAGTTGACGGCGTCAACATCGACGAGGGCGTACCACCACGGCGACCTGCGGGCCGCCCTCGTGGCGGCGGCGAACGAGATCCTCGAAGAGGGCGACGCGTACTCGCTGCGCGCGGTGGCCCGCCGGGCCGGCGTCTCGCCGGCCGCGCCGTATCGGCACTTCGCCGATCGCGGCAGGTTGGACACCGCGGTGGCGGTCGGGGGCTTCGAGGATCTTCGGAGGGCGCTCGCCGAGGCTCTCCGTCGCGTACCCACCGGGAACTCGACGGAGGTGCTCTCGGAACTCGGGATCGCCTACGTCCTGTTCGCGTTGCGTCGTCCGGCCGTGTTCCGGCTGATGTTCGGCGAGGAGTACGGCGGCGAGTCCGACGACGATCGGGTGCAGGCGTCGCAGCAACTGCACGACGTGCTGGGCGAGGTCCTCGATGGGCTGTTCCCCGGGGCGTCCTCCCCGGCCCTGTCGCGGGCCCTGTGGGGCGTCGCACACGGCCTCGCCTTCCTGCACCTGGACGGCAACTACCCGTCCGAGCCCGTCGCCGAAGTCGTCGAACGCGTGCGCTCGTCCGTCGCGGCGCTCCTCGCGCTCGGCCACCGACAGGAAGGATCCCGATGACCAGGGTTCTCATGGTCCTCACCGCCGCGCGCGTGTGGACCCTCGACGACGGGACGGAACACCCCACGGGGTTCTGGGCCGAGGAGTTCGTCGTGCCGTACACGGCCTTCGTCGACGCGGGATGGGAGGTTACGGTGGTCACGCCAGGCGGCCGTGTGCCGGTCGTCGATGAGCTCAGCCTCGGCCTCGCGGGTGGCCTGCCTCGCACGACGAAGCAGCTGCGCGCCCGGCTGCAGAGCCTCCGCGCGGTGATCGAGAACCCGGGCGACCTGTACGACGCCGACGCCGACGAGTACGACCTCGTGTTCTATCCGGGCGGCCACGGCCCCATGGAAGACCTCGCCTACGACCGGTTCTCCGGCAGGCTGCTCGCCCAGCGCCTCGAGTCGGGCAGGCCGCTCGCGCTTCTGTGCCACGCTCCGGCCGCGATCGCCGCGACGGTCGATGAGGCCGGCCGCTCCGTCTTCGCGGGGAGGAGGATGACCGGACTGTCCAACCGCGAGGAGCGGCTCAACGCCTTCGCTCGCAAGGCCCCGTGGCTGCTCGAGGACAAGCTCAGGGAGATCGGCGTCGACTACAGCAAGGGCCCGATCCCGCTGCTGCCGTACGTCGTCGTCGACGGCAACCTCTACACGGGACAGAACCCTCGATCGTCACGCAGCCTCGCTCAGGCGCTCCTCGACGCGCTGGGTTGAGGATCATCGCCTCGCGCATCACAGAGAAGCCTGGCTCGGATATCCGAGCGAACGAGAGTCGCCGCCTGCTGGGATGACGGGATCCGATCGCATCGGACCGTCCGAGTGGGCGGCGACGGCGACCTAGTGGCTCCCGTCCAACTCCTGGCGGCTGCGCCCCGGCCCGTCCATCGTCGCGGTCCTCGACCTCTCGGACGAGTTCCGCACGGCGACGTGTGAACTGTGGCTGCCGATCGAGCGAAGCTGATCACACGCCGGCTGCCCCGGGCGTTGCTCGCCGCGACCGCCGGGTCTAGCGTTCGCGTCATGGAGACCGTGCGCACGGAGCCGGAGTCGACCGCGGTCGCCGGCTGGGCCGCGCTCGCACTCGCCACGGGCGCCGCGCTGTCGCTCACGATCGCGAACGTCCTGAATCTCCACGCGAACGCCGATGAGCTCGTGACACTGGGATTCATCCTCGGCTGGGTGCTCGTGGTGTGGGCCACGATCGTCGGGGCGGCCGTCGTCGTGCAGCTCGTCCGTCGACGGCCGGCCGCGATCGAGATCCTGCTCATCGTGGCCGCCGCCGCAGTGATCGCGGTCACGGTCTCGGCTTATCCGCTGTTCGGCAGCGGGGGCGCGTCGGCCTAGGGCGGATCCGGATCAGTCGCGCTCGTCCGGCAGCCGCACCCGCGCGATGACGACGTCGCCGACGTCGATGCGCTCGGCGCGCTGCACGGCGACCTTGATCGGCAGCAGGAAGCGGCCGTCCTTCGGCCACATCGCGGTGTCGAACTCGGTGCCGCCGATCGTCGCGATCACCGGGATCTGACCCCAGTACATGAGGCCGCGCGCGGCCTCCTTGACCTCGGCGAAGAGCTCGACCGGCAGGGGAGCGAAGACGAACGGCGCGGGCCCGCGCCACTCGATCAGCTCGGCCTCGAACTCCCACGCCATGCGGTCACCACTTCTCGAACATCGCCTGCAGCAGCGGGCCGGCCGTGATCGCGCCCGACGTGCCCGTCTCGACGAAGACCGCGACCGCGAGGTCGCCGTGCGTGCCGATCATCCAGCTGTGCTTGGGGTAGCCGTCCGCGCCGCGCTCGCCGTACTCGGCCGTGCCGGTCTTGGCGCCGACGGGCTCGCCCGGGATCGCACCCAGGAACGTGGCGGAACCCTCGGTCACGACGGCCCGCATCAGCTCGCGCAGCGCGGCAGCCTCCTCCTCGGTGAGTGGCTGATCCGGCGCGGCCTCACCCGCACGATCCGCGATCAGGTGCGGCACGACCGTGTGCCCGGCCTGGATCGAGGCGGCGACCGTCGCCATGCCGAGGGGCGAGGCCTCGACGCGGCCCTGGCCGATCAGGTCCGCGGCCTTCTCGGTCTCGCTCTCGGGATCCGGCACCGTGCCGAGCGCCGCGGGGTATCCGAGGTCGAGCTCGGCGCCGAGGCCCAGCGTCTGGGCCGCCGACGCGAGCGCGCCCTCGTCGATCCGGTCGCGCGCGCCGATGAGCGCCGTGTTGCAGGAGTTGGCGACGGCCGTGCGGAACGTCACGTCGCCGAGCGCGGAGGCCGGGTAGTCGTCGAAGTTGTGGAACGTGTAGCCATCCACGTCGAGCGTCTCCGGGCAGGTCAGGATGTCGTCGAGCGTGGCGCCCGAGCGCAGGAGCGCGAGCGACGTGACGAGCTTGAAGGTCGATCCCGGCGCGTACATCCCGGCGGTGGCCGCGTTCATGCCCCCGTTTGCCGGACCGTTCGCGGCCGCGAGGATCTCCCCGCTCGAGGGCCGGATCGCGACGATCGCGCTCGCCGGTGCGCCGTCGCCCGCGAACTGCGACAGGATCCGCTCGGCCTCGAGCTGCATCTCCTGATCGAGGGTCAGCGCGAGGGGCGTGCCCGGCTCGCCGGCCCACTCCTGGATCGTGCGGCGGGCGTCGTCGGGGCCGACCGCGTCGATCCGCAGGGTCGGCGTGCCGCGCAGCTCGCCGTCGTACGTCGCGAGCAGACCGGCGAGCCCGACCTGGTCGCCCGGACGGATGGCGCCCTCCGACTTCTCGACGACCTCGGCGGTCGCCTCGCCGACGTAGCCGAGGATCTCGCGCGCGAAGGCCCGGGTCGGCGCGAGCGTCATCTCGTCGGAGACGATGAGCGCCCCGGGGATGCTCGCGAAGTCGCCCGTGACGTGCTGCGCCTCCTCGCCCTGCCGGATGGCGAGCGCCTCCACGAAGGCCTCCGCGCCGGCGGCCTCCGCCGTTGCGCGGAAGGCGGCCGGGTCGATCCCGACCGCCGTGGCGATCGCCTCCGCCGACGCGCCGACCTGATCCGGCGGGGTGTTCGCCTTGTCGAGGCCGTACCGTCCCACCGGGCGCTGCGTCACGATCGGCCGGTCTGCGGTGTCGACCACGTCGGCGCGCGGCCCGTACTCGCGCTGGATCTCGATCCGCTCGTCCGCGCCGAGCTCGGGGAGGAACGTCGCGGGCGTCCAGTCGACCGCCCACTCCTGCTCGCCGCCGTCTCCAGAAGGGCCCTCGACGAGCGCCGCGGTCGTGTCGTACGCCCACTCGTGGCCCTCGACATCCCAGGCCCAGTGCAGGACGACGGTCCCCTTCCCGTCCTCCCGCTCGACCTCGTCCGCCGTGACCTTCACGTCGTAGTCGGCCAGCGGCGCGGCCTGCTCCTCGAACGCCGCGGCGGCGGAGGGGTCGGTCAGGGCGACGCTCCCGAGCGAGTGGGTGGAGAGGGCCGCGGCGAGGTCGTCCGCGAGCGTGCGGGTCGCCTCCTCGCTCGCGTCGGTGCAGGCGGACAGCGGCAGCAGGAGCGCGAGCAGCGCGACGCCGGCGCCGAATCGAGGGGAGCGGGACCGTCGCGCGGGAGAAGCGGGGAGCACGTCGTCATCCTGGCATGACCGTGCGACACGTGCGGCGATCCCTCCCGCGGTCGCTAGCGTGTGGTGACATGAGCGACTACGAGGTGACTCAGCTGGGCGCGTTCGACGAATGGCGCGACCACTACGGCGGATTCCGCCCGGAGACGTCGCGTGACGGGCGCCGGGTCGTGGACCACGAGCTGACCATGCAGTACATCGGCATGACCGCGAACGTGTTCGAGCCCGGCGAGGAGGCCGGCTACTGGCACAGCCACGCGAAGGTCGAGGAGCTCTACGTCTTCCTCACCGGCCGCGGGCAGATGGGCCTGGACGACGAGGTCGTGGACGTCGGTCCCGGATCCGCGGTGCGCGTCGGGCAGGGCGTCTGGCGCACCTGGCGCGCGCTGCCCGACAGCCCGGAGCCGATGCGCTGGTTCTGCATCCGGGCGGGCGGCGAGCAGCTGCCGCACCTCCCCGACGACGCGACGCGCGATCCGGACCGTCCCGCGCCCTGGTGATCCGGATCAGCCGGCGTCGCGCTTGCGGGGGAGCATCCACCACTCGACGAACTTCTGGGCGCGACCGTCCGGGGCGAACCAGACCTCCCAGATGTTCGAGTAGTGCTTGTCGTCGTAGCTGACGTGCCCCTTGATGATCGCGAGCCGGTCGTCCTCGATCAGCACCTCGAGCTCGTGCTGCGGGTCGTCGTCGCGGTCCGAGTCCCACATCTCGAGGATCGCGTCGATGCCACGCGTCGGCTGCGGGTCGTTCGGGCGGAACCAGTACTCGGCGTCGTCCGCGAAGATCGCGCGGACGTCCGCCTCGTCGTAGGAGCGCCACGCGCGGATGTAGCCGTCCAGCCAGTCCTGTGCTCGGGTCATGCCTCGTGTCTAGCGGCGCCGCGGAGCCGGTGCAATGCCCATGGCATCATCGGGGGGTGCCCGAGCTCGTCGCACCTCACGCCCGGTTCCACGCGTCCTTCGTCGCCTCGAACGCGGAGTGGGCGGGAGCGGTGCAGGACGGCGCGGGCATCCACGAGGGAGACGACGTGATCACGCCCGACGGCTTCGGGCGCTTCGTCGCCTCCCTCGTGGCAGCCGAGACGACCCCGCGCCGGGCGGGGCTCGTCACCGACACCTACCGCTGGATCGTCGAGGGAGACGAGTACCTCGGATCCATCTCGTTCCGGCACGAGCTCACCGACTACCTGCGGAACTTCGGCGGGCACATCGGCTACGGCATCCGCCCGTCGGCGAGACGCCGCGGCCTCGCCACGTGGGCGCTGGCCCGCACGCTCGATCTCGCGCGCGAGCGGGGATATCCCCGCGTGCTCGTCGTCTGCCACGATCACAACGCCGCCTCGGCCCGCACGATCGAGAAGAACGGCGGCGTCCTCGAGGACATCCGCCGCAACGGCGACGACGTGCTGCGCCGGTACTGGATCGACCTGGGCTGATGACAGGGCGCCGGCGCGTCAGGTCTCGGGCGATGCCAGCTCGGCCGCGTCGGCCAGCAGGGCGCCGACGAGCCGCGCGCCGGACGCGTCCAGGTGCAGGCCGTCGCCCGACGCGTTGTGGCCCGGCGGGATCGGCACGTAGGCGGAGCCGTCGACGTGCGCCGGCATGTCCGCGAGCGCGGCGTCGATCGCGGCGGCCCCGGGAAGGCGCGCGTGCGACTCGGGGATGAGGCTCGTGAAGAGCCAGCGCGCATCGCGCGCGCCCGGGATGCGCTCCTGCACGCGCGCGACCAGCGCCGTGAGCTCGGCCGTGTACTCGGCGCTGCTCATGCCGGCGATCGCGTCGGTCTCGCCCTGCTGCCACACGAGCGCGTGCAGCTCGCCGCCCGAAGCGGCGAGGGCGGCCTCCACCTCGGAGATCGCCTGCTCCGCCAGGTTCAGCGCGCCGCCCACGCCGTCGACGTCCCAGGCGGCGGGGAACGCGGTCCAGGAGCGGAAGCCCGCTCCCGCGACCGCGGCGGGGACGACGATCACATCGCGTCCGGTCTCCTCGGCGATCCGGTTCGCGAGGCCGAGGCTCGCGGGCAGACCGTCGAGGGCGGTCGCGGTGCTGCGCATGCCGCCGGGTGCCGCGGAGCTCGGGACGAGCTCGTGGTACGCGGCGGCCTCCGGATTCGTCCCCCACACCTTCACGTGCGGGTCCGGGGCGTCAGCGTCGGGGTCCCAGTCGGCGTTCGTCCCCACGGCGTTCGACTGCCCGAGGGACACGACGACGAGCGGACGCGAGGCGGCGGCGGATGCGGCACCGCACCCCGTGGCGGACAGCACGACACCCACGGCGAGCGTCGCCGCCAGCGCGGCGCGGGCGAAGCGCGATCCGTCCATCGCTCGATTATCCCCGGCGCGCGCTGAGCCGCGGCCCCGCCGTCGCTCGCCGACAGCGGGGCCGCGGCTCAGCGGCGGCCGGTTCCCGAAGGCGATCGCTCAGGCGTGCTGCTCGGCGTGCTTGCCCTCGGCGAGCTCCTCGACGGTCTTGGCATTGAAGGCGGGCAGGTCATCGGGGGTGCGGCTCGAGACGAGGCCCGCGTCCACCACGACCTCCTCGTCGACCCAGTCGGCGCCGGCGTTGCGCAGGTCCGTCTTCAGGCTGGGGTAGCTCGTGAGCTTGCGGTCGCGCACGACGTCGGCCTCGATCAGGATCCACGCGCCGTGGCAGATCACCGACACGGGCTTGTGCTCGGCGAAGAACGACCGCGCCAGCTCGACCGAGGCGCCGTCCATGCGCAGGTGGTCGGCGTTCACGACGCCGCCCGGCAGGACGAGGCCGTCGAAGTCGGCGCTCGCCGCGGCGGACGCCGCGAGGTCGACGGACTGCTTGTGGCCGTTCTTGCCCGTGACCTCGCCGTCGGCGGGCGAGACCAGCACGGCCTCGGCGCCGGCCGCGGTCACGGCCTCCCAGGGGCTCGTGAGCTCGCTGTCCTCGAATCCGTCGGTCAGCAGGAATGCGACGCGCTTGCCGGTGAGTTCGGACATCGATATCTCCTTCGTTGCTTCTACGGGGTCGGCTTCCACGGTACGAACCGGAGCATCCGCCGTCACCCCGCTTGCGCTCTCCGGCGCGGCTCGCTATCGCGGCGAGAGGCGCGCGCCTGCCCGGCGCGGCGACCGACCGCGACCACAATGAAGCCGTGCCCATCATCGACAACGCCGTGTACGTCGGCGGCCGCCGGATCGAGAACCCCGCGAGCCTCGAGGAGACCTTCGAGTACATGCGGGCCAAGGGCGGCATGGCCTGGATCGGGCTGTTCCGGCCGACGCGGGAGGAGATCGACAAGGTCTCCGCGGAGTTCTCGCTGCACACCCTGGCCGTCGAGGACGCCCTCCAGGGCCACCAGCGCGCCAAGCTCGAGCGCTACGGAGACACGCTGTTCGCCGTGCTGCTGCCGGCGCGCTACCTCGAGCGGGAGGAGACGGTCGAGTTCGGCGAGCTGCACGTCTTCGTCGGCCCGGACTTCGTCGTGACGATCCGCCACGCGGAGTCCCCGGATCTGGCCCGCGTGCGCCGCCGGATGGAGGGCCAGCAGGAGCTGCTCGGCTATGGGCCGGAGGCGGTGCTGTACGCCGTGCTCGACGAGGTGGTCGACGAGTACGAGCCCGTGGTCGCGGGCCTGCAGAACGACATCGACGAGATCGAGGACGCGCTGTTCGGCTCGGAGGGCGCGGAGCTCTCGCAGCGCATCTATCTGCTCTCGCGCGAGGTCATCGGCTTCCAGCGCGCGGTCGATCCGCTCAGCTCCATGCTCGAGGGGCTGCTGCGCGGCGCCGACCGGTACGGCGTCCACATCGAGCTGCAGCGCTCGCTGCGCGACGTGCTGGACCACACGATCCGGATCTCCGACAAGCTCGGCGCCTTCCGCGTGATCCTCGACAACGCGCTGACCGTGAACTCGACGCTCGTGACGCAGCGTCAGACCGAGACGGCGCTCGCGCAGAACGAGCAGGTCAAGACGATCTCCGGATGGGCCGCCGTCCTGTTCGGGCCCAGCCTCGTCGCCGGCGTCTACGGCATGAACTTCCACCACATGCCCGAGCTGTCGTGGGCGTGGGGCTACCCGATGGCGATCGGCCTCATGGCCCTGACCGCCGTCGGCCTGTACGGCATCTTCAAGTGGCGCCGCTGGATGTGACGGCGCAGCCCGATCAGAGGATCTCGGCCCCGGCCAGGGCGTCGAGCACCTTCTGCGCGTAGATCCGGTGCCCCTCGGCCGTCGGGTGCACCCGGTCGCGGCCGAACGGCAGCTCCCAGTCCAGGGTCGAGACGTAGGTCAGCCCGCGCGCCGCGGCCTCGCGCTGGAGCACGGTGTCCACCTCGCGCTCGCCCTCCCGGCCGGGGGCGTCGATCGGCCCGACGACGACCACGTGATCCACGCCCTCGGCCGCCTTGAGCACCTCGCGGGCGGCCCGCGCGACGTTCTCGGGCTCGGCGTACACGTCGTTCAGCCCGCCCTGGACGATCAGGATGTCGTCGGCCGCCTCGACCGCGCGCGCGATCCGGTCGGGAAAGGCGTTCGGTCCGCACGCGCCCCGGTTCACGAAGCCCGTGAACGGGATCGCGTCGAGCCTGACCGTCAGCTCGGGGTCGAGCTGGACGAGCCAGTCGGTCCACCGCTGGCCGCGGTCGGTCAGCGCGTCGCCGGCCGAGTACGAGTCGCCCAGCACCGTGAGCTCGCGCGGCCCGTGGCCGAGCGTCTCGATCTCGCCGTAGCGCTCCTGGTACGCGCGGATGTCGTCGCACCCGGGCGGCTCCGCCGTCGCACGCGTGATCGACACGACGGCGACCGCGGCGCCGGCGGCGAGCACGGCGGCCGCGGCGGCGGCGATCACGATCCGGCGGGTGCGCATCCACCCATCCTGTCGCGACGAACCTGCCGGGACCCTGAGCCGCCCGCGGCGCGCCGCGAGCGCGGCGTGTCAAGCCCCGGGCGCGGGAGGGGCGCGACGCATTGAATGAGGCATCGGCACTCGCCCGCGAAGAAGGAGGAGCCGCATGCGCGCTCTCGCGTTCAACTGCACGCTCACGCCGTCGCCCGAGCCGTCCAGCACCGCGCTGCTGAACAGCCAGGTGCTGGAGGCGCTCGCATCTCACGGGGTGACGGGCGAGCAGGTGCGGGTCGTGGATCACGACGTCCGGCCCGGCGTGCTCGACGACATGGGGAACGGCGACGAGTGGCCGGCCCTGCGCCGGAAGGTGCTCGACGCCGGCATCCTCGTGTTCGGCACGCCCACGTGGATGGGCCACATGTCGAGCGTCGCGCAGCGCGTGCTGGAGCGCCTCGACAACGAGCTGTCCGTGACGGATGACGCGGGCCGGCCGATCCTGGCGGGCAAGGTCGCCGTGACGGTCGTCGTCGGCAACGAGGACGGCGCGCACGGCATCACGGCCGACCTCTACCAGGCGCTCGTCGACGTGGGCTTCACGATCCCGTCGCAGGGCGGCGTGTACTGGAACGGCGAGGCGATGCAGACGACCGACTACAAGGACCTGACCCAGACGCCCGAGAAGGTCGCGAGCACGACGGCCACGCTCGCGCGCCACGCGGTGCACCTCGCGCGGCTGCTGCAGGATGCGCCGTATCCGCCGCCGCCGGCCTCCTGATCGCGGGCGCAGCGTCCCGCTCAGGTGGCGGGCATGTCGAGGTACGCGTCGATCAGCCGCAGCGCGCGCTCGGCCTGCTCGCCGCCCTCCGCGGCCTCGGCACGGAGTGCCGTGCGCATGGTCTCGGCCGCGTCGGGCGTCGACGACGCCGGCGGCAGCAGCGGCACCGCCGGGTCGGTGCGCAGGTGCAGCACGTACGGGCGGTCGCTCGCGAACGCACGGCCCCACGCGGCGTCCAGCTCCTCCGGCGACGCCACGGTCTCTCCGTCGAGGCCCAGCAGGCGCGCGTAGTCCGCATACGGGAAGCCCGGCAGATCCTGCGTGGCGGGAAAGCGCGGCGCGCCCTCCATCTCGCGCTGCTCCCAGCTCACCTCGGCGAGGTCGCCGTTGTCGAAGACCGCGACGACGAACCGCGGATCGGCCCACGAGCGCCAGCGGTCCGCCACCGTGATGAGCTCGGCGACGCCGGTCATCTGCGTGCCGCCGTCGCCCGCGAGCACCACGACCGGGCGCGCGGGCGCGCCGAGCTTCGCCGCGAGGCCGTACGGCACGCCGCAGCCCATGGTCGCGAGGGTGCCCGACACGTGCGCGGGCACGCCGCGCGGCAGGCGCAGCTGGCGGGCGTACCAGTACACGACGCTGCCCACGTCGATCGCGACGCGGGCGTCGGCCGGCAGGTGGGCGTTCAGTGCCCGTACGGCGGCCTCGGGGTTCAGCGGCTCGGCCGGCACGGCCGCGCGTCGCTCGGCGGTCTCCCTCCAGCGCCCGACCGCGTCGAGCACGGTGGCCCACCACTCGTCCTCGGGCCGATCCTCCACGCGCTCCACGAGGCCGCGCACCGCGGCTCCGGCATCGCCGACGATCCCGACGTCCACCGGCAGGCGATTGCCGATCATCCGCGGATCCAGGTCGATCTGGACGACCTCCGCCTGGCCCGGCGCGGGGTAGTACTCGGTCCACGGGTCGTTCGAGCCGACGATGAGCAGCAGGTCGCAGGCGGTGAGCAGCTCGGCGCTCGCCGTGGTGCCGAGGTGTCCCATGGTGCCGGCCGCGTGGGGCAGCGACTCGTCGACGTACGGCTTGCCGAGCAGGCTCGTGACGACACCCGCGCGGACCCGCCGCGCCAGCTCCGCGAGCTCGTCGCCGCAGGCGGCGGCGCCGCGCCCGGCGAGGATCATCGGCTTCCGGGCGCGCGCGAGCAGCTCCGCGGCCTCGTCGAGGCGATCCGGTGACGGCATGACGATCGGCGGCTCGAACACGGCGCCCGTGCGGACGACGCCGTGCGACTGGTCGACGTCGGAGGCCTCCGCGCTCTGCACGTCGTGCGGCAGGATCACCACGGCGGGCGCGTGCGAGGTGAGCGCGTTGCGGAATGCGCGGTCGATCGCGAGCGGCACCTGCTCGGGCGCGACGACCTGCGTGATGTACGCCGATGCGACGTCGGCGAACAGGGTGTGCAGGTCGACCTCCTGCATGTATCCCGAGCCGAGCGTGCTGCGGTGCTGCTGGCCGATCAGCGCGACGACCGGCACGTGGTCGAGCTTGGCGTCGTACAGCGCGTTGAGCAGATGGATCGCGCCCGGGCCCTGCGTCGAGATCACGACCCCGGCGCCGCCGTCGTACTTCGCCTGGCCCACGGCCATGAAGGCCGCGTTCTCCTCGTGGCGAGCCTGGACGAACTCGATCCCGGCGTCCGAGCGGCGGAGCGCATCGAGCACCCCGTTGATCCCGTCCCCGCTGTACCCGAACACGCGGCCCACGCCCCAGTCGGCGAGGCGCTGGACGATCTGATCGACGACGGTGGGCATGGGGCGTCCTCTCTCCGGATGCGGCGGCATCCGCGACGCTACGGGCGACGATGCCGGCGGGCACGTCCCTTGACAGCCCGGCCGGGGCGCGCGTACGGCCCTCATGCGGCCGACCCAGGCGTACGATGGCCCGCGTGACTTCGCACGCACCGCAGCAGGACGCGCACCCCGCCGACACCGCGGCCGACGCTCAGGCCGCGCCGGCGCCGCTGCCGCTCGTCGCGCTCGGCGAGCCGGACGCGGCGATCTGCGTCGACGGCGTCTGCCGCCTCCCCGGAACCTGATCCCGCCCGGCGTCACTCGTCCGTGACCGGCTGCCCGGCCGCGGGATCAGTGACCGCCGTGGAATCCCTCGGGCTGGTCCTCGGGCTTGCGGACGAAGAACGCGGCGACGACCGCGATCACCGCGACGATCGCGGAGAACAGGAACGCGGCGCGCGCGCCCACGGCCCCCGCGGCGAGCTCCGCGACGCCCGCGGCCTCCTGCGACGCGGACACCGACGCCATGGTCGTGATCAGCACCGCGACACCGGCGGCGCCCGCGACCTGCTGCAGCGTGTTCAGCACGGCCGAGCCGTGCGAGTACAGGCGCGGCTGCAGCGAGCCCAGCGACGCCGAGAACAGCGGCGTGAACGACATCGCCATGCCGATCGACATCGCGATCTGGGCGATCACGAGCGCCCACACCGACGTCGACTCCGTCAGCGCCGTCGCGTAGAAGATCATCACGGCGGCCACGAGGGCGGTGCCCGGGATCAGCAGGATGCGCGCGCCGCGCGCGTCGTAGATCCGGCCGATGACCGGTCCGAGCAGACCCATCATGACCGCGCCGGGCAGGACGACCAGGCCCGACTCGGTCGCGGTGAGCTGCGCGACATCCTGCATGTAGAGCGGCAGCGCCGTGAACGTCCCGAACATCGCGAGCGACAGGATGCCCATCACGACGATCGCGAACGTGAAGTTGCGCGAGGTGAACACGCGCAGGTCCAGCAGCGCGTCGTCGACCTTCTGCAGCGACAGCTGACGCCAGATGAACAGGCCGAGCACGACGACCGAGCCGACGATGATGCCGATCGCCATGCCGGCCGGCATCGCGGCGGTCGCGTCGGCACCGTGCGATCCACCGGCCTGGCTCAGGCCGAACACGAGACCGCCGAAGGCGAGCGCCGACAGCACGACCGAGAGGATGTCGAGCGGCGCGCGGCGGGTCTCGCCGAGGTTCGTCATGAGCTTCGCGCCCACCGCGAGCGCGACGATCGCGATCGGCAGCACGACGCCGAAGATCCAGCGCCAGTTCGCGATGTCGAGCAGCACGCCGGCGAGGGTCGGGCCGATGGCGGGGGCCAGCGAGATGACGATGCCGACGCGGCCCATGATGCGCCCGCGGGCGTGCGCGGGAACGACGGTCATGACCGTGGTCATCAGCAGCGGCATGACGATGGCGGTTCCGGCGGCCTGCACGATGCGGCCGCCCAGGAGCACCTCGAAGCCGGGCGCCACGAGGCACAGCAGAGTGCCCGCCGTGAACAGCGACATCGCGAGGATGAAGGCCTGGCGCGTGGTGAGGCGCTGCAGCAGGAAGCCCGTGGTCGGGATGACCACGGCCATCGTCAGCATGAACGCGCTCGTCAGCCACTGGCCGAGCTCGGGCGGCACGCCCAGGTCGACGTTCAGATGCGGGATCGCGATGCTCATCGTCGTCTCGTTGAGGATCGCGACGAACGCGGCGATCAGCAGCAGCCAGACGACGCGCATGCCCCTGGGGTCGATCTCGGGCTTGTCGAGCTCGGGCGCGGCGGTCGTCGGCTGGGAGCCCGTGCGGGGGCTGGAGTCGGTGGCTGTCATCGGTCTCCTCGAGACGGGAAGGGCGAAGCACCCGGGAGCGTCATCGGCCGGAGCTGCTGCAGAGAGGCGGGTCGGCCGGCAGAGGGCAGGAGTCTGCGCGCCGACATCTCAGCCTAACCGCGCCATCCGACACGGCATTCCCGATCCGGCGCACATTCATCCCGGATTCATCCGCGCCGCGGACGGGCGGCGCGCGTGCGGGCCGTCATTAGGCTGGCGGCATGCGGTGCACCGAGCGACGAAGTGAGTCGGCGTGCGGTGTGCTGAGCGGACGGAGTGAGGCGTCGTGCGGTGTGCTGAACGGACGGAGTGAGTCGAAGTGAGCATGGGGATGCGGGGCGGCGGCGCCCGCGGCGGCGGCCGGGCGGTCGACGAGGACGCCCTGCGCCGGCAGAACGCCGAGGCCCCTCGGATCCCGGACCTGCGTCGGCGCGTCGTCGCGCTGTTCCGTCCGTACCTGAGGCGGATCGTCGTCACCGGGCTGCTGGTCGTCGTGGCGGCCGCGCTCGGCGCGATCCCGCCTCTGGTGATCCAGCGCATCTTCGACGACGCGCTGTTCCCCACCGACCGGAGCACGGGCGTCGTCGGCGCCGTGCAGCTGGACCTGCTGGTGCGGCTCGTGCTGCTGATCGTCGGGCTGTACATCGTCAGCGCCCTGGTGGGCGTCGCGCAGACGTGGTTCACGTCGAACGTCGGCAACCGGGTCACGGGCGACCTGCGGGTGCGGATGTTCGAGCACCTGCAGGCGATGGAGCTCGGCTTCTTCACGCGCACGAAGACCGGCGTGATCCAGTCCCGCCTGCAGAACGACGTGGGCGGGGTCTCGGGCGTCCTGACGAACACGGTCGCGAGCATCCTGGGCAACACCGTGACCGTGGTCGCCTCGCTCGTGGCGATGATCCTGATCGACTGGCGGCTCACGCTGATCGCGGTCGTGCTGATGCCGATCCTCGTGCTCGTGCAGCGGAAGGTCGGGCAGGTGCGCGCGAAGATCGCGGCCGAGACGCAGCAGTCCCTGTCGGAGCTGACCGCCATCACGCAGGAGACGCTGAGCGTGTCGGGCATCCTGCTGTCGAAGTCGTTCAACCGGCAGCGCACGGAGTCGGCGCGCTATGCGGACGAGAACGCGAACCAGATCCGGCTGCAGGTGCGCCAGGCGATGAGCGGCCAGGGCTTCTTCGCGGTCGTGATGGTGCTGATGGCGAGCGTCCCCGCGGTCATCTACCTGTTCGCGGGCATCCTGCTGGTGAACGACCCGGGCATCATCACGGCCGGCACCGTCGTGGCCTTCACCACGGTGCAGGCGCGGCTGCTGCAGCCGCTCATCGGGCTGATGCGCGTCGCGCTCGACGTGCAGACGTCCGCCGCGCTGTTCGCCCGCATCTTCGAGTACCTCGACCTGAAGCCCGCGATCCAGGACGCGCCGGATGCGGTGTCGGTGGCGGATGCGCCCGGTCCGGTCGGGCGCATCGAGTTCCGCGACGTGTCGTTCAAGTACCCGGACGCGTCCGCCGGGACCCGGCCGACGCTGCAGGGCGTGTCCTTCGTCGCCGAGCCCGGCCAGCAGATCGCGTTCGTCGGCCCCTCGGGCGCGGGCAAGACGACCGTGCTGTACCTGACGCCCCGGCTGTACGAGGCCTCGGCGGGCGAGGTGCTGTTCGCGGGGGAGGACGTGCGTCGCCTGACGCACGAGTCGATCATCGACCACGTCGGGATCGTGTCGCAGGAGACGTACCTGTTCCACGCGACGATCCGCGAGAACCTCCGCTACGCCAAGCCCGAGGCGAGCGACGCCGAGATCGAGGACGCCTGCCGCAAGGCCAACATCCACCACATCATCGCGGGCTTCGAGGACGGCTACGACACGGTCGTGGGCGAGCGCGGCTACCGGCTCTCGGGCGGGGAGAAGCAGCGGGTCGCCATCGCGCGCGTGCTGCTGAAGGACCCGCCCGTCCTGCTGCTGGACGAGGCGACCAGCGCGCTCGACACGGTGTCGGAGCGGATCGTGCAGGAGGCGCTCGAGACCGCCGCCGCGGGCCGCACGACGCTGTCGATCGCGCACCGCCTGTCGACCGTGATCGACGCCGACGTGATCCACGTGATCGACGCGGGCCGGATCGTCGAGTCAGGCACGCACTCCGAGCTGCTGGCCCTCGGCGGGCTGTACGCGGAGCTGGCAGAGGAGCAGCTGGCGGCCTCGCGGGTGCTGGAGGCCGAGGTGCCCGCGGACGAGGACCCCGAGCTGCGCACGCGCCGCGCCGACCGCCCGCCGGTCGACGACCGCCCCCTGCCGGTGGCCCCGGCCGTGCTGGTCGAGGGGCCCGTGCCGGGGGTGCCGGAGGCCTGAGGTCTCGGGTCGCTTGCCCCTAAGTGACGTCGATCGGGCCTCAGCGGCGTCAGTGAGAGGCAAGTCCGTGCTGGGTGGCTCGTCCACAGGGTCAGGACTTGGTGCGGGCGACGTGAGGGCTGGGGATGACGCGCTGGACGGGGACGCGCGGCGGGATGCTCGGCAGATGCCGCACCTTCCTCTTCCTGAGCACCTCCGCCGCCGGGCCTTCCGTGTGGCGGACTCGGGGCTCTCCGCGAGGCGCCGCCGGGGCGCAGATCTCCGGCGTCCGGCCTATGGCACCCGCCTTCCGTCGGAGGCGACCGATCTCGTGTCCGAGCTCCGCGCTCGCGCGCTGATGCTTCCCTCCGGCACCGTGTACAGCCACGGCACGGCGGGTCTGCTGATGAAGATCCCGTTGCCCCGCCGACTCAAGGAGGGGGCGGACATCCACCTCACGAGCCCCGTCGGCACCCGCGCCCGGCGCGGACGCGGTGTCATCGGCCACCAGCGCGGGCTGGCGGCCGAGGACGTCATGACGTGGTCGGGAGTGCGCTGCACCTCGCGAGGACGGACGTTCTGCGATCTGGCGGATCTGCTGACCGTGTCCGAGCTGATCGGCGTCGGCGATCACATGCTGCGGCGCTGGGGAGCGGACCGGATGCGTCGGGAGATCGAGGCGGCGATCGAGCGGTATCCCCGGCGGCAGCGTCGTGCCCTGCTGCGCGCCGCGCTGGCACGGCTCGATCCCCGGGCCGAGTCGCCCAAGGAGTCCGAGCTGCGCGTCCTCCTGCACGACCACGGCGTTGACGGGCTGGAAGCGAACGGCGTGATCCGCGACGACGAGGGGACGTTCGTGGCGCGCGGGGACCTCATCCTGCGCGCCCTGAAGATCGACATCGAGTACGAGGGCGATCACCACCGCGACAAGGACCAGTGGCGGAAGGACCTGCAGCGCCGGCGGCGCCTCGAGGCGCTCGGCTGGGTCTACATCACCGTCACCCAGGCGGATCTCGACGATCCCACTCGGCTGCTGGCGGACCTGTGCGCCGCGATCCTGCGCCAGCGGGCGGCACTTGCCGCGAACTGACGCCTATCCGGGCGAGAAGCCGTCAGTTCGAGGCAAGTCGACGCTCGGCGAGCTCGGCGGCGAGCTCCTCGACCGCGGCGCGGGACTCGGGGGGCAGGTCGAGGGCGCGCAGGCGCGGGAGGTCCATCTCGAGGATCTGGCGGATGCGGGCGCGCAGGGCGACGTCGGGGGCGTCGCGACGCAGGATGGCGAGACCGTCGCGCAGCGCGTCGAGGCAGGCGGCCAGGACGAGCGGATCGGCCTCGTGCTGCGTGATCGAGGTGCCGTCGGCGCGGACGCGCCAGTGCACGACCGGCTCGGCGACGGTGTCGATCGCGCGCGCCCGGGTGTACAGCGTCTGCGTGACGGCCTGGTCCTCGTACAAGCCCTGCGGGAAGCGCAGGTCGCGCCACAGCGACGCGCGGCTGACCTTCGACCACGCGACGATGTTGCCCGTCACCTCGGGGTGCTCCGCCAGGGTGACTCCCGCGCGGGCGGGTGCGGTCGAGGCGACGACCCAGGGCTGCACCGGCGACGACGCGTAGCCGTCGCCGGCGGGCCGGAGCCGCGTGTACTGGCCCACCGCGACGTCGCTCCCGGTCCGCTCGAGCGAGCCGACCAGCAGCTCGAGCGCGCGCGGCAGCATCACGTCGTCGGCGTCGAGGAATCCGACGTAGGGCGTGTCGACGAGCTCGAGCCCGGTGTTGCGCGCCGCCCCGAGACCGCGCTGCGCCGGATGCGTCACGTGCGTGAATCGCCGATCGGTGCGTGCGAAGTCCGCGAAGACGTCGCTCGTGCCGTCCGCGGATCCGTCGTCGATCAGGATCGCGCGCCACCGTTCGAGCGTCTGGGCCCGCACGGACGTCAGCGCCTCCGCGGCGTACTCCGCGACGTTCCATCCCGGCACGATGACGGACACGAGCGCAGAGGCGGGCACCTGGCGATCCTATGACCGGATCGGGAGGGCCGGCCTCAGCCCGTCGGCTGCTCCGGCCCGACTCCCTCGGCCTCCGCGTTGTAGCGGAACAGGCGGGCGGGACGGTGCTTCCCGGTGCGGAACGACTCGGTCGGCACGAGCGCCTCCGAGCCCTCCAGCAGGCGGCGGAAGTTCGAGGGATCCAGTCGGCGCCCGAGCACCGTCTCGTACACCTCGCGCAGCTCCGTCAGCGTGAACTCGTCGGGCAGCAGGCCCGCCGCGATCCGGCTGTAGCCGACCTTGTTGCGCAGGCGCCACAGCGCGTACTCCGCGATGCGGTTGTGGTCGAACGCGAGTGGCGGCAGCGCGTCGACGTCGAACCACTCGACGTTCTCGGGGGCGCCGGCGACCGCGCGCTGCGCGTCGACGAGGTCGGAGCGCAGCAGCGCCCAGTAGACGACCGAGACGACGCGCGTGGGGGAGCGGTCGACGTCGCCGAACGTGTACAGCTGCTCGAGGAAGCTGGGCGTGAGCGCGGTGGTCTCGGCGAGCGTGCGGGACGCCGCGCCGTGCAGCCCCTCCGCCGTGCCGAGCCAGCCGCCCGGCAGCGCCCAGATGCCCTCGTGCGGCTCGCGCGTGCGCTTCACGAGCGGGATCATCAGCCGGTCGGACTCGGGATCCTGCCGCAGCGAGAAGATCACGGTCGACACCGCCACGCGGATCTCGTCCTGCGGCCGGCCGGTGATGTCGCTCACGCCCTCGAGACTACTTCGCGCGTCATCCGCGCCCGGGCGCCGCGAGGGGTTCGCCGTCCCCAACAATTTGACCTGAGTCAACGATTGTGAGATCGTTGACGCATGTCAACTGATGCCGGGGCTCTCGATACCCAGTCCAATCCAGTCATGCGCCCTGCGCAGGTCATCCAGGCGATCTCCGGCCTGATGGCCGCGATGTTCGTCGTCCTCATCTCCTCGACGGTCGTCGCCACGCCGATGCCGAAGATCATGGCCGACCTGGGCGGCACGAACACCGAGTACACGTGGGTGCTCGTCGCGGCGTTCCTCACCATGACGGTGACGACGCCCATCTGGGGCAAGCTCTCCGACATCTTCAACCGCAAGGTGCTGCTGCAGATCGCCCTGGCGATCTTCGTGATCGCCACGGTCGCCGCCGGCTTCGCGGGCAACTTCGACGAGGGCGGCGCGTCCTGGCTGATCGGCTGGCGCTTCGTGCAGGCGGTGGGAACCGGTGGCCTCATGGCCCTCGGCCAGGTGGTCATCGCCGACATCATCGCCCCGCGCGAGCGCGGCAAGTACATGGGCATCATGGGCGCCGTGATGGCGGTCGGCCAGATCGCCGGCCCGCTGCTCGGCGGCGTGATCGCCGACTCCTGGGGCTGGGAGTGGTGCTTCTTCGTCGGCGTCCCGATCGCCGTGGTCGCGTTCATCCTGATGCAGGCGACGCTGCGCGTCTCCGACCACCGTCGTCCCGTCCGCGTCGACTTCCTCGGCATCGGCTTCGTGATGGTGAGCATCGGCCTGATCCTGATGTGGATCTTCTTCGGCGGCCGGCCCGAGGAGGGCGGCTTCGCCTGGGACTCCTGGACCAGCTACATGGTCGTGGGCCTCGGCGTGTTCTTCTCCCTCGCCGCGATCGTGACCGAGTTCCGCTCCAAGGCGTCGCCCGAGCCGGCGCCCGGGCAGGGTCGCGAGGTCAAGCTCGACCTCGTCGGCGCGGCTTTCGTCGTCGCGGGCATCAGCCTGATCCTGATCTGGATCAGCCTGGCCGGGAAGTCGGAGGATGCCGGCGGTTTCGCGTGGGATTCGATCGACAGCTACGTCATGGGCGGCGCCGGCGCGCTCTTCACGATCTTCGCGATCGTCACCGAGTTCGTCGTGAAGGAGCCGATCATCCCGCTGCGCCTGTTCGCGCAGCGCACGTTCGCCCTCGCCTCGATCGCCTCGGTCTCGGTCGGTGTCACGATGTTCGGCACCTCGGTGTTCCTCGCCCAGTACCTGCAGTACGCGCGCGGCTTCACGCCGACGGACGCGGGCCTCGCGACCATTCCCATGGTGATCGGATCCATGGCCGGCGCGGTCGTCGTCGGCCAGCTGATCTCCCGCACGGGCAAGTGGAAGGTCTTCGTGATCATCGGCGCGGTCGTCCTGACTGCGGGCCTCGCCGGCATGTCGACCATCCACTACGACACGAACATCTGGGACGTCTGGGCCTACATGTTCCTGCTGGGTCTCGGATCCGGCGTCCTGATGCAGAACCTCGTGCTCGTCACGCAGAACTCGCTCCCGGCCACGCAGCTCGGCGCGGGCAGCGGCGCGGTGACGTTCTTCCGCAGCCTCGGCGGCACGGTCGGCGTGACGGTGCTCGGATCCATCCTGGGAACCCAGGTCGGCGACAAGATCAAGACCGGGCTCGAGCAGCTCGTCGCGAAGATGGACCCGACCCTGGGTGTCCCGCAGCTGCTGGCGGACAACCCCGAGTGCGCCGACAGCCTGCAGCAGATGCAGTCGGGCAACCTGCCCGACATCGCGGCCCTGTGCGAGCCCGTCCGCACCGTCGTGGAGAGCGGCTACGGCGACTCGATCGCGAACCTGTTCTTCCTGGTCGTGCCGCTCGCGGTGGTCACGCTGATCTGCGTCATCTTCCTGCCGAACAAGCCGCTGTCGCGCAAGACCGCCGCGCAGCAGATCGAGGAGGAGCTGGGCGCCGAGCTGTCGGCGCTCGAGCCGGCCGAGAAGGGCGGCGCGGGCTTCCGCGAGCTGGTCGAGACCGGTGCGATCGTGCTGCCCCCCGAGGAGCAGACCGGTGCCCGCCGGACGCGCCGCGCGGACCACCGCTACGCGCAGGAGCCGGCCCACTCGGCCGTCGCGGTCGCCGAGCGCGTGGACGCGGGGGATCGTCCCGCCGATGCGCTCGCCGACACCGCGGCCTCCGCGCGGCTCGCCGTGGCGGACACCCAGGCGGCGCTGGAGCGTGCGCGTGCCGCGTTCGCCGACGTCGAGGGACAGGTCACCGCGGCGGCGTCCCAGCTCGCCGAGTACGACCGGCGCACGCAGGATGCGGTCCGTCGCCAGGCCGAGCACGCCCGCGACGTGCTCGACGCCGCACAGCGCCGGCACGACGACACGATGGATGCGCTGACCGGCCTGCCGGGAGCGTCCGCGGAGCCCGAGGGCGACGAGCCCACGGCGCCGGAGAATGAGCGCTGAGGCGTCGATCGACGAGCTCGAGGTGGCGTTCGCGTCGCTCGGGCCGTTGATCAAGGCGTGGCGCAACTCGGTCGCGTCCTCCTTCCATCCCGACCTGCGGCCGGGGGCCTGGCTCGTGCTTCGCACGGTCCTGCCCTCGGCGCAGGGGAAAGCCGCCGCTCCGGTTCCGGTGTCGGAGATCATCGCCGAGACGCAGCTGGACAAGTCCGTCGTCTCGCGGCAGCTGCGCGACCTGAAGGAGCACGGCTTCGTCACGCTGCGACGCTCGGACTCGGATGCGCGGGTCTTCCTCGTGGAGCCGACGGCCGAGGCGCTCGAGCGCCAGGCGGCCATGAAGCGGGCGGCGCGGGCGGGTTATCGGCGCGTGTTCCGAGAGTGGGACGACGCCGACATCGCCACCCTCACGCGCCTGCTCGGCAGGCTCTCGCAGTCGGCGCACCACCTGCAGGACTGAGTCATCCGGACGGCCCCTCGCATCGTGCGAGGGGCCGTCCGCGTCTCCGCGGCGCGCCGTGCCCCGTGGCGCGAGGGCCCCGCGCGATATGCTGACCCCATCACGCGCGCATCCCTCGGCGCGGCACAACCGAATACGGCCCCATGACCCGCGCGGGAGAGTCGCCGGACGGATCCAGACGGATCCGGACGCGGCGACACCGAAGGAGCAAGCCTCCCCGCCAATCTCTCAGGTGCATGTACCGCGCGGATCGGGCCACTCTGAAAAGCGGAGCCCATGCTCCCGCCGACGGTGAAAGACGACAGCGCGCTCCCGCGTGCGGCCGCCGAAACTCTCAGGTCCATGACAGAGGGGGAGTTCTCCCGGGTCTCATCCGAGATCCGGGGCACAGGAGAACTCATGGACGCCCTCGACACCCATCCGGCGGAGGAGCCGCGCGAGTCGCCGTTGCGCGCCGAGCACGAGGCCCTCGGCGCCTCGTTCACGGACTTCGGCGGCTGGCTGATGCCGGTCCGCTACACGTCGGACCTCGCCGAGCACCACGCCGTGCGCCAGGCCGCCGGCCTGTTCGACATCTCGCACATGGGCGAGATCCTCGTGGAGGGCGCCGCGGCAGGGGAGTTCCTCGACCACGCGCTCGCCGGCGCGATCTCGGCCGTGCCCGTCGGGAAGGCGAAGTACACGATGATCCTCGCGCCCGACGGCGGCATCGTGGACGACCTCATCGTGTACCGGCTGCAGGACGAGGTGTTCCTCGTGATCGCGAACGCCGGCAACCGCGAGACGGTCGCGCGCGAGCTGACGCATCGCGTCGCGGGCTTCGACGCGACGGTCGAGGACCAGAGCGACGACTACGCGCTGATCGCGCTGCAGGGGCCGGCGGCCGAGCGGATCCTCGGCGCCGTCGCGGGCGTCTCCGACCAGTCGCCGTCGCTCGACGGCATCCGCAGCTACGCATGGGGATCGGCGTTCTTCGAGGGCGAGCCGCTGCTGATCGCCCGCACGGGCTACACGGGCGAGGACGGCTTCGAGCTGCTCCTGCCCGTCGGACGGGCCGTCGCGCTGTGGCGCGCGGTGCTCGCGGCGGGCGAGCCGCACGGCCTCGTGCCCGCGGGCCTCGCCGCGCGCGACACGCTGCGCCTGGAGGCCGGCATGCCGCTGTACGGCCACGAGCTCTCGCGGGACATCGTGCCCGCCCAGGCCGGGCTCGGGCGGGTGATCCCCCCGGGCAAGACCGGGTTCGTGGGCGCCCACGAGCCGCGTCCCGACGCCCGCGTCCTGATCGGCCTGACCGCCGAGGGACGCCGCGCGGGCCGCGCCGGCTACGGCGTGCACCGCGGCGACGAGCTCGTCGGCGAGATCACGAGCGGCGCGCTCAGCCCGACGCTCGGGCATCCCGTCGCCATGGCGTTCGTCGAGCCGAGCGCGGCCGACGCCACCGACCTGACCATCGACATCCGCGGCACGCGCATCCCGGCGTCCGTGGCCGCCCTGCCCTTCTACCGGAGGAACTCATGACCGATCTCAACGCCCTCAAGTACACCGCCGAGCACGAGTGGATCGCCGTGGACGGCGACGTCGCCACGGTCGGGATCACGGACTTCGCCGCGGATCAGCTGGGCGACGTCGTGTACGTCGACGTGCCGGCCGTCGGCACGATCGTCACCGCCGGGCAGGTCTTCGGCGAGATCGAGTCGACCAAGTCGGTCTCCGAGCTGTACGCGCCGGTCGACGGCGAGGTCATCGAGGTCAACGGCGACGTGGACGCCGACCCCGCGCTCGTGAACGCCGACGCGTTCGCGGCGTGGCTCGTCCGCGTGCGCATCACGGCCGAGCCCTCGGACCTGCTCGACCGCGAGGCGTACGTCGCGCTGACGGGCGGCGACGCCCAGTGAGCACCGACTACGCCGCGCGGCACATCGGCACGTCGGCCGCCGACCACGACGCGATGGCCGCGGCGATCGGCGTCCGGTCGGATCGCCGCCGCGCGCTCGAGCGCTTCATGGACGTGGCGGTGCCGCCCGTCATCCGCACCGGGTCGCCGAGGGGCGAGGGGCGGCTGCCGGAGGAGGGCGTCTCGGAGGCCGAGGCGCTCGCCGAGCTGCGCATCCTGGCCGCGAAGAACCGCGTGCTCACGCCCATGATCGGCCTGGGCTACAGCGACACGCTCACGCCGTCGGTGATCCAGCGCAACGTGCTCGAGAACTCGTCCTGGTACACCGCCTACACGCCGTACCAGCCGGAGATCTCGCAGGGGCGCCTGGAGGCGCTGCTGAACTTCCAGACCATGGTGGGCGACCTCACCGGGCTGCCCGTCGCGAACGCGTCGATGCTCGACGAGGCGACCGCCGGCGTCGAGGGCATGCTCCTGGCCCGCCGCGCGGTGCGGGGCGGCGGCGACGTCTTCGTCGTCGACGCCGACGCGCTGCCGCAGACCAAGGCAGTGCTCGCCGTCCGGGCCGAGGCCGTCGGCATCGAGCTCGTCGAGCTCGACCTCGCGGGCGGCGCCGCTCTTCCGGAGG
Organism: Microbacterium rhizophilum; assembly: GCF_039605615.1. NCBI lineage: Bacteria > Bacillati > Actinomycetota > Actinomycetes > Micrococcales > Microbacteriaceae > Microbacterium > Microbacterium rhizophilum. The sequence goes on along the minus strand of NZ_JBCNUN010000002.1, from coordinate 228,276 downwards.
GGATCTTCGGCGCGCTCATCCAGTACCCCGGGGCCTCCGGCCGGGTCTGGGACCCGTCGGGCGTGATCGACGCCGTGCACGTCGCGGGCGGCCAGGCGGTCGTCGCGGCGGACCTCATGGCCCTGACCCTCATCGCGTCGCCCGGATCGCTGGGCGCCGACGTCGTCGTGGGATCCACGCAGCGCTTCGGCGTGCCGCTCGGCTTCGGCGGCCCGCACGCCGGCTACATGGCCGTGCGCACGGGCCTCGAACGCCAGCTCCCCGGGCGCCTGGTCGGCGTCTCGGTGGATGCCGAGGGGCGGCCCGCCTACCGGCTCGCGCTGCAGACGCGCGAGCAGCACATCCGCCGCGAGAAGGCCACCTCGAACATCTGCACGGCCCAGGTGCTGCTGGCCGTGATGGCGTCGATGTACGCGGTGTACCACGGGCCCGAGGGGCTCCGGACGCTCGCGACGGAGATCGCGACCAAGACCGCGCTGCTGCGCGACGCCCTCGCCGACGCGGGCGTCGAGATCCTGCATGACGCGTTCTTCGACACGCTGACGGCGCGCGTCCCGGGCCGCGCCGAGGAGCTCGTCGCCGCGGCGCACGAGCGCGGCGTGCTGCTGCACCGCGCGGACGCCGACACGATCGGCATCGCGGTCGGCGAGGCGACCACGACGGACGACCTGAAGCTCGTGATCGCGGCGTTCGGCGGGACGGCGCCGGAGGAGTTCGACGCCGCGCTCGACGTGCGCGGACTGCCCGACGGCCTCGTGCGCGAGGACGACTACCTCACGCATCCCGTGTTCCACACCCACCGCAGCGAGACAGCGATGATGCGGTACCTGAAGTCGCTCGCCGACAAGGACTACGCGCTCGACCGCGGCATGATCCCGCTGGGCTCGTGCACCATGAAGCTCAACGCGGCGACCGCGATGGCGTCGATCACGTGGCCCGAGTTCGGGCGCATCCACCCGTTCGCGCCGCGCGAGGACGTGCCTGGCTACCTCGAGATGATCGACCAGCTCGAGGCGTGGCTCGCCGACGTCACGGGCTACGACGCCGTGTCGCTGCAGCCGAACGCCGGATCGCAGGGCGAGCTCGCGGGGCTGCTCGCGATCCGCGGCTATCACCGCTCGCGCGGCGACGTGCAGCGCGACGTGTGCCTGATCCCGTCGTCCGCCCACGGCACCAACGCGGCCTCCGCCGTGCTGGCCGGCATGAAGGTCGTGGTCGTCGCGACCGGCGAGGGCGGCGACGTCGACCTCGCCGATCTGCGCGCCAAGATCGAGGCGCACGCCGACACGCTCGCCGCGCTCATGATCACGTACCCGTCGACGCACGGCGTCTACGAGCACGACGTGCGCGAGGTCACCGCCGCCGTGCACGCCGCCGGCGGCCAGGTGTACATCGACGGCGCCAACCTCAACGCGCTCGTCGGGCACGCCCGCTTCGGCGACCTGGGTGGCGACGTGTCGCACCTGAACCTGCACAAGACGTTCGCGATCCCGCACGGCGGCGGCGGCCCGGGCGTCGGCCCGGTCGCGGCCAAGGCGCACCTGGCGCCGTTCCTGCCGTCGCACGCGTTCGCGCAGGGCGACGCGCACGCGGAGGGCATCGGCCCGGTCTCGGCCGCGCCGTACGGGTCGGCCGGCATCCTGCCGATCACGTGGTCGTACATCCGGATGATGGGACGCGAGGGCCTCACGGAGGCCACGAGCGCGGCGGTGCTGGCCGCGAACTACGTCGCCGCGCGGCTGAAGGACCACTACCCGGTGCTGTACACGGGCGAGGACGGGCTCGTCGCGCACGAGTGCATCCTGGATCTGCGTCCGCTGCGGGAGCGCACCGGCATCACGGTCGACGACGTCGCCAAGCGCCTGATCGACTACGGCTTCCACGCCCCGACGATGTCGTTCCCGGTCGCGGGCACGCTCATGGTCGAGCCGACCGAGTCGGAGGACCTCGCCGAGCTCGACCGATTCGTGGACGCGATGATCGCGATCCACGACGAGGCCGAGCAGGTCGCTGCGGGGCGGTGGCCGGCCGACGACAACCCGCTCGTGAACGCGCCGCACACGGCCGCCGCCGCGATCGCGACGGACTGGGCGCACCCGTACCCGCGTGAGCTCGCGGTCTACCCGACGGGCTCCGTCGCCGGGAAGTACTGGCCGCCGGTGCGCCGCGTCGACCAGGCCTACGGCGACCGCCACCTGGTGTGCGCGTGCCCGCCGATCGAGGCCTTCGCCTGAGTAGGTTGGCATTCGTGAGCTACGCCGACACCCCGCTGCTGCAGAACGACGTCGTGCGGCTGGAGCCGCTGTCGCAGAGCCATCGCGACGACCTCGCCGAGGCCGTGGGGGACCTGTGGCGCACGTGGTACACGCGGATCCCGTCGCCCGACGGCATGGCCGGCGAGATCGACCGCCGCCTGGCACGGCAGGCCGAGGGCGGGATGGCGCCGTGGGCGGTCGTCGACGCGCGCACGGGACGCGCGGTCGGCATGACCACGTTCATGGCGATCGACGAGGCCAACCGGCGGCTCGAGATCGGATCCACGTGGCTCGGCCCCGCGGCCCAGGGCGCGGGCATCAACCCCGCCGCGAAGCTGCTGCTGCTCGAGCGCGCCTTCGAGCAGCTCGACTGCCTCGCGATCGAGCTGCGCACGCACTGGCACAACCACCAGTCGCGCGCCGCGATCGCTCGGCTCGGGGCGAAGCAGGACGGCATCCTGCGCAGTCACACGATCATGCCGGACGGCACCGTGCGCGACACCGTGGTGTTCTCGATCCTGAACACGGAGTGGCCCTCGGTGCGCGCCGGGCTGGCGCACCGGATCGCGACGCGCTGAGTCAGGCGGCCGCCGAGAGGTGCTCGGGGCCGAGCGCCCGGGCCAGCTCGACCAGCTCGCCGTGGCCCGTGCGCTCGGCGACGGCCTCGGCGGCCTCAAGCAGCTCGGCCTTGGAGCACAGCGGCGGCTCGTCGTACAGATCGTGCGGTCCGGAGCCGGGGCGGATCGCCGCGCGCAGCAGCGCGAGCGCGTCGTCGTAGTCGAGCAGCACGGCCATGTCGAGCACGGTCTGCACGGGCGACGTCACGCGCAGGCCGAAGCGCTCGACCACGGCGCCCACGCCCGAGTCGGCGTGCGCGACGAGGCCCTCGGCGCCGGCCGGGGCGCGCAGCACGTGCACGTCGCCACGGGCGTCTTCCGGCAGCGGCAGACGGAACAGCGCCGCCGCCGAATGCGCGGCGAAGACAGCGTCCGGATGCGTCAGCGACGCCGCGTAGATGCGGGCCAGGACGCGGTCGGCGGGGGAGAGGCCACGCCATCGCCGGGCGGGCAGGTACACGCCCGGCCGGACGTCGACTACGGCGCCCTTCGCGACGGCGCGCTCGAGCCGCGACAGCCAGCCGTTCTGGCGGGCTTCCTCGGCCACCAGGAGTCCGAACGCATGTCCGGAACGACGAGCGAGCATGAACATGCGCTCAGATTCCCCCACCTGCGGCGGATCCGGGTGCGCCACGCGGACGATCGCGCGGAATCGGCGGCTGACCGGGCCTGGGGCCGAGGATCAGAACAGGTCGGGGAACGCGGATGCCGCGAGCGGGTAGCCGACGAACGCGATCACGTCGATCACGGCGTGCGCCACGACGAGGGGCATGAGCCGTCCCCAGCGCCGATAGCACCAGCCGAACACGAGGCCCATCGCGACGTTGCCGAGGATCGCACCGAAGCCCTGGTACGCGTGATAGGCGCCGCGCAGGAGAGCCGCGCTCAGGATGATCCGCCACGGGCCCCAGCCCAGACGGGAGAGCCGGTCGCCGAGGTAGCCGATAACGACGACCTCCTCGACGAGTCCTGCGCGCAGCGCCGACAGCACGAGCAGGGGGACCGTCCACCAGTCGAGGGCGCCGGGGGAGGCCTCGACGGCCACGGTCACGCCGAGCACGCGCCCCGCGGCGTACACCGCGAGACCCGGGATCCCGACCGCCGCCACGAGCGCGACGCCGCGCAGTGCGTCGCCGCCGAACCGCGAGAAGTCGAGCCCGAGCCGGCGCAGCACGGCGCGTCCCGGATCCCAGAGCAGGTACAGCACGAGCGCCACGAGCGCGAGGTCGAACAAGACGTCGAGGAGGCGGTACAGGACGTCCCACACGAGGGCGGCGTCGAGTGGCGTGTTCAGCTGCGCGGACTGCTCGGAGAGGGGGCGCGAGTCCAGCAGGCGGCGCACCAGGGCCAGGACGGCGTAGAGCGCGGACTGCCCCACCGTGACCGCGAGGACGAGCAGGATCTCGACGCGCACGCGCGCCCGGGCGGACACCGGAACGGCGGGCGGAAACGGCTCGGTCGCATTCACCCGGCAAGACTGCCACAGCCCCCCTCGGACGTAACCTGCGCGAAACGCCGAGGCGGTCCGACAGAATGCCCAGTCGGGCGCGCCCGCTGTAAAGGCTATGTAACGGTTGTGCGCAACATTTGGGTCAGTCCGTCAAGCGGCCTAGAGTCATCGCTATCGCCCAGACGTCCACCCGACACGGGCATCACCCATCCCTTCCCCAGGAGGAACCTCTAGTGAAGCGCAACAAGATCGCCCTGGCGGGCATCACGCTGCTCGGTGCGAGCAGCCTGCTCCTCGCCGGCTGTGCGACCGGCGGCGGCGAGACCACCGGCAGCGAGACGCCGGCCGAGGGCTCGTCGACTGCTGTCATCACCACCAACGGCTCCGAGCCCCAGAACCCGCTGATCCCGACTCACACGAACGAGACCGGCGGCGGCAAGATCATCGACTCGATCTTCGCGGGCCTGATCTCGTACGAGGCCGACGGCTCGGTCGTCAACGACGTCGCCGAGAACATCACGGTCGACTCGCCGACGGAGCTGACCGTCAAGATCCGCGACGGCCTGACGTTCACCGACGGCACGCCGGTGCAGGCCCACAACTTCATCGACGCGTGGAACTACGGCGCCAAGCTGTCGAACGCTCAGAACGCCTCGTACTTCTTCGAGGACATCGAGGGCTTCAGCTGGGACGAGGACTCCGAGCTCACCGGTCTGAAGGAGGTCGACGACCTCACCTTCACGATCACGCTGAACAAGCCGGCGTCCGACTTCTCGCAGCGCCTCGGCTACTCCGCCTTCTTCCCGCTCCCGGACGCCGCGTTCGAGGACATGGAGGCGTTCGGCCAGAACCCGATCGGCAACGGCCCCTACAAGCTCGACGGCGAGGGCGCGTGGCAGCACGACGTCCGCATCGACCTGACGGTCAACGAGGACTACGACGGCCCGCGCAAGCCGAAGAACGGCGGCCTGGACATCGTCTTCTACGCGACTCAGGACGCGGCGTACGCCGACCTGCAGTCGGGCAACGTCGACGTGATCGACGGCATCCCGAGCTCGGCCCTGGAGACCTACGAGTCCGACCTGGGCGACCGCTGGGTCAACCAGCCGGCCGCGATCTTCCAGTCGATCACCATCCCCGAGTGGCAGGAGGGCTTCGCCACCGACGAGGAGGGCCGCCTGCGCCGCGCCGCGATCTCGCACTCGATCAACCGCGAGGAGATCACGGACGTCGTCTTCAAGGGCACCCGCACCCCGGCGACCGACTACACCTCGCCCGTCATCGACGGCTGGAGCGACTCGGTCCCCGGCAGCGAGGTCCTCGAGTACGACCCCGAGCTCGCCAAGGAGCTGTGGGCCGAGGCCGAGGCCATCAAGCCGTACGAGGGTGAGTTCACCATCGCCTACAACGCCGACGGCGACCACCAGACGTGGGTCGACGCGGTCGCGAACTCGATCTCGAACACGCTGGGCATCGACGCGAAGGGCAACCCCTTCCCGGACTTCGCCACGTACCTCGACGCGCGTGACCAGGAGCAGGTCGGCGCCTTCCGTGCCGGCTGGCAGGCCGACTACCCGGGCCTGTACAACTTCCTCGGCCCGCTGTACGCGACGGGCGCCGGCTCGAACGACGGCAAGTACTCGAGCGAGGAGTTCGACTCGCTGATCGCCGAGGGCATCAGCACGACGGACACCGAGGAGGCCAACACCAAGTTCCAGGAGGCGCAGACGGTGCTGTTCACCGACCTGCCCGCCATCCCGCTGTGGTACTCGAACGTGAACGGCGGCTGGGCTGAGGGCGTCGAGAACGTCGAGTTCGGCTGGAACTCCGTGCCGATCTACAGCGAGATCACCAAGGCCGAGTAAGACGGTCAGGGAGGCTTCTCCCACCCGCGAGGCGGTGGCGTCATGCGCCACCGCCTCGCACCATGTTCGATCGGCCTCTCACACCGTGCTCTCAGGATCACGGGCAGAGGATTGGCCGCTGAGGGCGCCCGGATCCCGGGGCCCTCTTCCGTGTGTCGACACCCGATCACGACGCACTGAGTCCCCGGAAGGAGGGGGAGGATGGCCACCTACATCCTCAGACGGATCCTGCAGGTGATCCCCGTTTTCATCGGCGCCACCGCGCTGATCTACTTCATGGTGTTCGGCATGCCCGGCGATCCGATCGCGGCGCTGTTCGGCGACAAGCAGCCGCCGGAGGCCGTGCTCGAGCAGATCCGCGCGCGGTACATGCTGGACCAGCCGCTCGTCGTGCAGTACTTCCACTACCTGATGGGCATCCTGCGCTTCGACTTCGGCACGACCTTCTCGGGTCAGAGCGTGATCGAGATCCTCGGTCGCACGTTCCCCGTGACTCTGCGCCTCGCCGTGCTCGCCATCCTGATCTCGTTCGTGCTGTCGATCGTGATCGGCGCCACGTCCGCCCTCTTCAAGGGCACGTGGTACGACCACTTCCAGCTGGTCGTCGCGCTCATCTTCATCGCGGTGCCGATCTTCGTGCTGTGCTTCGTCGCGCAGTACTTCCTCGCGGTGCAGCTCGGCTGGTTCAAGCCGACCGTGGGCGCGCAGAACGGCTGGGGCGACCTGTGGCTGCCGTCCCTCGTCCTGGGCTTCAGCGTCTACGCCGCGAGCATGCGCCTCACGCGCTCGTCCATGATCGAGTCGCTCGGCCAGGACTGGGTGCGCACGGCGTACTCCAAGGGCCTCTCGCGCGGCCGCGTCATCCCCGTGCACGTGCTGCGCAACTCCCTCATCCCGATGGTCACCGACACCGCCACGAACTTCGGCATCCTCATGGTCGGCGCGACCGTGACCGAGGGCATCTTCAACGTGCCGGGCGTGGGCAACACGCTGTACCAGGCGATCATCCGGCACGAGACGCCGACCGTCGTGTCGTTCGTGACGGTCTTCGTGGTCGTGTACGTGCTCGTCAACCTGGTCGTCGATCTGCTCTACGGCCTGCTCGACCCGAGGATCCGCTATGTCAAGTAACGCCACTCACTACGTCGCTCCCATCAAGACGGACCTCGTCGTCGACGCCGTCCGACTGGGTGAGAAGAAGAGCAACCTCTGGCTGGACGCGTGGCGGGACCTCCGTCGCCGGCCGCTGTTCTGGATCTCGGTCGTCCTGTGCGTCGTGATCGTGGTCGTGTCGGTCTGGCCCTCGATGTTCACGTCGGTCCCGCCGGCCGGCCAGGGCGCCTGCTTCCTGGACAAGTCGAACGCGGGACCCGAGTCCGGTCACCCGCTGGGATTCACCCGACTGGGCTGCGACGTGTGGTCGCGCCTCGTGTACGGCACGCGCGTGTCGCTGGCGATCGGCATCATGGCCACCGTCATCGGCACGGTCATCGGCGTGATCATGGGCGCCCTCGCGGCGTTCTACGGAGGCTTCCTCGACTCGCTGCTGTCGCGCATCGGCGACATCTTCTTCACGATCCCCTACATCGTCGCGGCGATCGTCGTCATGACGGTGCTGAAGGAGTACCGCAACGAGTTCGTGCTCGCGCTCGCCATCGGCGGGTTCTCGTGGGCCTCGACCGCGCGCATTATGCGCGCCGAGGTGCTGCGGGTGAAGCAGGCCGACTTCGTGATGGCCTCGATCTCGCTCGGGCTGTCGCGCTTCCGCACGCTGCTCGTGCACGTGATGCCCAACGCGCTCGCGCCGATCATCGTCATCGCGACGATCAGCCTCGGCCAGGCGATCGTGGCGGAGGCCACGCTGTCGTTCCTCGGCGTCGGCCTCGGCGGCGTCTCGTGGGGCGCCGACATCAGCCAGGCGCAGACGTCGATCCGCACCTCGCCGATGTCGCTGTTCTGGCCGTCGCTCGCGCTGACGGTCACCGTGCTCGCGTTCGTCACGCTCGGAGAGCTGCTGCGCGACGCGCTCGACCCGAAGGCGAGGGCGCAGCGATGAGCGCGTCCGACGTCTCGATGACGCGCGCCGAGCTGCGCGCGGCCGCGAAGGAGAACACCGTGTCCGAGCCGCTTCTGAAGATCCGCGACCTCAAGGTGTCGTTCGGCACCGGCAAGAACGCCCGCGAGGTGCTGCACGGCGTGGATCTGGAGATCCACCCGGGCGAGACCGTCGCGATCGTCGGCGAGTCGGGATCCGGCAAGTCGACCACCGCGGCCGCGGTGATCGACCTGCTGCCCGGCACCGGCGCCGTGACCGGCGGCTCGATCCAGCTCGACGGCGTCGAGCTCACGACGGCCGGGCGCCGCGAGATGGAGCAGATCCGCGGACGCGAGATCGGCTACGTGCCGCAGGACCCGATGTCGAACCTCAACCCCGTGTGGTCGATCGGATTCCAGGTCGAGGAGGCGGTGCGCGCCAACGGCCTCGCGAGCGGCCGCAAGGAGGTGCGCGCCCGCGCGATCGAGGTGCTGCAGCAAGCGGGCCTCGCCGACGCCGAGCGGCGCCTGCACCAGTTCCCGCACCAGTTCTCGGGCGGCATGCGCCAGCGCGCGCTGATCGGCATCGGCCTCGCAGCCGACCCGAAGCTCCTGATCGCGGACGAGCCCACGAGCGCTCTGGACGTCACCGTCCAGCGCGTGATCCTGGATCACCTCGCCTCGCTCACGCGCGAGAAGGGCACCGCCGTGCTCTTCATCACGCACGACCTGGGCCTGGCCGCGGATCGCGCCGACCGGATCATCGTGATGAACCAGGGCGAGATCGTCGAGGCCGGCCCGAGCCGGATCATCCTGGAGAACCCGCAGCACCCCTACACGCAGCGCCTCGTCGCCGCGGCTCCCAGCCTCGCGTCGCAGCGCATCCAGGCGGTCGCGGAGGAGCGCGGCGTGGAGACCCTTGCGGACGTCGCGGACGCCCACCCGGTCGTCGAGGTGCGCGATCTCGTGAAGGACTACCGGATCCGCAAGGGCGGGTTCCGCAGCGAGCCCTTCCGTGCCGTCGACGGGGTCTCGTTCCAGATCCCGCGTGGCAAGACGCTCGCCCTCGTCGGCGAGTCGGGATCGGGCAAGTCGACCGTCGCGAAGATGGTGCTGCAGCTCGAGACCGCCACGAGCGGCCAGATCCTGGTCGACGGCAAGGACACCGCGACGCTGTCCGGCAAGGAGGTCTTCGGGCTCCGCAGTCGCATGCAGCCGGTGTTCCAGGACCCGTACGGGTCGCTCGACCCGCTGCGCAGCATCGGCCACCTGATCGCCGAGCCGCTCAAGGTGCACGGCGTGGGTGACGAGAAGTCCCGCCAGGCGCGTGTGTTCGAGCTGCTCGAGCAGGTCGCGCTGCCGCGCGAGCTCGCGTGGCGCTACCCGAACGAGCTGTCGGGCGGTCAGCGCCAGCGCATCGCGATCGCGCGCGCGCTCGCGCTCAAGCCGTCGATCGTCGTGCTCGACGAGGCGGTCTCGGCGCTCGACGTGCTCGTGCAGGACCAGATCCTGCAGCTGCTCGCCGAGCTGCAGTCGGAGCTGGGGCTGACGTACCTGTTCATCACGCATGACCTCGCCGTCGTGCGCGTCGCCGCCGACCTGGTGTGCGTCATGGAGCAGGGCCGCGTCGTGGAGCAGGGCACGGTCGACGAGATCTTCGCGTCGCCGAAGGAGGCGTACACGCAGCGCCTGCTCGACGCGATCCCCGGCGCCTCCGTGAACCTGGCCGGCCACTGACCGTGACCGACCGACCGCGCGTCCTCCGCGCGTCCACGGGCCTCGTCTGGCTCGTGGGCGTCGCGGCGGTCGCGCTGTTCCTGCTGGGCGACGTCGTGGTGCGGGGGAGCTGGGCCCAGGCCCTGCTGGTCGCGCCGTGGATGCTGATCCCGGTGTGGTTCGTGTACGTCTTCCTGTACGCGCCGCACCTCGCGGTGGACGAGGACCGCGTGCGCGTGCACAACCCGCTGCGGACGATCGACCTGCCGTGGTCGACCGTCGACGACGTCGTGATGCGCTGGCAGCTCGAGTTCCACCTCACGGCGGACGCCGCCGCGACGGGCGTCGGCGGCCGCAAGGGCATCGTGGAGTCCTGGGCCGTGACGCATCGCCGGCGCCGCGCCCGCCTCGACCGCCGCGCGATGCAGGCCGAGCGCACGGGCATGAGCTCGGATGCGACCCTCGAGGTGATCCGCGGCCTGCACGCATCGGTGGGCCGCCAGCCCGGCGCGCGTGCCTCGGCGTCGTGGGACATCCCGCCGCTCGTCGCGGCCGCCGCGATCGCGGCGTGGTGCGTCGCGGCCGTGCTCCTGGCGGGCTGATCGCGCCGATCCGGCGAAGACCGGCGTCCACACAGGGCCGGCATCCGCGCCCGCGGTAGTATCGAAGTGCCCGGCTCCGGGCCCTCTCTCTTCTCCGCAAAGGATCATCCATGGCGCGCGCCCTCCGCTCCGACCTCCGCAACGTCGCGATCGTCGCGCACGTCGACCACGGCAAGACCACTCTCGTGGACGCGATGCTGCGCCAGACGGGCTCGTTCGGCGAGCACGCGCACGTGGAAGAGCGCGCGATGGACTCGAACGACCTCGAGCGCGAGAAGGGCATCACGATCCTCGCCAAGAACACGGCGATCACGTACAAGGGCAAGCACACCGAGGCGCCGATCACGATCAACGTGATCGACACCCCCGGCCACGCCGACTTCGGCGGCGAGGTCGAGCGCGGGCTGTCGATGGTCGACGGCGTGGTGCTGCTGGTCGACGCGTCCGAGGGTCCGCTGCCGCAGACGCGCTTCGTGCTGCGCAAGGCGCTCGAGGCGAAGCTCCCGGTCATCCTGCTGGTGAACAAGACCGACCGCCCCGACGCCCGCATCGCCGAGGTCGAGGAGGAGGCGCACGACCTGCTGCTGGGTCTCGCGAGCGACCTGCAGGACGACGTGCCCGATCTCGACGTCGACGCGCTGCTCGACGTCCCCGTGGTCTACGCCTCGGGTCGCGCGGGCGCCGCGTCGCGTACGCGCCCGGCCAACGGCGACCTGCCGGACAACGACGACCTCGAGCCGCTGTTCGAGGCGATCCTCGAGCACGTCCCCGCCCCGGCCTACGACGACGAGGCGCCGCTGCAGGCGTGGGTCACCAACCTCGACTCGTCCTCCTTCCTCGGCCGCCTCGCGCTGCTGCGCGTCTTCAACGGCGAGCTGAAGAAGGGCCAGACGGTCGCCTGGGTGCGCCACGACGGCACGACGCAGAGCGCGCGCATCACCGAGCTGCTGATGACGAAGGCGCTCGACCGGTACCCGGCCGAGAAGGCCGGCCCCGGCGACATCGCCGTGATCGCCGGCTTCGAGGACATCATGATCGGCGAGACGATCGCCGACCCGAACGACGTGCGCCCGCTGCCGCTCATCACGGTCGACGAGCCGTCGATCTCGATGACGATCGGCACCAACACCTCGCCGCTGGTCGGCAAGGTCAAGGGCCACAAGCTCACCGCCCGCATGGTGAAGGAGCGCCTCGACCGCGAGCTCATCGGCAACGTGTCGATCCGCGTGAACGACATCGGCCGCCCCGACGCGTGGGAGGTGCAGGGCCGCGGCGAGCTGCAGCTGGCCATCCTGGTCGAGAACATGCGCCGCGAGGGCTTCGAGCTCACCGTCGGCAAGCCGCAGGTCGTCACGCGCAAGGGCGAGGACGGCAAGGTCCAGGAGCCCTTCGAGCACCTCACTATCGACGTGCCGGAGGAGCACCTCGGCGCCGTGACGCAGCTCATGGCGAACCGCAAGGGCCGCATGGACAACATGATCAACCACGGCACCGGCTGGATCCGCATGGAGTTCATCGTGCCGTCGCGCGGTCTCATCGGCTTCCGCACCGAGTTCCTCTCGATCACGCGCGGCACGGGTATCGCCAACGCGATCTCGCACGGCTACGACGACTGGGCCGGTCAGATCGTCGCGCGCCAGAACGGCTCGATCGTCGCCGACCGCTCGGGTGTCGTCACGCCCTTCGCGATCATCGGGCTGCAGGAGCGCATGTCGTTCTTCGTCCGCCCCACCGAGGAGGTCTACGAGGGCATGGTCGTGGGCGAGAACTCGCGCGCCGACGACATGGACGTGAACATCACCAAGGAGAAGAAGCTCACCAACATGCGCTCGGCGACCGCCGACTCCTTCGAGTCGATGACGCCGCCGCGCCTGCTGTCGCTCGAGGAGTCGCTCGAGTTCGCGCGCGAGGACGAGTGCGTCGAGGTCACGCCCGAGGCGGTGCGCATCCGCAAGGTCGTGCTGGACGCGACCGAGCGCGGCCGCGAGACGGCCCGCCGCAAGCGCCAGGACGCCAACGCCTGACCCGCGTCGCGCCGGGCGAGACCGCATCGCCCCGCCGAACCCGCATCGCCCCGCCGAGACAGCAGTGGTCACACGCTGTCTCGGCGGGGCATTGCCGTCTCGGCGCAGCGGGCATCCGTAGGCTGGGCTGCATGCCGACTCCCGACTTCGTCCTGGCCCTGCGCGCGAAGATCGGGACGGATCCGCTGTGGCTGAGCGGCGTGACCGCCGTGGTGCTTCGGGGCGACGAGGTGCTGCTGGTGCGGCGCGCGGACGACGGGCGGTTGACGCCCGTGACCGGGATCGTCGATCCGGGGGAGGAGCCCGCCGTCGCCGCCGAGCGCGAGGTGCTCGAGGAGGCCGGGATCGTGGCGGAGACCGAGGCGCTCGTGTGGGTGCACACGCTGCCGCCCATGCGGTACGACAACGGCGATCGGGCGCAGTACCTGGACATCGTGTTCCGGTGCCGGTACGTCTCGGGCGAGCCGCACCCCGCCGACGGCGAGAACACCGAGGCGCTCTGGCGGCGCCTGGACGATCTGGGCGACCTGAGCGCGGAGATGCGCGAGCGCATCCTGCAGGCGGCCACGGGCGGCGAGGTGGCCCGGTTCGAGCGGTGATCGCGGTCGCGGGGCGGCGGTAGCCTCGATCGGGTGAGTTCCTCCCGCGCGCCGCTGACCGCGGAGGAGCGCAGCGCCTGGAGAGACGGCATCGCCGTGTCGGTCGCGACGGGCGCATACGGCGTCTCGTTCGGCGCCCTGGCGGTGCTCGCGGGCCTGGACGTCTGGCAGGCGTGCGCGCTGAGCCTGCTGATGTTCACGGGCGGCTCGCAGTTCGCCTTCATCGGCGTGATCGCCTCGGGCGGCCTCGCCGCGGCGCCCTCGGCGATCGCGTCGGCCGTGCTGCTCGGGCTGCGCAACGTCGCCTACGCCGTGCGGATGAACCCGATCGTGGGGCTGTCGTGGTGGCGCCGGATCGCGGCGGCGCAGTTCACGATCGACGAGTCGACCGCCGTCGCGCTCGCGCACACCGAGCCGCGCGCGCGGCGCATCGGGTTCTGGGTCACGGGCCTGGGGATCTACCTCGGCTGGAACCTCGCGACCCTGGGCGGCGCCCTCCTCGGCGACGTGCTGGGCGACGTGCGGGCGTACGGCCTCGACGCCGCGGCCGCCGCCGCGTTCCTCGCGCTGCTGTGGCCGCGGCTGCGCTCGCGCCAGGCCATCGCCGTGGGCGTCGCCGCGGCGGTGGTCGCCGCCGCGCTCACGCCGTGGCTGATGCCCGGGCTGCCGGTGATGATCGCCGCGCTCGTGGCCATCGCGGTCGGCTGGTTCGACTGGCTCGGCGCGCGGAAGCCGACGGATCTGCACACGCTGAGCCCGAAGGATCCCCATCCGACGCAGGAACCGCGGATCGCGCAGGGGCCGCCGGCGGAGGAGGATCCGCGATGACGATGTGGACCGCGATCCTGATCGCCGCGATCGGGTGCGCCGTGCTGAAGCTCGCCGGCTACCTCACGCCGCCCGACTGGCTCGAGCGCGAGCGCCCCGCGCGCATCAGCGACCTGCTGACCGTGGCGCTCCTCGCCTCGCTCGTGGCCGTGCAGACGCTCGGGTCGGGCATGGCGGTCGTCGTCGACGCGCGCGTGCCGGCGATCCTCGTCGCGGGCGTGCTGCTGTGGCTCCGGGCGTCGTTCCTCGTCGTGGTGGTCGCCGCCGCGGCGGTGGCCGCCGTCCTGCGTCTGCTCGGCTGGGCCGCGTAGCCTGGGACGATGCGCGCCCCCTGGCCCACCCGGATCCTGCTCGCCGTGCTCGCCGTCGTCACGGGGGCGGTCTTCGGCGTCGCCGGCACGATCGCGCACGCCTACACGCTGGGCGTGCTGCCCGTCGGGCTGATCCTGGCGCTCCTGGGCTGCGCCGCCCTGCTGATCGGCCTGCGCCTGCTGGTCGAGGACCGGTGGATCACGTGGATCGCGGGACTGGCGATGCTCGCGACCCTGCTCGTGTTCTCGGGCAAGGGACCGGGCGGATCGGTCGTGGTGCCGCAGCCCGCGGATGGGCAGTTCCCGATCGGGATCGTCTGGACCTACGCGCTCACGGGCGTGGTGCTGCTCGTCGGCGCGTGGCCCGACCTGTCGCGGCTGCGCGCCGCGCCGGTCGCCGCACGACCCGGCGGCGCCGAGGCCGACTCCGCGGGGACGCGTAGACTCGATCCGTGACTTATGTGATCGCCCTTCCGTGTGTGGACGTCAAGGACCGCGCGTGCATCGACGAGTGCCCGGTCGACTGCATCTACGAGGGTGAGCGCAGCCTCTACATCCACCCGGACGAATGCGTCGACTGCGGTGCGTGCGAGCCGGTGTGCCCCGTCGAGGCGATCTACTACGAGGACGACCTGCCCGACGAGTGGCAGGACTACTACAAGGCCAACGTCGAGTTCTTCGACGAGATCGGATCCCCGGGCGGCGCCGCCAAGGTCGGCGTGATCCCCAAGGACCACCCGATCATCGCGGCCCTGCCCCCGCAGGGCGACGCCCACTGAGCGCGGCCTGATGTCGGTCCGCGACCTCGCCGACTACCCCTGGGACGCCGTCGCCCCGTACGCCGAGCGCGCCCGCGCGCACGCGGACGGGATCTGCGACCTGTCGATCGGATCGCCCGTCGATCCGACGCCCGAGGTCGTGCGCCGGGCGCTGGCCGAGGCGACCGACGCGCACGCGTACCCGCAGACGGTCGGCACTCCCCAGCTGCGCGAGGCGATCGTCGCGTGGTTCGCTCGCCGTCGCGGCGTGGCCGGCCTCGAGCCGCGCCACGTGCTGCCCACGATCGGCTCGAAGGAGCTCGTGGCGCTGCTGCCGACGCTGCTGGGCCTGGGGGAGGGCGACGTCGTCGTGCACCCGCGGGCCGCCTACCCGACCTACGAGGTCGGTGCGCGCGTGGCCGGCGCCACGCCGCTCGCGTCGGACGAGCCGGACGAGTGGCCCGAGGGCACGAAGCTGATCTGGATCAACTCGCCCGGCAACCCCGACGGCCGCGTGTGGGACGTCGAGGAGCTGCGCCGCGCCGTCGCGCGGGCGCGCGAGCTCGATGCCGTGATCGCGGGCGACGAGTGCTACGCCGAGCTCGGCTGGGACGCCCCGTGGGACGCCGAGCCGGTGCCGAGCATCCTGGATCCCCGCGTGATCGGCGACAGCCGCGCGAACGTCCTGAGCGTGTACTCGCTCAGCAAGCAGTCCAACCTCGCGGGCTACCGCGCCGCGTTCCTGGCCGGATGCGCGCGCATCGTGGGCGACCTGCTCACGGCCCGCAAGCACCTCGGCCTGATGCCGCCCGCGCCCGTCCAGCACGCCATGGCCGTGGCCCTCGCGGACGACGCGCACGTCGCCGAGCAGAAGGAGCGCTACCGCGCACGCCGCGACATCCTGCGCCCCGCCCTGGAGGCCGCGGGCTTCCGGATCGACCGCAGCGAGGCGGGCCTGTACCTCTGGGCGACCGAGGGCCGCGACGCGTGGGAGTCGATGGGACGCCTGGCCGATCTCGGCATCCTGGCGGGCCCCGGCGTGTTCTATGGGCCGTTCTTCCCGCAGCACGTGCGGCTCTCGCTGACCGCGAGCGACGACCGCATCGCGGCGGCCGCCGAACGGCTGCGCGCCGCATCCTGACCCGGATTCTGTCCGATCCGTCAACGGATCCGGCCGGACTTCGGCGGGTGTCACAGGTGACCTTCCCGGCCGATAGGCTGTACGAGGTGTTCCCGGCATACCGGGGCGCCGCCTAGCGGTGCGCCGGCGTGAACGACGACGGCGGGCCGTCTCCCCTTGACAGCGACACGATTCGCGACTGCATATCGCAAGGAGGCGCCGTGAGCGACGCGGGACAGCTGCCCGACAAGGCCACACTGACCATCGGTGACAAGACCGCCGAATTCCCGGTGCTGCCGGCGACCAACGGGGCGTCGAGCATCGACGTGTCCACCCTGACGCGCCAGACCGGCTACACGACGCTCGACTACGGCTTCGTGAACACCGCGGCGACCCAGTCGGACATCACGTACATCGACGGCGACAAGGGCATCCTGCGCTACCGCGGCTACCCGATCGACCAGCTCGCGACCAACTCGAGCTACCTCGAGGTCGCCTGGCTGCTGATCTACGGCGAGCTCCCCACGGCCGACCAGCTGGCCGAGTTCGACGACAAGATCCGTCACCACACGCTGCTGCACGAGGACCTGAAGGACCGCTTCTTCACGGCGCTGCCGCACACCGCGCACCCCATGGCCGTGCTCTCGTCCGGTGTCTCCGCGCTGTCGACGTACTACGAGAACGAGTCCGACCCGGACAACCCCGAGCACGTCGAGCTCAACATGATCCGCCTGCTCGCGAAGCTGCCGGTCATAGCGGCGTACGCGCACAAGAAGAGCGTCGGCCAGTCGTTCCTGTACCCCGACAACTCGCTGAGCTTCGTCGACAACTTCCTCAAGCTGAACTTCGGCGTCCGCAGCGAGGAGTACGAGGTCGACCCGGTGATGTCGCGCGCGCTCGAGCGCCTGCTGATCCTGCACGAGGACCACGAGCAGAACGCCTCGACCTCGACCGTGCGCCTCGTCGGCTCGACCGGCGCCGACCAGTTCGCCTCGATCTCGGCGGGCATCCACGCTCTGTCGGGCCCGCTGCACGGCGGCGCGAACGAGGCCGTCCTCACCATGCTCGGCCAGATCCAGGAGTCGGGTCAGGGCGTCAAGCGCTTCGTCGAGAAGGTGAAGAACAAGGAAGAGGGCGTGAAGCTGATGGGCTTCGGGCACCGGGTCTACAAGAACTACGACCCGCGCGCGACGATCGTCAAGCAGTCGGCCGACGAGGTGCTCGAGCAGCTCGGCGTGCACGACCCGCTGCTCGACCTCGCCAAGGAGCTCGAGGCCATCGCGCTGGAGGACGACTACTTCAAGGAGCGTCGCCTCTACCCGAACGTCGACTTCTACACCGGCGTGATCTACAAGGCGATGGGCTTCCCCACGCGCATGTTCACGGTGCTGTTCGCGATCGGCCGCCTGCCCGGCTGGCTCGCCCACTGGAGCGAGCTGCACCAGGACCCCAAGACCAAGATCGGTCGCCCGCAGCAGCTCTACACGGGCTCGCCGGAGCGCGGTTACCCCGGCGCCTGAGCGTCTTCACGCAGAACGGCCGCGACCCTGAGGGGTTGCGGCCGTTCCGCCGTTTCAGGATCGTCTCGCGTGCGAGGCTAATGAAGCATCGCGTTGAGCGTGACCCCGACGCCGGAGCGGCGGCGGGCCTCGATGGCGCCCGTGAGCGAGTTGCGGATGTAGAGAAGGCCGCTCGAGCCCGACAGCTGCGCGCCCTTCGCGACGCGCGGCGATCCGTCCTCCGCCGGCTCCTCGTCGACCAGCAGGATCTTCGTCCCGGCCGTGATGTACAGGCCCGCCTCCACGACGCAGTCGTCGCCGATCGAGATGCCGACGCCCGCGTTGGCGCCCAGCAGCGACCGCTCGCCGAACGAGACGCGGTGCCGGCCGCCGCCCGAGAGCGTGCCCATGATCGAGGATCCGCCGCCGATGTCCGAGCCGTCGCCGACCACGACGCCCTGCGAGATCCGGCCCTCGATCATCGAGGAGCCGAGTGTGCCGGCGTTGAAGTTCACGAAGCCCTCGTGCATCACGGTGGTGCCGGGGGACAGGTATGCGCCCAGGCGCACGCGCGACGCGTCGGCGATCCGGACGCCCTCCGGGGCGACGTAGTCGGTCAGGCGCGGGAACTTGTCGAGGGAGACGATCTGCACGCCGTCGCGCTGCAGGTAGGGCCGCAGACGGATCGCGTCGTCCGGGTGCATGGGCCCGGCGTTCGTCCACGCGACGGTCGGCAGGTGCGAGAACACCCCGTCGAGGTTCAGCTCGTTGGGGCGCACGAGGCGGTGCGACAGCGCGTGGAGGCGCAGGTAGGCGTCCGGGGTCGATGCCGGGGCGACGTCGAGGTCGATCTCGAGGGTCACGACCTCGACCGAGACGTTGCGGCGGTCGTCGGGGGCCGCCAGCCGGTCGAGGCTCTCGACCTCGTCGGCGAGATCCCCGGCACGGCCCGTCCTCGGCGACGGGAACCAGGTGTCCAGCACGGTGCCGTCCGCGGCCACCGTCGCGAGTCCGACTCCCGAGATCCAGCGCTGCTCGTCCGTCATGGAATCCAGCCTAGGGCGTGGGCCGGTGGCCCCGTGCGGACCGGATCGCGGGCGCTCGGAACAATAGGGTTGAGCCATGGCTCTCGACCTCACCGCGTCCTCGCCCGACCTCACCCGCGCGATCTGCGACATCCCGAGCGTGTCGGACGACGAGCGGGCGCTGGCCGACGCGATCGAGGCCGCGATCGCGCCGCTCGCGCATCTCGACGTGCATCGAGACGGCGACACGATCGTCGCGCGCACCGACCTGGGCCGGGCCCAGCGCGTCGTGATCGCCGGGCACATCGACACCGTGCCGATCAACGACAACGTGCCCACGCGCGACCTCGAGATCGACGGCGAGCCGTTCATCTGGGGCCGGGGCACGGTCGACATGAAGGCCGGCGTCGCGGTGCAGCTGAAGCTCGCGGCCGAGCTCGCGGATCCCGCGGTCGACATCACGTGGATCTGGTACGACCACGAGGAGGTCGCCGCGGAGCACAGCGGCCTCACGCGGCTCGCGGTTCACCGTCCCGACCTGTTCGCCGGCGACTTCGCGATCCTCGGCGAGCCCACGGCGGGCGTCGTGGAGGGCGGCTGCAACGGCACGCTGCGCGCCGTCGTGCGCACCCACGGCGTGCGCTCGCACAGCGCGCGGGCCTGGATCGGCGAGAACGCGATCCACCGGGCGGCGCCCATCCTGGCCCGGCTCGCGGAGCACCGGCCGCGCACCATCACGGTCGACGGCCTCGACTACCGGGAGGGCCTGAACGCCGTGAAGATCACCGGAGGGGTCGCGGGCAACGTGATCCCCGACCTGTGCGAGGTCGAGGTGAACTTCCGGTTCGCTCCCAGCCGCTCGGAGGACGACGCGGTCGCGCACGTGCGCAAGGTGTTCGAGGGCTTCGAAGTCGAGATCACCGATCTCTCGGGCGGCGCGCGTCCGGGGCTCGATGCACCGCTCGCCCAGGAGTTCGTGCGCGCCGTGGGCGGCACGCCCAAGCCGAAGTACGGCTGGACCGACGTCGCGCGGTTCTCGAAGCTCGGCGTGCCGGCGGTGAACTACGGCCCGGGCGATCCGCTGCTCGCGCATCACGACGAGGAGCGCGTGGCGGTCTCGCAGATCGAGGAGGTCGAGCGAGGGCTCCGGGCGTGGCTCACCACCCCCTGACCCGGACGGCGCGGGCCGGCGCCGCGTGGCGCGCGTGGCCCGTGGCGACGCACATCGCCGCGATCTACGTCCTGGCGCGTCTCGCGACCACCGCGATCCTGCTGCTCGTCGCGGCGTCCTCGCCCGCCGACTCGCGGTTCGGCGCCGATCCCACGCTCGCGGACTACGTGCTCGGGTGGGACGCGCAGTGGTACTGGACCGTGGCGTTCGCCGGCTACCCGAGCGAGCTGCCCGTAGGCGAGAACGGCGTCGCGGGGGAGAACGCGTGGGCGTTCATGCCGGTGTACGCGCACCTCGCGAACCTCGCCGGATTCGGATCGTGGGGCGTCGGCGCGCTGATCGTCTCGCTGGTCGCCGGGTACGTCGCGTGCCTCGCGCTGCACGCGCTGCTGCGGCGCCGCATCGACGAGAGCGCCGCGACGTGGGCGGTCGTGCTGTTCGCGAACGCGCCGCTGGCCGCGCTGTTCCAGGTCGGCTACGCGGAGTCGCTGTTCCTCGCGCTGCTGATGTGCGCCCTCCTCGCACTGAGCGCGCGGCGCTGGGGGTGGCTGTATCTCCTGATCCCGCTCATGGGCTACACGCGCCCCGGCGTGCTCGCGTTCGCGCTGCTGCTGGGGCTCTACGGCATCCACCGCCGGCTGCGCCGCCGCGACGACCCGCTGCCGGCGCGCGAGGTCGGGCACATCCTGGCGCTCGGCGCCCTCGCCGTGGTCGTCGGGTTCTCGTGGCAGGTGCTGGCCGGGATCGCGACGGGCGTCCCGGACGCGTACCTGCAGACGGAGCTCGCCTGGCGGCGCGGCTGGATCCCCGACATCGACGCGTTCGTGCCGTTCGAGGGATGGATCCGCGCCGCGCCGTTCTGGGCGTCGCTGTGGGGGCTGCCCGAGTGGGTCGGCTCCGTCCTGCTGGGGATGCTGATCGCGGGCGCCGCGGCGGCGCTGTTCGCGCCGTCGGTGCGTCGCCTCGGACCGGAGGTGCGCCTGTGGGCGGCGAGCTATCTGCTGTACCTGCTGGCGGTGTTCTTCCCGCAGTCGAGCACGTTCCGCCTGCTCGTGCCCCTGTCCCCGCTGTGGGGCGCGGCGCCGCGGTCGCGGTGGGGGCGCGGGATCGTCCTGGTGCTGTGCCTGGCGGGCCAGTGGCTGTGGATCGCCGCCATGTACGGCAGCGGGAATACCTACTGGCAGGTGCCCTGACTCCCGCCCGGTCGGCTTTCCGATCTCCCGGGATATCGGGTCTCGGAGTGTCTCGAAAGTGGGCCACCGCTCCTGTGACCGGTAAACTTGCGGTGGGAGACCTCGACGAAAGGAAGCCACGATGGCAGCCATGAAGCCCAGAACCGGTGACGGACCGATGGAGGCCGTGAAGGAGGGACGCCTCATCATCGTGCGCGTTCCGCTCGAGGGCGGCGGCCGTCTGGTCGTCTCGGTCAACGACGACGAGGCCAAGCAGCTCTACGGCGTCCTCGGGGACGTCGTCGGCGCCTGAGCCCCCACGAACTCGAGAGGTCCGGATCCCGCAGGGGTCCGGACCTCTTCTCGTTCGCCGTGTCACTCGGCGATCGTGGTGAGCTGCAGCAGGCCCTCGCCGATGGTGGACAGCGCCGGGATCACGGCCGGGGACGCCTGCGTCTCCTGCAGCAGCGTGCGGTACGCGGTCGTGACGGCGTCGCGCGCGACCGGATCGGCGACGCGCCCGTTGAGCACGCGCGGCACGAGGACGGTCCCGCCCGCACGCGCCAGGCGCAGGCCGTGCTCGACGTAGTCGATGACGTTCTCGGCGTCGGCGTCGACCAGCACGATGTCGTATGACGCCTCGTTCATGCGCGGCAGGACGTCGGCGGCGCGGCCCGTGATGAGGCGGACGCGCGCGGCCGGGACGCGCGACTGCGTGAACGCCTGGCGGGCCGCGGCGAGGTGCTCGGGCTCGTGGTCGATCGTCGTCAGCACGGCCTTCGGGGCGCCGCGCAGCAGCCACAGGCCGGAGACGCCCGCGCCCGTGCCGATCTCGATGATGGAGCGCGCACCGGTCGCGGCGGCGATCACGGCGCACTGCGCGCCGACGCCCGCGCTGATGGGCGCGGCGCCGAGCTCGAGTGCGTGCTGGCGGGCGCGCGCGATGTGCTCCGGCTCGACGACCGTCTCCCGCGCGAAGCGCGCGATCGCGTCATGATCGCTCATGGCACCTCCCTGGATCCCCTCCAGCGTACGGTCGCGAGCCGAGCGGATCGCGCAGGCGCGGCCGGTAGGCTGGAGGCCATGTTCTTCGGGCTCACCTTCGAGAAGGTGCTCGTGATCGCCGCGATCGCCGCGCTTCTCATCGGGCCCGAGCGGCTGCCCCGCTACGCGGAGCTGCTGGCCCAGACCGTCAAGCGCGTCCGCGCCTTCGCGCAGGGCGCGCAGAGCCGCGTGCGCGAGGAGATGGGCCCCGAGTTCGACGAGGTCGACTGGCGCAAGCTCGACCCCCGGCAGTACGACCCGCGCCGCATCATCCGCGAGGCGCTGCTCGAGGACGACACCCCGGCCCGCGCGCCCGAGCCGTCGGTGATCGCGCCCCCGCGCCCGTCGGGCCCGATGGTCCGCCAGCACTTCACGGCCGCGGCGCCCCCGCCGTTCGACGCCGAGGCGACCTGACCGTCCCGAAAGGACGTGTTCTCAGCGAGAACATGCCAGATCGGCGCGGATCTCGCGTGTGCTCGCTGAGAGGACGTGTTCTCGGCGAGAGGGTGGGCGGATCAGCGGGCCGGCGCGAACGGGAGGCGGCGGCCGGCGAGGCGGCGGGGCTGCGACGCGATGCGCTCGGCGAGGCGGGTGACCTCGGCGGCGGCGGGATCGTCCGGATGCGCGACGACGATCGGATCGCCGGCGTCGCCCGAGGCGCGCAGCGCCGGGCTGAGCGGGATGGACGCGAGCACCGGGACATCCTGTCCGTCCTGCGACAGCGCGGTCGCGACCTCCGCGCCGCCGCCCGCGCCGAACAGGTCCATGACCGTGCCGTCGGGCAGCGTCATGGCGGCCATGTTCTCCACCACGCCGATCACGCGCTGCCCGGTCTGCCGGGCGACGAGGCCGCTGCGCACCGCGACGTCCGAGGCCGCGGCCTGCGGCGTGGTCACGACCAGCACATCGGCGTGGGGGAGAAGCTGCCCCACCGAGATCGCCACGTCGCCCGTGCCGGGCGGCATGTCCAGCAGCAGCACGTCCAGGTCGCCGAAGTACACGTCCGTGAGGAACTGCTGCACCGTGCGGTGCAGCATCGGCCCGCGCCACGCGACCGCCCCGGTGCGCGCGCCCGAGCCGGTCCCGTCGTCCTGCAGGAACATGCCGATCGAGATCGCCTTCACGCCGTGCGCGACGGGCGGAAGCATCAGCTCGTCCACGCGCGTGGGCTGCGCGATCTCGCCGCCCTTCGCGAGGCCGAGCAGCGGCGGGATGGAGAATCCGTGCACGTCGGCGTCGATCAGGCCCACCGCGAGCCCGCGCCGCGCGAGCGCGACCGCGAGGTTCGCCGTGACGGTGGACTTGCCGACGCCGCCCTTGCCGCTCGTGACCGCGATCACGCGCGTGAGCGAGTCCGGACCGAACGGCATGCCGCGGGCCGGGCGCAGCCGCGACGTGAGCGCCTTGCGCTCGGCCGGGGTCATCACGCCGACATCGATCGTGACGGCGCCGACCCCGTCGACCGACTCGGCCGCGCGCCGCACGTCGGTCTCGATGCGGTCGGCCGCCGGGCATCCCACGATCGTCAGCGCGATGCCCACGCGCACGTCCGCGCCGTCGGCCTCGACGCCGCGCACCATGTCGAGCTCGGACAGCGGCCGGCGCAGCTCCGGATCGGAGACGCGTCCGACGGCGTCGCGCACCCGGTCGGCGAGCTCCGCCGGCGTCACGATCCCTCTCGCGCCGGCGCGGCGCTCTCGTCGGCGTCGCGCTCCGCATCGCGCGAGTCGAGCTCCGCGAGCAGCGCCTTGAGCTCGTCGCGCAGCACGTCCCGGCTGACCACGCGCTCCTGCATGTCGCCGAGCGCCAGGCGCAGCGCGACGATCTCGCGCGCGAGGTACTCGGTGTCGGCGAGGTTGCGCTCGGCGCGCTGGCGATCCTGCTCGATCTGCACGCGGTCGCGGTCGTCCTGACGGTTCTGCGCGAGCAGGATGAGCGGGGCCGCGTACGACGCCTGCAGCGACAGCGCGAGCGTGAGCGCCGTGAAGCCGAGGTCGGCGGAGTCGAAGCGCAGGCCCTCGGGCGTCACCGAGTTCCACACCATCCACAGCACGACGAACAGGCTGAGCGCCACGAGGAACGTGGGCGTGCCCATCGCGCGGGCGATCCACTCCGTCGCGCGGCCGAAGCGGTCGCGGCCGCGCGGCGACGACGACGACAGCACGGGCGCGCGCCCGCGCACGGTGTCCGGCCGCGACATGTCACGGGCCGCCATCACGCGCGTCCCACCGTCGGGATCGATCCGGTCTGCGGCGCCGGCGGCAGCGGCGCATCCGCGTCCTGCGAGCGCCAGTCGTCGGGCAGCAGGTAGTCGAGCATGTCGTCGACGCTGATCGCCCCCACGAGGCGCCGGGCCTGGTCCACGACCGGCAGCGAGACGAGGTCGTAGCTCGCAAGGTGGCGGGCCACCTCGGCGGCGCTCGACGTGACGAGCACCGGTTCGATCGTGTCGTCCAGGATCGCCCCGATCCGCTCGTGCGGGGGATAGCGCAGCATGCGCTGGAAGTGCACGGCGCCGAGGAACCGCCCGGTGGGCGTCTCGTACGGCGGCAGGGTGACGAACACGCTCGCCGCGAGGGCCGGATGCAGCTCGTGGCGGCGGATCGTCGCGAGCGCCTCCGCGATGGTCGCGTCGGCCGACATGATGATCGGCTCGGGCGTCATCAGGCCACCCGCGGTGTCCGCGCCGTAGCGCAGCAGCATGCGGACGTCCTCGGCCTCCTCGGGCTCCATGAGCTGCAGCAGCTCCTCGGAGCGCTCGGGCTCGAGCTCGGCCAGCAGGTCGGCCGCATCGTCCGGATCCATCGCGTCGAGGACATCGGCGGCGCGCTCGTCGCCGAGCTTCTCCAGGATGTGCGCCTGCTCCTCCTCGGGCATCTCCTCGAGCGCGTCGGCGAGGCGCTCGTCGGAGAGCTCCTCGGCGACCTCGATCATCCGGTCCTCGGGGAGGTCGAGCAGGGTGTTGGCGAGGTCGGCGGGGCGCAGCTCGGCGTAGCTCGCCGCGAGCGCCTCGGCCGACTGGGACTCGCCCGGCGTGTGCTGCTCGCGCACCTCGCCCCACGTCGCGAACGTCGTCGGCCCCTTCGCGAACGGCGACGCGCTGGTCTTGGGCTTGCGCAGGAACAGCTGCCCGATCGACCACTCGCCGACCCGGTTCGGCTCGATCGCGACGTCCTCGATCACGGCCGATCCGGATCCGTCGACGAAGTGCACGCGACGGCCGACGACCTCCGCCAGGACGCGGACCTCGTCGGAGCGCGGCTGGAAGCGGCGCACGTTGATGAGGCCGGTCGTGATGACCTGCCCCGAGGAGATCGTGGTGACGCGGCCGATGTTCACGAACACCTGCCGGCGGCCGGGGATCTCGCACACCAGGCCGATCACGCGGGGTGCCGCCTTACTTCGAAACACGACGACGACGTCCCGGACCTTGCCGAGCCGGTCGCCCGCGGGGTCGAAGACGGGGCAGCCGGCCAGGCGCGCCGCGAAAACCCTCTGCGTGCTCATGCTCCCAGCGTAGTCCGCACCCTCGTCCCCCCGAGTCGCCCGCGATGCGTATCCGGGCGGGCGCCGATCCGGTTCTCAGATCGGGCGGGCGGGCCCGAGGGGACGCGGATCCCGCGTGCGAGAATTGCGCTCATGCGATGCACCGAGCGAACGGAGTGAGCCGAAGTGAGCATGCTGAGCGGGATGAACAGGCCTTTCGAGGTCGGCGAGACCGTGGCGACCTTCAAGGAGTACGACGCCGCGCAGAAGGCGGTGTCGAAGCTGATCACGGCCGAGGTGCCCGCCGCTGACATCGCGATCGTCGGCACGGCGCTGCGCTCGGTCGAGAAGGTGACCGGTCGGCTCGGGTACGCGCAGGCCGCGTGGTCGGGGGCCGTGAACGGCGTGCTGCTCGGCCTGCTGTTCGCCGCGATGGTCGTCATCTGGACTCCCGGTGTGCCGATGGCGACGTTCGCGGGCATCCTGCTGGTCGGCATCGCGTTCGGCATGCTGCTCCGGCTCGTGACCTACGCCATGGTGCGCCGCCGCCGCGACTTCGCGAGCGTGATGCAGGTCTCGGCCGAGCACTACGAGGTCACCGTGCTCTCGCGCAGCGTCGGCAGGGCGCGCCAGACCCTCGGCGCCGGGGCGCCCGCGCGTGCCGCGTCGGCCGCGCCCGCGACCACGGTCGCGCCGCCCGTCTCGCAGGAGCCGCCGCGCTACGGCGTGCGCGTCGAGCCGGGAGCCCCGGCGGCACCGGCCGCGCCCGCCGCCGCGCCCGAGCCGCACGTGGCTCCCGCGCCGGAGGCCGCCGCGCCCGAAGGCGCCGCGCCCGAGGCGCCGGAGGAGAGCCCGGGTGAGGACACCCCACGGGAGTCGCCGAAGGATCCCGACCGCGCGTGAGCGCGACCGAGAGCGCGCTGACCGTCCCGCTGGCGAGCGGATCCGTCGACGTCTCGATCGCGACCGACCCCGCTCAGAGCGCGCGGGCGATCCTGGTCCTCGCGCATGGGGCGGGCGCCGGCATGCGGCATCCGTTCCTCGCGGGGCTCGCGGGCGCGCTCGCGGACGACGGGATCACGGTGATCCGGTTCAACTTCCCGTATGTCGAGGCGGGACGGCGCATGCCGGGCCGCCCCGCCGACGCCGTCGCGACGTGGCGCGCGCTCGTGGCCCACGCGGCGACCGCCGGGCCCCCGGTGTGGGCCGCGGGGAAGTCGTACGGCGGCCGGATGGCGTCCATGGCGGCCTCAGAGGGCGACTTCCGGGTCGAGGGCCTCGCGTACCTCGGCTACCCGCTGCACGCGCCCGGCAAGCCGGAGAAGCCGCGCGCCGGGCACCTTCCGGCGATCGCGCAGCCGCAGCTGTTCGTCGAGGGCACGCGCGACGCGTTCATCCATCCGCTCGAGCAGTTCCGCGACGTCGTGGCGACGTGCCAGGACGCGACGGTGGAGTGGATCGAGGGCGGCGATCACTCGTTCGAGGTGAAGGGGCGCAGGCGCCCCGCGGACGTGATCGGCGCGGAGCTCGCGCCCATCCTGTCCCGCTTCATCGGCTGAGTGTCGACCCGATCGGCCCGAATTCCGCGCGGAATTCGGGCCGATTCGGTCAACGGGGTCAGCCGTGCAGGCGCGCGATCCAGGCCTCGACGTCGTCGGCCGTGCGCGGGATGTCCGCCGACAGGTTCACGGGGCCGTCTTCGGTCATCAGGATGTCGTCCTCGATGCGCACGCCGATGCCGCGGTACTCCTCCGGCACCGTGACGTCGTCGATCTGGAAGTACAGGCCGGGCTCGATCGTGAAGACCATGCCGGGCTCCAGCACGCCGTCGTAGTACATCTCCCGGCGAGCCTGCGCGCAGTCGTGCACGTCGAGCCCCAGGTGGTGGCTCGTGCCGTGCACCATGTAGCGGCGGTGCTGGCCGCCCTTGTCGGCCTCGAGGGCCTCCTCGGCCGTGACCGGCAGCAGACCCCACTCGGCCGTGCGGCGGGCCAGCACCTCCATGGCGGCCTCGTGCACGGCGCGGAACCTGATGCCGGGCCTCGCGGCCGCGAACGCGGCGTCGGCCGCCTCGCGCACGGTCTCGTAGATCTTCCGCTGGATCGGCGTGAACGTGCCGCTCACGGGCAGCGTGCGGGTGATGTCGGCCGTGTAGAGGCTGTCGATCTCGGCACCCGCGTCGATCAGGATCAGGTCGCCCGGCAGCACGGCGCCGTCGTTGCGGGTCCAGTGCAGGTAGCAGGCGTGCGGGCCGGAGGCGGCGATGGTGTCGTAGCCCTCCCAGTTGCCGTCGCTGCGCGCACGCTGGTGGAACACGCCCTCCACGACGCGCTCGCCGCGCGGGTGCTCGACGATGCGCGGCAGCTCCCGGACGATGTCGTCGAAGCCGTCGGCCGTGACCTGCACGGCGAGGCGCATCTGCGCGATCTCGAAGTCGTCCTTGCGCAGCCGCAGCTCGGAGACGAAGCGTGTGAGCTCCTCGTCCTGGTCCACCACGAGGTCGCCGTCGCGCGCCTCGAAGGACGCGATGTGCGCGGTCGGCAGGCCGAGCTCGCCGCTCACGCCGGGCAGGGCGGGGCGGGGGCCGATCCAGAACTCGCCGATCGTGGCGTCCGAGTAGAACTCCGCGGTGGTCCGGTCGGCGCGCTCGCGGAAGTACAGCGTGATGTCGTGGCCGCCGTCCGTGGGATCGAAGACCAGCACGGAGACGGGCTCGGAGTCGTTCGCCCACCCCGTGAGGTGCGCGAACGCCGAGTGCACGCGGAACGGGTAGTCGGTGTCGTTGCTGCGCTGCTTGAGCGGACCGGCCGGCACCACGAGGCGCTTGCCGGGGAACGCGGCGGACACGGCCGCGCGGCGGGCGGCGGCGTACGACGCCTGCTCGCGCAGCGGCGGCAGCTGCTCGGGGCGCTCGGCCCAGCCCTGCGAGATCGTGTCGAGGAAGCCCTGGGGATAGGGCTGGCGGCGGTTC
This sequence comes from Microbacterium rhizophilum, assembly GCF_039605615.1. Classification (NCBI taxonomy): domain Bacteria; kingdom Bacillati; phylum Actinomycetota; class Actinomycetes; order Micrococcales; family Microbacteriaceae; genus Microbacterium; species Microbacterium rhizophilum. Next base: position 199,729 of record NZ_JBCNUN010000002.1, on the reverse strand, counting down.
GTCGCGCCGGTCTTCTCGTCCGTGGTCGCCTGCGTCTGCTCGCTCATCTTCCTATCCTCCCACCCGAACGGGTGCCAGTCTGAGTGCATGGCCGCACAGACCCGCTCGCTCCATCCCGCCGCCGTCTTCGCGATCGACCTCGTGCTGGTGCTGGTGTTCCTGCTGATCGGACGCACCACGCACGGCGAGCCGTTCCTCGAGGGTCTCGTCGGCAGCGCGTGGCCGTTCGTGGTCGGCCTCGTCGTGGGGTGGGCGGTGATCCTGCTGACGCGCACGCCGTCGACGAGCGTCCTCGCCGGCGGCATGGCGTGGTTCGCGACGCTCGTGATCGGGATGGTGCTGCGCGTCGCGTCCGGTGGGACCGCGGCCGTGCCGTTCATCATCGTCGCGACCATCACGCTCGCGGTGTTCCTGATCGGCTGGCGGCTCATCCTGCTGCTGGTGAACCGGCGCCGGCGCTCCTAGCCCGCGGGCTCGAGCTGCACGACGAGCGGGCGGTGGTCGCTGCCCGCACCGTCGAGGTTCGTCAGGACGATGGATCCGGTCGCGCGCCAGGCGTCCGAGTGCATCACGTGATCGATGGGCGCCGACAGCAGCGACGGCACATCGGTCGGCCACGTGCCCACGCCGCCGTTGCCCGTGGCGGCCGCGGCGTCGTGGCAGTAGCCGAGGTCGGCGCCGCCCTCGGCGAGCGGGTGCATGTGGTCGAGCGTCGCGTTGAAGTCGCCGGCGATGATGACGTCCTCGCCCTTCGGGCACTGATCCGCGATCCAGCGCAGATCCTGACGCCACACGTCCATGTACGACGGGCGCGGCGCGATCGCGTGCACCGCGACGACCGTGGGGCCGGTGCCGTCGACGGGCATCACGACCGCGCTCGGCAGCAGCTCGGTGTTGCTGGAGCCGTCGCCCGAGGACTCGATCACGGAGTAGTCGCCGAGATCCGGGGAGATCAGGATGGTCGTGACCCACGACTGGGGGCCGCGCTCGACCTCCTCGTTGTACTGCACGTGGTGCACCCACATCGGGCGCCCGAGCTCGCGCATCTCGATCGCGACGTCCTCGCCCACGCTCTGCGCGGTTTCGGGGAGCGCGATGATGTCGGCGTCCATCGCGACGGCCGACTGGGCGATCTGGTACGCCCCGGTCGCGTCGCCCGCGGTGTTCCAGGTCATCACGCGGACGCTGTCCTCGGTCTCCGGGGGCAGGGTGTCGCCGTAGCCGCGCATGCCGAGCGTGACGCCGCCGACGATGGCGCCGAGGCCCGCCACGAGCGCCATCGACATCGCGAACGCGCGCATCGGACGCGCCAGCGCCATCAGCAGGAACAGCAGCGTCAGCAGGGCGAACGCGACGACCAGGACGCCGCGCATCGACACGATCTGGGCCAACGGCACGGTCTGCTCGAGACGGAACAGCTGCGGCCAGCTGACGAGTGCCGTCGCGATGGCGAACAGCACCGTCACGAGGATTCCGAGCACGCGCAGCACTCTTCCGACACTAGGTCGCTCCGCTGAGAAACCGGCGTAATCGGCGCGTGTATCGGGTGAGCGTCGGGACCGAGGCGCCTGGTCATCGGGACTACCATCGGCCTGTGGGCGACGTCGGGGGCAAGCGGTTCATCGGACCGAGCGACCTGCACCTGCACTCCGCCCGCTCGGACGGCACCGAGCCGCCCGCCGAGGTGATGGCGGCCGCCCACCGACACGGCCTGCGCACCGTCGCGCTCACGGATCACGACACGACGGCCGGATGGGCCGAGGCCGCCGAGGCCGCGACGTCGCTCGGCATGACGCTGCTGCCGGGCATGGAGTTCTCCGCCAAGCACGAGTGGCGCAGCGTCCACCTGCTGTCGTACCTGTTCGATCCGGACGACCCGGCGCTGCGCGCGGAGACCGACCGGATCCGCGGCGACCGGATGGGACGCGCGGAGCGGATCGTCGCCAGCATCGCGCGCGACTACGACCTCACGTGGGACGACGTGCTCGAGCAGACGACCGAGGACGCCACGGTCGGGCGCCCGCACATCGCGGATGCGCTCGTCGCGCGCGGCCTCGTGCGCGACCGCGGCGAGGCGTTCGACGGCATCCTGCATCCGCGCGAGGGGTACTACGAGCCGCACTACGCGCCGGATCCGTTCCGCGTGGTCGAGCTCGTGACCGCCGCCGGGGGAGTCGTCGTCATGGCGCACCCCGTCACGCGCGGGCGCAGTCGGATGGTGCCCGAGCCCGTGCTCCACGCCCTGATCGACGCGGGGCTCGCCGGCTTCGAGATCGACCACCGCGAGAACACCGCGGAGGGCAAGCGCATCCTGCGGCGGATCGCGGCGGAGCGCGACCTGATCGTGACCGGATCCAGCGACTACCACGGCCGCGGCAAGCCGAACCTCCCGGGCGAGAACACCACGAGCGACGCCATGGTGGCCCGCATCATCGAGCGCGCCACGGGCACCTCGCCGGTCTACCCGGCGTAGAGACGAGAGACCCCCGCCGAAACGGGGGTCTCTCAGGCGTGGGAGGGGATCACGCGCCCTGGGCGGTCTGGCCCGACGAACGACGGCGGCGACGGCGGCGGCGCGCCGCGGCGGGCTTGCCGTCGTGGTGCTCCTTGCCCGCGCCGTCGTGCGTGCCCGAGCCCTCGCCGGCCTCGGCGGGCTGCTCGGCCCCGTGATCGGCGGGGACCTCCTCGGCGGGACGCCGGCGACGGGGCCGCTCGCGCCCCTCGGCTCCGGCGCGCGGCTCGCGCCGCTCGGGACGCGGGCGCTCGGCCTTCGGCGCGGTCGTCAGGCGTCCCTTGGTGCCGGCCGGGATGTCCAGGTCGGTGTAGAGGTGCGGGCTCGACGAGTAGGTCTCGGTCGGCTCGGGCTGGCCGAACTCGAGGGCCCGGTTGATGAGGGCCCACTTGTGCAGGTCGTCCCAGTCGACGAACGTCACCGCGATGCCGGTCTTGCCGGCGCGACCGGTGCGCCCGGCGCGGTGCAGGTACGTCTTGTCGTCGTCAGGGATCGTGTGGTTGATCACGTGCGTGATGTCGTCGACGTCGATGCCGCGCGCCGCGACATCCGTGGCGACCAGGACCTGGACCTTGCCGGCCTTGAAGGCCGCCATCGAGCGCTCACGCTGCTCCTGGCCCATGTCGCCGTGCACCCCGCCCACGCTGAAGCCGCGGTCGCCGAGCTCGTCGACCAGGCGCTGGGCCGCGCGCTTCGTGCGCGTGAAGATCACGGTCTTGCCGGCGCCCTCGGCCTGCAGGATGCGGGCGATGATCTCGTCCTTGTCGAGCGAGTGCGCGCGGTAGACGATGTGCTTGATGTTCGCCTGCGTGAGGCCCTCGTCGGGGTCCGTGGCCCGGATGTGGATGGGGTTCGTCATGAACCGGCGCGCGAGCGCCACGATCGGGCCGGGCATGGTGGCGCTGAACAGCTGCGTGTGACGCACCTGTGCGACCTTCTGGAAGATCTTCTCGATGTCGGCGAGGAAGCCGAGATCCAGCATCTTGTCGGCCTCGTCGAGGACGACCTCGGTCGCGTTCGAGAGGTCGAGCAGACGCTGGCCCGCGAGGTCGATCAGGCGTCCGGGCGTGCCGACGACGATCTGGGCGCCGGCCTTGAGCTGGTCGATCTGGCCCTCGTAGGCCTTGCCGCCGTAGATCGCGACGACGCTGGTCGCGCGGTTCGATGTGAGCAGGTCGAGGTCCTCGTACACCTGCACGGCGAGCTCGCGCGTGGGGACCACGATGAGCGCCTTCACGCCGGGCTCGGGGTTCCGGCCGAGTCGCTGCACCACGGGGATGCCGAAGCCGAAGGTCTTGCCCGTGCCGGTCTTGGCCTGTCCGATGAGGTCCTGGCCCGGCAGGGCGAGCGGGATGGTCTGCTCCTGGATGGGGAACGCGTCGACGATCCCCTTCGCGGCGAGGGCGTCGACGATGTCCTGGTCGACACCGAGGTCGGTGAAAGTGGTCACGATGTGCACGAGCCTGTCCGGCGGCCGTCGCCGCCTGGGAGATGAATGCGATCCACGCCTTCGATCTGCTCCGGGCGCGGCGGCCCCGATCCGTCGCCGGGGACCGCCCCAGCCTAGCGGAGCACCCTGTGCCGGCTCGGAAACGGCCACGCCCTAGGCTGTAGTCCGTGGTCAACTGGAGGTTCTGGCGCCGGCGCCCGCCCGCGCGCATCCTGCGTCTGCGATCCCGCGGCGACTCGGGCGACGCGACGCGCGTCGACTTCGAGGAGCTCGCGCCCGACGTCGAGACCTTCCTCGGCCAGGCCGCCTACCTGCAGCTCGGCTACTTCGAGACGCTGACCCGCCTGATCCGCGCCACTCCCGAGCTGGACGAGAAGGAGGCGCTGTCGCTCGCCGCCGGCGCGGCGCTCGTGAAGCACCGCGCGATCATCGACGTGATCCGGGATCGCGGCGACGATCCCGCCGACGTCATGGGGCCGTTCCAGGAGCAGCTCGACGCGTTCCGCCGTGCGACCATCGGCGCCCGGCCGCGCGAGACCATGCTGTCGGTCCACATCACGGCCGGCATGCTCGACGACTTCTACCGCTCGCTCGCCGCGAGCTACGGCGACACGGGGCGCCGCGTCGCGCGCATCCTGAACGTCGACAGCGACCGCGAGCTGCTCGTGGACCTCATCCGCAGCACGATCGACGAGGACGACGAGCTGCGCTCGCTGCTGTCGATGTGGGCGCGCCGCCTGGTCGGCGACACGCTCCTCGTCGCGCGCGCCGCCCTGCGCCCGCAGCGCCTCGGCGTCGACGACGAGAAGAAGGTCGAGCCGGTCTTCACCGCTCTCATGGCCGCGCACGCGCGCCGCATGGACGCTCTCGGCCTCGCCTCGTAGCTCCACCCGACCGGCGGGCGCCCATGTTCGCCTGTTACGGTGGCGCAGCCGGCACCTCGCCGGCGATCAGGGAAGACTTCTCGTCTGCCGGCCGGCCTCCGGGTCTCCGTTTTCAGTCGCCCGCTCTGTGTGACTGCTAGGAGAACCATGCACGCCTACGACCACGCCCGCACACCCCTGACGCATCCCGAGGTCGTTCCGGGACCGGTCGCCGCGCTTCCCTCCGGAGCGACGGCCATCGTGTACTGCGAGGGGCAGTTCGGCGAGCAGGACGGCAAGACGGCCAACGGCCTGGTCCGCCACTCCGAGAAGTACGAGATCCTCAGCGTGATCGACAGTCGCCACGCCGGCGTCGATGCGGGCATGCTGCTGGACGGAGTCTCCCACGACATCCCGATCCTGGCGGATCTCGCGCAGGCGATCGCGCACGCGGGCCGCGTGCCGGACTACCTCATCTGCGGCGTGGCTCCCGCCGACGGGCTGCTCTCGGCCGGTCAGCGCGTGGTGCTGCTGGACGGCATCGCCCGCGGCATGCACATCATCAACGGCCTGCACGAGTTCCTGGCGGACGACGCAGAGTTCGCGGCCGCGAGCCTCTTCGCCGGTGTGACGATCACTGACATCCGCCGCCCTCGCGACACGAAGGACCTTCACCTCTTCTCGGGGAGGATCTTCGATGTCACCTGCCCGCGCATCGCCGTGCTGGGCACCGACGGCGCGATCGGCAAGCGCACCACCGCGACGCTCCTCGTCCAGGCACTCAACGACCGCGGCATCCGCGCGGTGATGGTCGGCACCGGCCAGACGATGATCATCCAGGGCGGAAGGTACGGCGTCGCGCTCGACGCGCTCGTGCCGCAGTTCTGCTCGGGCGAGGTGGAGAACCAGGTCGTCGCGGCGTTCGAGGGAGACGATCCCGACGTCATCGTGGTCGAGGGCCAGGGCGCTCTCAGCCATCCCGCCTACCTCACCTCCGCCCATATCCTGCGCGGCAGCCGCCCCGCGGGCGTCGTGGTGCAGCACGCCCCCCGCCGCGCGGTGCTCGGCGACTTCCCGATGGTGGCGATGCCGACCCTCGCCAGCGAGGTGAAGCTGATCGAGGCCTTCGCCGACACGCGCGTGATCGGCATCACCGTGAACCACGAGGGCATGACCGACGCCGAGATCGGCGAGGCCATCGACGACATCGAGCTCGAACACGGGCTGCCCGCGACCGATCCGCTGACCCGGCCCCTCGGCCGCCTGGTCGACATGGTGCTGCTGGCGTTCCCGCATCTCGCCCGCGGGGCGGCGGTCGAGGTGCCGGCCGCCTGACCGGTCCGCTGCGCGCGGCCGGGCCGACCGTCGGGCGCTCACGGGCGGAGCGCAGACGCGGGCCATAGCCTGTGGGGTGGCGATGTGCTCGCCAGAGGAGGACTCGCGTGCTGCCCATCGCCGACATCGTGATCGTGGTGCTGCTGATCGCCGCCCTGCTCGTCGGGCTGCGCGTGGGGCTGTTCTCGGCCCTCGGCGCGCTGTGCGGACTGGTCGCGGCCGGGCTCGCGGCGCCGTGGGTGCTGCCGATGCTCGCCCGCGTCGTGACGGACCCGGCGTGGCGCCCGTTCGCCGTGATCGCCGGCGCCATCGCGCTGCTCGCTCTCGGGGCGGGGCTCGGCTCGGTGGTCGGGTCGCTGCTGCGGCGCGGAGCCGACCGGCTGCACCTCAAGGTGATCGAGCGGCTGCTCGGCGGAGCGCTCGGCGTGGTCGCCGCCGCCCTCGCGATCGCGCTCACCGGATCCGGCATCGCGAGCGCGGGCATCCCGGTCGTCTCGTCGGCGGTGTCGTCCTCGAGCGCGCTGCGGACGATCGACCGGATCACGCCGGCCCCGGTGTCCGAGGCGATGGCGCGACTGCACGCGGCAGTCCTCGGCGACACCGTGCTGCCCACGATCGACGGCCTGCTGGGCGCGGTGGACACCGACGTCGCGGTCGACGTCGACACGAACGCGCCGGCGCTGCTGACGGCCGCCGAGTCGGTCGCGCGCATCCGGGGCGTGGCCGACGCGTGCTCGCGGAGCCTCAGCGGCACCGGCTTCGTCGCGGCCGAGGACCGCATCGTGACGAACGCGCACGTCGTCGCGGGCATGCAGACCCCGGTCGTCGAGCTGCCGGGGGAGCCCGCGCGCGACGGCCGGATCGTCTACTTCGATCCGGTGGACGACCTCGCCGTGATCGCGGTGGATGTGGACGCACCCGCGCTGCCCGTGGTGGAGCCCCTCGTCCCCGGCGACCCGGCCGCCATCCAGGGATTCCCCTATGGCGGGCCGTTCCGCAGCGTCGCCGCGACGGTCGCGGCCGTGGGGCCGGCGCCGATCCCGGACATCCACGGCGGGTCCGCCGCGCCCCGGCAGGTCTACGCGTTGGCGGCGGCGGTGCACCCCGGAAACTCGGGAGGCCCGCTGCTCACGACGGACGGCGCCGTGGCGGGAGTCGTCTTCGCCCGCGACGAGGTGCAGGACGACGTCGGCTACGCCATGACGACGGCCGAGCTGATGCCCGTGCTCGACCAGCTGGACGGCGCGACGGAGCCGGTGCCGACGGGCGACTGCGCGCTCTGAGCGGCGGCCGGTCTCAGACCAGGCCGAGGCGCCTCGCGGAGGCCGCGTCGCGCGCGGCGCGCGCCCGGCTGATCGCGTCGGTGCCGACCCAGGAGATCAGGACAGCCACGACCAGCGTGACGAGCCACGTGATCGGGTTCGCCTCGCCGAGGCCCGACCAGGTGCACACGGCGTAGACGATCGCTGCGATGCCGCCGGCGATCGACGGCGCGAGCGCGACGCCGCGCAGCGATCGGCGCGGCAGCGCGAAGTGCACGCCGACGCCGAACGCGATCGCCGCCACGAGGGCCAGGACGATGTACATCGGCGTCAGGCGACGAAGCCGACGCGGCGGGTCTCCTCGCTGCCGACCTCGACGAACGCCAGGTTCGCGGTCGGGACGATGTAGGAGTTGCCCTTGACGTCGGTGAAGGCCAGGTGGCTCTCGCCCTTGTCGAGCGCGGCGGCGATGGCGGTCTTGACGTCCTCGGCGCTCTCCGACGACTCGAAGCTGAGCTCGCGGCCGGTGTTGGTGATGCCGATGCGGATGTCCACGGGTGACTGCCTTTCGTCGCGCCAGCGGCCCCGCCGGGATGGGTACCAGGGCCGTGCGTCAACTCTATGGCAGGCCGCCGACACGGCAGGCGGCTGAACGCTGTGGGCGAAATCGTCGGGACACTGGAGGCGTGACCGAGACCGTGATGAAGCAGGATGCGGGCGCGCCGGAGGGCTTCTTCGAGGCGGAGGCGGCGGGCCTGCGCTGGCTCGCCGAGCCCGAGGACGGCGCCCGGATCGCGCGCGTGATCGACGTCGGCCCCGGGCGGATCGAGCTCGAGCGCATCGGCGAGGGACGCCCTTCCGCGGCCGCGGCGCGGGCGTTCGGCGCCGCCCTGGCGCGCACCCACGACGCGGGCGCCGCGGCGTTCGGCTCGCCGCCCGAGGGATGGGACGGCGCGGGCTTCATCGGACGGCGGTCCCAGCCCTATGCGCGGGAGTCGCGCTGGGGCGCGTTCTACGCGCGCGACCGCGTCCTGCCGTTCCTCGACGTCGCCGTGGCGGCGGGCAGCCTGACCGCGGACGAGGCGCGGGTCGTGCGGGACGCGTGCGCCGCGGTCGCGGACGGCGCGTTCGACGACGACGAGGCGCCGGCGCGGATCCACGGCGACCTCTGGGCGGGGAACGTGCTGTTCTCGCGCGACGGGGTGGTGCTGATCGATCCGGCCGCGCACGGCGGACATCGCGAGACCGATCTCGCGATGCTGGCGCTGTTCGGCGCACCGTTCCTCGAGGAGATCCTGGCGGGCTACGCGGCGGAGCGCCCGCTGCGCGAGGGATGGCGCGAGCGCGTGGCCGTGCACCAGCTGCATCCGCTCGCGGTGCACGCCGCCGGTCACGGCCGCGCGTACGGCGTGCGGCTCGCGCGCGCGGCCCGGGCCGTGCTGGCGCTGGCGTGAGCGCCGGGCCCGCGCGGCCCCGCCGACCGGCGCCGCCGCACGCCGATGTCCGCGGCCGCGTTTAGCGTGGAACCCATGACCTCATCCGCCTGGGACGCCGGCCAGCTCGCGGTGCTCGGGCTGCCTCCCGAGGCCTCCGGCACCGTGGTCGGGGCGCCGGGCACGGGCAAGACCGCGGTGCTGGTCGAGCGCGTCGCGCGGCTGCTCGACGGCGGCGTCGCGGCCGACGAGCTCGTCGTCCTCACCCCGACGCGCGTGTCGGCCACGCGTCTGCGCGACGAGCTCGGCGTCCGCGTGCGCGTGGCGACGCCCGGTCCGCTGGCGCGGTCGATCGGATCCTTCGCGTTCCAGGTCGTGCGCGCCGACGCCGTGCGCCGCGGTGACGAGCCGCCGAAGCTGCTGACGGGCGCGGATCAGGACCGCATCGTCGCGGACCTCCTCGCGGGCGACGAGGAGGACGAGCGCGAGGGCATCGTGCTCTGGCCCGCCGAGCTGGGGGCGCCCGTGCGCGCCTCGAAGGGATTCCGGTCCGAGCTGCGCGCGTTCCTCGGCGAGCTGACCGAGCTCGGCGTTGGTCCCGCCGAGCTGGCGTCGCTCGGCGTGCCCGCGTGGACCGCCGTCGCGCGCTTCCTGCGGGAGTACCGCGGCGTGCTCGACCGGATGCGCTCGCCCCACCGCGACGTCGCGGAGCTGTATGGCGAGGCGTCCGCCGCGCTGCGGGCGGGCGCCGTCATCGCGGGACTCGAGCGGCTCCGGATCGTCCTGATCGACGACGCGCAGGAGCTCACGCGCGGCGGGATCGCGGTGGTCGAGGCGCTGCGCGACCGCGGCATCGCCGTGCTCGCGTTTGGCGACCCCGACATCGGATCCGGCGCCTTCCGCGGCGTGACGCCCGAGCTGTTCGCGCGCCTGGCCGGCGCCCTCGGCGCCCGCCACGTGCTCGACGGCGCGCACCGCGCCGTCCCCGCGCTCACGCGGCTGACGCGCACGGTGACCCAGGCGGTCGGCGCCGCGGGCGTGGTCTCGCACCGCCGCGCGCCGGGCCCCGAGGCCGACGACGTGGCGGCGGTCGAGACGCGAGTCGCGGCGTCGCCGTACGAGGAGGTCGACCAGATCGCGTGGACGCTGCGCGACTGGCACCTGCTCGGCGAGGTGCCGTGGGCGCGCATGGCTGTCATCGCGCACGACAGCCGCCAGCTGACGATGCTCGAGGCCGAGCTCGCGGCCCGCGAGGTGCCGACCCGCGCGGCGGGCGTGCAGCGACCGCTCGGCAGCGAGGCCGTGGTGCACGACATCGTCGAGATCGTGCGGCTCGGCCTGCAGGATCACGCGGCGCGCGATCCCGAGCGGCTCATCGAGGCGCTGCGCTCGCCGTTCGGCGGCCTCGACGGCGTCGGGCTGCGGCGGCTCCGCGCGCACATGCGTCACGCGGAGCTCGCGGACGGCGGCAACCGCCCGGCGCGCGAGCTGCTGCACGAAGCGCTCGCCCATCCGGCCGCCTTCGACCTGATCGACACGCCGGAGGCCCGCACCGGCCGGCGCCTGGCCGAGACCCTGCGCCTGCTGCACGAGGAGGGCGCGCGCGGCGCGACGATCCACGAGCTGCTGTGGCTGGTGTGGGACCGCGCGCGCACGGGAGACGGGCGGCGCCTCGAGCGCGCGTGGCACGAGGCGGCGCAGGCGGAGGGACCGCTCGCGGCCGAGACGGGCCGCGCGCTCGACGGCCTCGTGGCGCTGTTCGCCGCCGCCAAGCGCGCGGTCGAGCGGAACCCCGAGGAGGGACCGCTGCCGTTCGTCCGCGAGATCCTCGACAGCGACGTGCCCGAGGACACCCTCTCGTCGCCGGATCGCGCGGGCGCGGTCACGCTGATGACGCCGGCCAACGCGCTGGGCGTCGAGTTCGACGCGGTCGTGATCGCGGGCGTGCAGGAGGGCGTGTGGCCGAACGTGCGCCTGCGCGGCGGGCTGCTCGACTCGTGGCGGCTCGCCGACGTGGTCGCGGCGCATCGCGAGGGCCGGCGCGGCGCCGAGCCGGCCGGCGTGCTCGACCGCCGGCGCGCCGCCATGCACGACGAGCTGCGGCTGTTCGTGCGGGCCGTGTCGCGCGCGCGCCACCGCCTGCTGGTCACGGCGGTCGACGATGACGACACGGGCCCGAGCGCGCTGTTCTCGTTCCTTCCCGAGCCCACCGCGGACGGCGACGGGCGGGCGGCGCACCCGCTCACGCTGCGCGGCCTGGTCGCGCGGCACCGCCGGTCGCTCACGGAATCGTCCGTTCCGGGGGAGGCGGCCGGCCAGCTGCGCATGCTGGCCGAGGCGGGCGTGCCCGGCGCCGCGCCGGAGGAGTGGTACGGCGTGCTCGAGCCCTCCACCGACCGGCCGCTGCGCGACCTCGACGCGGGGCCGGCACGCGTCTCGCCCTCGCGGATGGAGGCGTTCGAGGAGTGCGGTCTCGGCTGGGTCATCGACGGCCTCGGCGGCAGCACGGTCACGCCGCCGAGCGCCGGCATCGGCACGATCCTGCACGCCGCGCTCGAGCGCTTCCCCGACGGCGAGCTCGACGGGCTCCGCTCGGTCGTCGACGAGCGCTGGCCCGAGCTCGACTTCGAGACGCCGTGGATCGCCGCCAAGGAGCGGGCGCGCGCCGACCTGTACGTCGACCGGCTGCACGCGTACCTGCGCGCCGTCCGCGCCGACGGGGGAGCCCACGTGGTGTCGGAGGCGGCCTTCCGCTTCGCGGTGGCCGTCGACGCGGAAGCGCCGGATGCCGCGCCCGACGGGGAAGGGCCGGATGCGCCGGTGCCCGCCGTGTACGTCGGCGAAGAGATCGACGGCCCGCGCCGGGCGATCGTGAGCGGCGTCATCGACCGTGTCGAGACCTACCCGCCCGGCTCCGGCGAGCACGGACCGGGACGCTCCCGCGGCTGGACCGCGATGGACTGCGCCGACGCGGATGCCGCCGAGCACGTCGTGGTGGTCGATCTCAAGAGCGGGCGCTACGAGAAGCCCGGCGACAACGACGTGCTGCAGCACGGGCAGCTCGCGGCCTACCAGGTGGCCGTGCAGGAGGGGCTGATCGAGGGCGCGCGCGCGGGCGGGCTCGCCGGCGCGCGGCTCGTGATCGTCTCGCAGACGCTCGCGAAGAGCGACTACCGCGTCGCGCACCAGCACCGCCTCGCCGACGAGTCGCGCGCCGAGTTCCTGCGCCGCGTGGCCGACGCCGCGCGCGGGATGTCGGCCAGCAGCTTCATCGCGCAGGTCGATGCGCACTGCACCGAGGGGATGTTCGTGAAGCCGTGCCGGATCCACACCATCGAATCAGTGAGTGCCTAGGCGAGGTGGTGAGCGCGTGACCCTCCCGATCGAGACCCTCGTCGCCCCGTCATGGGCCGGCGGGCACGGCATCGCCGCGACCGACATCGCCGCGGCCCTGGGGCTCCCGACGCCGACCGCCGCGCAGCAGCGGGTGATCGAGGCGCCGCCCAGCCCGGCGCTCGTCGTGGCGGGCGCGGGCAGCGGCAAGACCGAGACCATGGCCGGGCGGGTGGTGTGGCTCGTCGCGAACGAGCATGTGCGGCGCGACGAGATCCTCGGCCTCACCTTCACGCGCAAGGCGGCCGGCGAGCTCACCGAGCGCATCGGCGCGCGCCTCGCCCTGATCGACGAGTTCGGCCGCCGCGGTCTGCTGCCGCACCTGCGCGAGATCGTCCGCGACGGATCCCTCGCGCGCATCGCCGCGGCCGCGACGCCCGCGCAGCGCGAGGCCGTGCGCCGCGAGGTGCTGGACGGCCTGGCCGTCGCGCGCGGCACGGGCTGGGACCCCGCCGCGCCCCGCACGGTCGACGACCTGATGATCCGGCCGCGCGTGGCGACCTACAACGCGTTCGCGGATTCGATCGTGCGCGAGCACGCCGCCCGCATCGGGCGCGACCCGGATGCCGCGATGCTCAGCCAGTCGGCGTCGTGGCTGATCGCGCGGCACGTCGTGCTGCGCGCGCAGATCCCGGGCCTCGAGGACGTCGACCGCGCGCTGAACGGCGTGGTCGACGCCGTGCAGCGCCTCGCGGCCGAGGTGCTCGACCACCGCATCGACCTCGACGAGCTGCAGCGCACGGCGCTCGATCAGGCCGCGGCGTTCGAGCCGTACCGCGAGAAGGACGCCGTCGAAAAGGCCGCCGCGAACCTGCTGTCGATGCCGATCCTGGTCCAGCTGGTGCGGGACTGCATCGCCGAGAAGGAGCGCCGGGGCGTGCTGGACTTCGCGGATCAGGTGAGCGGCGCCTACGACATCGTCGAGCACGCGCCGCAGGTGCGCGCCGACCTGCGCGAGCAGTACCGCGTCGTGCTGCTGGACGAGTACCAGGACACGTCGGTGATCCAGACGCGGTTCCTCGCCGAGCTGTTCCGCGACGGCACCGTGATGGCCGTGGGCGACCCCCACCAGTCGATCTACGGCTGGCGCGGCGCGAGCGCCGACAACCTGTACGCGTTCGACGCGGCGTTCGCGCGCGAGGTGCCGGCCGCGCACTTCAGCCTCATGACGAGCTGGCGCAATGACCGGCGCATCCTCGCCGCCGCCAACCGCGTGCTGCGGCCGCTGCAGGGGCGCGGATCCTTCACGGTCCCCGAGCTGGAGCCGCGACCGGGCGCGGGCGAGGGGCGCGTGTCGACGCGCTTCGAGCTCACTGTCGACGACGAGGCCGCTGCGGTGGCCGACTGGTTCGCGCAGGTGCGCGCGGCACACCCCGGTGGCAGGCCGCACGGTGTGGAAACCGCGGCGAAGCCGCACACCGGCGCCATCCTGTTCCGCTCGAAGAAGCACATGCAGACCTTCGCCAAGGCCCTGGGCGACCGCGGCATCCCGCACCGCATCCTCGGCCTCGGCGGCCTGCTGTCCACGCCCGAGGTCACCGATGTCGTGTCGATGCTGCGCGTGCTGCACGATCCGACCGCCGGATCGGCGCTCATCCGGCTGCTCGTCGGCCCGCGGTTCCGCGTGGGTGTGGCGGACATGGCGGCGCTGTTCGACCTCGCGACCGAGCTCGCGCGCCGCGACGGCGGCCTCGCTCCGCTGTCCGACGAGCTCAAGGCGCGGCTGCGCAGCTCGGCCGGCGTCGACGAGGCGGTGTCGATCGTCGACGCGATCGACTTCGTCCGCACCACGCGCGACGACTACCGCCTGCTCGAGGGCATCAGCGCCGAGGGGCGACGCCGGATGCGCCGCGCGGGCGAGCTGCTCGGGCGCCTGCGTCGCGCGGTCGGACAGCCGGTGCCCGAGCTGATCCGGCTCATCGAGCTCGAGCTGCGCCTCGACATCGAGCTCGCCGCGAACGAGACGCGCGGCCCCGCCCGCATCGCCTCGACGCAGCTGCGCGCGTTCGTCGACGAGGTGCGGGCATTCCTCTCGGCCGACGAGCGCGGCACGATCGGCAGCCTCCTCGCCTGGCTCGACAAGGCCGAGTCGACCGACGAGCTGATGCCCCGGAGCGAGCCGCCCGAGCCGGGCGTCGTGCAGCTGCTCACGATCCACGGCTCCAAGGGGCTCGAGTGGGACGCCGTCGCGGTCGTGCGCATGGTCGACGACGAGCTGCCCAGCCGCGTCAGCGACACGTCCGGATGGTTCGGCTTCGGCGTCGCGCCCTTCGCGCTGCGCGGCGATGCCGCGGCGCTGCCGCGGTTCGCGTGGGACCCGGCCGGCGCGATGGCCGAGGCGGGCGACGACCCGGTCAAGCGGCACAAGGCGGCGCTCGACTCACTGGCGGCGGGTAGGACCAAGGCCTACCCGCACGGCGGCGCGCTCACGCGGTTCAAGGACGCGTACCGCGACTACCAGCAGGAGGAGGAGCGCCGGCTCGCGTACGTCGCGGTGACACGCGCGCGCGGCGAGCTGCTGCTGACCGGCGCGCACTGGGCGGGTCAGAAGTCGCCCCGCAGGCCCAGCCCCTACCTGCTCGACACGATCGACGAGCTGGGACTGGATCCGATCGGCGAGGTCGACACGGACGACAACCCGTACGAGGGCACGGCGCTCACGCGCCAGTGGCCGCTGGATCCGCTCGGGCATCGGCGCTCCCGCGTCGGCGAGGCCGCCGAGGTCGTGCGCGGGGCCGTGCCCGCCGAGCCCACGCCGCAGGCCGCGCGGCTGCTCGCCGAACGGGAGGAGCGCTCACGCGGGCGCGCCCTCGCGGCGCCGACCCGCATCCCGGCATCGCGCTTCAAGGACTACGTCACCGACTTCGCGGGCACCGTGTCGCAGATCGACCGCCCGCTGCCGGAGCGGCCGTACACGCAGACGCGCATCGGCACCCTGTTCCACCAGTGGGTCGAGCAGCGCTCGGGCATCGCAGGCGCCGGATCCTCGACGGACGACGCGCTGTGGGAGAGCGACGAGGAGCTCTGGGACGACGACGCGCCGGCGCATCCGCGGCCCGAGACCGAGGTGTCGGCGGAGGACGAGGCCGCGCTCGCCCGGCTGCGCGAGATCTTCCTGCGCAGCGAGTGGGCCGGCCTGCGTCCCCTGGAGGTCGAGACCGAGATCGACTTCGCGATGCCCGCGCCGGACGGCGCCCCCGCGCACATCGTGATCTGCAAGCTCGACGCGGTGTACGAGCGGGACGGCCGGATCGAGATCGTCGACTGGAAGACCGGCAAGGCCCCGCGCACGGCGGCGGAGCGCGAGCTGCGCTCGCTCCAGCTCGCGCTGTACCGCGTCGCGTACCACCGGCGGCACGGCGTGCCGCTCGACCGGATCGACGTGGCGCTGTTCTACGTCGCGGACGACCTCGTCATCCGCGACGAGCGGGTCTACTCGGAGGAGGAGCTGGTCCAGCGCTGGAACGCCGCGCGCGCCGAGCGGCGGCCGTCCTCCGCCGACTGATCCTCGCCGTCGGTCCTCTCGCCGTCGGCCTTCCGGCCGGACGCGTCGCCCGTCACGACCGGGATCGCGTCGGTGTCGGTCGAGTCGGCGCCGGGCGCGGGGGCGCCGGCGGCGATGCCGACGAAGTCCGCCGCGTCGATCGGCTGCGTCTCCTGGGCCGCGGCGGTCGCCCGCGCGCGCTTCTCGGCGCTCCAGGACGCGTCGGGCCCGAGCGCGAGCTCATCCGGATCGAACGCGTCGGTCTGCATCGACGTGTCGACGCGGGGCGCGTCGGCACGCTGCGGCACCTTGGCGAGCACGGTCATGGCGTCGTCGATGTCGGTGCGCCCGTCCTCGTCGATCTCGGCGAGCAGCACGTCGTCCTTCACTCCCTCGGCGAGCGACTCCAGCAGCGCGGCGGCGTCGTCCACGACGTCCGACCGGTGGGTCTCGAGTCCGTGCACGAGCCAGCGCGCGAACTCCAGCTCGGCGTGCAGGCGCGCCCGCACGCGCACCGCCGCGTCGGGCGCGCGGTGCGCGGCGTCGGCGTACGCGCGGAAGATGTCCTTCGCGGCGTCGGGCGCCGATGCGACCCAGCGCAGGTCGACCGCGGGGTCGTCGATCGACAGGCCGTGCCAGTCGAGCAGGCCGGAGACCGTCGGCGCGCCGCGCTCGTCGTCGACGAACAGGAACGAGGTCGCCTGCGTGCCGCCCAGGCACACGGCCGGCTCGAACGCCCAGAGGCGGTCGTCCTCGAGCGCGTCGCGCCAGCGCACCGTGAGCCGCACCGGCAGCCGCCCGCTGTGGGACGCGGCCTCGACCACGCGGCGCACGTCGGCGCGCGTCTGCTCGGGGCCGCGCTCGCGCAGGCCGGCCGACCGCACCACGGACGGGGGCAGGGCGTGCACGGCCGCGAGCGCCCGGCCGATGGAGGTCGCGGCGCCCTCGCCGGGCGGGATCTCCTCGGAGTCGATCAGGTAGCCGGGCACGAAGGTCGTCACGATCGCGCGCCCGGTCGTGAGGCCCGCGGCTCCCACGTACTCGGGGGCGCGGAACGGCAGCATCTCGCGCACGCCCGCGGTCAGGGCGCGCAGGGACATGACCTCGGCGGCGACCTCCTGGTCGACGCCCTCCTCGTTCGCGATGCGGATCACGAGCTCGCGTCCGTCGGCCAGGGTCGCGACCGCGGCGTCGAATCGTCCGGCGCCGTGAGCCGTGAGCCGACGTGCGCCGATCACCTCGGCATCCGGGACGGCTGCTGTGGCGGCCGCCGCTAGAGTGAGGGGAGAGCGTGCCATGCCCTCAGGGTAGGTCGCCGGCCCGGGCGTTCGGCCCGCGCCACGCCCGCGAGAGCCCACGCCGCGCTCCGCTGCGACGAACGCCCGCTCCGCGGCGACGAACGAAGGGAGCCGCGATGCGTCGCATCGAGCGAGCGGAGCGAGACGAGATGAACCGCCCCGGAGCCGCCCCCGTCGCACGTGCCGCGGTGGATCGCGCCGCCGCCGAGCGCGACGATCCCGAGCTGCCCGACCGCGCCCGATCCGATGCCCGGTCCCGCGTCATCGTCGTGCACGGCGCCGTGGCCGCACGCGCGGCCGGCGACTCGCCGCGGCTGCACGTGGTCGGCCCCGGCGACGTCCCGGACGGCGCCGAGTGGGGGTTCCTCGGACGCTCCGCCGAGGGCGACGCCGTGCTCGTCGCGGCGTTCGATCCGGATGCGGCCGCGCCCATCGATCCCCCCGGCGGCTGGGCCGGTCCGCGCGACATCGCGGCGGAGCTGGAGCCGGACGAGGCCGACACGCTCATCGTCGCCGTGAGCCTCGGCCGCTGGCTCACCGGCCACCGCTTCTGCCCCGCCTGCGGCGGGCGCGCCATCCTGCGCCAGGCCGGCTGGGCGCGCCGTTGCGAGGCGTGCGGGCGCGAGCACTTCCCGCGCAACGACCCCGCGGTGATCGTCGCGATCACGGATCCGGATCGCCGGCGCCTGCTGCTGGGCGCGAACGCGGCGTGGGGCGGACGGATGCATTCCACGTTCGCGGGCTTCGTCGAGGCGGGGGAGTCGCTCGAGACCGCGATCCACCGCGAGATGCGCGAGGAGGCGGGCGTGCGCCTGTCGAGCCTGCGCTACCAGGGCTCGCAGCCGTGGCCGTATCCGCATTCGCTCATGCTCGGATTCGAGGCGACCGCGATCGATCCCGATGACGCGCACGCCGACGGCACCGAGATCCTCACGCTGCGGTGGTTCACGCGCGCCGAGATCGCCGCGGCGTTCGACCGGCGGGGCGACGTCCGCCTGCCGGGCCGCGCGTCGATCGCGCACCGGCTGATCCGGACCTGGCTCGAGGAGGGTGACGTGTGAGCGCCCTGGACGGGCTCGACGAGCATCAGCGCCGGGCCGCGGCGATGCTGCGCGGGCCGGTAGCGGTGCTGGCCGGCGCGGGCGCGGGCAAGACCCGCGTCATCACGCACCGGATCGCCCACGGCGTCGACACCGGCGCGTACTCGCCGCAGCGCGTGATGGCCGTGACGTTCACCACCAAGGCCGCGGGCGAGCTGCGCGGCCGGCTGCGCGCGCTCGGCATCGAGGGCGTCTCGGCCAAGACGTTCCACGCCGCAGCGCTCGCGCAGCTCAACTTCTTCTGGCCGCAGGTCGCGGGCGACGAGGCGCCGCGCATCGTGGACAACAAGGTCAAGCTCCTCGCGCACGCCGCAGACGGGCTGCGCCTGCGACCCGACCGCGCGACGCTGCGCGACGTGGCATCGCAGATCGAGTGGCGCAAGGTCACGATGCGCTCGATCGAGCAGTACGCGCGGCTCGGGCGCACGGTCGGGACCCTGCGGACCGAGGTGCTGATCGAGCTGATGGAGCGGTACGAGACGCTCAAGGACGAGCGCCGCCAGCTCGACTTCGAGGACGTGCTGCTCGCGTGTGCGGGCATGCTCGAGGCCGAGCCGCGCGTCGCCGTGGCCGTGCGCGAGCAGTACCGGCACTTCACGGTCGACGAGTACCAGGACGTCTCGCCGCTGCAGAACCGCCTGCTCGAGCTGTGGCTCGGCGACCGCCGCGACCTGTGCGTGGTCGGCGACGCGAGCCAGACCATCTACTCGTTCACGGGCGCCGACTCGCGATACCTGCTCGAGTTCCCCACGCGCTACCCCGACGCCACGGTGGTGCGCCTCGAGCGCAACTACCGCTCGGACGCCGCGGTGCTGGAGGTGGCCAACGCCCTGATGCGCGGGCGGCCCGGCGCGCTCGCGCTCGTGGCCGCCGCGGGCGAGGCCACCTCGCCCCCGCCCGAGGTCGTGGCCTACCCCGACGACCAGGCCGAGGCCGAGGGCGTGGCGGACGCGATCGCGCACCGGATGCGGACCGCCCGCGCCGACGAGATCGCGGTGCTGTACCGCTCCCACGCGCAGTCCGCCGGGATCCAGCAGGCGCTCGCGGCACGCGGCATCGCCACGACCGTCCTCGGCGGCCGGCGCTTCTTCGACATGCCCGAGGTGCGCCAGGCCGTCCTCGCGATCCGCGCGGCGGCGGTCGCCCCGCACGGCGCCGGATTCGCGGACGAGGTGCGCACGGCGCTGCGCGGACTCGGCCACCAGGACGAGCCGCCCGCCGCGGGCGGCGCGTTGCGAGACGCGTGGGAGGCGCGCAGCGCAATCCTGCGTCTGGCCGAGGAGGCTCCGGAGGGCACCACGCTGCGCTCGTTCGCGGACGATCTGATGGCGCGCGCCAAGGATCAGCACGAGCTGGCGATGCGCACCGTGACGCTCTCGACCCTGCACGCCGCGAAGGGTCTCGAGTGGCCGCACGTGCACATCCTGGGCGCGTCCGAGGGACTGCTGCCGATCTCGTACGCGTCGTCGCTCGAGGGCGTGGAGGAGGAGCGGCGCCTGGCCTACGTGGGCATCACGCGGGCCGCGCGAACGCTGTCGATCTCGTGGGCGCGGCAATCGGAAGCGGGGCGGGGGGAGCGGTCTCCGTCGCGGTTCCTCGCGGAGATCGGCCCGCACCTCGCCCAGGGTCGGACGCCCCGACCGCCGAGCGGCAGAGGCACTCCGGGTGCGGACGGTGCGAGCGCCAGGCCCGCCGTGCGTCCCCGCTCGAGCGCACCGACGTCGTCGCGCTGACCCGCGCGCCGCGCCCGGCCGCCGGGCGCGCGCCGTCGCGCAGCAGCCGCGCCACGAGCATTCCCGCCTCCATCGCCCGCGCCCGCGGCACTGCGACCGGACGGCGACCCACCAGCTGAGCCACGATCGCGGGCCAGGCCGGATCGCGGTCGCGCTCGTGCGCCGCGAGGCACGCCAGGCAGGCGGTGCGCCCGGGCTCGACCACGGGACCGACCGTGACGCCCGCGCCGTCGAACACGACCGGCAGGTGCGGCACGTCGTCCGCCATCAGCCGTGCCGGCAGGTGCGGCGGCACGTGATGCTGGGCCAGCAGCACCACGGCCTCGCCCGCGGACGGCGCGGACGGGGCCGCCCAGGTCGCCGCGATGCCGACCGCACCGAGCGCCTCGGCGACATCCGTGCACGTGGACGCGTCGATCCCGTCCGCCGCACGCAGCTGCACGCCGCGCGTCGCGGACGGCCGGGCGAGCGCCCCGTCCAGCTGCGCGAGGAACGCGGCGAGCTCGGGCGCGGGCACGTCGAGCACCCGGGTGATCCGCTCGAGCGTGCCGGAGTCGACGCCGCGCTCCATCGCGTCGATCACGCGCTGCTGCCACGGCGCGGGGTCGTGCACCAGCGCGACCGGATGCGCCCCGAGCTGCAGCGTCGTCGCGTCGCGCCACAGCGCGGGATGGGCCGGATCGATGCGCAGGAACGTCATGCGCCCATCGTGCGCGCGCCGCGAGCCCGGCGGGGGAGCTGTCCACAGCCCGGCGTCATCCGTCGCGGCCGCCGGGGCTGTGGACGAGGCTCAGACCGGTCGGGGGCCCTCCGGCGCGTCGTCGCCGTCCGCGTCCGGCCCGTCCGCATCGGTCCCGCCGGGTCCGTGGCCGGAGTCGGACCCCTGCGCCTCGGCGAGCAGACGCTCCAGGGCGTCGTCCATCTCGTCGCGCGCCGGCGCCTCGCCGCGCGCCGTCGCCTCGAGGCGGGCGATCAGGCGCGACGGGTCGTCGATGTCCTCCGCCTCCGGCACGAAGTCGGGCGAGTCCCACAGCGCGTCGCGGGCCTCGATGCCGACCGCGTCGGTCACCGCGCGCCACATGGCCGAGGCCTCGCGCAGGCGCCGCGGGCGCAGCTTCAGGCCGACGAGCGCGCCCAGCGCGTCCTCGGCGGGGCCGCCCACCGCGCGCCGGCGGCGGATCGCCTCGGCGATGCGGTCGAGGTTCGGGATGCGGCTCGTCGCGTCGGCGGTCACGACGTCGACCCAGCCCTCGATCAGGGCGAGCATGTTCTCGAGCCGGTCGAGCGCGCGCTTCTGCGTCTCGGTCTGCTCCGGCAGCAGCGCGCCGTTCTCGAGCGCGCCGCGCAGCTCGTCGAGGGAGCCGGAATCCATCGACGAGACGTCGAACCGCGACGCGAGCTCCTCGAGCCGGTCGGTGTCGATGTGCACGCCGCGCGCGAACTCGGTCACCTGCGACAGCACGTGCAGGCGCAGCCACTTCGCGTGCCGGAACAGTCGCGCGTGCGCGAGCTCGCGCGCCGCGACGTACAGCGCGAGCTGGTCGTCCGGGATCTCGAGCCCGCTGCCCAGGTCGGCGAAGTTCTGCGGCAGGATCGCGGCGGTGCCGGCCGGCAGGACCGGGATGCCCACGTCGCCGCCGCTGACCACCTCGAGCGACAGCTTGCCGATCACGTGACCGAGCTGGTTCGCGAACAGCGATCCGCCGATCCCGCGCATCATCTGGCCCGCGTTCGCGACGAGGCCCTGCATGTCCTCGGGCACCTGCTGGCTGAGGCTCTCGGTGAGCGCGTCGGCGACGCTCGTCGCGACGGGCTCGGCGAGCTCCTGCCACACGGGCAGCGTGCGCTCGACCCAGTCCCCGCGCGTGATCGCGCGGGGCGCCTCGGCGAGGTCGGCGATCGCGGTCGCCTCCGACAGCCACAGGTCGGCGAGGTGGAACGCCTGGTCGAGGTCCGCGCGCTGCCCCTGCGTCACGCTCAGACCGTCCTGGTTCGCGAGGTGCAGCGCCTGGCGCTTCGTCACGTCCCAGTCGATCCCCGTGCCGGACGAGCGGAACGCGCTCTGCAGGTTCTGCATCACCTGCGACAGCGTGGCCGGGTCGATCGGCATGCCCGTGATGCGGGCGAGCTGCTCGGGATCCATCCGCGAGAAGTCCATCCGGGCGAACTGCTCGGGGTCCAGCTGGCTGCCGGTCGCTCCGAACAGCTGGCGCATCAGCTCCTGGAACTCCTCTTCGGGGGAGCGGTCGTCATCTGCCACGTCAGCCGCCTTTCAGCCGGTCGAAGCTCGGGGGTTCTACGCTAGTCTCACCCGTCTCGGCCCACCCCGGGCTTCGCCGCAGTCGCCTTACGCCGCCCGCGAACGACGGAGAGCGACGACGCATCCGTGCGCCGCCGCGGCGGGAACGCGAGGAGAAGACGTGACGCTGTTCGATGGGCCTCCGCCTGTCCGCGAGCGCTCCCTGACGCGCCGCACGCTGGCCGGCATGTGGGCGATCGTGATCGCCGTGACCGTGCTCGTCGTGCTGACCTTCCTGCCGACCGCGTACGTCATCCAGCGTCCCGGCCCGGTGTACGACACGATCGGCACGGCCGAGTCGGCGGACGGCGATCCGCAGCCGCTCATCGAGATCGCGGGGACCGAGACGTTCCCGACCGAGGGCACGCTCGATCTCACCACGGTGCAGGTCGTCGGCAACCGCGAGCGCACGCCCTCGTGGTTCGAGCTCGCGCTGGCATGGCTCGACCCGTCCCGCGCGGTGGTCCCCATCGACGCCGTGTTCCCGCAGGGCGTGACGACCGAGCAGCGGGAGGAGCAGAACGCCGTGCTGATGGTCGACTCGCAGGCCGAGGCGACCGCCGCGGCGCTCAGCGAGCTCGGCTACGACGTCGGCGCCACGGTGGAGGTCGCCGATCTCGCGGGCGACGACGCGCCGGCGGCGGGTCTGATCGAGCCGGGCGACCGGATCCTGTCCGCGAACGGCACGGACGTGACGGATGCGACGCAGCTGCGCGAGGTGATCCAGGACGGCGGCGGCGAACCGGTGCAGATCGTCTACGAGCGCGACGGCGAGCAGGGCACCGTGCGGATCACGCCCGAGGAGGGCGAGGTCCAGGGCGAGCAGGCGTGGCTGATCGGGATCACCCTGACGACCGCGTTCGACTTCCCGTTCGACGTGAAGATCCAGCTCGACAACGTCGGCGGACCGAGCGCCGGGATGATGTTCGCACTCGGCATCGTCGACGTCCTCACGCCCGGCGCGATCAACGGCGGCGAGGCCGTGGCCGGCACCGGCACGATCGCGGCCGACGGCACGGTCGGCCCGATCGGCGGCATTCGCCAGAAGCTGTACGGCGCACGCGACGCGGGAGCGGAGTGGTTCCTCGCGCCGGAGTCGAACTGCAATGAGGTCGTGGGCCACGTCCCCGCGGGCCTGCACGTCTTCTCGGTCGGGACGCTGGACGACTCGCTCGCCGCGCTCGAGGGGATCTCCTCGGGCGACGTCGACGACCTCGCGACCTGCACCGGCTGACCGTTTCCTGGTCGCTGAGCGGGCTTCGCGAGTCGAAGCGGCCTGCGTCGGGGGTTCACCCCTCGGCGAACACGAACGCCTTCCCGGCAGACCCATAAGGCGCACTGGGTAGGCTCACAAGGGTGACCACGACCTCCGCGCCCAGGGCGGCCGCGCCGTCCCCCTTCCGACGCATCGTCACGATCTCGCTCGCGGTGATCGCCGCGCTGGTCGTCGCGTTCTTCGCGTTCTCCAACCTCTACGCCGAGTTCCTCTGGTTCGACCAGCTCGGATTCGAGAACGTGCTGACGACGCAGTGGCTGGCGCGCGTGCTGATGTTCGTCATCGGCTTCGTGGGGATGGCGGTGCCGTTGTGGCTCGCGATCTTCCTCGCGTACCGGCTGCGGCCGGTCTACGCGCGGCTGAGCTCGCAGCTCGACCGCTACCAGGAGGTCGTCGAGCCGCTGCGACGCCTGGCGATGTGGGGCATCCCGGTGTTCTTCGGCTTCTTCGCCGGCTTCGCCGCGTCCGCGCAGTGGGAGACGACGTGGCTGTGGATCAGCGGCGTGCCCACCGGGCAGACCGATCCGGAGTTCGGGCTCGACACCGGCTTCTACATGTTCGCGATGCCGTTCTACTCGGCGCTCGCGGGCTTCGCCTCGGCCGTGGTGCTGATCAGCCTGCTGCTGACCGCCCTGGTGTCGTACCTCTACGGCTCGGTCCGGGTCGGTCAGGGCGAGCTGCGCATCTCCAAGCCCGCCCGCATCCAGCTTGCGGTGATCGCCGGCGTCTACCTGCTGATCCAGGCGGCGAGCCTGTGGCTCGACCGCTTCATGACGGTCGTCGCGGTCGACGGCCGGATCACCGGCCCCGCCTACACCGGGGTGAACGCGGTGATCCCGGGCCAGACGATCCTGGCGGTCGTCGCGGCGCTCGTGGCGATCCTGTACTTCATCACGGCCGTGATCGGCCGCTGGCGCTACCCGCTGATCGCGACCGCGCTGCTGATCGTCACGTCGCTCGTGGTCGGCATCGGCTACCCGTGGGCGGTCCAGACGTTCCAGGTGCGCCCGAACGAGCGCGAGCTCGAGATGGACTACTTCCAGCGCAACGTCGACGGCACGCGCGCCGCGTACGGCCTCGACGGCATCGAGAAGACCGAGTTCAGCGCCGAGACCGAGGTCGAGCCCGGACAGCTGCGCAACGACGCCGACACCACCGCGTCTCTGCGCCTCATGGACCCGGCCATCATCAGCCCGACCGTGCGGCAGCTGCAGCAGTACCGGCCCTACTACGGCTTCAAGGAGCGGCTGGACGTCGACCGCTACGAGATCGACGGCGAGACGCAGGACACCGTGGTGGCCGTGCGCGAGCTCGACCTGGATCAGCTGGACCAGAGCGCGCAGACCTGGCAGAACTCGACCATGGTCTACACGCACGGCTACGGCATGGTCGCGGCCAAGGGCAACGAGCGCACCAACGAGGGCGAGCCGGTGTTCATCGAGGGCAGCATCCCCTCGTCGGGCTTCCTGTCCGACCTCGACTACGAGCCCCGCGTGTACTTCGGCGAGAACTCGCCCCCGTACTCGATCGTCGGCGCCCCCGAGGACGCGGATCCCGTCGAGCTGGACTATCCGCGCGGCCAGGAGGGTGCGAGCGAGACCCGCACGACCTTCACCGGTGACGGCGGACCGAGCGTGGGCAGCTTCTTCAACAAGCTGCTGTACGCGATGAAGTTCCAGTCGGAGCAGATCCTGTTCTCCGACAACGTCAACGAGGACTCGCAGATCCTGTACGACCGCGATCCCGCGACGCGCGTGCAGAAGACGGCGCCGTACCTCACGGTCGACAGCGACCCGTATCCGAGCGTCGTGGACGGCCGGATCGTGTGGATCGTCGACGCGTACACGACGAGCTCGACCTACCCGTACTCGTCCGGCGTGAGCCTGTCGAGCGCGATCAGCGACTCGACCAACCCGGCGCCGAACCTGCGGATCGACGACATCAACTACATCCGCAACTCGGTCAAGGCCACGGTCGACGCGTACGACGGCAGCGTGAAGCTGTACGCGTGGGACGAGGAGGACCCGGTCCTGAAGGCGTGGCAGAAGGTCTACCCGTCGACGGTCGAGCCCATCAGCGAGATGTCGGGCGAGCTGATCAGCCACGTCCGCTACCCGACCGACCTGTTCAAGGTGCAGCGCGCGATGCTCGGCACGTACCACGTCGACACCGCGGGCGCGTTCTACCAGCGCGACAACGCGTGGACGACGCCGGCCGATCCGGCCGACAACGCCGTCCTGCAGCCGCCGTACTACCTGTCGATGCGGATGCCGGGTCAGGACGAGCCGACGTTCTCGATGTTCACGACGTTCATCCCGGAGGGCGGTCAGCGCAACGTGCTGACCGGATACCTGTCGGTCGACTCCGACGCCGGCAGCGAGGCGGGGGTGAAACGCGACGACTACGGCAAGCTGCGGCTGCTGGAGATCTCGGCGGACACCACCGTGCCGGGCCCCGGCCAGGTGCAGAATGCGTTCGACTCGGATGCCAACATCGCGTCGCAGATGAACGTGCTGCAGATCGGAAACTCCGACGTGCGGCTCGGCAACCTGCTGACGCTGCCCGTGGGCGGCGGCCTGCTGTACGTGCAGCCCGTGTTCGTGCAGTCGACCGGTGGCACTCAGTACCCGCTGCTGCGCAAGGTGCTCGTGGCGTTCGGCGACCAGCTCGCCTTCGAGGACACGCTCGCCGAGGCACTGGACTCTCTGTTCGGCGGCGATTCGGGAGCGGAGACCGGCGATCAGGGCGTGACGCCGACGCCGCCGGACGAGGAGCCGGATCCCGGCGCGACCCCTCCGCCGACCGAGGAGCCGGGCGACGAGACCCCGCCGGCGGCCGGCGGCACCTACGAGGAGGTCGCGGCCGAGGTCCAGTCGGCGCTCGAGGACAAGCAGGCCGCGCTGGCGGCCGACGACCAGGTGGCGTACGCCGAGGCCGACGCGCGCCTCATGGAGGCGCTCGAGCGGCTGCTCGAGCTGTCGCCGGACGCGGGGGAGTGACCCGACGCGACTGACGCCACGAGGGCGGGACGGCTCCGGATGGATCGTCCCGCCCTCGCGGCGTTCCGGGACGACCGGATGAACGCCGGATGACACGCCCGGGACGCACGGGTGTCTGCACGATTGGCGGCCTCTCGGATCCCGTGCTAGAGTTATCTCTTGTGCCGCGGGGTGGAGCAGTTCGGTAGCTCGCTGGGCTCATAACCCAGAGGTCGTAGGTTCAAATCCTGCCCCCGCAACGGAAAGGCCAGATCAGACAATTTTTCTCGGTCCCTCACAGGGAGAGAAAAATGTCAAACTCGGCACAAATCCGGCGCAGCATCACGTTGCGCCGGATTTTTCGTTTGCCCACGCGGGTCTGCCTTGCCACGCCTCGGCCCGGCTGGGATCGCGTGGTGCACCTGACGTGCATGAACAACACCTCAGAACCCTTCCCCGGCCTCGAGCCGGTGCTGACCACGTCGGAGTTGGCGGCGCACCTCGGCGTCCCCGTCCAGACAATCCATGACCTTCGCCATGCTCGGCGGGGTCCGCGCGGCTTCCGCGTCGGACGGGAACTGCGCTACCGCGTCTCCGAAGTCCAGGTCTGGCTCGCCGAACTCGAAGAGCCGAGCGCTCCCGCGGACGGAGACGACCGATGAGCGGGCGCAGTCGGCTCGAGATCGGCACATACGGCGACATCAGCACCGCCCGCACCGCGGCCGGAACGATCCGGGCCGAAGCACGACACCGGGACTGGGATGGCGAGATCCGCAAGATCACCGCCACCGCCGCCACTGAGCGCGCAGCGAAAGCGGCACTGCGCGAGAAGCTTCGCCGACGCAGCACCGCAACCGGCTTCGGCGCCGTGCTGACGCCCGAGAGCACGGTCGCAGATCTTGCGGCCGCGTGGCTGGAAGACGTGCAGATGCGCAGCGACCTCGCGTTGGGAACGAAAGACCTCTACCGACGAGAGCTCAACAGCCTCGTGCTGCCGGTCTTCAGGAAACTCCTGCTGCGAGAGGTGACCACGGGCCGCGTCGACCAGTTCCTCAAACGCCAGCTCGCGATCTCCTACGCGCACGCTCGGCACAGCCGTGTCGTGCTCAACCTGATGTTCAACTTCGCCCTGCGCCACGACGCGCTTCACGTCAATCCGGTCGCCGGCACGACTCGGCTCAAGCAGCCGAAACAGCAGCCGAAGGCGCTGTCGATGGATGAACTCGAACTCATCAGGGAGGCGGCAGGGAACTGGCGTTCAGGCACGTCCGCGCGGGGGCCCCGCCCGGACGGGCAGGTACGTGACGTGATCGAGGTCCTCCTGGGGACGAGCGACCGCATCGGCGAAGCGCTCGCCCTCCGGAGGCTCGACATCGACGCCACTCTCCAACCACTGCAGGTCACGGTCGCGGGCACGCTCGTGACCGTCAAAGGCCGAGGGGTGTTCCGGCAGGACCACCCGAAGACCTCGGAGTCGTACCGGACACTTCAGGTTCCGGACTTCGCCGCGGAGGTGATTCGGCGCCGACTCCTGCTCATCGCGAACGAGCCAGATGATCACCTGATCTTCTTCACGCGTAACGGCACGCCGCTGTCGCCAAACAACGTCCGTCGGACGCTGCGGAGCATGCTGAAGGCCGCAGGCCTCGAGCACATGAAGGTGTCGCCCCACACGTTCCGACGTACCGGCGGCACTGTGATCGCGCGCGCCACCGACACGAAGACGGCGGCAGAAGCACTCGGCAACAGCGAGGACATAGCACGGAAGCACTACATCGAGCCCGAGGCACCGACGCCGATCGTCAGCCCGGCGCTCCACCTCCAGGCGCTTGCGCCTCGGGCATCGGGGACCGCGCCACGCGATCATCACGTTGAGCCGGCGGCCTGCAGGATCGGCCGCACGGCTGCATCTTGCAGGCCGCCCGTTCTCGCCACTGGCGGCGACCATGACGTGCGTGCGGCTCTCCGTGGACGAGCGGGTATCTTGAGCGCGGAATGAGGTCACACGATGGCGGTCAAGCGCGCGCACATGGTCTCCCGGAGCTACCTCCAGCCGTGGGGTGACGATCGAGGCATCGTCGAGGTGATCGACCTCGAGCACGGCCTTGGATTCAGGACGGCGATTGTGAACGCGACCGTCGCGTCGCGAGCTACGCCGACGAACCCGAGGTGTTGACGCACGATCTAGTTGTACTCGGCGGAGACGTTGGTGACACGGGTGTTGTGAAAGGAGGAGACCTCCTGGCGTAGTGGAGCTGTCTAGTTCCCCACGTCGGCCGGGAGGTCTCGTGTCACACGAAGGCATCGAGGGGTTGCAGGATCGTTCCTCCCGACCGCACTCATCACCGCGGCGGACCCCGGCGGATGTCGAAGAGCGTGTTCTCGCGCTGCGGCGCAAGCTGCGCCAGGGACAGGACCGGATCGGACCGGTCGCCGGCGTTCCCGCTCGCACGGTCGGGGCGATCCTGGCGCGGAACCAGGTGCCACGCCTGGCCGAATGCGACCCGCTGACGGGCATGGTGATCCGCGCGTCGAAGCAGACGGCGGTCCGCTACGAGCGGTCCGCGCCGGGCGAGCTGGTTCACATGGATGTGAAGAAGCTCGGCCGTATCCACGACGGCGGCGGCTGGCGAGCCAACGGCCGCGAGCACGGCCAGACCTCAGCGCAGAAGCGAGCCCGGATCGGCTTCGACTACGTCCACTCGCTCGTCGATGACCATTCGCGGTTGGCCTACTCGGAGATCCTCCCCGACGAGAAGGGCCCCACCTGCGGAGCATTCCTGCTGCGCGCCGCGGACTACTTCGCCGGTCGCGGCATCACCCATATCGAGCGAGTGATGACGGACAACCACTTCAGTTACCGACTCTCGGGTGACGTCCGTGCCGCGATCACCGCCCTGGATGCCAAGCACGTCCTCATCCGACCGCATTGCACGTGCCAGGTGTTCCGCTCAAATGACGAACGAGCCGCAGCCCTTGCGCCCTGGCTCGAGCACTACAACACTCAACGACACCACTCCGCCATCGGAGGCCCACCGATCAGCCGACTGTCACCAACGTGACTGCCGAGTACATCTAGCGGCCGAGCGCTCGGTCGCGATCGAGAGCAGTCACGGCGAGCGGACCCGCGGACGGGATCTCCGAGACCACTCGGACGCGATCTGCACGGCCCTCCAATGGCCGGGACGGTCGGAGGCGGCGGGCGCGGAGCGACGCCTCAGCGCGCCTTCTTGTCTCCCCCTCAAGGTCGTCGTACGGTGTCAAGCCGCGGAGAGTCCGTGCGATCGCGTCCATGCGCACTTCTTCTCGCAGCCGACCACTCGCCGGAGACTCCAGGAATGCGCCTATCTGCCGGTGCAGTTGCTCGCGGGCGTGAGCGCGCTCGTCTGTGGCCAATTGGTCGCGTGACTCGACCTCGTGTTTCTCCGCGCGAACGGCGGCGAGTTCCCTCTGTAGCCGACGTAGCTCTCGCGAGGAGCGAACGCGCGTGAAGAACTCCGCCGCAGCGGCCGCGTTCGCCGCGCGCTCGGAGATTGTCGATCGATGCCGAGGCCGCGGCGGGAGCCCCAACTCCCGTCGGCGCTTCTCCCGCTGTCGTCGTTCCCGCTGGTCGAGATTGTGCTTCGCGCGGCCTTCCGGCGTCGACCGGCGCGCGGTCTGCTGGGCGTTCAGGTCGTCGCGGTGCGAGAGCCGATACGCACGCTCCTTCGCGCGCACCATGGGATCCTTTCGCCGCTGTGCGTTGCGCTCGCGCATCGCCTCCAGCCGGTCCTCTCGGTTCCGGTGGTAGTAGGCGCGCTGCGCTGCGCGGACCTTCTCACGGTTCTTTTCGGTCCACTCCCGTTGGCGCTCGCGCACCCGCTCGGGATTCGCCTGCTGCCAGGCACGGGCCCGGTC
Source organism: Microbacterium rhizophilum (assembly GCF_039605615.1). Taxonomy (NCBI): domain Bacteria; kingdom Bacillati; phylum Actinomycetota; class Actinomycetes; order Micrococcales; family Microbacteriaceae; genus Microbacterium; species Microbacterium rhizophilum. The sequence goes on along the minus strand of NZ_JBCNUN010000002.1, from coordinate 169,416 downwards.
GCGGTCCCGCTCGCGCTGCGCTTCCTGTGCCTTCAGCCGCGCTGTCCGGCGCCGCTCGGCCTGCCGTTTCTGTTCCAGGATCTTCTCCCGGTTCGCGGCCTCGTATGCGGCACGCTGCGGCTTGGTGCGTTCGCGGTACTCGCGGATGCGGTCGGCGTTCTGCTCCCGCCAGCGACGGTTCGCGTCGAGCTGGCGTTGGCGAGCCTGGTCGACCATCGATCACGCCTGGTCATCGTCGCTACCGCGCAGGAACTCCTCTTCCGCGGCCGCGCGGGCGGTGACGTCGTCGATGACGAACTGGACGAAGTCCTCGTCTCGATCCACGATCGGGTGCTCGGACGTCTCCGGCCAAGGCTCCTCGCCGGGCCACACGGTCTGCCGCGTCGGCCGGTCTCGGTCGAGGCGAGTCCCGGAGATGGAGACCCATTCGCGCAGCCGCAGCTGGGCGGCGTGGAAGTCGGTCATGAACGAGAGCGGGCCGGCCGCGTCCTGCTGCGGGTCGTAGCAGCCAAGCCAGCGCAGGTGTAGGGCGCTCAGCTCCCAGACGAGCTCGGGGTGGCGGTGCCACAGCGGCGGGATGACGGCGGCGGGCAACCCGAACTCGATGCGCAGCCAGGTGACCCATTCGTTGAGCGTGAGCCATTCGTCCTCGGCGTCTGATGAGCCGAGCGTGCGCCAGTTGATGGGGCGCGGGGCGGCCGGGATGTCACCGAGGCCGAACGCATCGTCCGTGCCGTCTTCGCCGCCGGCTTCCGTCGCGGGTACGACCGAGACCTCGTCGGGCTCGTCACCGGGCTCGAGAGGGAGGGCATCGTCGGCGTCATTGTTGTTGTGGTCGTCGGTCTCGTCGGTCATTGTCTGGTCCTTCATGCGTGCGGCGGTGCGTGGGTCGGGGTGCTGGCGGTGGCCGGGTGCGCGGTCCCACGGGTGAACGGGGGGAGTCGAGCGGGCCGGGCGTGTCCGGCCACCGCCAGCGGTCAGCGGGCCGCGGCCTCCGCGGCGGCGGGCTCGGCTGGGGCCACGGGTGCGGGCGCGCCGAGCTGCTGGGCGCGCTCGCTGGTGCGCGCCGCGGAAGGCTCCTCCTGCTGCGCGGCCTGGTGCTCGGCGGGCTGACGGCCTGCCGCTTCACGGTCGGCGCCTTCCCGCTCGGCAGCGGGGCGCCGATCGACGGTGTACGTCGTGGTGTTCGGGTCGTGACCGATCCGGCGGGCGAGGAACTGCTCGTCCGTGCGGGACTGCCCGTCGACCGGCCGCGTGTACTCGCGGACCTCGCCCTGGGCGAGGAACTCGTCGCCCTTGGAGAACCGCTCGTAGGACAGCTCCGCGGCCCGTCCGAACTGGATCAGGTCGTGATACGTGTTCGCCAGCCGCTTGAACTGGCCCTCGCCGGTGCGCTCGAAGTGCTTGATGCCGACGCGCGCGTAGAAGCGGGCCTGCCCGTCCTGCGTGTAGCTCAGGCGAGGGTCATCGGAGATGAACCCGGTGATCGCCTGGGATGTTCTGATAGCCACGGCTACCTCCTTCAATGGTGTTGTCGAGGACGACCACCGGCCGCCTCCGCGCAACAGGTGCGCGCGCCGTGCCAGACGGGGCGGCAGGGGTCAGGACCCGGCACGCAGCAGTGCCTCGATGTCCCGCCGGCCGGCAGTGAGCTGGTCGGACTCTGGGCGCTTGGGCCACGGCCGCAGATCGGTGATGATCGGCCGGGCGGTGCGCAGCAGCACGACGCCAAGCCCGAACGGCATCGTGCGCAGGATGTCCGGCGGCAGCACCGGCACGCGGCGGATCGAGCGTTGCGAGGAGCGGGAGCCGTGGTCGCCGATGGTCACCGAGTCGGTGATCTCGTCGCGGTCGCCGATGAGCGTGGAGAGGTCTTGCAGGTCGCGGGAGTTGGAGGCACCGCCGAGGATGATCTTCACGATCGACGAGTCCCAGATCGCCGCGGCGGCGTTGTCGCCCCATTTCTCGCGCGCCTGCGCGAGCGACTGGAGCACCGGCAGCGGTGTGATGCCGGTGCCGCCGCCTTCGGCCATCAGCGTCGGCAGGCTCGGCAGAGGAGCCAGGTTCCCGATCTCGTCGAGTGCGAGCAGCAGCGGCGGGTCCAGACGCGTCCCCGGGGAGCGTGCGGCCATCTTCCGGGCGACCTCGACGAGATCCTCGATGAAGGCGGCGACCAGCGACGCGGACGCGCCCGCTCCCGCGCCGGTGGCGAGGAGATAGAGGGTGCCGTTGTCGGTGAGGAACCGTTCCGGGTCGAACTCCTCGCCGGGACGCGGGCTGACGGCGTCGAGAACGCGCGGGTCGGCGAGGGCGGAGAACGCCAGGGACACGCCCTGCCAGATGCTGTCGCGGGTGCGCGGGTCGGATTGCAGCATCGACTCCAGCGACTCCGCCCACCCTTCGGCGGCGTCCGGGCTGGACTGCAGGATCCGCACGGCGTCGCCGGCGGAGGTGGGGCTCAGCGCCCAGCTGTAGAGGGAGGCGGCGTCGCGATGATCCAGCGCGGCCGCGTGCAGCAGCCCCTGGATCGCGGCGCTGGTCTTGCCCTGCCAGAAGTCGCCGCCGCTGACCGAGCCGAAGCTGGTCGCGCTGGACAGCCCGGCGGCGCGGATCATCGCCGTCAGAGGGTCCTCGCAGCCGCGCACCGGAGACCACCGCAGCCCCGCGGGAAGCCCTGGCGCGATGCGCTGCGGGTCGAACACCGCCACCGGGCCGCGCTTCTGGCGCGCCCGGAGGGTGACGGTGAGATTGTCCGGGCGGGTGGAGGTCGTCACGACCGCGCCGGGGGCATCCAGGATGCTGTTCACGACGATGTGCAGACCCTTGCCGGAGCGGGGCGGGCCGATCAGCAGGATCGAGTCCTCGACCGTCGCCCACACCTGCCTGCCCCGTGAGGTGCCCAGCAGGTAGCCGACGTCACCGGGTTCCGCGGCGGTCAGCGATGGGCGGAAGGTGCCCGCACGCTTCAGCAGTGCGCGGGGCGAGGCAACGGTGGCGATCTCCGACCCGGTCGCCGCTCCCTGAAGCTGCCGGGGATCGATCCGGCCGCGACCCCGTGTCACGAACCGCCACACTGCGGCGACGGCGGCGCCGGCCACCGCGAGCAGCAGCACGACGATCACCCAGTAGACGATCGGGTTCAGGCCCGGCGCAGCCAGCGGCGTGCCGGGGTCCAGCGGGGAGGTGAGCACGCCGATCCCGGCGGTGAGATCCCCGCCCGGCTGCTCATGTCCGGTCAGGAACGCAGTGATGCTGCCGGCGACGCGCAGCAGCAGTCCGAGCACCGCGACGGCGACCAGGCCGCCGAGGGCGATGTTGACGAAGACGTCGTTGGCGGGGTGTGGGGACGCGGGAGTGGACATGGCTGCTCCGGGTGCTCGAGGGCGGGCTCGGTGGAGCAGGTGGGCGCGCGCGGCCCACAGGCCTGTCAGTCGATGGCGCCGATGATCGTGGTGCCCGACGTGCTGCCGAACACGATCACGTCGCGCCGGGCTCGTCGGTCGCGGCGGCTGCGGGCCCGCGCATCCGTCGACAGCGTGAGATGCCCGTCCGCGTCCGCGTGCTCGACGCGGTCGACGACGGCGATCAGGATCTCCTCGCCCGCCACGAAGCCCTGGTACGTGACCGCGAAGCCGTTCCCGCCCTGCCGCGGTTCCGAGGCCGTGTCTCCGGTGGTCGGCGGCGGCTCGAGGATGTCGGCGTAGGACACGCCGTTCGCCTCACGGACCTCCACGCGCACCGGCCCGTCGAACGCCGAGGCGATCCGGGTCAGCGCCGCCCCGAGCTCGGCCCTCGTCACCGGCTCGGGTTCCGGCGCACCGTGGACCAGGAGAACGAATCGGTGCTCTCCGGATGCCACGGCGATGACGTGCGGGAGTACGATGGGCACGTTGATGCGCGGCGGCCGCGAGGCCGGATGCCTGCCCGTCATGTCGACGCTCCCGGCAGCCCCCCACGTGCCCGCGTCCCTGTCTCGTACAGGGCGAGTTCCGCGGGGTGGAGTTGATGCTGAATGACGAAACTGCGGTCCTTGATCCTCCACAGCCCCTGGCCGGTGCCGAGCGTGGGCAGCAGCTTCCGTTCGGTGCCCGTCAGGCCGAGCGCCGCGGCGGCGCTGGTGAGCTGGTCGGGTTCTTGCCGGTAGATGATCCTGGTCTCGGCGTTCGCGAGGAGGCTGCGGGCGAGGGCGCGCATCGCGGAGCCCTGATCGCCCACGTTCTCCAGATCCGAGAGCTTGTGGAACACGAGCAGGTTCGCGATGCCGTAGTGACGCGCCAACCGCCACTGCGCGTCCATCCGGCGCAGCAGCGCAGGGTGGGACATGAGGCGCCAGGCCTCGTCGTAGACGACCCACCGCTGCCCGCCTGCCGGGTCGAGCAGCGCGGATTCCATCCACGCGCTCGAGCAGCTCATGAGCACGGACAGCAGGGTCGTGTTCTCGGCGACGCGGGACAGATCCAGGGAGATCATCGGCAACGACGGGTCGAACGTCACCGTGCTCAGCCCGTCGAAGAGCCCCGCGAGGTCCCCGGCGACGAGCCGCCGCAGTGCATGTCCGACCATCCGCCCGTCCTCGGTGAGGCGTCCGTCGCGGTCGTCTGCGCGGTCCGGGGTGAGGATGCGGTCGACGACCATCGGCAGGATCGGCACGTCCGCGGCGGCGACCGCGGCCCGCAGGGCGACGTCGATCGCCGTGTGCTCCAGCGGAGTCAGCGGACGGGTCAGCACGGTCTCGGTGAGGGCGCCGACGAGGTCACGGCGGCGGGCGGCGACGGAGGCCGCCCAGTCGGCGTCGGAGTCCCCGGAGGGCCGGTGGCCTTCGTCGAGCGGGTTCAGGCGGGTGCGCAGCCCATGGCCGAGGACGATCGCCCGGCCGCCGACCGCCCGCGCGATCTCGGTGTGCTCGCCCTTGGGGTCCCCCGGGACGTAGACCCGCCTGCCGAAGGCGATGCTGCGCACGTACAGCGACTTCGCCAGCGCCGACTTCCCGGCCCCCACGATCCCGGCCAAGATCATGTTCGGCGCCGTGATGAGCCCCTGCGAGTAGAGGTGCCACGGGTCGTAGGTGAACGACCCGCCCGAGTACATGTCCTGCCCGATGAACATCGAGGCTGGCCCGAGCCCGCCCTCGGCGAGGAACGGGTAGCCGCCGCCGAGCATCGCGCTGGTGTCCTGATGCGCCGGCAACCGCAGCCGCCGCCACGACCGCAGCGCGGCGGGGCCTGGTTCGCCGCCGGGCGGCAGGTAGATGGTGGCGCGCTGCTCGGCCCGCTCCGCTTCGGCGCGGTCCCGCGCGGCATCTCGGCGTTGCCGGGCGTCGTTCGCGTAGAGCGCGGCGGCGGCCTTCTGCCGTGCCCGCCGGTGCTTGCGGCGTCCTGTGCCGGGATCGACCAGCACGCTCGAGTACAGCTTCTTGCTCTGCTCGTCCATGCCGGGCCGCTTCAGATTCCCCGGCACAGCGGCAGGGCGGCGGCGACGAAGCTCTGCGCTTGCTGGCCGACCAGCCGCCGCGTCTCGCAGGACGCCTGGATGGCGGCCTGCTCGATCTCCGACACGGCCGCCTCCAAGGCGTCGGGTGTGTCTGCGGAGATGGCGACGAGCCCGGTGTAGCGCAGCACGCCGTGCCCGCTGGTCAGCTCGGATTCCTGCTGGAGGATGTCGGCGTACTCGGCGCTCGCCTGAGCGTCCTCGATCTGACCGATCTTCTGCCGTTGCGCGGCGTCGGAGACGTACTCGGTGCGCTTCTTGCGGATGTCGCGGGCGGCCTGGTCCGAGCGCACCGGGTCGCACAGCAGCGTGAACGCCCGCCGGATCCCGGAGCTCAGCAGGATCGGCGAGAGGAACCCGGGGTAGACGAGCGAGCGGGGCCATTCGCTGATCCACAGCACCGCGTGCCAGGCGGAGTCCGAGCGCAGGTTGCTCCAGGTCTCCGTCACGGCGACCGGGCCGGCGGTGGCGAGGTCTCGGCCGATGTCTCCGGAGCGTTCCAGGGTGGCGGCGATCTGCGGGTCGTAGGCGCTGCGCAGCATCACGGCGAGCTGCCCGGCGGTGTACCAGTCGCCGGGCTTGAGCTCCGCGGTGCGCAGCGCGGTCGTCAGCGTCGCCATCTCCTGACGCAGCACGTGCGCGGCCCCGCGGATGCCTCCTCCGGCGGAGCGGATCGGCCGGGCGGCGGCCTTCATGTCCAGCGACAGCGACACCGTCGAGACGTGCCGTTCCCCGGTGGGGCCGGCGCGGTCGATCAGCTCGGCGTAGGTCTGCGCGACCCAGGAGCCGTCCTGCACGCCGTGCTCTTGCCACCACTGCTGCAGCCCGGTGCCGGAGTCGGGGAGGGTGCGTTCGAGGACTTGGAGGCGGGCGATCCGCCCCGACCGGCACACGGTGGACAGCACCCGCGCCCAGCTCGTCACCCGGCGCTCCTGCTCGGCGGGGTCGAGCAGGATGAACGAGGGATGCTCCACCCCGACCAGCGCGGTCAGGGTCTGCGCGTGCGGGTCGTGGATCATCACCGCCCCGGTCTCGACGTCCTCGAACTGCCGCAGCGCGGCCGCATCCCCGGGCAGCGCGAGCGTTCCCGCGGGGCGGGGCTTGGTGACGCGGGTGCGGAAGGCGAGCTGCCCGGCATAGACCCGGACGATCCAGTGGGCTGCGAGCGGCACCCAGTCGACGGCCGGGCGGCCGCCGATGGGCACCAAGGTGACCGCGACCGCGGGAGCCCAGATCACGCCCGCCCAGGCCAGCAGCATCCCGCCGCCGGCGTACAGGGCGCCGACGAAGGTGAGGATCGCGGTGCCCAGTGACACCAGCTGCGCCACTGACAGGGCCAGTAGCACGCCTCGGCGTGCGAGCCGGGAGAACTTCACCGGGCTCAGATCGAACGTCTCGGATGCCATCAGCACTCATCTCCTGCCCTCGTGGAATCAGCAGGCGACAGGTGCGCGACGGGAACCTCGGGCACGACGATGGCGGGGAACCGGCCTGTGAGGGCGCGGTTCCCCGCCATCGTGTGCGGGTCAGGTCTTCGGTTTCGGATCCGGTGGAGGCGGCGCCGGCTGTTGCGGAGGCGGTGCCGCGGGCGGAGCCTGTCGTGGGCTGCGACGCGACGTCGGCGCGTCCGCTGGTGTCGTCGGCGCGGTCTGTGCGGGCGGGGTCGGGCTCGCGGGTGCTCCGGAGGCGGGCGGCTTCGGCTCCGGAGGGGTCGGCCGTGACGCCGGGGGTTGCTTCCCCGAGTTCGGGGTCGATCCGTTGCCCGTCTGCTGCGCTGAGGTGCTGGCCTGTTCTGCGGCCGACCCGACGGCGGCGCCGGCTTTCGGGCCTGCTTCGGCTGCGCTCTTGACGGCGTCGGCCGCTCCCTTGATCGCCGCAGCCCCTGCGACGGCGGCGATGCCGACCGGCCCGGCCGCGGCTCCTGCGCCCGCGGCGGCCCCGCCACCGGCGGCGGCCCCGGTTCCCGCAGCGGTCCCGCCGGATGCCGCCGCGCCGCCACCGGCCGCGGCCGCTGTTCCGCCGCCTCCTGCGGGCGGGGGTGGGGGTGGAGGAGGCGGCGAGCCGCCACCGCTCTGCGGCGGTGCACCGGAGGAGTCGGCGCCGTCGAGCACCTTCTTCGCGGAGTCCATGCGGGGCGCGGAGGGCATCGGCACCGGCGCGTTCATCGCCGACTTCGCTTCCTGTTCCGAGGACATCGCGTGGTACATGTCGTAGCCCATGAACGACACGAGTTTGTACGCCAGGTACGGTGCGAACGAGGCCACCATGAGCAGCACGATCCCCGCGACCGGTTCGCTGATCGAGGCGAGGTCGAAGTCCATCGGCGCCGACAGCTGCGCGGTGGCGACGAGGAAGATCACCACCACGACGAGCTTGGACACCGCCAGGGCGACGACGAACGAGGCCCACTTCGTGAACCAGCCGCGCGTGACCTCCCATGCCGAACCGGACAGCGCGATCGGGGCGAGGACGATCGCGACCAGGAGCAGCGCCTTGCGGATCAGCAGGGAGAACCAGATCAGCGCGGTCGCGGCGATCATCAGCCCGGCGAGGAAGATCACGATGATGGCCGCGGCGCCCGGGCTGGTGATCGTCAAGGTGCCCAGCAGGGCGCCGAGCCCGAGGGCGAGCACGGCGAGCCGGTCGCCCATTTCTGCCATCGTGGTTCCGGTGGCCTGCACGATCCCGACGGTGAGCTGGTCGACGACCTCGAGCAGCAGCGCGGCGCCGGTGATGACGAGGAAGGATCCGAGCACGGCCCGGGCCAGCCCCAGCGCGGCCTTCTGCAGGGAGGCGGGGTCGCGGCGGATCATGCCGGTGATCAGCTGCAGGCAGAAGAACAGCAGCATCAGCAGGATCGCGACGCCGAACAGCACGTTGTAGACGGCCAGGAACTCGGGTCGGGTGACGTCGACGAGGGTGGTGGTGTCGAACAGCCACCACACGCCCTCGAACAGCCAGCTCGCCGCGGAGCCCATCGCCTGGGCGACCATGTCGAACCAGCCGGCCATGAAGTTGACCGCTCCCTCGCCGACGGTGTCGCAGACGGCGGAGATGACGGGAATGTCGCAGACAGCCATGAGCTCTCGCCGGCCTCAGACCGTCTGTCCGACGTTCCAGAAGAAGGTGATCAAGGTCACCGCCGCGCCCGTGAGGATCGCCGCGCCGCAGGAGACCAGCACGCCCAGCTTTCCCCGGCTCGCCAGGTGGGGGTTGGAGGAATTGGCGCCGAAACCCCACACCACCGCGGCGGCGATCAGCGCGAGCACGGAGAGGATGAGACCGATCGTCATCACCGCGCCGACGATCGTGCGCAGCGCGGCGATGCCCGGCAACCCGGAGTCGTTCGGGGTGATGTCGATGTCCATCGGCACGGCCGCGGGCAGGGAGAGGGCGAGGTCGAGAACGATCACGGGATGCTCCTGAAGGGTTGCGGTTCTCCCGCACGTGGCGGGCTTCCCCGCTCAGGTGCGCGCTGCCGGCCCGCGGGGTCAGAGCCCTCCGCCGACGTCCATCAGGAAGTTCGCCCACGCCAGCCCGGCGCCGGCGAGCCCGGCGGAGCCGACCGCGATCCACACCCCGATGCGGGCGCGCGTGGCGGCCTGGTAGTTCCCGGCGCTGGAGGCGAGTGCCCAGGCGATCGCGCACACCACGACCATCAGCACCGCGACGATCAGCACGAGCGTCAGCAGGGCGCCGACGACGTCGGCGAGCGTGCCGCCATCGCCTACCGCGCCAAAGTCCGGGAACACGTCCGTCCGAAGGATTCCGGTGCGGTGGATCGGCGAGGGCTGCGGCATGGGGGTGCTCCGTTCGGCGAGAGGTCACCGCATCAGGTGCGGCGGTGCTGCCGCGCTCACGCGGCCAGACACAGGCCAGCCGCCGGGCCGGGGTCCTCGACCTGGTCGGCGCCCTGCTCGCCGAGCCACGGCATCGGATCGATCGCCGCATCGGCGGCGGCGCCGGGGCGTACCTCGAAGTGCAGGTGAGGGCCGGTGCTGTGCCCGCTGGAGCCGACCTGCCCGATCGGCTGCCCCGCGGTGACCACCTGACCGCTGGTGACGTTGATGCCGTCGGCGTACATGTGCAGGTAGACGGTGGTGAGCTTCTGCCCGTCGACCGTGTGTTCGATCGTGATCGTCCCGGTCGATCCGTTCATTCCCGCGAAGCGGACGACGCCGTCCGCGGCGGCGACGATCGTCGTCCCGGCGGGTGCGGCGAAGTCGGATCCGGCGTGGAAGCGCGGCTCGCCCGTGATCGGGTCGGTCCGCGGCCCGAAGCTGCTGGTGTAGGACCAGGTGCCCTCGGGCAGGGGGAAGACGACGTGAGACGTCTCGGGCACTTCGCCGGCCCCGCTGCCGGAGGTCGGAGCGTCGCCGGCGCTGGTGGTGAGCGCGGCGAGGATCGCCCGCGCGACCGGCTCGTAGTTCGCGTAGCGGTCGGGGAACGCGCTCACTTCGACCGCTTGCGCGGCGGCGCCCAGCGGCAGCGACTCCCAGCCGGGGATGTCGAGCAGCCCGCGCGGGCTGCCGCGGTTCGGTCCGGTCGGGCCGCCGAAGAACGCCGCCGCCTGGTAGTCCGGGTCCATGAGGTCCGCGACCGTGCCCCACCCGGCGGCGGGCCGCATCTGGAAGATTCCCAGCGAGTCGTGGTCCCCGCCGTCGCCGTCGTTGGGGAACGTCGCCGACTCCGGGTAGGTGCCGGTGTTGGCGAGCATCCGCAGGCTCGACTCGGTGAGCCCGGCCATCAGCGCGATCAGCAGCCCGTCCCGGGTGACGCCCTCGGTCTCCATCCCGACCAGCAGCACCGTGCGGGCATGCGTGAGCTGGGTGCGGTTGAGCGTGACGGTGGCGCCGTTCGCGGTCGTCGCGGTCAGCGAGTCGGGCACCTCCCCGACCAGCCCCGCGTTCGGGGCGAGGCAGTAGCTCTGCGTCGTGAGGCTGACCATCCCGCCCATGCCGACCAGGACGGTGGAGGGGCCCAGCAGCAGGACGGCGACGGCGAGGCCGGCGAGTGTCTTCTTCAGCACGACGGTTCCTCAGCGCAGTGGGTTGTCGAGCGCGGAGAGCCTCAGCAGCCGGCACCGGTCGAAGGCGGGCTCGCAGGCGATGAACAGGGTGAACGCGACCGGGTGCTCGCTGTGGGCGGGCTGGTCCAGCCAGACCCCGTCGCGCACCCGGGTCGCGTCCACGGTGACCGCGATGGTCCCCGGCAGCAGGTCGTCACCGGCGTCGGCGAGGATGCCCGGCCATGATTCGGGCACGGCGGCCGTGACGTCGGCCAGGTGCTGCGCGGTGCCGTACTCGCGCAGCTGCTGCCACACCTCGGCCGTGGGCAGGTATCTGCGTAGGTCGGCGGCGAGCCCGGATGCCTCGTAGCCGGTCGGGTCGGCCTCGGCCAGCAGCACGCCCAGGTACTCGTCCCGCGAGTGCCCGGCGAGCGTGTCCCAGGTGAACAGCGCGTCCGCGACCAGTCGTGCGTACCGCACCGGATCGCTGGTGCGCGGCAGTCCCGGCAGGGTCTCCGGCTCGCCCGGAGTGCGCGAGCCGGTCGGCGACGGCGCCGATGTCGCGCTCGGCGGTGCTGTGGGGCTCGGCGCGGAGGTGCGCGGGCCGACGATGAGGCCGTACACGCCGATGGCCGCGAGCGTGGTCGTGACGACGCCCGCGGCGATGAGGGTGATCAGGATGCGTCGTCGGCGGGGGGAGGGCTGCTCAGCGGTCACGGCGGCGGGCCTTTCATGCGGCGGATGTGTCGCCGGGAAGGTGTGGGCGCCCCGCCACCGCTACCTAGCGATGCCGGTGCCCCGATCCCCGGGGCCTGCCGCGGCGCCGGTCAGCGCCGAGCCGTGGCCGACGGTGCGATACGCGGACTGGAGTGTGCGATCGATCTCGCGGTCCCCGAGCCCGGCCGTCGCGGCCGCCGGGCCGAGGGCGCCGAGCGCGTCGGGCAGGGCGACGCCGTGCTCTGCCAGGCGGCAGCCGGCCCAGAACAGGGCGTGGTTCCGGTTGCCTTCTGGCTGACGGGTCAGCCAGGTCGAGATCCGGTCGATGTCGATCCCGCCGATCACGGCATCCGTGGGCCGGGTCCGCGCAAGCGTGGGCGGACGCAGGAACTCGCGCACGCGCTCACCGTCGATCGGATGTCCCGACTGTCGCAGCGCGCCCAGCGTGTACCGGCGGGAGCCGGAATCGTCGGTCAGCGTGGAAGGCGGCACGAGGATGTAGCCGCCCGCGGCGCGGAAGTCGACGTGCTGGCGTGCCAGCGACCACGACGTTCCACCGGCCTGCGCGGGGTAGTACAGGTGCAGGCCGTGGTTCGGCGTGCGTACGGCGGCGATCCATCCGTCGAGGAGACCGGCTCGGTCTGCTGCGGCCACCGCGGTGAATCCGGAGCCGCTGCTGCGTTCGTCGATGTCGACGACGTCGAGGGTGGTGCCGGTGGCGAGGCCGATGTTCGCGCGGGGCCAGCGCCGCCACCATCTGGCGACCCGGCGGGCATCGGTTGTCGCGTTCTGGAAGCCGTGTGTGGTCAGCGGCTGCTTCTCGCCGGGCACGCACGGGAAGACGGGATGCCCCGCCGACGCCCACGCCGCCGCGGCGGCCGGAAGCGGGAGCCGCCGCGTGGCGCGGAGCAGCACGCCGATCGCGTCGGGGCTCGGAGCTGTCATGCGTGCGCGGCGTGACGCGCTGCGTGGGCGGCGTCGAGGAAGGCCGCCGCGCCTTCCAGATGGGAGCTGATGAGGTCCCATTCGGTGTCGGTGGCGTAGCGGCCGATCACGTCGGGGTCCTGCCCGGCCCACCAGCCCGGCTCCCGGGAGACGAGCATCGCCGCGCGCTCGCATGCGAACCGCTCCCGCACACCGAGGCCGGTGTCCGCGTCCGACAGCTCCTCGAGCGGGGTGTCCAGCAGCGCGGCGATCCGTGTTGTGCCGCGCGCGGCTTCGCGGGCACGCTCCGCGCGGTGCGGGATGCCCCGCAGCGTCTGCGCCTGCGCGGCCGCTGCCTGACGCACCATTTGCGGGCGGTCGGCGTCGTCGGCGATCCGTTCCAGCCACAGCTGCGCGGCGAGGTTCTTCACGTCCAGGTACCGGCCGTGCACCTTCCGGTCCGCGTCGACGCCGATCACGGCGGCGGCCGCTGCCTCCCGCACCCGCGGATCCTGCTCGTCGTCGGCGGCGAGACGCTGCAGTTCGAGGATTTCCTCCATCTGCTGCGAGGAGTCCCGACCGGTGACCGCCTCCGCTGCCTGCACGCGCGATTTCCGACGGTGCGGTGGTTGGGATTCCCCACCACCGTCTCCCGCGTCCGTGATGTCGGTCCCGGCAGTGGCGCCGAAGCGCGTCGCGCGCTGCTTGCGGGCGTTCTCCTCCGCCAGCAGTCCCTTCAGCTCCGCGTACAGGGCGGCTTGCTCGGTCGGGGTGAGGTTCTTCTGCAGCGTGTTCTCGTCCTTGATCGCCAGCAGCGTGCGCAGCTCGTCGGAGACGCCCGCGGCGATCCACACGGGCACGCGCGTCTCGCCGAGCTCGCGCATCACCGCCAGGCGGCGCCGTCCGGAGATGAGGACGTAGTCGATGCTGATGGTGACCGGGGTGAGCAGGCCGAGTCGCTCGATCGAGTCCCGCAGCTTCCGCAGGTCGCCCAGCTCGGAGCGGTACAGGTGCGGGTCGGCGATCTGATCGATCGGGTGCTCGAGGACGAGGTGGCCGCGGCTGCTCATCGCCGGCTCCGTTCCGCGGCCCGGCGCGACGTCGCCGCGAGCGCGGCGTCGAGCTGCAGCTCCTGCACGTCCGCGCCGAGCGCGACGCGGGCGAGCACCCCGTACCGGGCCCGGTCACGCGCACGCGGGTTGCCGAGAAGCACGCGAAGCAGGCCTGACCAGGCGCGCGAGCTCAGGCCGAGCCGCAGCTGGATCGCCGCGTCCTTGCGCAGAACGTCCAGCGCCGACTCCGGCGACGACAGCGAGGACAGCCGGTCGATGACGTAGGTGACCGCCGGCTCGACCAGCCGCGGCGACCAGCCCGTCATCACCAGGAACCGGCTTGCCGCCTGGACCAGTCCCGACCCGGTGCGTTCCTCTCGCTCCCGGGCGCTCTCGGCGTCGCCGACGACGAGGACGCCGTAGAAGAACTCCTCGTACTCTCCCGATCGGATCGGCGCGAACTCCGGTCGCATCGAGGGGCGGCGGGCTTTGTCGGGCGAGGTCATCAGTCGTTCGCCGTGCACCTCGCCGGCCAGTCCCAGTTCGACGGCGCGCGTCACGATCGCCCACGGGTCACGGGCGCGGGCCGTCCCCGGTGCCCGCAGGGCTTTGAAGGCGTCGTACATCACGTCGCCCGGTTCGCGGTGCCACGCGCGCGCCAGGGGTGCGTACTTCTCGACGATGAACGCCAGCAATGGCGTCACCACCGGGGTGGTCCGCCATGCCTGCTCGCTGCCGGCGGCCAGTTCGATCAAGATGTGGCGGAGCCCGTCGCTGGTCGTGAAGTCGACGTGCTCCGCGGGATACTGCTCGGATGGAACCGAGTCCAACATGTGTGTCATGGGCGACTCCCTCGCGTCTGTGGACGATCAGGTGCGTCGCCGCGCCCCACGACTCCGTTTCCGGAGAACGAGTCAACGCCGAATGCGGGTCGCCTGTGCTTCGCGGGTAGAGGTCGGCCGGTGCGATTCCGGGCGGGCGAAGAGGGTTGGGATGATCCTGTGGGCGGACGGACTCGGCCGTGATGTAGCGCAGCGATGCGCAGCACTCATGGGCTCGCCTCACCGTCCGCGGGATCTACCGCCGCGCGCCGCGCCCTGCCGCGCGCGCGGCCGCGGAGTGTGCGTTCGGGGCTGGTGCTCCTTGGACTCGACGGCCGCCATGTTCACCTGTGACACGTCCGGCACGAGAGCCTGGCCGATCGGACGTCGCTTCTCCTTGAGCTCGCGGAGGCGGAGTCGGCGCCGAGGCGCATCGCTGAACCTGACGATCCGACCTGTGTATCAAGCGGATCGACGGCGGCGCCATCGTCCGGGAGGCATCCGATCGACGCGCCGCATCATTCGCTCGTTTCGACGCATCGGCATCCCCTGGAGATCCGCGGGGCAGGCACCGGAGGTTCGTCGAGGCCGGCCTGTGCGTCTCGCCGGTACACGGAGGGCGACATTCCGTATCGGCGCCGAAACCAGGTTGCCGCGACTCTCGAATCTTGCCAGCCCACACGCCGCGCGGCCATAGCTATCGCCAGATCCGTCTCTTCGAGGAGCCTTGCGAATGCCGTCACCCGGATCTCATTGAGATACCGGATAGGCGAGCTGCCGAATGCGTCGCGGAACACGCGCGGCAGGTGCGACGCGGACAGCGATACCTCCGCGGCGAGCAGCTCCACCGTCCATCGTTCATCCATCCGCGTCAACAACAGGTCCGCTGCCCGTCGGGCCTCCGAACGCGCCACCGGTGACGCGAGTCGCCCGACGAGCGGCTCGCGTTGCCGTCCGTCGCCGGGCACCTGATCAGGATCGACCAACGACGGGATCATCAGTTCGACGGCGGCCGCGAAGTGTCTGACCACGGTGCTCCGCACGAAGTCGCAGTCGTGTGGCTCCAACGCGAGGCTGATCTTGCGCAGCAGCGGGTCCATCAGTCGCACCGCCTCCACGCCTGGGTGATGGAGCCGCATGCTTCCGTCCCACCCGCTCGGATGGTCTCCTGGCCGCAGGCGTGCCGCCGGTGGCAACACCCACGTGCTGTAGTTGCGCAGGAAGTCCTCGTCGATGTGGACCGTCCACGTTCGAACGGCGCGAATCGGGCGCATGCTGCACCAGATCCCCGCGCCGAGAACCAGCACATCGCCAGCGCTCAGCGAATGTGCCCCGCTTGGAGTTGTGATCTCGACCGCGCCGCTCATCACCACGACCGTTTTCGCGTGCGGCAGGATCGTCCGCCTCGTCGGCCGGGTGCGTAGCGCCTCCACGGCGAAGACAGGGACCCCCGTGCTGGCGTTTACCGGTAGAGCCTGAGGCGGTGTCGTCGTGGACGAAGTCCGCACCGCGGCTACCGTCCCTGTGACTGCTCGTCTTGGCGCCTGGTCGCTGGAGGTGGTGGCCTTCGCGCGTGTCTACTTGGACGGGAAGACGACGTCAGAACCGGCACCCGCATAGTCCACGACGTTATACGGTACCGGCCGATGACAGGTTGTTCTCGGACCGCGTTCCCCATCCCGGTGCGCGAAGCGGGCGGGCGGGGCCGGGACGATCTCGCCTCTCGGGCTCGTGTCCGACAGGCATGCGGTTTCCCGCTCGCGCGAGATCCGCCAGGTCCAGCATTCGACCCGCGGCGGTCGCGCCCGCCCTCCGGAGTAGCTCCGACGCGCGAGTCCAGGTGATCCGCCTGCGGTTCCGGGCGCGCGACAACAGCGCGGACCGCCAGTCGCTCTCGGTCAGTGAGGGGTCGGCACGACGCGCGAACTCGCCCGTCTCTTCCTCGCGGATGGAGATCGGCTCCGCCGGCACCGTCTCATCCGGATCCAGCTCCCGGCGCTTGTTCGCCTCGTCGCCTTCGGACGGGGGCGGCACCGTCATCATCTCCTTCATCTATCGCACGGCCCCATCCGGGGACCCCTGCTTCCACCGGTTCTTCCGTCAGAGCACCGAGCCATCGACCCACGGTCGACGGGTGAACCCCGAGGTCGCTCGCGATGCGGCGATTGGACAGTCCCTGCGTACGCAGCACGCGAGCTTTTGCCGGCAAGCCGTGCCGTTGGTCCGCCTGTACTCGCGGCGGCCTCGCTGACGGCCGTTCGAGCGCCTTCGACGCTGCGGAGAGCTGCGTGAATCCGTCGTCTGCGTCCCCGATCGGTCGAAGGGACGCGGCAGGTGCTCGTGGACCTTGCCGGTATCGAGTCAGCACCACGGTCAGATGGGTGATCGCAAGCAGCACGATCGGCGGGACACTGGCAACCATCGCGGCCACCGCACCAGGCACCTCCGCGGATGCGGCGACGGTCGCGTGGGTGACGTTCGCGCTGACCGACACGGCGGCGCCGCCCACGAGCAACGTCCACGCGTAGCGCGTCGCGCCCGCGCCATATCGGGACAGTGCGACGACGGAGATCGTCGCTACCACGATCACGCCGTCGACGATGAGCGGCCACAGCCACGATAGTTCCGGTGCGATCCCGGATCGACGGGCAAGATCGGCGAGCGCCGTGAAGCTCAGCCAGAACGCGCCGAGCCCTATCAAGACCGTGCCGCTGGTCGCGGCGACGATCACCCACTGGCCGACCTGCGCCAGGGGTTCGCGATCCCTTCCAGCGGTCATCGATTCAGACCGCCCGCGATCGGCGTCACATCCGCGGGCGTCTGCGCGAGCGCCCTCACGGCGTCAGCCGGTTGGCGGCTCGGTGCGCTTCGTTCGCGGTCCGGAGCGTCGCGGTCAAGTCCCGGCGGGTAGCCGTCGCCGGCCTCGGGCGTTGGCAGCTTGTCGAGGATCTCGAGCGCGGTCCTGCGCACCCGCTCGCCGGTGTCGCGGATGACCTTCAGCGGGTCTGCGTCGGGCACCGCCGTCGACCACGAGGCGACGTACGGGATCGTGTACTGCGAGGTGTCCATGCCGTAAGCGGCGCCGACCATGAGCGCGACCGACTCTGCTTCGACCTCGCCGATGCCGCGGTGGATGGGCCGGTCCTCCGCGCCGGGCTCGTGCATGCGCACGTGCGCGAGCTCGTGGATGAGCGTCTTCACTCGGGCGGCGTCGTCCATGTCGGCGCGGACCTGCACGGTGCGGGCGGAGTAGTCCGTCATGCCGTTCGCGCCGCCGAGCTCGACGGCGCTCGCGACGGACGAGAGCGCGAATCCCGCTTCCGACACCTGCCGGCCGAGGCCCTCCCAGAGCCCGGCGGGGGCTTGGCCTTCCAGGAGCTTGGGCATCGGCCGTTCCGGCACCGGGTCGCCGTTCGTCTGCGAGACCTCCCACACGTGGGCCGGTTTCACGCCGGTCATCTTGCGGCGCACCGTCTCGCCCGGCTTCGGCTTCTCCTTCGGCGTGAGCCGTCGCCACGACGCTGGGTCGGATGGGTTCGTGCTCGCGAACCGGCCGATCACGGGGCTGTAGATCAGGTAGCTGCGCCCGGCGATCGGGTGCCGGCCGAGCTTGCTCCAGTCGACGTAGCCGGCGACGTAGGTCGGCACGGGGTCGGGGGCGTGGCCCTTCTCGTAGGCGTCGAGATGCTGAGCCCAGATCAGCAGCGTGTTGTTGAACGATCGCGATCGGAACTGCGCGGCGAACGTCAGCGCACGAACCCAGTCGTCGCTGGTCGTGAGCCGGTCCACGGCCTCTTCGAGCTGTGCGCTGAGCTTGTCGAGGTTGGCCTGCCGGGTCGCGGCGGCTTCCTCGGGCGTCGGTTTCCTGCGCGCCACGGCGATGCACCTCCCGGGACCGTCCTCCCGGGGCGGGAGGAGACGGTCACCCGGTCAGGTGCGTCGGGAACGCCGAAGACGGCACCACGCGATCAGACGCGGATCTGGTGGCTGCGCCGTGGCGCTTCACGAGCATGCGGAGCCGCTGCGCGGCACTGCACTTGTCGCAAACCCTTGGTTTGCCTTTCGCGGCAGAGAGATTGTGCGGGGCCATTCCTCTCTGCGCAAGGCACGCAAAAAACTTCCCCCGAGCTGCGATCCGGACCCGGTGAAGGCGGGAACTTTTTTGACTCTTCGGCCTTGCGCATTCACCCCTGGCCCCTTTCTTCGGCATCTGCCGAAAGGCAATGGGGGGTTCGAGACAGAACATCAACCGGGTGTTCACGAACCCCTTCCGAAGAAGGGAAACCGCAATGTCCATCATCGAGAACAGCACCGCCGAGCAGGCCGAGCAGACCGAGAGCGTCGAGGAGACGGCGACGGTCGAGACGGTCGCGCAGGTGGTGCAGATCGACCCGAACGTGCTCGTGGTCGAGGAGAACATCCGCCGGGAGGTCAACCTGCCGCGCAAGTTCGTGAACTCCGTGAAGTTGCACGGCGTGATCGTGCCCATCCTCGCCCACCCCGACACGGACGGTCAGATCGTCGTCCGCGACGGCCAGCGCCGCACCCTCGCCGCCCGCGAGGCAGGCATCGCCAGCATCCCGGCCTACGTCGTGGACGCCAACGACGCCAAGACGGTGCGCATCGTTCAGCAGATCATCACCAACGAGCACCGGGAGGGCCTGACCGACGCGGACAGGGCCACCGCCTGGCGGCAGTTGGCGCTGGAAGGCATGAGCGTCACCGCCATCGCCAAGCAGACCGGAGCCAAGCGGGAGGAGGTCAAGACCGGGCTGACGGTAGCCGAGCACGAGGTCGCCAGCGACGCGGTCGCCAAGTACGACCTCACGCTCGACCAGGCCGCACGGCTGATCAACTTCGCCGACGACCCCGACACCCTCGCGGAACTCACCAAGGTCGCTCGCACCAACCCCGACTCCTTCGACTTCTACGCCCAGCGGGCGCTGGACGACAAGGAGACGCGGGAGCAGATCGCGGACCTGCGCGCCCAGTACGAGGCGCAGGGCTTCACCGTGGTCGACTTCCCGAGCTACTACGACGAGGGCGACACCGCGTTCCTCACCGACCTGCAGGATGCCGACGGCACCCCGCTCACGGTGGAGAACTATCAGGGCAAGCCCGGCTACGCCGTCGCCGTGGGCGAGCGGTGGGGCCGGGTCGAGGTCGGGCATGTCGTGACCGACTGGAAGACGCACGGGCTTCGCAAGATCACCCGTGGCGGCTCCGTCAGCGGGAAGATGACCGAGGAGGAGAAGGCCGCACGCCGCACCCTGATCGCCAACAACAAGGCGTGGAGGAGTGCGGACACGGTGCGCAAGCAGTGGCTGGCGAAGTTCCTCGGCCGCAAGCGCCTTCCGAGCGATGCCCTGCCGTACGCGGCGTCCGTGCTCGCCAGTGAGACGACCCTGCTGGCCGACGTGTCGCGCAACGCGCACGCCACCGCCGAGAAGGTGATGGGCTACGAGCACCAGTGGGCCACGCACCCCCTCGGCACGCTCGCGACGGAGACCCCGACGAAGGCCGGGCACGTCGTCGTCGCCCTCGCGCTCGGGCTGTTGGAGGACTCCACCAGCGTGACCACGTGGCGCAACCCCGCCGACCGTGACGCCCGCTACTTCCAGCGGCTCGCGGCATGGGGCTACCACCTCTCCGACGTCGAGCGCATCGTCACCGGCGAGCAGCCCGACGACCCCGACGAGGCCGAGGCCACGCCGGGCGAGGAGGCCGTGGAGGTCACCACCGACACGAGCATCCCCGAGGGGGCAGAGCCCGAGGCGACCGGGCCGGATGAGGGCGCGCCTGTCGAGGAGGAGTCCGACGAGGACGACGACACAACCGACGCCGAGGAGCCGCAGGGTGGCACCGACGACGCAGGAGAGGCCGAGCCGGAGGACGCCGAGTCCGACGACGCGGACGCTCACCTGACCGCCGCCTGACTCATCGCCCACAGGGCCGGGTGCCGCGCAATCTGCGTCGGCACCCGGCCCGCCCCGGACACCAACAGAAAGAGCGCACCATGCGACAGATCATCGTGAGCATCCACCGCGTGCAGACCACCATCTGCGAGGTGGACGACGACTTCGACCACGACGGCGAACTCGACTGGCAACTCGATTGGGACTACCTCTCGGCCCGCCTGCACGAGGACACCGACATCATCACTATCCGGACGCAGGACACCACGCAGGGCGAAGGAGGCCCGTCATGACCACGCAGACCCTCAGTCGCGACGACCGGCTCACCGAGGCACTCGGCGGCGACCAAGCCGCCGAGGGACTCCTCGCCGCCGCCGAGCGTGGCGGCATGACAGCGCTGCTGCCCGGCGACGAGCATTGGCCCGCCGCCCTCGCCGCCCTCGCCGCCCTCGGCGCGGACGCCCCGAGCATGCTGTGGGGGATGGGCGACACCGCCTTGCTCGCCCGGCCCACCGCAGAGCGCATCGCCATCACGGGTTCGCGAGCTTCGACCACCTACGGCGAGCACATCACCCGGGAACTCGGCACGTCGCTCGCCGCGACCGGGCACGTCCTCATCACCGGAGGCGGATACGGCATCGACAAGGCGGTGCACGACGCATTGCGCCCCAGCGGTGCGCCCAGCATTGCGATCCTCGCGTCGGGACTTGACCGGCTCTACCCGGCAGGCAACGCCGACATGCTGCGCGATGTCGCCGCAACCGGGTTGCTCCTCAGCGCGCAACCGCCCGGTGCAACGCCCACGCGCGAGCGCTTCGTGCAACGTGCGGGCATCATCGCCGCACTCTGCGCAGCAACGGTCATCACCGAAGCGGGCTACCGCTCCGGTGCGCTCGGCGTCGCCTACCGCGCCCTCGCGCTCCGGCGCATCGTCGCCGCCGTACCCGGCCCAGTCACCAGCGCCGCGAGCGCCGGATGCCACCGCCTCATCCAGGACGGCGAGGCCCATCTCGTCACGCAGGCGAGCGACCTCACCGCGCTCATCACCTGAACGCCAGCCGATCCGGGCACTTCGCCGTTCCGCAAGGCCCGCCGAGCCGGCCCGCACCCGAACTCTGCTTCGACCACGTGCATCGAGCTGCCGCGAACCACGCCGCACCGGCCACGAGCCGGCTCTTGACCCGAAGTCTCCCCAGCCCAGCACCGGCTGAGACACACGTCTTGCATCTGCCCCGCGAAGGCCCTCGTAACCCGGAACCTGCCGAGTATTGACGCGGCGCAAGTCGGTATGTTTTCCATCATGTCAGCGAACCAACTGCGATAAATTGGTTGACATGGCACCCCGACCTGAGTTCACCGACCACGACTATGTAGACCCCGACGCCCCCGAAGGCGAGCTGCGCATCCGCCCTGATCACCCGCAGGTCCGCGACCTGTCCTATGACCGCAGCCGGATGCGCCAGCTGAACGATCTCTATAAGGACGCCATCTTCGACCCAAGCTGGGACCGGACCGACGGTATCGACCCCGACGACGAGACCACCTGGCAGACAGAGCGTCTGGAGCTCTACATCAAGGAGCGAGCGCGCGGCGAGGGCTACGTGTCGGACTTCGTCTACAACAACCGCGACCTCCCGGTCACCGTCTACGGCATCCTGATCGACCGTGGTCGGGGGCTGGAGGTTGCAGAGCTCGAGCTGTTCCGCACTTCCTGGGGATACTTTGACGCGTGGGGAGACTTCGTCGGGCCGAGTGAGGACATCAAGCGAAGCACACGCAATGAGCCCGACCAGCTCATCACCGCTGATGTCTTGCGACGCATCCCTCTCGGACGGATCGTCGCTATGGCGCAGCAGTCGCTGCTGCAAGAAGAGTGGCGCGCCGAAGGGCTGCAGGTCCTGATGGGCCCCGATCGTGGACCTGACGAACTCACCCCTGACGAGGTGAACGCCCTCGAGACGGGCGTCCGCGCCGCGCAGCAGACGAGGCGAGGGCGCCCGCCTCTTCCGGAGAGCACCCTCGACGCCGTCGCACGCGCCTACCTCGACGAGGCCGCGGCGGGCGTTGGTCTCCTCAAGCGTCTTTCACGACGCTTCGACCGCCCCGAAGCAACGGTCAGAGACTGGATCGCTGCCGCACGCAGAGAGGGGTATCTCACCCCGGCAGTTCCTGGAAAACGCGGCGCCGGTCCAGGGCCGCGATTGAGTGGCACCCTGGCCACGGCAGACAGATCGACAGATGCAAGTTGAGATGGATCTCGACGACACCGTCGTGACCCTCTGGCGCGCCTGCGACAGGTGGGAGCACAGCGCACAGCGGCTCGAACAGATCGCGGACGCGGGATTCCCAGGCGTCTCGCGCCTGGGAACAGACAACAAGGTGGCCACTGTCGGCGAAAGCTCCCTCGCGGTATCGAGGTATATCCAGGAACGAATGTGGAACTCAGCCCGGATGCTGCGCTCGGCGCATCGACAGGTCTTCGCTACGGAACCGGGAAGATTCCACCTCGATGCGACGGTCCTATATCCGCTCATGCGGGCGGCCATGGAGGACGCGACGACCATCGTCTGGTTCCAAGCTCCCGAGGGTCGAAACGCTCGCCTCATCCGTATGTTCCGCGCTCTGTTTACCGACTCGCACTACTTCACGGAGAACCATCTGCTTCTCGCTGCGGCTGCTCCTGCCGTTGGCGCCGTGCCGCTGGAGGTAGGCGACGCGTTGTCTGTGCACATGACCGCCGAGCAGGAGTCAACCCGGGCCCACTTCAAACGACTGGCGGGCGAGCTAGGCCTGGACCCGGACGAGTCGACAAGAAAGCTTTCGACCAGAGAGCCCATCAAGGTTCAATACGGCGCCGATAGTGTCGAACTCGCTACATGGAAGTTCCTCAGCGACTTGAGCCACTTCTCTTTCATGATGCTGCGACATCTGGCGACCACACCAATCCCGGGCACGACGGTCCCGCTGCTTCACGCAACGATGCTCCAGTTCGCTCAGACCCTCAATCGAGTGTGCGACGACGCGGTCGAACACATCGAACGAGCGGGAACCGTCGGAGAGGAGTGACTCCGGGAATGACTTCGGCTCGGCGTCTTCATCACCAATAGGACGCGCGAACGATCGATCAACCTCGTGTCCGAGCAAGTCGCTACGGTGACCAAAGAGAACAACGGAGACGGTGATGGCGAAACCACGCGTACATGAGATCGCGAGTGAGATGGGCGTGGACTCAAAGGTGGCTCTCCGAAAGCTCCGCGACCTCGGCGAGTTCGTGAAGTCGCCGAGCTCCACCATCCAGCCTCCCGTCGCCCGCAAGCTCCGTGGAGCTCTTGCGGCGGAGGCTGACACGCAGCTCGAGCTCGATACCGAATCGCCCCATCCGGACGCGGTCGCGGCACGCATACGTCGCGGAATTGTGCTCCGAGACGATGCCGACTGGCCCGCCTATGGTTTCTCTCCGCAGGAGAAGTCGGTCTGGATGCGGGCCGGGATCCCCGAAACCAAGGCACACGTCGCTGCCATGTGCCGCGACAGCGAAAGGCGCGGCACCAACTCGTCTCAGCTGGCACCTGCGACACTCAGCCGAAAGCTGGGCGCGGAGCGCTCAGCCCCCACCGTTCTCGACGCGCTTCTCGACGGAGCGAACTCCCTCCGAGTCCAAGAACGACTCGCCTCTCGACTAGGCGTGGATCTCGGCGGCATCAACCCGGACTTGCTCCGCCTCGCGACCTCAGCGAAGCTCCAGCCCGAACGAGGCGCGAGGACACTCGGCACGACATTTCGAGCGCTCCCATGGCAACCTGACACCAGTGTGAGGCTCGCCGACGCCGCGGCGGAGATCGTGCAATCGGTCGTGCCAGCAGTTCGCGCACAGTGGGCACTCAGGGATCAGATCGCGACCTATCGACGCGACGGCACCATCTCTCCTCTCCTCGCGGCCTATGCACGTGTACACGGTGTCATGCACGCTGGGCCAACGCTCTCTCGCTTATGTGACGGCGTTGTTGGATCCGCGGCGGAGCACACCACGGGTCTCGCCGCGGCAGACCTCATCGGACGCGCGGTGGTTGGACGTCGCTTCTACTTTCTGCGCGCCGACGCCGCCATCGCCCTATCCCAAGCCAGCCCAGGACCCGCCGCTGACGATGCGCTTCCTCCCTCACCAGACGGCGTGGCGCTCATCGATGCACGGAGCGAGGACGACGAGCATCACCGCAGTCTTGTCTTCTGGTCCACGGGCAGCGACGGACGCACGCGATGCATCTTGGTCAGAGCAACCCGACTCTCGAACCTCAAGCCGTCTGGGCTCCTGTTACTTGGAACCGCTGTCGAAGAGTGGGAGCCAGATGGCGCCTCCAGCCTCGGCGAGGCGGCTTCGTTCCTCAATCGATTCTCAGTGCAGCGTTCCCGGCCGCTCGGGCGACAGCGCTCGCGCGCAGGACGGCCGAGCGTCGTCGCATCCGATGAGGCCAGCGGTGCTCCCGAACTGCGCGACATCGTCATCGCCTACTACTCAAGGGATTCGCTTCCCGATGGCGACGCGACGATCGGGACGCGAAGAGCCCCGAATCACCGATGGCTCGTACGCGGGCACTGGCGTCGCCAGTGGTATCCCGGAGCACAAGTCCATCGTGTCATCTGGATCGATGAACACGAAGCCGGAGTAGCCGACCATCCGCTGCTACTCGCAGAGCGCGTCGAAGTCCACTGAACCCCTTGGCAGTACCGCGGAGGCGCCAGACCCACGTCCGTCCCGGGGGGACGAATTCACTTTCCTCCGAGTATGCGCTCGCCGACAGGGCCGACTCGGGTGGGCGAAATCCGTGCTGGAAACTGCACGTGAGCAAGTGTAGCCTGGAGACGTCCCGGCGGACATTGTCTCTTGTTGTAGGACGCCCGATGAGGGTGGTGGGGTCCGCCACCGAACATCACAAAGCAGCTGCGGACGCGGCTGCGGTTGAGACCGGAGACCCCAGCATGTTCTTCATCCCGCCGTTCGCTCTCCGCGCCGGAGGCCGCCTCTACAGGTTCTGTCAGCGTTGGATGCCCACCAACATCCTCATCCGTCGCGTGCGTCGCCGCGACGGCCTGCGCTGGGGCATCGCCCTTGCGGTACTCGGGTTGTTCTATGCCGCCGCCGGGACCATCTGCGCCCTGCTCGTGCAACATGGCGCGAACGGCTGGTGGAACCTCGGCTTCTTGCTCTGCTTCTGGAACGTGGCCAAGCTCGTCAGCAGCGGCCTCTCCGCACGATTCCTGCTCGCTGCCGCACGCCACCGGGAGGCACGTGCCGCGCGTGCCTCCACGCACGCCATGGTGCGCTGAGGTCGCCGACGGCGCGATTGAGCTCTGCGGCGGGCTCGTAAAGACGGTCGGAGCGGTGCCCGGCAGCGCGACGACCGTACGCACCTCGGCGCGTCAGCTTGGGGGCGCGCGGCCCGTGCCGCGGGACGATCGTCAGCGGATCGCTGCTTGCGCAGTGCCGGACACGGAGGCGCAGCGTGAAGCAGCACAAGCGAAGCCGGTCAGACTTCGACGCCTCGCCAAACCGGCCTGCTCTCTGGCATCCGCGTCGGACGGAATCGGCCGCCCAAGCACCGGCTTTGCCTGCACGACGCGCGCTCGTATGTGTTCGTCGCAGATCGGACGGCTGTTTGTTACTTTCGCCAGGCCGACCTGATGAGACGTCAGCATACATCCCGCACCTGCAGGTGTGACGGTCTCGATGCGGGTGATGAGCGCTGGTGCGGGCTTCCGCTATCTGCTGCAGTCCGTGGCTGCCGGCGACGGAGAACGTTCCATGAGCTCACCACTGACCCGCTACTACGCGGAGCATGGCACGCCCCCAGGGAGGTGGCTCGGCGCGGGCCTGCCGGGGCTCGCGACCGGTCGGCTCGAGTCGGGTACCCACGTGACGGAGGTGCAGCTGCGCAGGCTGCTCGGGCAGCTTCGGGACCCGGAGACGGGCGAGCCTCTCGGGCGAGCGAGCTATCAGTACAGGAGCACCAGCGAGCGGATCGAGGCGAGGGTACGTGATCTCTCTACCGAGTTGAGCGCTCCCGAACGGGCGGAGCAGATCGGTCAGATCGAGTCCGACGAGCTTGGCAAGGGTCGCCCGCGTATCGTGGCCGGGTTCGACTTCACGTTCAGCGTGCCGAAGTCGGTCTCGGCGCTCTGGGCGGTTGCTGATGGCGGCACGCAGGCGCTCATCGCACAGGCTCACCATGCGGCGATCGACGACGTGCTCGAGGTGATCGAGCGTGAGGTCGCGGCGACCCGTGTCGGCGCAAACGGCGTCGCGCAGATCGATGTGCTCGGGGTGGTTGCGACGGCGTTCGATCATTGGGATTCGCGTGCGTCGGACCCGCAGCTGCACACGCATGTCGTGATCGCGAACCGCGTGCAGGCGACGGACGGGAAGTGGCGTACACTCGACGGTCGGCCGATGCACGCCGCGGTGGTCGCGCTCTCGGAGCACTACAACGCGGTGCTCGCTGACCGTCTCGCGGGCTTGTTCGGGCTGGGCTGGGAACAGCGCGACCGGGGCCGGGACCGCAACCCGGCGTGGGAGATCGTCGGGGTGCCCGAAGCGCTGATCCGGGAGTTCTCGTCACGGTCGGAGGCGATCAACAACGAGAAGGACCGGCTGATCGAACAGTACGTCGCCGAGCACGGACGGCAGCCCTCAGCGCAGACGGTGATCCGGCTGCGGCAGCAGGCGACGCTCTCGACCCGGCCGGACAAGACCGTGCACTCCCTGGCGGAGCTGACCGAGCAGTGGCGACAGCGGGCGACCACAGTCCTCGAGGAGGATGCACCGACCTGGGCACAGCATCTGACCGCGAACAATCCGAGGCTCCCGCTGCTTCGCGCCGACGATCTCCCGCTGGATGACCTGCGCGGCATCGGGGAGGCCGTCGTCGCGCAGATCGGGGTACGGCGCCCGACATGGCGGCGCTGGAACCTGTATGCCGAGGCATCCCGGCAGACGATGGGGATGCGGTTCGCTTCCGCGGAGGACCGCGAGGCGATCGTCGGGATCATCGTCGAGGCGGCCGAGGCCGCCTCGTTGCGCCTGACCCCACCTGATCTCGTCACTGCGCCGGCCGCGTTCACCCGCGCCGATGGGAGCAGCGCGTTCCGGCCACGGCATCACACCGTGTACTCCTCGGCCCAGCTGCTGGAAGCCGAAGACCGCCTGCTCGCCCTGAGCGCCGAGACCACCGCGCCGACCGTCGACCTCGCCATGATCGCACGGAGGCTGCGCAAGCCCGACCGTGACGGCCGCGTGCTGTCCCCGGAGCAGCGGCGCGTCGTCGAGCAGATCGCCGTCTCCGGGCTGGTGGTCGATGTGCTCGTCGGCCCGGCAGGGACGGGGAAGACGACCACGCTCGGCGGCCTGCGTCGCGCTTGGGAGGCCGAGCATGGGGAAGGCAGCGTTGTCGGGCTGGCACCGTCGGCCGCGGCCGCCGAGGTGCTCGCAGGGGATCTGGGCATCGCGACGGAGAACACCAGCAAGTGGCTCTACGAGCACCAGCGCGGGGCGTGGCAGCTCACCGCCGGGCAACTGCTCATCGTGGATGAGGCGTCGCTCGCCGGGACGTTGGCGCTCGACCGGCTCGCCGCACACGCCGCCGAGGTTGGCGCGAAGCTCCTGCTTGTCGGAGACTGGGCACAGCTGGCCGCCGTCGATGCGGGCGGAGCGTTCGGGCTGCTCGCCCGGCACCGCGAGAACGTCCCCGAGTTGCTCGATGTGCGCCGCTTCGCGCAGCCCTGGGAGAAGAAGGCATCCCTGCGCCTGCGCCTCGGCGATGTCGATGTGATCGAGGAGTACGAAGAGAACGGCCGGCTCGCCGGCGGAGATCTGGAGGACATGCTCGACGCGGCCTACCGGGCCTGGCAGGCCGATCGCGAGGCAGGACGGAACAGCATCCTGGTCGCAGAGACCGTGGAGATCGTCAGCGACCTCAACTCGCGCGCCCGCGACGATCTGATCCTCGCCGGCGAGGTCGCCGGTGAGGGTGTGCTGTTGCGTGACGGGAACCGGGCCGGTGCCGGGGATCTGGTCATCAGCCGCGAGAACGACCGCCGGCTTTCCACCGGGCGCGGCTGGGTGAAGAACGGCGACCGCTGGCGCGTGCTCGCCTCCCACGACGACGGCTCCCTCACCGTGCGGCGGGCGGGCTCCCGCTTCGCGAGCACGATCGTCCTGCCTGCGGCCTACGTGGCGGCCAGCATCGATCTCGGTTACGCGGTCACTGTGCACCGGGCGCAAGGATCGACGGTGGATACCGCGCACGCGATCGTGCACTCTTCGTCCATGACCCGGGAGAGCTTCTACGTCGCCATGACCCGCGGCAGGTCCAGCAACATCGCCTACATCGCGACCGACCAAGCGCACCTCGAGGAGCGTCAGCAGGACGGCGAAGCCACCGTGGCCTCGATCCTGAACGGGGTGCTCCGCCATGAAGGTGCCGAGAAGTCCGCGCACGAGAACATCACCGCCGAGCAGGAAGCATGGTCCTCGATCGCGCACCTAGCCGACCAGTACGAGACGATCGCTCAGGCGGCGCAGGCCGAGTACGTCGCCAGTCTGCTCGCCCAGGCGGGCCTGCCCGACGACCTGCTCGATGAGACGATCGGCAGTGAGTCCTACGGCTCGCTCATCGCCGAGGTGCGCCGCGTCGCCGCGAACGGCAGCCGACCCCAGGCCGTGCTCACCGCGGTCATCCGCGCCGGCCGGCTCGAACGGGCCGATGATCTCGCCAGCATGCTGCGCAACCGCATCACCCGTCTCACCCACGCGCGCTCCGCTGGTAGCCGCGCGACATCGCGGACCCACTTCATCGCAGGCCTCATCCCCGAGGCCACCGGCCCGATGCCCGCGGATGTGAGCCAAGCCCTCGGCGCACTTCGGCGCGCCATCATCCAGCGCGCCGATGCGCTCGCACGCACCGACGTCGCCGCAGGCGCGGGATGGACACGTCGCCTCGGTCCCGCTCCGGGCCCTGAAGCTGGACGGTGGTGGCGAGCCGTAGCGGCGATCGCCGCCTACCGCGACCGCTACGGCATCACCAGCGGCGATCCGCTCGGTGCGAAGCCCGCTCTGGTCGTCCAACAGATCGACTATCAGCGTGCTGAGGCGGCCCTGAGGATCACGCAGCAGATCACTGGCACAGAGGAACTGCGCCTGCTGGGGACGCGCGAGCGAACGCACGAGCGCGACACACTCGGCCGCTGACATAGACGTCCTCGGGAAGAGAACGAGAGAGGCGCCGTACGCTGTGCCAGAGTCCTGACGGCCCGTCGGCGCGGGACGTCCGCTTTTATGGGTGACGGTGTGTCGTTCGCGGTGTGAGGCTGGGTCGGCGCTGTGGAGCTCCGAACGCGAGCAGCGTGGCCGTGATCACTCCGGCGGCGAGGATGCCAGCCAACACGATCAGCTGGAAGCGACCGGCTTCGAGGGGTGAGGCGCCAGCGAACACCGCTCCGACGAATGCTCCGGGGAGCACCACGATCCCGGTCGTACGAGTCTGATCGATCGAGGGCAGCAGCGCGGTGTGCACCGCGGCGCGTGCGTAGACCGCGGTGGACTGGCGCGGCGTGGCGCCGAGCGCGAGCCATCCTTCCACCTCGTCCCAACGGTCGGTGATGGTGGTCTGCAGGATCCGCTGAGTGAGAACGGCGATGGTCATGGTGCTGCCGATGACGATGCCGCCGATGGCGAGCGCATAGCGGGGCGAGAATTCGATGGCGCCCGTGAGGAACACGATCAACATCGTCGCAGTCGGGCCGGCGGCCATCGCCAACCCGAGCCAGAGAAGCGAAGGTGAGAAGTCTCGTGCCCGGTGGGCAGCGGTGAGGATCGCGACGGCGAACATCACGAGCAAGGCGATCGCCACCCATCGCAGATCCGCGATCACGCCGCTGAGGATGATGCTGAGCAGGGCGAGCTGGGCGATGGAGCGCGCGACAGCGATCAACACCTCGAGCGCGGCAGGAATCCGGAAACCGAGCAGTCCGACGATGGCGATCCCCGTCAGGAGCACGATCGCGATGGCGCCAGACATCCACGCCTGCCACTCGATCATGCGTCGTTCCTTCGAATGGCTTGGCGGATCCGTGGCGGCGAGTGTGGAGCCTCCCGCTCGAGGTGAAGCCGCATCGCGAATGGCGCCCACAGAATCACGGCGACCCCAACCCCCAACAGCAAGCCGCCGATTGTGTCGGAGATCCAGTGCGCGCCGAGGTAGGTGCGGCTGAGCATCATGCCGGCTGTGTAGACGGCGCCGGCGGCCCAGACCCAGACTCGCCAGAAGACGATCCCGAGCGCCGCCGCGGTCACTGTCGCGTTCGCGGAGTGCCCGGAAGGAAAGGAGCCGAAGTCGGCGACGACCAGGATGTCCACCGGCCGGGGTCGACCGATCAGCTGCTTGATGACCTGCACGAGCGCCGCGCTCACGGCGATAGCGAGCACGACGTACAGGGCCGCCCACGGGCGGCGCCACCACAGCAGGGCAATCGCTATCCCCGTTGGCACGGCGAACACGGCGAACCAGCCGCCGCCGAGGTAGTCGAAGACGAGAGCACTCGCGGTCCAGAATCCGCTGCGGTGCTCGAGAACCTCCCCCCATCCACTCCAGCTCGAGTCCGAACGGCTTGTTGTGCTCCCGATAGACAATCACCGCCGCGAGCGCGGCCACCAGCACGAGGACCACAATCGCGGAGACGACGGGCCAGCGCCGCGTTACGCGCACCGGCTGCTCTGTTCCCAATCGTCCGCCGCTCACGCTACGAGTCTCCCAGTCCTGTCGCGCCGCGTGCCACCTCGGCGCGTCTGCCTCCACGAATCGGCAGAGCGCCCAGCTTGTGTCGGCCTTGGCCTCAAGAAGGCAGCTGCCGCATCATCTCCACTGTGCTGCGCGCACTCGCGGTTGGGCCGCGCGCCTATGGCAACCAGATCGTCAGGCAGCCGCGTTTCACGACTCACCATCGCTCGAGCACCACGACGACGTCTACCGACCGGATGATCGAGAGCCGGGGCTCCACGACGAGCGCGACGTAGCCGTGCACTAGTCGGGCGAGCGCCTGACGGCCGAGCCGCTCAGCCTCGGCGTTGAGAGGACGCCGGCTCCGTCTCGCGTCAGGACGCGCGGGTCAAGTGATTGCGCAGCGCCTCGCGGGCCGACGCCGTAAGTGTGACCTTGCCCGCGCTCACGCGGTGGCCGAAGCATGCGCCGGTCATGCGAGTGGCTTGGTAGATTCACGCACGACCAACTCGACGGGCATACGCAGGTGCTGCGCGCCGTCAGCGCCGCCGTCGAGCATTCGGAGCAGCAGGCCGACGGCCGACGCGCCCATCCGATGCAGAGGCTGGCGCACGGTTGTCAGCGGCGGAGTGCTCGTGACCGCTCGAGGGATGTCGTCGAAGCCGATGACTGACAGGTCGTCGGGCACGCGCAGGCCGCGGTGTTCGGCGACGCGGATCGTCGTGGTCGTCGGCGACCAGGCCGGCCTGTTCGGGCGCGGCACGGTCGGCGAGGGCAACGACGTCGAGTCGCTCGAGCTTCCCGGCGTCCAGCGCGAGCTGGTCGAGCAGCTCGTCGCCACGGGCACGCCGGTCGTCATGGTGCTGCTCACCGGCCGCCCGTACGCGGTCGCCTGGGCGCTCGACAGCGACGTCGCCGCACGCCCGGCCGCCGTGCTGCAGGCGTTCTTCCCGGGCGAGGAGGGCGGCACCGCCGTCGCGTCCGTGATCACGGGCGAGACCGCGCCGTCGGGTCGCCTGCCCGTGAGCCTGCCTCGCTCATCCGGATCCTCGCCCTACAGCTACCTGCACCCGATCCTGGGCGGGCCGTCGGATGTCACGTCGACCGACTCGACGCCGCTGCGGCCGTTCGGCTTCGGCCTGTCGTACACGACGTTCGCGTACTCCGATCTCGAGGTCTCCGACGCGGTCGCGACGGATGGCCGGATCACCGCGACCGTCACGGTCGCGAACACGGGCGCCCGCGACGGCGTCGACGTCGTGCAGCTGTACGGCCGCGACGTGGTGGCGCAGGTCACGCGCCCGGTCGCGCAACTGCTCGGCTACG
This sequence comes from Microbacterium rhizophilum, assembly GCF_039605615.1. Lineage (NCBI taxonomy): Bacteria > Bacillati > Actinomycetota > Actinomycetes > Micrococcales > Microbacteriaceae > Microbacterium > Microbacterium rhizophilum. Next base: position 137,397 of record NZ_JBCNUN010000002.1, on the reverse strand, counting down.
CGCGCGTCGCGCTCGGCGCAGGTGAGTCGCGCCGCGTGACGTTCGAGGTGCCCACGCAGCGCCTGTCGTTCACGGGCCGCGATCACGTGCGCATCGTCGAGCCGGGCGACGTCCAGGTCTGGGTCGGCGCGCACGCCGAGGCGTCGGCGCGCGCGGCCGAGCTCTCGGACAGCACGGGCGGCGCGATCTCGAACGAGAAGGCGCGCGGCGGGCGCGCTCTGCCCGGTTCCGCGACCCCCCGGGCGACCGTGACGCTGACCGGCGACGTGCACGTGGTGACGCCGGACGACCCGCGCACGGTCGCGGTCAGGGTCGCGTGATCGGCATGGCGACCGTCGCGAACCCGGTGCTGCCGGGATGCCATCCGGATCCGTCGATCTGCCGGGTCGGGGAGTGGTACTACCTCGTCACCTCGACGTTCGAGTACCTGCCGGGGCTGCCGGTCATGCGCTCCCGCGACCTCGTGCGGTGGCAGACGATCGGTCACGTGATCGACCGCACGGGAATGCTCGACTACGAGGGCATCGCGTCTTCCGGTGGACTGTATGCGCCGACCATCCGGCACCACGACGGGCTGTTCTGGGTTGTGTGCACGATCGTCGATCAGAACGACGACACGCGCGGCGGCAACTTCCTCGTCACGGCGACTGATCCGGCCGGTCCCTGGAGCGATCCGATCTGGCTCGACGTCGACGGCATCGATCCGTCGGTCGCGTTCGACGACGACGGGCGGGTGTGGATGCACGGCACCCGGCTCGCACGCGAGCCCGAGTACTTCCACCAGACCGAGGTGTGGGTGCGCGAGTACTCGCCCGTCGAACGGGCGTTCGTCGGTCCCGAGCACGTGATCTGGCGCGGTGCCGTACGCAGCGCGGTGTGGGCCGAGGGACCGCATCTGTACCAGATCGACGGGCGCTGGTACCTCGTCGCGGCCGAGGGCGGCACCGAGTACCACCACGCGGTCAGCGTCGCCCGCGCCGACGAGATCGCCGGGCCGTACGAGGGCAACCGCGCCAACCCCGTGCTCACGCACCGGCACCTCGGGCGCGCCACGGACGTGATCGGCGCGGGGCATGCCGACATCGTGCAGGCGGCTGATGGATCGTGGTGGGCCGTGCTGCTCGCGATGCGCGCGGCCGACGGTCATCACTATCCGCTCGGTCGCGAGACATTCCTCTGTCCCGTGTCGTGGGAGGACGGCTGGCCGGTCTTCGCCCCGGGCGAGGGGCGGGTGCCCCGCGAGGTCGAGCTGCCCTGGTCTGTGACTCCCGCACCCGCCGCCGCGTGGCAGCCGGATGACCGCGTGCCGGGCACCGTGCGGCCGGACGATGCGCGGTGGACGGCCCTGCGAGCACTGCCCTCCGAGGTGTCCGAGGATGACGGCGGCACGTGGACGCTGCCCGCGCGCGCGGAGACCCTCGCGGACGCGACGGTTGTGGCGTTCCGCGGCCTGCGACAGCAGCACGCCGACGTCGACGCGTTCGCCGATCTGGATCTCGCCGCGCTCGCCGACGGCGAGAGCGCGGGATTCGCGATCCGTCAGTCGGAGAAGGATCACGTGACACTCGCGTTCGCCCGCACGAGCGCGGGCCTGACGCTGCGTGCGACGCACCGGCACGGCGGTGAGGACCGCGTGCTGCATGACGAGGCTCTGGCTTCCGAGCCTGGCCGGATCGGCGTGCGCGCGCGCGGGTACCGGTACGAGCTGGTGCACGCCGACGCCGTGGTGGCCGCCGTCGACGCCCGTGAGTTGGACGCGGTCGCAACCGGCGGTTTCCTCGGCGTGTGGTTCGGGGTGTTCGCGACGAGCCACGGTGCACCACCGCGTGGGCAGGTCACGATCGCGGCGTTCGACTACGCGCCCGCGTGACGCCAGGGGCTCCAGCGCCGTCGCGACGCCCACGTTCACGCGGAGCTGCGGTAGGGAGCGGCCCTCATCCCGCCTGCGCGGCGTGCATGCGGGCGTAGCGCCCGCGCAGTGCGACCAGCTCGTCGTGCGTGCCGCGTTCCACGAGCCGTCCGCGCTCGAGTACGACGATGAGGTCCGCCGATCGAATGGTCGAGAGCCGGTGTGCCACGACGAGCGTGGTGCGACCCTGCATCAGTCGATCGAGCGCCTGACGCACGAGCCGCTCTGATTCGGCGTCGAGCGCGCTGGTGGCCTCGTCGAGCAGCAGGATGCGCGGGTCGCGGATGAGGGCCCGCGCGATCGATAGCCGCTGGCGCTGCCCGCCGCTGAGCCGAGCGCCGCGTTCGCCGACGACGGTGTTCCAGCCGTCCGGCAGCGATTCAACCGCGTCGAGGATGTTCGCGTCGGCGAGTGCCGCGCGCACGATGTCGTCGGGCACGTCCTCCATGCCGTAGGTGACGTTGTCCCGGATCGACCCCGTGAACAGCACGGAGTCCTGCGGCACCACGCTCACGTGGCGGCGTACCGCCCGCAGGTCCAGTGCGGCCGTGTCGACGCCGTCGAGCAGGATCCGGCCGGCGGTGGGGCGGGCGAATCCGAGCACCAGGTTGAGCACGGTCGACTTGCCGGCGCCAGACGGGCCGACGAACGCGACCGAGGTGCCTTCGGGGATGTCCAGGTCGAGATCGTTCACCGCCGCATCGCCCTCGGGATATGTGAGCGAGACGCCCTCGAACCGGAACGCGCCGCGCACGACTGCGGGTGCGATCTTGCCCGCGTTGCGCTCGACATCCGGCTCCTCGAGCACCTCCGCGATCGAGCGCAGTGACTCGCGGCCGCGCGTGATGATCGGAGCGAGGCTGAGCAACCCGACGACCGCGTTCGTGACGACGATGAAGTAGGTGCTGAGCAGTACCACCTGGCCGGGGCTCACGAGCGACAGGCCGCTCACCGCGACGATCGCCGACGCGACGAGGGCGGCGATCGACAGCAGCTGCAGCGACACCCAGGCGATCGAGTTGAAGCGCCCATTCATGATGTCGAGGTTCAGGCCCGAGTCGCGCACCTGCTCGGCACCACGCACGAGCCGGGAGGTCGCGGTCGGCTCGAGCCCGTGCGCCCGAGTGATCGGCAACAGCGAGGCCATCTCGCCGACGCGCGACGAGAACTGCTCGACATCGCGCCGGAACGTCTCGTTGCGGCTCTCGGTGTGCGAGCGCAGCCAGCGCACCAGCAGCGCGCACAGGACCACGACCGGCAGGAACACGACGAGCGCGATCGGCAGCTGCAGCGAGAGCACGATGACGGCCGATGTGAGCGTGCTCGTCGCACTGAGCAGCGGGGGAGCGCCCTGCAGCATCATGAGCTCGACGTTCTCGACGTCGCGCACGACCTTCGTCTGGATGATCGATGAGTTCGCGCGGCTGTGATACCCGATCGTGAGCTCCTGCAGGCGATGGGCGAGCGCGTTGCGGATGCGCACACCGAGATCTCGCACGGTGCTGCTGTACAGGCGCACCCAGAGCAGGTTGGCGGGGTAGTTGACGAGCACCAGTCCGCCGGCGATCGCCCCGTACAGCGCGATCTCCGAGATCGGGCCGCCGTCGACGACGGCGTCGAGCACGGCGGCGGTCACGACGGGGATCACCCACACCGGCGAGTCCTTGACGACGTAGGCGACCACCGCTAGGGCCAGACGCCAGCGAGACGGTCGCAGCGCGCGCACGAGGCCGCCCATCGGGCGGTCGACCGAAAACGGCTGGAGCTCGTGATGCGTCATGCTTCAGATTATGGCTGAAGCGCTTAAGCTGCGGGCGCTGCGGCCGGCACCGGGACCGCGAACTCAGGCGGAGCGGACGGGGCCGGTCGTGCCGCGCTCGTGCAGCGTGGGGGTGCCGGCGAGATGTGCGGCCGGGAGGGTACCGCCGAGAAGACCGTGCAGCAGGCGTGCGGCCGCGTCGCCGTACTCGACGACGTCGTAGCTCATGACCGAGATGGGCGGATCCGTCACGGTGGTCAGCAGCGAGTCGTCCCATCCGATGATGCTCAGATCGAGTGGTACGTGAACACCCCGGGCGCGTGCGGTCTTCAGCCCCGTGACCGCGGTGAGGCCAGAGTCGTAGACGATCGCCGTGTAGCCGCTCTCGGCGTCGTCGAGCAGCTCGTGCGTGTGGCGTTCGGCCAGCGTGACGCCGAAGTCGCCGTGCACGATGCGATGCCGCAGCTCGAGCCTGGCGCATTCGGCGGCGAAGGCCTCGTCGCGGATGTGCACATGCGCGAAGTGCGGCCCACCGGCGACACGGGCGACCGAGCGATGCCCGAGTCCATGCAGATGGCGCACGGCGTTGCGGATGCCGGTGGCATCGTCTGTCCACGCGGTCGTCAGCCCGCCGGTGAGGGAGGGATCGCCGATCGCGACGGCGGGCAGTCCAATGCGGCGCACCAGCTCCACGCGGGGATCGTCGCGCTCGAAGTCGACGAGCAGCACCGCGTCCACGCGCTGCGCGGCCTTCCACTGCCGGTACATGGAGCTCTCGGCCGCACGATCGGGGGCGAGCTGCAGCAGCAGACCGCGCCGCTGTTCGGCGAGCCCGATCTCGAGGCCCGCGATCAGCTCCATGAAGAACGACTCGTTGGCGAGGAATCGCGGGTCGCGGCGCAGGATGAGGCCCACCGTGTCGGTGCGCCCCTGCGACAGCATGCGGGCGGCCGCCGCCGGCGCGAACTCGAGCTCGGAGGCGATCGCGAGGATGTGCTCGCGCGTGCGGGGCGACACGCCGGGCTTGTCGTTGAGGGCGTACGAGACGGCCGAGGTCGACACGCCCGCTCGCTGCGCGATGTCGCTGATCGTCGCACGGCGCGGCGTCGATCCGTCTGGCTCGAGCATGACCACGACTTTAGGCCATGCCCGTATCCGGTCCGACCGCCGTCAGATGCAGCACCACGGCCTGAGAGGGCCAGAGAGCGGGAAACTGAAGACCGATGGTGCCGAGCACCGCGCCTGGCAGGACGACCTCGCCGGATGTGAGCCATTCCGGGGTGATCCAGCCGTGCTTCGGCGCTCCGATCTCCTCGCGCACGCGCAGGCGATACCGGACGTCGGGATCGAGCCCCGGCAGGAGGATCGGCGCGGATCGGGCGTCTTCGAGCGCCGCTATCGTCGCCACCGTGAACACCGCTTCCCGGCGGTCCGGCGCGACCGCGCCGGTCACGCGCCATGCCGGATCGTCGAGGTCGGGATGCACCGCGGTGCCGCTGTGGATCAGCGTCCGCAGTTCGCGATAGAGCGCGGTGAAGCCTGCGATCGCGGCGAACTCGGCGTCGTCGAGCGACAGCAGATCCCACTCGAAGCCCGCGTGTCCCATGAGGCTCGTGGTGAGGCGGAAGGACAGATCGGTCGTGCGTCCCGAGCTGTGCGATTCGGTGGGGCCGACGTGGCAGCCGACCAGCTCGGGCGGCAGCATCAGCTGCGTCCAGCGCTGGATGTCTTGGCGCTCTACCGGGTCGTTCGAGTCGCTCGCCCAGACCCGATCGGTATGGGCGAGCACGCCGAGGTCGGTGCGGGCGCCGCCGCTCGAGCAGGACTCGATCTCGAGCCCGGGGTGGGTCGTGCGCAGCTCGTCCATGAGCCGGTACGCGGCGAGCGTCTGCTCGTGCGTGCCGGGGCGCCCGTCGTGCACGGACTCGACGAGGTCGCGGTTGTGGTCCCACTTGATGAACTCGATGCCGAGGTCGGCGATCAGCGCGCTCATCTGGTCGCGCACGTGGGCGTAGGCGGCAGAGTTCGCCAGGTCGAGGACATACTGCGTGCGCCACGACAGGCCTCGATCCGCCGCGAGGTGCGCGGGATCGTGCAGCAGCCAGTCGGGATGGGCGCGGGCCAAGTCGGAGTCGAGGCTCACCATCTCGGGCTCGAACCACAGCCCGAACTGCATGCCGAGATCGTGCACGCAGCCTGCGAGGCCGCGTAGGCCGTCGGGCCAGATCGCATGGTCGGGCTCCCAGTCACCCAGGCTCGTGGTGTCGTCGCGGCGGCCTTGGAACCAGCCGTCGTCGAGTACGAAGCGCTCCACGCCCACCTGCGCGGCGCGATCCGCGAGCCGCCGCAGGCGATCGCCGTCATGATCGAAGTAGACGGCCTCCCAGGTGTTCAGCACGAGCGGGCGGGGGGAGCGGGGATGGTGCGGACGCGCGCGGAGCCACGTATGGAATCGCGCGCTCAGACCGTCGAGACCCGCATCCGAGTGGGCGAACAGCGTGTCGGGTGTGCGATAGCGCTCTCCCTTCGCGAGCCGCATCTCCGCTGGGCGCAGCAGCTCACCCGCGCCCAGCAGCTGCACCGCGTCCGTCACGCGGTCGGTGCGGTAGGTCGTGTCGCCGCTCCACGCGACGTGCACGGCCCACACCTCGCCCGACCGGTTGCGCGGCACGCCCTCCGACAGGATCCCGAGCGTCGGGTTGTCGTGCCCGGGCCGGCCCCGCCGGCTCTGTCGCGCGACGGATCCGCGCGGCACGGGCGTCGTGAGCGGGATCTTCTCACGAGTCCACCGCCCCGAGAACGTCGTGGCGTGAGATGCCCGCTTCGGCACGGGCAGTGTGGCCTCCAACCAGTGCACGTCCAAGGCGGCATCCGCGGTGTTGCCGATCTCATGGGACACGGTCACGATGCCGTGCACGAGGCGGATCTCGGTGCACAGCTCTACGCCGTCGGCCACGGCGTCGATCACGGCGTGCGCGGGGCCGATGTCAGCGGCGATCACACGCCAGCGCGGGTGCAGGGGCCCTCGCCCTCGCGTCAGCTCGAAGCCCGGCCGGCCGGTCCAGCCGTCGCTCTCGTCAGGCAGCAGGCTGAGCTGCCACGCGGCGTCGAGCGTGCCTGGCGCGGTCTGCCTGCTCAGAGCGGCCGCGGTTGCGGCGAGCTCATCAGGGGAGAGGTCGCCCGGATCGGCTCCCCAGTGCAGCACGCGGGGTAGGCCATCGGCGGGCACCTGCAGCAGCACGGCCACGCCGTCGTCGGCGAGACGGATGATCTCCTGGTCCATCGCGGACTCCTCTCGGATGCCGGCGCGTGGTCCCCTCTTGACAGGCACGCCTTCGTGTCCATACGCTCATGCCAACTTAAGCGCTTAAGTGGGCTCGACGCAATCGCCGAGTCGGGAATGTCAACGGAGACAGGAGATACCCACCATGGCCACCAGGAGAGTCCTCATCGCAGGCGCGGCGCTCGGCGCCGGAGCACTCGTGCTCAGCGGCTGCGCGGGCGGAGGCACGCCCAGCGGAGGAGACGATGAGATCGCGGGGACGATCACCGTCATCACACAGCGCACCGACATCGTCGACACGGTGTTCCAGGACTACAAGGCGCAGTTCGAGGAGGAGTACCCCGAGGTCACGGTCGAGTTCGAGGCGATCACCGACTACGAGGGCGAGATCGCCGTCCGCATGAACACCGACGACTACGGCGACGTGCTGCTCATCCCCAACAGCGTCAATCAGGCCCAGCTGCCGCACTTCTTCGAGCCGCTGGGCACGGTCGACGAGCTCAGCTCGACCTACCGCTTCCTCTCGGAGGAGGCGTATGAGGGCCAGGCCTACGGCATCTCGATCACGGGCAACACGCAGGGCCTCGTGTACAACAAGGACGTCTGGGCGGACGCGGGGGTCACCGAGCTGCCGACCACGCCCGACGAGTTCCTCGCCGATCTGCAGGCAATCGCCGACAAGACCGACGCGATCCCGTACTACACGAACTACGCGGATGGCTGGCCGCTGAGCCAGTGGGACGGCAACCGCGGCGCGATGGGCGATCCCGACTATGCGAACGAGCACATCGCGTACAGCGACACCCCGTGGGCGGACGACGAGTGGCACGGCATCTCGGACGGCCTGCTGTTCGACATCGTCGCGAACGGGCTGAGCGAGCGCGACCCGCTCACCACCAACTGGGAGCAGTCCAAGAATCTGCTCGGCAGTGGACAGGTCGGCACGATGCTGCTCGGCTCGTGGGCGATCACCCAGATGCAGGATGCCGCCGAGGCGGCCGGTTCGTCCCGCGACGTGATCGGCTACATGCCGTTCCCGTATCAGGTGGACGGCACCTTCTACGCGCAGGTCGGCGGCGACTACAAGAACGCGATCAACGTGCACAGCGAGAACAAGGCCGCGGCGCGGGCTTGGATCGAGTGGTTCGCCGAGGAATCAGGGTACGCCTTCGATCAGGGAGGGCTGTCGCCGCTGGTCGACGGGCCGACGCCCGAGGTGCTCGGCGACTTCGATGCCGCCGGCGTCGAGTACGTCGAGCTGACGCCGGCGCCTGCGGGCGCCGAGAGCCTGGAGAACGACATCGTGAGCGCGTCCGAGATCGACCTGTACGGCGCGGTCTACCGCCAGGAGCTCGTCGACATCGCACGCGGTGCCGCCGACGGCACCAAGGAGTCGTACTTCGCCGAGCTCAACCAGCGCTGGGCCGACGCCCGCGCCAAGGTCGACGCCGGCTGACGTGCCGCGGAGGGACGCCGCCGCATCGCCGCGGCGTCCCTCCCACGCGCGCCCCGCACGTCGTAGAGAGGACCGATGAGTGACGCACTCGACAGAAGCCCCTTGGGGAGCGCCGGCGGGCGACCCGCCGCCCGACACTGGCGCCACACGCACGCTGATCCTGCCGCCACAGGCACGCAGGAGGACGCGTGGCCCCGGGAATGCCCGCGGCACGCGCTGGTACACGCCGTGGTTGTACCTGCTCGTGCCGGTGGGACTGCTCGTGGTGTTCACGTACGTCCCTGTCGCGAACATGATCTGGTACAGCCTGACCTCGTGGGACGGCCTCGACCCGCAGAAGGACTGGGTCGGCCTTGAGAACTACCTCGAGATCTTCACCCGGCCGCAGCTGTTCCAGGTCTTCTTCGTCAGCCTCTACTACCTGGCCGGCTCGGTCATCCAGATGCTGCTCGCGCTGTACTTCGCGACCATCCTCAGCTTCAAGACGCGCTTCCGGAACTTCTTCAAGGGCGTGCTGTTCTTCCCCTACCTGATCAACGGCGTAGCGATCGGGTTCGTCTTCCTGTACCTCTTCCAGCCCGACGGCACGCTCGACAGCATCCTTGCCGCGGTCGGCGCCCCCAACGAGGATCACCATTGGCTCGGCGATCGTGAGAGCGTCAACTGGGCCCTCGCCGCCACGAGCGTCTGGCGGTACATGGGATTGAACTTCGTGCTGTTCCTCGGCGCGATCCAGTCGATCCCAGGGGAGCTCTACGAGGCAGCCGAACTCGACGGCGCGAACCGATGGCACCAGTTCCGGTACATCATCGCGCCCGGTATCAAGCGCATCATCAGCCTGTCGTTCATCCTCGCCATCTCGGGCGCGCTGGCCGTGTTCGAGATTCCGTTCATCATGACCGGCGGCGCCAACGGCAGTGCCACGTTCGTGATCCAGACCGTGCAGATGGCGTTCGAGTTCCGCCGGGTCGGGCTCGCCTCGGCGATGGCGGTCGTGTTGCTGCTCATCGTGCTGATCGTCACCTGGATCCAACGGAAGATCGTGCCCGACGAGGAGGTCAGCCTCACATGACCGGCATCGCTCTCATCACCACGCGCCGCACGATGGCGCAGACCGTCAAGTACGTCTCACTCGTGCTCGCCGCGCTCGTGGCGGTCGTGCCGCTCGTCGTCGTGCTGTTCGCGTCGTTCAAGTCGCGTGAGGAGTACGCTACGACGGGCCCGCTCGCCCCGCCGAGCAACTGGTTCAACTTCGAGAACTTCGTCACCGCGTTCACGCGCGGCAACATGCTGCTGGGCTTCGCGAACACCACGATCATCCTCGCCGTGTCCCTCGTCGGCACCATCGTCATCGGCACGATGGCGGCGTATGCGATCGACCGGTTCCAGTTCCGTCTGAAGGCGCTCGTGGTCGGGCTGTTCCTGATCGCCTCGCTGGTGCCGGGAGTCACCACCCAGGTCGCGACCTTCCAGATCATCAACGCCCTCGGCCTGTTCAACAGCCACGGAGCCGCGATCGTGCTCTTCATGGGGACGGACATCATCGCGATCTACATCTTCATGCAGTTCATGCAGTCGATCCCGAAGAGCATCGACGAGGCCGCGATGATCGACGGCGCGAATCGGTGGACGATCTACTGGCGGCTGATCCTTCCCCTTCTGTCGCCGGCGATCGTGACGGTCTGCATCATCAAGGGCATCGCGATCTACAACGAGTTCTATCTGCCCTACCTGTACATGCCGTCGGCGAAGCTCGGCGTCATCTCGACATCGCTGTTCCGGTTCACGGGACCCTTCGGGGCGCAGTGGGAGGTGATCGGAGCGGGCACGATGATCGTCATCCTGCCGACGCTCGTCATCTTCGTGCTGCTGCAGCGCTACATCTACAGCGGCATCACCGCAGGAGCCACCAAATGACCGTGCACATCCGACCGCTCCACGACGGCTGGAGCCTGCGGGCAGGCGAGGGGCGGAACGTCCCCGCGGCCGTGCGCGCCGCTGGCGCGATCCCCGCGACCGTCCCGGGCAGTGCGACCACCGACCTGCTCGCCGCCGGACTCATCGACGACCCGTTCCTCGACGACAACGAGCGGCTCCAGGCGTGGATCGGGGCGACGGACTTCGCGTACGCCCTCGACTTCGAGTGGCACGACGATGGAGCCGAGCGCGTGGATCTCGTCTTCGACGGACTCGACACGGTCGCGACCGTGTCGCTGAACGGCAAGCCGATCCTGTCGGTGCGAAATCAGCACCGGTCGTACCGCGTGCCGGTGCGCGCCCAGCTGGGCGACGGCTCGAACGAGCTGCGCGTGGAGTTCTCGGCGCCCGTCCCCGCGGCCGATCGTGCGGCGCTCGAGCTCGGTCCGCGCCCGCACGTCAACCATCACCCGTACAACGCGCTGCGCAAGATGGCGTCGTCGTTCGGTTGGGACTGGGGCATCGATACCGCGACGTCGGGCATCTGGCGTCCTGTGCGCCTCGAGTCATGGTCGGGCGCGCGGCTGGCGGCGGTGCGGCCCGTGCCGCGGATCGACGGCGGCGACGGCGTGGTCGACGTGCATGTCGAGCTCGAGCGCACCGCCAACGAGCCCGTGCGCGTCATCGCTCTCGTCGGCGGCGTCGAGCAGATCGTCCCGGTCACCGCCGGCGCGGACGCGGCGGTGGTGACCGTGCGGGTGCCGGAGGTGCAGCGATGGTGGCCCCGCGGCTTCGGAGATCCGCACCGCTACACGCTCGACGTGTCCGTCGAGGACTCCGCCGGGGTGCGGGATGCGCGACAGCTCCAGATCGGATTCCGCGAGGTGCGCATCGACACGACGCCGGATGCCGACGGCACCCCCCTGCGCGTGCTCGTGAACGACCGGCTCGTCTACGTGCGGGGCGCCAACTGGATCCCCGACGACGCGTTCCCGCATCGGGTCGACCGGGCGCGGTACGAACGGCGCATCCATCAGGCGGAGACCGCGAACGTGAACCTGCTGCGCGTCTGGGGCGGCGGGCTCTACGAGAGCGAGGACTTCTACGACCTCTGCGACGAGCGCGGCATGCTCACCTGGCAGGACTTCCTGCTCGCGTGCGCCGCGTACGCCGAAGAGGATCCGCTGCGCTCCGAGATCGAAGCCGAGGCGCGCGAGGCCGTGACGCGGCTCGCAACCCATCCTTCGTTGATCGTGCTCAACGGCAACAACGAGAACCTCGAGGGCTTCGAGGAGTGGGGGTGGCCCGCGCGGCTCGACGGGGCGACCTGGGGCGGGTTCTACTACCACGAGCTGTTCCCCGCGCTCGTCGCCGAGCTCGCCCCGCACGTCGCGTACACGCCGGGCAGCCCCTTCACACCCGGCGGCGTGAGCCGCCCGAACGACCCGGCGCACGGCAGCGTGCACATCTGGGATCTCTGGAACCGGCGCGACTGGCCGGACTACCGTGAGTACCGGCCGCGGTTCGTGGCGGAGTTCGGCTGGCAGGGACCGCCGACCTGGGCGACGCTCACGCGCAGCGTGCACGACAACCCGCTGTCTCCGGTGTCTCCCGGGTTGCAGGTGCACCAGAAGGCCATTGACGGCGATGTGAAGCTGACCGGTGGGCTCGTGGCGCATACGCCCGTGCCGCGTGACATGCGCGACTGGGTGTGGGCGATGCAGCTGAACCAGGCGCGCGCGATCGGCACGGCGCTCGAGCACTTCCGTTCGCTCGCCCCGCTCAACGCGGGGGCGATCGTATGGCAGCTGAACGACGACTGGCCGGTGGTGTCGTGGGCCGCAGTCGACGGCGACGGCCGCGAGAAGCCGCTCCTCTACGCGATGCGGCACGCGTTCGCCGACCGCCTCGTCACGATCCAGCCCCGCGGCGACGCGCTCGCGGCGATCCTGAGCAACGAGACCGAGACGGCGTGGAGCGGCGAGCTGGTGCTCGAACGGGTCGATGCCGAGGGGGCGGTGCTCGCGACCGAGACCGTGACGATCGACGTCGCGCCGCGTGTAGCCGCCACAGTCGGGCTGCCGGACTCGATCGCAACACCTGGCGATCCAGCGAGCGAGCTCGTGCGCGCCCGAACCGAAGAGGGGACCGGCTGGTGGTTCTTCGCCGACCTTCGCGATGCGCGTCTCGAGCCCGCCCGGTTCGACGTGCTCGCCGCGACCACGGGCGAGGGGCTGCGGGTCGAAGTGACGGCACGCACGCTCGTGCGCGATCTGGCGCTGCTCGTCGATACCCTCGCGCCCGATGCCGTCGTCGACGATGCTCTGGTGCATCTCCTGCCGGGGGAGACCGCGATCTTCGTGGTCGCATCGTCCGAGCAGATCGCCGCGGACGCGCTCGCAGAACGCGGGGTCGTGCGCACGGGCAACGACCTCGTCGCGGGGGCGGCGAGCCTGACCATCACGGAATCGGAACTGGCGGAGGAGCGCGCATGAGCGGCGACTGGAATACGGAACGGGTGCGCGAGCGCCTCGGCTTCGTCACGGGCATGACCTGGGGGTGGACCGGCATCCGCGGCACGTGGGCGACGCCCGCGGCTGAGGCGTCGCTCGACGCGCTCGCCGACGTGGGCGCGCGCTGGAACTGTGTCACCTACGCGGCGCTGCAGGACAAGCCGTCATCGACCGAGATCCACTGGCGCGACGAGCCGACCGTTACCGACGACGAGGTGCGCTGGGCGATCCGCGCCGCGCGCGATCGCGGTCAGCGCGTAATGCTCAAGCCGGTCGTGAACTGCGCCGACGGCACGTGGCGTGCGTTCATCGGTTTCTTCGAGTTCGACGTGCCCGGCGAACCCGGCTGGGCCGATTGGTGGACGAGCTACACCGAGTTCATCCTGCATCACGCGCGGATCGCCGAGGAGGAGGCGGTCGAGCTGTTCGTGATCGGCTGCGAGATGGTGCGTGCGGATCGCCGCGAGGCCGAATGGCGCGAGCTCGTGCGGCGGGTGCGCGAGGTGTACTCCGGCCCCATCACCTACAACTGCGACAAGTACCAGGAGGACCAGATCACCTGGTGGGACGCGGTCGACGTGATCTCAGCCAGCGGCTACTACCCGAGCGGCGCGTGGCCGGGGCAGCTCGACCGCATCGAGAAGGTCGTGCGCGAGCACAGCAAGCCGTTCCTCTTCATCGAGTGCGGCTGCCCGAGCCGCGAGGGATCGGCGACGCGCCCGAACGACTGGACCTTCGGCGGCGGCGCCGACGCGCAGGAGCAGGCCGACTACCTCGCCGAGATGTTCGCCGAGGCAGGTTTCCGCGACTGGGTCGACGGCTTCGTGCTCTGGGACTGGCCAGCCCAGCTGTACCCCCGCGAGAAGGCGCTCGAGAACCGCGACTACTGCATGTTCGGCAAACCAGGTGCCCACGTGGTCAAGGGGTTCTACGACACGAGGGTCTGACTCGCCTCGCTGAACAGCCAAGCAGGTGCGTGCCGTCACGGCACGCACCTGCTTGCATGTCGGTGACCGGTGAGCTGCAAAGGTATCTCGTATCTTCCTGTCAGACAGATCTATGGCAGACTGGCATGTGAATCGATGAGGATCACCGGAAGGAATGGGCGATGACGCAGATCTCGGGAGCGATCGCGGTCGTCACGGGCGGGGCAGCGGGTATCGGCCGCGGGATCGCCGAGACGCTGCGCGACGAGGGCGCCACCGTCGTGATCGCCGACATCGAGCAGGAAGCCCTGGACCGGGCCGCCCGTGAACTCGGCGTGGAAGGGGTGCGGGTGGACGTGTCCGACGCCGCGAGCGTCGCGGCGCTCGCCGGCCACGTCGTGCGCGTGCACGGCGGGGTCGACATCGTCGTGAACAACGCGGGCGTCGGGCCGCAGGGCCGGATCGCCGACCTTACGCTGGATGACTGGCGGTGGATCCTCGACGTCAATCTCCTCGGAGTGATCCACGGCGTGCACGCTTTCCTCCCGCTTCTGCGCGCGAACCCGGCCGGCGGCCACATCGTCAACACCGCTTCCATGTCGGCGTTCGCTCCGATGCCGGGGCTGGGCGCCTACGCGGCCTCGAAGGCCGGCGTCGCGGCGCTGACCGAGGTGCTCGCGGCGGAGCTCGCCGAGGACGCACCGGACATCGGCGTCACCCTCCTCACGCCCGGGAGCGTTCACACCGACATCGCGCGGAGCCTCCGCAACCGCCCCGCCGGCACCGCCCAGGCGCTCACCGACGTCGATTTCGCGGCGAACCCCGGCAAAACCGCCGGGGCCGTCTGGCTCACACCGGGCCAGGTGGGCAGGGTCGTGGCCCGCGCGATCCGCAACGACGACTTCTACGCCATCACCCACCCGGGGCTGCTGCACCGCGTCGAGACGCGCCACGACGGTATCCGGCGCGCGTTCGAGGCGTACCCTCCCGTCGCCGAGGCCCCGCAGCCGCTCGACTGAAGCCCCCACCCGACGGCGTCGTCGGGCACACCCCAACGAAGGAGAGAACTGTGAGCGAGACCGTCGCAGAGCTGCCGACCATTTCCGACGGACTGCACCGAGAGCTTGCCGCGGTCGTCGGCGAGGACTTCGTCTACGTCGAACGCCAGAAGGTCGACGAGTTCAAGGACGCCTACTGGATTCCCGGCGACGAGACCTACGCGGCGGCCGCGGTCGTGCAGCCGGTCTCCACGGAGCAGATCCAGGAGATCATGCGCATCGCGAACCGGTACGAGATCCCGGTCTGGCCGCACGGCCAGGGGCGCAACTACGGCTACGGCGGTGCATCGCCGCGCGTGCGGGGGTCGATCCAGATCGGCTTCCAGAAGATGAATCGCGTCCTCGAGATCAACGACGAGCTGGCCTACGCGGTCGTCGAGCCCGGCGTCCGCTGGTTCGATCTCTACGACGCGGTGAAGACCTCCGGGTACCAGCTGATGACGCCGACCCCCGACCTCGGCTGGGGCTCCGTGATCGGCAACTCGATGGATTCGGGCATCACGTACCAGTTCTACGGCCAGGACTACATGTTCCCGACCGGGTTCGAGGTCGTCCTCCCCGATGGTGATCTGCTGCGCACCGGCGCCGGCGCGCAGCCGGGCAACAAGGCGTGGCACCTCTACAAGCGCAGCCTCGGCCCGTCGCTCGACCCGCTGTTCGTGCAGTCGAACCTCGGCATCGTGACGCGGATGGGCGTGTGGCTGAAGCGGCTGCCGGAGGCTTTCGCGCCGACGATGCTCTCGATCGGCGAGGACGAGGATCTCGAGCAGGCGATCGACACGATCCGGGAGCTCAAGCTCGCCGGCTACCTCGAGGGCGTGCCGACGCTCTACCCGACGCTCCGTGCCGCGGTCATGCTCCGCGACGACGCCGTACTCGACGCGCGCACGCAGGTCACCGCGGCGGACGTGCGCGCGATCGCCGAGCGCACCGGCGTCGGCGCCTGGGCGGCGCGCGCCGCGGTCTGGGGCGACGCCGAGATGGTCGAGCTCAAGCTCCGGCGCATCCGCGAGGCGTGGGCGAAGATCCCGACGGGCAAGGTCGAGGCGCCGCGCACCTTCGCGCCCGACGAGTACGACCAGCTCCGGTACTCCGGAGACGGGATCATGATCGGCATCCCGACGCAGAAGGCCATCGAGAACACGCCGGCGCACGTCGCCCACATCGGGTTCTCGCCGGTCGTGCCCCTGCAGGGCACCGAGGTCCGGTACGTGATCAACGAGATGCGCAAGCACATCCTCGCGTTCGGGCTGAACTTCTCCGGCGGCATCATGGTCACGGGCGAGCGCTCCGCGGTCGTGGTGGCCGGCATGCAATATGACAAGACCGACGCCGCCGCGGTGAAGAACGCGTTCGACCTCGCGAAGCACCTCATCGTCGAGATCGGCAAGCTCGGCTACGGCGAGTATCGCGCGCACCTCGACATCATGGACCTCGCGGCCGACCAGTACTCGTTCAACGACCACGCGTACCGCCGGTTCGTGGAGAAGATCAAGGACGCCGTGGATCCGAAGGGCATCCTCTCGCCCGGCCGGCATGGCATCTGGCCGGCCGCGTACCGTGACGGCGGCGAGCTGCGCGACCGCGTGTGACGACGTACCGCTCACCCACCACATCAATCGACATCGACGGAGATGAAGATGACCGAACCCGCATCGACCGCGCCCGCCGCGGATGACACCCGCACCGCGAAGCGCCAGGCGACCAAGGCCGCCATCGGCAGCTATGTGGGCACGACAGTCGAGTTCTACGACTTCGCGCTCTACCTCACCGCCTCGACGCTGATCTTCCCGACGGTGTTCTTCTCAGGAGTCGACGGGGCCGCCGGCATCGTCCTCTCGTATCTCACGCTCGCGGCGGGATACCTCGCCCGGCCCGCCGGGGCGATCCTCTTCGGCCATTTCGGCGACAAGCTCGGGCGCAAGCGGATGCTGATCATCACGCTGTTCGTGATGGGACTGGCATCCATGGGGATCGGCCTCATCCCTGACGCCGCGACGATCGGGGGCGCCGCGCCCATCATCCTCATCGTCTTCAGGATCATCCAGGGCATCGCCGTCGGCGGCGAATGGGCGGGGGCGAGCCTCATGGCCATGGAGCACTCCTCCGCGCGCCGGCGAGGTCTCGCAGCGAGCGTGGTCGCGAGCGGCGGGCCGAGCGGGAGCCTGCTGGCGACCCTCGTGCTGAGCCTCGTCTCGCTGCTGCCGGGCGAGCAGCTCTACAGCTGGGGATGGCGCCTGGCGTTCCTGATCTCGGCGGTGCTCATCGTGATCGGCCTGGTGCTGCGCTCGACTGTCAGCGAGTCGCCGCAGTTCCTCGCCGCACGCGAGGCGCGCGGGGTCGAACTGGAGCGGCGGGTGCCGTTGTTCGAGACGCTGCGCAGCAACTGGCGCAGCGTGCTGTTCGTGATGCTCGCGGCCGTGACGCCGTTCTTCGTGCAACCGCTGATCGCGTCATTCGCCGTGGGATACGCCGTCGGAGCCGGCAACCCGCAGGCCGAGGTGCTGTGGATGCTCACCCTCGCGAATCTCGTCAACGTGCTGACCGTGCTCGGCTGGGCCGCTCTGTCGGACCGGATCGGCCGCCGCCGTTCGCTGATGATCGGCTACGCGATCATGGCCGTCGCGATCTGGGCCGTGTTCGCGCTGCTCGGCACCTCGAGCATCCTGCTCGTGCTGCTCGCGTTCATCCTCGCCAACCCTCTCGCCCATGCGAGCATCCAGGCCCCGCTCGCGGCGTACATGAACGAGATGTTCCCGATCCGCAATCGCTACACGGGCGTCTCGATCTCGTATCAGGTGACCACGACGATCGCCTCCGGGTTCGCCCCGCTCGTGGCCACGGGGTTCGTCGCCGCGGGTGACGGCTCCACGGCGCTCCTCACGCTGCTGGTGACCGTGCTCAGCGCGGTCGGGTTCATCGCCGTCCTCGGGAGCCGCAGGCTCCACGAGCGCTTTAAGGAAGGCGAGATCTGATCTCCTCGAGCAGGCTATCCCAGGGGAACAGTGGAGGTTCCTCGATATTTTCCGCTTGGGCCGGGAGTGCTATCAGACAGATAATAGTCAGATAGCACTCCCGGCTTCGCCGATGAACCGGGAAGAACGCTGCAGATGCTCGGGCAACGGGGCCCGACGACAGGAACGAGCCTCTTCATGTCAACGAATATCGAATCGTCCGTGCCCGCCCCCATGGCGGATTGGGTCACGATGGACCATCTCGTCGCGGATCCGGAGAGCGCCGCCGAACGGCTTCTGCGCGAGTCGCCGATCGCCTTCGTGCCATTCATCGGCGGTCTCCTGATCAGCAGCTACCACGGGATCCAGGAGATGATGAACGACCCGGCGAAGCATACGGTCGTGAACTCGGACGGGGGCACGACGGATCGCGCCGTCGGTCCCAGCCTGATGCGACGCGAGGGCGAACAGCATGTGCGACAGCGCAAGCAGATCATGCCGAGCCTGCGACCGAGTGCCGTGGAGCGCGGGTGGAACAAGGTCTTCTCGAGAAACGCGCAGAAGCGACTCCGCGAACTCGTCGAGGCAGGCCCGGGCGCCAATCTCGACAGGGTGTTCGCGCGGCCTTTCGCGGCGGACAACCTCGCCGCGATCGTCGGCCTGCCCAATCTGACGCACGAAGACGTCGTCCGCTGGTCGCACGCGATGACGGCGGGATCCGCGAACATCTTCGATGACGCTGCCGTGTGGGTGACGTCGGATGCGGCCAACGTCGAGCTCGACGCGATCATCGACGGAGCCATCCCGTACGTGCGCGACCATCCCGATGAGTCGATGCTCTCGGCCATGCTGCGCGCCGACGACCAGCTGCCCGTCGAGGCGATCCGGGCCAACGTCAAGCTGGCCATTTCGGGCGGCGTGAACGAACCCCAGCACATGGTGGTCAACGGCGTGTGGGCGTTCACGAAGTACGCCGTCGACGCGGCCGATGCGGATGCTGCGACCTTTGCTCGTGCCTTCGACGAAGTCGCCCGTCTCTTTCCGCCGATCTCGATGATCGGCAAGAGATCCCGCACGGAGGGATACGACCTCGACGGTGTGTGGATTCCGGGAGACACCACGCTGGTGACCTTCCTTCTCGCGGCGAATCGCGACCCAGAGCAGTACGACCGCCCGACGGAGTTCGACATCGATCGCGAGCGGAAGGGGATCATGAGCTTCGGCAGCGGGCCGCACGTCTGTGCCGGGTCGAATGTCGCCAAGGCTGCTGTCGCCGGCGTCGCCTGGCCGCACCTCTACGCGGCTCTGCCGGGCCTGCGTGCGATCGATCCGCATGTCGTCGCGCCCACGGGCTGGGTCTTCCGGTCCCTGCCGGCGCTTCCCGTCACCTGGGATCGCGTCGTCCTGCCCGAGGATTGAATCCCCCGCGATTCGCTCCCAGCGGCGAGCCGTTCCGCTCCTCGTCACACACGGATCCCGAGCGGCGACGGGTTGTTCTGCCAGAGCCTGACGGCGAGATCGGCGATCGCTTCGGCCGCGGGGGTCGGCGTGATCTCGCGGCGCCAGGCGATGACGATCGCATCACGATCGGGGGCCTCCTCCAGAGGCAGCGCGACGACACGCCTGCCCTCATATGTTCTATCGACGACCGGGCGGACCGTCAGCAGACTGTAGCCCCAGCCGCGGCCGACGAACGCGCGCACCAGCTCCAGGTTCGTCGTCCGATGACGGATGTCCGGGACGATGCCCGCGGCAGTCAGCAACTCGAGTGCATGCTCGACGGCTGGGCTCGTGTCGAGCATGATGAACGGCTCGTCGCGCAGCTGCCGCAGTGAGACCGCCTCCGCGTCTGCGAGTGGGTGGTCAGAGCTGACCAGCGCGTGGACCGGCGCGTCGAAGAGATCGCGCGTCGCCAGCTCGAGATCGAGGCGGACGGTGGGCAGGAGGGCGAGGTCGAT
This sequence comes from Microbacterium rhizophilum, assembly GCF_039605615.1. Taxonomy (NCBI): domain Bacteria; kingdom Bacillati; phylum Actinomycetota; class Actinomycetes; order Micrococcales; family Microbacteriaceae; genus Microbacterium; species Microbacterium rhizophilum. The sequence continues at coordinate 117,664 of NZ_JBCNUN010000002.1, read as the reverse complement.
GTCGGCACTGGACAGCCGCGTCGTGAGCTCCTGTTGATCGCCGAGGACGATGTCCAGGCGCACCTGGGGAAGCGCGATCTGCGCGGCGGCGAGGAGGGAAGGCACGACGGACGGCGCGATCCCGTTCGGGGATCCCAGCCGCACGGCTCCGGCGGGCGCACCGGAGTCCGACGAGACCTGAAGTGCCTCGGCGTCGCGCAGCAGGCGCCGCGCGCGCTGCGTGACCTCGCGTCCTGCCGGAGTGAGCTGGATACCGCGGGCTTTCCGCCGAATGCACAGCTGGACGCCGAGCGCGTTCTCCAGCTCACGCAGGCCGACCGCGACCGCCGACTCCGACATGTGCAGGGCGAGTGCGGCTGCCGAGATGGAGCCCATCTCTGACACCGAGACGACGTATTCGAGCTGGCGGAGTGAATAGCGGACGCCGGCCATCGTAATTCCCCAGTTTTGCAGTGGATAATCCTTCGGATTCCCCACTTTATATCGGCTTGTTGTTCTGCGCATCATGAAGTGTCCGACATTGACACCGACGTCATCGGACAGGACGGATCAGATCATGCCCGTTGCAATGTCCGCGCCGACAGCGGATTGGGTCTCGCTCGAAGCCCTGACTGCCGATCCGATTCGTGTGTTCGCGCGATTGCGGGAAGAGGCGCCGATCGCCTGGGTGCCCACGCTCGGTCGCTACCTCGTCACCACTTACGCCGGTTGCCGTGCCGTCGAGAGCGACGGCGATGTCTTCGGCCCGGCTCGCGAGCGGAGCCTGATGCTCCGCTCGATCGGCCCGAACATGCTCACGAAGGGCGATCCCGCCCATGCTGTCGAGCGCGCCGCAGTCAACCCATCGTTGCGTCCGCGCGCCATGCACGAGATCTGGGGAGCGATCTTCGCGCGCAACGCCGAACGCGCTCTGCGGCACCTGATCGACGCGGGCCCGGGCGCCGACCTGGCGGTCCATTTCGCCGAGCCCTTCGCCGCGGCGAACCTGGCGGCACTCGTCGGCCTCGCACACGTCGACGCGGCGCTGATCAGCGAGTGGTCCGCGGCCTTCATCGGTGCGGTGGGGAACCACGCGGACGATCCCGACGCGTGCGAGCGCAACCGGGTGGCCAACGAGCAGATCGGCGAGCACCTCGATGAGGCGATCGATCGCGTCCGCCGCACCCCCGACCCGTCCATGTTGTCGGGACTGGTGAACTCGCCGGTGCCGCTGCCCGAGGATGTGATCCGAGCGAACATCAAGCTGGCGATCGCGGGCGGCGTGAACGAGCCCCAGCACACGATGACGAACGGCGTCTGGGCCCTCGCGACCCATCCTGAGCAACGTGACGCCGTCCTCGCAAGGCCGGAACTCTGGCCTGCCGTGTTCGAAGAGGTCGTCCGCTGGCTGTCGCCGATTCAATCTCTGACCCGGCAGGTGTTCGCACCGACGCGGCTCGAGGGCGTGGATCTGGCCGCCGGCGACCAGGTGATGGCCATCCTCGCCTCGGCGAATCGCGATCCGCAGCACTTCGATCGACCGGATGTGTTCGACATCCACCGCGAGAGACGGCCGCACCTCGGCTTCGGCGCCGGCATCCATCTCTGTGCCGGGAGCTGGTCGTCCCGCAGCGCGATCGCGCAGTTCGCGTGGCCGTTGCTGTATCAGCGGCTCGAAGGGCTGCGTCCGGTCGACCCGTCGCGTGCGCAGTGGACGGGCTTCGGCTTCCGCGGTCTCACCGAACTGCCCGTCACATGGGACCACGTCAAGGAGGGAACAGACGCATGACGCGAATCACCTACACCGATGCTGAGGGACACAGCCGGGAGATCGACGCCGCCGACGGAGCGAGCGTGATGCAGACAGCCGTCTCGCGCGGCGTGCCCGGGATCGTCGGCGAGTGCGGAGGATCGCTCATGTGCTCGACATGCCACGTGTATGTCGATGAGGCGTTCACCGCGCTCCTCCCGGCGCCGGACGACGACGAGGACGAGATGCTCGACGCGGTCGCGGCGGAGCGCAGGAGCAACAGCAGACTGAGCTGTCAGGTGAGGGTCTCCGACGCCATCGACGGGCTGTGCGTCCAGACACCCGAGAGACAGTACTGACCAGATGGACTGCACCCTATGAACGAGCACATCGTCATCGTCGGCTCCGGTCAGGCAGCGTGTCAGGCGGCCGCCTCGCTCGTCGAGGGCGGTTGGACGGGAGGCATCACCCTGATCGGCCGCGAGGCCGGGCTTCCGTACAGCCGGCCGCCGCTGAGCAAGGACTATCTGGCAGGGGCGACGGATCTGGAGGCGTTGTCGCTGCGCTCAGCGGAGTTCTTCTCGGGCGCGGTGCGGCTGATGCACGACGAAGTGGTCGAGATTCGACCGGATTCGAAGGCCGTGCGCACCCGTGGCGGCGAGACCATCGAGTATTCGTCACTGATTCTCGCCACGGGTGCGGTCAGCCGTGATCTCGCCCTGACACCCGCGGGCACCGACGGCGTCTTCAGCCTGCGCAGCGCCGAGGACGCCTGCCGCCTCCGGGTGGCGCTCGCCGCCGCGCGCTCCGTCGTGATCGTCGGCGCCGGTTTCATCGGACTCGAGTTCGCAGCGATCGCTCGTGCGAAAGGGTGTCATGTCACGGTGTTCGAGGCCGCCCCCGGTGCCATGGGGCGCGCGGTGAGTTCGGAGATGTCCGCCTACATGGCCGCGCGTCATCGCGAAGACGGCATCGATCTCCGGTTCGAAGAGGTCGTCTCGCACATCGAGATCCTGAACGACCGGGTCGTCGCGGTGAGCACTTCCCACGGCGAGCGGCTGCCGGCTGACCTGCTGCTCGTCGCGATCGGGGTGATTCCGTCGACCGAGCTTGCGGTCGCCGCCGGGATCGCTGTGGACGGGGGGATCGTCGTGGACAGGATGCTTCGTACCAGCGCTCCCGACATCTACGCGATCGGCGACTGCGCCAGATTCCCTTTCGGCGATGTCGGCACTCTCGTGCGGCTCGAATCCGTGCAGAATGCTGTCGACCAGGCGAAGGCCGTTGCGGCGATTCTGCTGGGGCAGGATTCTTCCTACGCCCAGCTGCCCTGGTTCTGGTCGCATCAAGGCAAGCTCCGACTGCAGATCGCGGGCCTCAGCCTCGGCGCGGATCGATCGGTGACGCTCTACACCCGGGACAGGCCGTCCGTATATCACTTCAGAAGCGGGCAGCTGATCGCCGTGGAGTCCCTGGGCGCGGCCGCCGAGCATCTCGCCGCGCGACGTGTGCTTCAGTCCGGGGCGGACGTGACCCCCGAAGATGTCCTGACCCCCGGGTTCGATCTGCGAAAGATCGCGCGCATGCTTCCCGTTCCCGTCGCCGGTTGATCAGTCGCTGCGGGGAAGCACGATGACAGACATCAGACGATACTCCGACGGGATCGAAGACCGGCGCTCGCGCTTGTGGATCGAGTGGTCCGTCAAGGCGAGCCTGCTGCGCTATGTGGCGTCGATGTCCGATGGCGCATACGAGGCCTTCGACGGAGCTGAGATCCGGCCCGCGTCGTTTCGCTGGCCCTGCGTCGCCGATCCCGGCGAGGGCCGGGCCCGACAGGTCTTCCGGGCCCGGGGGAGCGTCGTGCTGCGCGGGCATGGCGGGTTGCTCTATCTCCCGCTGACCCGGCCCACGGTGACCGTCGAGGCAGGGGCCGGCACACTCGCGATCGACTTTCCCTGGGCCTCGACCGGCCCGGAGCCTCCGCTCGAGATCGCGACGGTCTCGCTCCTCCCCGATCCGGGTGAGGGGGAACGACTTGCTGCGGCTGTGCAGCTGACCGAGGACGGCGCAGAGCTCTTCCGCGCCTACCCCGCCGGCGAGTCGATGGACCACCTCTTCGTGACCGCCGTCAGCTGATCCGCGCTCCGGTGCCGAAGTACGGCGAACTGCAAGTCGAGTTCGCTCGAGTCCAAGTCGGATGCGCATGCGAGGGCTTCAATCGGAGAAGCACCATCCCCCGCAACGACGCCCAGGGAGTGATCATGTCGATGTTGACCGCGCAGAGCGCGACCCCGCCCACCTCAGAGCCGCAACCCGCGTTCGATCCGCGCGACTTCCGTCGCGCGCTCGGGCGTTTCGCCACCGGCGTGACCGTTGTGACGTACGAGCACGAGGGCGCCCACTATGGAGCGACGGTGAACTCGTTCACGTCCGTCTCCATGGACCCGCCCCTCGTGCTCGTCTCGCTCGCGACGACCAGCCGGGCCGCGACCAAGCTGCCTGACCGCCCGTTCGCGATCAACGTCCTTCACCAGGACCAGCTCGACACCGCGATGCAGTTCGCGGGCAAGCCGCAGACGGGGACGCCCGTGCAGTGGAACCTCGACCACGCGGCACCGCGGCTCGCCGAGTCGCACGCCGCCTTCGTGTGCACCCCGTGGGCGATCCACGAGGCGGGCGATCACATCCTCGTGCTCGGACACGTCGAGCACTACGAGGCGAGCGAGACCGACGCCCTGGTGTTCTATCAGGGCGCGTTCCAGCGGCTGAGCTGCGTCTCCTGACGCCGACCGCGCTGCGCGGATCTGCCGCCACCGATCCACCACACGACGAGACAAGAAGGACGCCGATGTCCCTGACCGAATCCACATCCGACACGACCGTCACCCCGACGGCCACCCGTCCGCTCACCGGCGACGAGTACATCGAGAGCCTGCGCGACGGGCGGGAGGTGTACATCGAGGGCGAGCGCGTGAAGGATGTCACCACGCACCCCGCCTTCCAGACCTCCGTGCGGTCGATGTCGCGCCTGTACGACGCGCTGCACGACCCGTCCAGCGGTATGAAGACCGTGCCGACCGACACCGGCAGCGGCGGATACACGCACCCGTTCTTCAAGGTCGCGCGCAGCGCCGAGGATCTGCTCGACTCGCGAGAGGCCATCGCGCACTGGGCGAAGATGACCTACGGCTGGATGGGACGCACGCCCGACTACAAAGCGGCCTTCCTCGGCACACTGGGCGTCAACGACGCGTTCTACGGCGACTACCAGGACAACGCGCGCCGCTGGTACCGGGAGTCCCAGGAGAAGGTCCTGTACTGGAACCACGCGCTGATCAACCCGCCGATCGACCGCCACCTGCCGCCGGACGAGATCGGCGACGTCTTCGTGCACGTCGAGAAGGAGACAGACAACGGCCTCGTGCTCTCCGGCGCCAAGGTCGTCGCGACCGGATCCGCGACCACCCACATGGCGTTCATCGCCCATGCGGGCGCTCCCGTGCGCGACCGGAAGTTCGCTGTCATCGCGGGCATCCCGATGAGCACGCCGGGCATCAAGCTCATCAGTCGCACCTCGTACGCGCAGGCCGCCGCCGAGCACGGCTCGCCGTTCGACTACCCGCTGTCCAGCCGCTTCGACGAGAACGACGCGATCCTCATCCTCGACAAAGTGTTGGTGCCGTGGGAGGACGTCTTCATGTACGGCGACGTCGAGCAGTTCAACCAGTTCGGGCCCAAGTCAGGATTTGCGAGCCGCCTGACGCTGCAGGGCGCGACGCGTCTCGCGGTGAAGCTCGACTTCATCGCCGGTCTGCTGCTCAAGTCGCTCGAGATGACAGGAACCAAGGACTTCCGCGGCGTGCAGGCGCGTGTGGGCGAGGTACTGTCATGGCGCTCCACGTTCTGGGCCATCACTGACGAGATGGCGCGCAACCCCGAGCCGTGGATCAACGGAGCGGTCAACCCGAACCCCGACGCGGTCAACTCGTACCGCTGGCTGAGCATGGTCGCCTACGCACGCGTGCGGGAGATCGTGCTGCAGGATCTCGGCAGCGCCCTGATCTACCTGCCCTCGAGCGCCAAGGACTTCGACAACCCCGAGATTCGCCCGTACCTGGACCAGTACGTGCGCGGTTCCGGCGGGATCTCGGCCGAGGAGCGCGTGAAGACGCTCAAGATGCTGTGGGACGCCGTGGGTACCGAGTTCGGCGGGCGGCACGAGCTGTACGAGCGCAACTACCAGGGCAGCCACGAGCAGGTGCGGCTGCTCGTCTACGGCGACCACGCCGGCCGTGGCACGAGCAACCAGCTGATCGAGTTCGCCGAGCAGGCGATGAGCGAGTACGACCGTGACGGCTGGACGCTTCCCGAACTGCGCGGATGATCGTCCGAGGGCGAATCGGGTGCCCCGCTGATAGCGGGGCACCCGTCGCGCGCGTGATCGCTAACGTGAGCATGTGAGCGGCGATTTCGAGGAGATCCGCGGGCACGCGGACGACATCGACAGCTGGCGGGTGCTGATCACGGGCACGCAGCCCCCGTTCCAACGCGTCGAGAATCCCGAGGGCGGCGAGTTCGAGGGCACGCTGTCGCGGCAGGTGCTGGACCGCATCAGCGCGCACCTGATCGAGATCCATGCGGGCAAGCACGTCATCCACCGCACGGCAGAGCACATCCGCACCACGCCCGAGCCGTTGTACGTGGTGATGTTCCAGATCCAGGGCGAGTCCGTCTTCTCCCAGGCAGGCGCCAGCGCACGCCTGTCGCCGGGTGACTACACGGTCTCGTCGTCGTCGGTTCCCTTCTCGTGGGCCTTCGAAGGGGACTTCACGGTGTTCATGCTGCGCTTCCCGCAGGCCTTCATCGACGCCCCGCCGCAGTCGTTCCTGCCGCTGCTGGGACGCGCGCTGCGTCCCGAGGACGGGTTCGGCCGACATCTGTCGCCCTTCGTGCTGTCGGTCGCGCGCGACCCCGACCTGCTCCGCGGACCCGTCGGCCGTCGCGTCGCTCAGAATCTCGTCGACCTGTTCACGACGAGCTTCCTCGCGCATCTCGAGAACACACGCGCCGACACCGAGACGCCGACGCCACTGTTCCAGCGCATCACGGGCTATATCGCCGAGCACCTGTCGGACGCGGAGCTCGATTCCGCGGCGATCGCCGCCGCGAACTTCATCTCGACCAGATACCTGCAGGCGATCTTTCAGGAGCACGGCACGACCGTGTCGTCGTGGATCAAGGAACGGCGCCTCGCGGGCGCCCGCCGCGAGCTTGGCGACACGATGCTGCAGGAGCGCTCGATCGGCGAGCTCGCTGAACGGTGGGGATATCTCGATCAGGCGTACTTCTCGCGGGTGTTCCGGCAGGCGTTCGGCGAGAGCCCGAAGCAGTGGCGCGCCCGCGCGCTGCGACACCCGAGCGTCGACCGCGAGCCCGCACGGGCAGCACGGCGGGACGACTGAGGCGTCGTCGCGGGTTCCTCAGCGTCCGCTTACGCGGACCATGAGCTTGCCGCGGTTGCGGCCGTCGAGGTTGCGCGAGACCGCCTCGGGTGCGCTCTGCAGGCCGTCGAGCATGTCGGCGCGTGCCGTCAGGGCCCCGCTGCGCCATAGATCGAGCAGAACACGGTCGAATTCGGCGTACCGGGCGGCGTAGTCGGGCACGACGTACCCCTGGATCCGCGCCCGGTGCCAGAGCAGCTGCGGCAGGTTCTTCACACCGTAGGCGTCGTCGGGATCGGCGAGATCGTACTGCGACATCGCCCCGCACAGCGCGATGCGGCATCCCACCGCCATCGTCGCGAGCACGGCGTCGAGGGTTGCGCCTCCGAGATTGTCGAAGTACACGTCGATGCCGTCTGGGCATTCCTCGCGCAGTCGCGCGGCGACATCGTCGCTGCGATGGTCGATCGCGGCATCCGCGCCGATGCTGCGCGCATAGGCGCACTTCTCCGCGCCGCCTGCGATCGCGACCACGCGGTGTCCCCGGGCGGCGGCGATCTGGACCGCCAGCGAACCGGTGGCGCCGGCTGCTCCCGAGACGACGACCACGTCGCCCGGACGCAGCGCCGCGATCTCCAGCAGCCCGATAGCGGCGGCACGGCCGATGTGCGAGAACACCGAGAGGAACGCCTCGTCCGGGATCGCGTCGTCGTCGTGTCGCTCCAGCAAGGCGGGATCGGCCGCTGCGTACTCAGACCACCCCCACAGTCCGGTGACGATGTCTCCTTCGCGGAAGCCGGGATGATCGGACACGTGGACGACGCCGAGCGCCGAGCCGATCATGACGTCCCCCACGCCGAACGGGATGAACTGCTTCGAGCGGTCGAGCGTGAGCCAGTTGCGGGTGGTGGGGTCGATCGAGAGCAGGATCGTGCGCACGAGCACGCCGCCGTCGGGCGCGGTCACCGGGCGCTCCTCCCAGCGCAGGCAGTCCGGCGAGTACTCGCCGAGTGCGGCGTGGTCGACGACCCACGCCCCGCTCGTCGGAGGAATGGTCGGCATGTGTGCTGTCCTCACAAGCTCAGGTCGTCGGCGCCGCGAGGTCTGCGAACAGCCGCGCAGTCGTCGCTTTGGCCTCGTCGGTGATGATGTGATCCGTGCCGGGGTCGATGCGCAGATCCACCTCGGCGCCCGCGTCGAGCAGGGCGCGGGCCGTCTCCTCGACGCGGCGCCGCGGAACCCACGGGTCGTCGGAGATCGAGCGCAGCACGATCCGGAGCCCGGCGAGCGCACTGGGGCCCGGCGCGGGCAGCGGGTCCTGGCCCACGAAGCCCCCGGTCCACAGCGCGGCGCCTGCCACGGAGGGGGCGCGGGTGAGGAGCAGGTGCGACAGCACGCATGCCCCCTGCGAGAAACCCCATAGTGCGATCCGCTCGGGGGGCAGCCCGACCTGGTGCAGCTCGGCGATGCACCGCTCCACGGCCGCGATCGCGCCTTCGAGCCCGGCTCGGTTGCCCTCGAGTGGTTGGAGGAACGGGTGCGGGTACCAGCTCTTCCCGGGCGCCACGGGCGCGATCACGTGCGCGTCGATGCCGAAGGAGGCCGCCTCCCGCAGGAATCCTGGATCCTGTCCGCGACCGTGCACGGCGACGATTCCGAGCGCCGCACGCTCCACCGGTGCGCCCCATCGGTGCACGGCGGCCCCCTCCGGCATCTCGCTGCTCACCCTTCGATGGGCTCGAGGGCGGCGAAGATCTCCTCGCGGCGGTCTTCGAACTGCTCGGGCAGCTGGAACTTGGTGCCAAGTTCGCGGGGGTCCTCGTCGCAGTCCCAGCCGCCTTCCGCGTGCGTGACGGCGAGTTCGAACAGGGCGCCGCCGGGGGTGCGGACGTAGACCGACTTGAAGTACTTGCGGTCTCGGAGCTCGGAGATGTCGGTGTAGCCCGCGCCGTCCAGCTCGAACTTCACGGCGTCCTGGTTCTCGAGGGTCTGCAGGTTCCAGGCGAAGTGGTGATAAGTGCCTGCACCGTAGCGCCAGGTGCCCTGCTCGTCCGTGCGGTTTCCCGTCAGCTCGATGTAGTTGCCGTGGGTGTCGTCGCCGATCTGGAATGCGGCGCGGTCGCCGTCCTCGACGATGTTGCCCTGGGAGAAGAAGCCCTCTTCGGCGAAGTCCACCATCCGCTCCGGGGTGTGGGCGTGGATGCCGACGCCGTGGATGCCGTGGATGGCGTACTCGGCGGGGATACCGTTGCCGGCGTAGCCCACGCGCGGGTCGTCGACGTTGGGGACGAAGGCGTACTCGATGCCCGAGGGGTGGTTGAACAGCAACCGGCGCTTGCCGAACACGTCGATGCTGTGCACCGCGACGCCGTGCTGGTCGAGGCGCTTGTGCCACCAGTCCAGCGATCCGTCGGGCACGGACAGCAGCACCTCCCTAGCCTGGTTGGTGCCGCGGGTGCCGTGGACGCCGAGCTGCGCCCAGGGGAACGTCGTCACGACCGACGACGGGTCGCCGTTGGCGTTGGAGTAGTACAGGTGGTAGATCGGTACGGCGCCGTCGAACAGGACGGTGCGCTTGATGAACCTCAGGCCGAGGATCTTGGTGTGGAAGTCGACGTCCTCCTGCGCATGGCCCACGGAGAGGGTGACGTGGTGGGAGCCGACGATGTGCTTCTTCACGGCGGGCCGGATGTTCGTCTCGGCCGTCGTGAGCTGGGTATCGGACATGAATGGATCTCCTTCGATCTCGTAGCGAGCACCGACGCGGACGCGCCGATGATGTGGCGCCGCTCAGCCGGCGGCGGCGTCGGACTGCTGCGGGCGGTACGACGACGGCCAGATGCCGTGACGGCCGGGGGAGAGGATGCCGTTCGGGTCGACCGCGTCCTTGATCGTCTCCGCGAAGCGGCGGTAGGCGCCGTCGTTCCAGCCGTAGACGGCCTGGGCCTCGTCCATGTAGTCGATGTGGGCGCGGTATTCGCCGTAGCCGAGTTCGCCCACCTCTTTGACCAGGCGGCGCACGACGCCGAAGGCGCGATCCGCTTGCTCCTTGTCGGTGACGTCGAACGGGATGCCGCCCACCACGCAGGCGGAGCGCTCGTTGAACGCCATGACCCCGCCGAGGAAGTTGAGGCCCGCCTCCTCGACCCGACGGCGCATCTCGTCGACGACGAAGCGCACCTCCTTGCCCTGCAGCGGCACGATGGGCGAGAAGCCGATGTGGCCCATGTTCGGAGGCGTCGCCTCGATGAGTTGCAGGGTGGGGATGCCGGCCTGGATCTGCTCCGAGCTGTTCGTCAGCGCGCCGTAGTCCTCGGGCGCGTACAGCGGCGAGTGCGTGACCTTCGCGCCCGGGATCGCCTCCCAGACCTCCTTGACGCGCTCGAGCTTGTACTCGACGATCTTCTTGCGTCCCCACAGCGCCGTACGGGTCGACCACCGACCGACGCCGGTGCGGTCGGCGATCTCCTGGATCTGCTCCTCGGTCATCAGCGCTGGGCCGTCGACGTCGGCGTCGATGAGCTGGGGCGCGGCGGTGAGCGTCGTATAGATGCTGGGGACGCCCTCGAGGATGCCCTCGAGCCGCAACTCGCGGATCGCGTCGACGCCCACTTCGAGATCGGCGTCTCTTGCGAGCGAGAGGCCGAGGGCCATGTAGCCCTCGGGCTTGCGCTTGAGCCAGACGCCCGCGCGCACGACGATGCCGTAGTTGGACTGGGCGAACAGCGGCTGGATGTCGGGGCCGAGGCCGCGGCGATACAGGTGCCAGGCCTTGTTGTCGGGGATCGCGCCCGCGCCAGTGCGGACGAGCGAGCCGTCGGCGAGCACGACCTCGAGGCCGCAGAGCAGCTGGAAGTCGGCCCCGTACGGCTGGTACGTCATGCCGTTGTCCATCGAGTTGCCGATGACGCTGCCCCAGCCGAGGTCGGGCACCGACAGCATCAGCGAGTGGCCACCGGCTTCAAGCGCCTCGTGCAGATCGAACCAGCGCACGCCCGGCTCGACGACGGCGTAGGCGAGCTCCTCGTTGATCTCCAGCACGCGGTTCATCTTCTTCAGGCTGATCTGCAGTGATCCGCGCACGCGCGGCGAGGGTCCGCCGTAGCCGTAGTTGCGTCCCTGTCCGTGCGGCCAGACCGGGATGCGGAACTCGTTCGCGATGCGCATCACGGCCTGCACCTCCTCGGTCGTGGTCGGCTCGACGACGGCCGAGGCGGTGAACGTGTCGTCACCGGGGATGTAGTACGGGTCCTTGAATTCGTCGACGGCCGCGGGCTCCGTGATGACCCGGTCAGGGGAGAGGGCGGACTCGAGGCGGTCGATGACCGTGTCGTTCAGGGTCGGGCGTTCGGCCATGGGGATGACTCCTTCGTCATGTCGCGTATCGCGGGGTGGGGTAGTGCGGGGTGTCGGGTGCGCGGATCTCGGATGTGCGTCAGGGTGCCGGGGGCAGGACGATGTCGAAGCGGACATGCGTCCATGCGATGTCCGGCGTGCGCCCGTCGGGCGCCGTCTCTCCGGCGGGGTGCCGGCGGAAGGTCTTGACGAGCGACTCTTTGACGCCGAAGACCGAGTCGTCCGCGAGTTGCGGGTCGCCCTCCACGAAGATGTGCGTCACGAGCCGGCGGTAACCGGGCGCGGTGACCATGAAGTGCAGGTGCGAGGCGCGCCACGGAGAGCGTCCTGTGGCCTTCAGCAGATCGCCCACCGGTCCGTCGTGGGGAATCGGGTAGGGGGTCGGCGTGACGCCCCAGAACCGGTATGTCCCGCTCTCGTCCGAGAAGAGGTGCGCCCGGCCCGCGGTGCGATCGTCGTCGTACTGCACGTCGTAGAAGCCGTCCTCGTCCGCCTCCCACACCTCGATGCGCGCACCGGGGATCGCCTCGCCCTCGAGATCTGTCACCGTGCCCTCGACCCAGCACGGCTCACCGGGCGCCCCCGAGGCGATGTTCCCGCCGAGCGGCACGAGCGGGGCGTCGTCGACGAAGAACGGACCGAACACGGTGGCCTCCGTCGCGGTGCCCTGCAGCGGCTGGTTGATGCCGACGGTGAGCATCGACAGACCGAGCACGTCGGAGAGCAGGATGAACTCCTGGCGCCGGTCGTCGGTGATATGTCCCACGCGTGTCAGGAAGGCGATCGCGGCGTCCCACTCCTCCTCGGTCAGACGCACGTCCCGCGCGAAGGCGTGCAGGTGCCGGACGAGCGAGAGGATGACCTCGCGCAGACGCGGGTCGGGCGCGTCGTCGAAGCTCGCGAGCACCTTCTCAGTGACGAGGGCTTCCGCGCGATCCTGCTCGGCGGACAGAACGTGGTCGACCATGACCACTCCTTTCGGTGACGGCAGAGGCCGTCGTGTGTGCTCAGTCGAGCGGGGGGTACTTCTCGAAGTCGGCGTGGATGCGCTCGTTGCGCGCGTCGACGATGGGCCACCACTCGGGATGCGTCGGCGCGTACAGGTCGTCATTGCGGATCGCCCGCGCGACGATGCGACCCGCGGTGCCCGGGTCGACCCAGCGCAGGTCGGCGGCGCTCTCGTCGGCCGTCAGGTCGACGTCGCGCAGCGCGCCGGCCTCGCTCGCCGGACGGGCCTTCAGGCTCTCTTTGATGTTCGTGCGCACGGGACCCGGCGGCAGGATCGTGACGTGCACGTTTGGGTGGTGCTCCGCCAGCTCGAGCGCGAGCGTCTCCGACAGGCCCTGCACGCCGAACTTCGCGGCAGAGTATGCCCCGAGCCCCGGCAGGGGATTGAAGATCGCCATGGACGCGGTGTTGACGATGTGTCCGCCGTGCTCGTTCGCGATGAGGTACGGCAGGAAGGTGTGGACCCCGTGGATCACGCCCCACAGGTTCACGTCGATCATCCAGCGCCAGTCGGCCAGCGTCAGGTCCTCGATCAGCGCCGTGGGCCCCACCCCGGCATTGTTGACGGCGATATCGATGCGTCCGAACCTGTCGATCGCCGCGGCGGCGAGCGCCGCGACGCTCGCGATGTCGGTGACGTCGGTGACGACGCCATAGGCGCCGATCTCATCCGCGGTGCGCCGCAGCGCCTCCGCGTTGATGTCGGCGATGACGACCTTCGCGCCCTCCTCGATTAGCTGCTCGGCGATCCCGCGACCGATTCCCGAGGCGCCGCCGGTGATCACGGCGACCCGTCCTGCGATGTCGGTCACGACCTGCCCTCCTGTGCCTTCTCCGCGGTCTCGCGCAGGAAGCGCGCGATCTCGGTGTGATCTGCTCCCGCCGGGAGCGCGTCGACGGCCCGCGACCACTCATCCACGAGCTGCTCTCCGAGCCGGGTCGGCGTGCCGACGGCGGCGGCGAGTCCGGTGGCGATTCGCGCGTCCTTGAGCATGAGCTGCGCCGCGAAGCCGGAGTCGTAGCTCTCGGTGAGGATGAACTTCGGCCACTTGACCTCGCTCGACCCGCTGCGTCCGCTCGACCCGTTCACGACGCGCAGCGTGGTCTCGGGATCGATGCCGAACCGCTCCGCGACAAGGACCGCCTCGCTCGTCGCCCACAGGTGCACGGCCGACAGCAGGTTGTTGAGCGCCTTCACGGCGTGGCCTGCGCCGGCGTCCCCGACGTGGATCACGGTGCCCAGCCGCTCCAGGAGCGGGCGCATCTCCTCGACTGTCTCGCCGGTTCCGCCGACCATCACGGTGAGCGCCGCGGTCTCGGCGCCTCGTACTCCGCCGGATACCGGCGCATCGATGAAGCGGATGCCGAGTTCGGCGAGGCGTCGCGCGTTGCGCTGCGTGTGCTCCGGCTCCGACGAGCTCATGTCGATCACGACGCTCGACGCCGCGAGCGCCCCCGACGCGGTCAGATCGTCGAGCACAGCGTCGACGATGCGGGAGTCCGGCAGGAGCAGCACGACGACATCCGCCCCGGCCGTTGCGGCGGCGGCCGTCTCCGCGGTCGTCCCCCCGCGCTTCTCGAAGCCCGCACGTGCATCGGCGCTCAGGTCGAAGCCCGTGACGGCGGTCCCGGCGGCGATCCACTGCGATCCGATCGGGCCACCCATGTTGCCGAGCCCGATGAGGGCGATGCGCGTCGAGGCGTCAGACATCGATGTCCATGTCCGTGAGGGTCTTCTCCGCGATGCGGAACGACTCCAGCGCCGCTGGCACCCCGACGTAGATCGCGGTCTGCAGGAACACCTCCTGGATCTCGGCGGGCGTGACCCCGTTGTTCACCGCGCCGCGCACGTGCACCGACAGCTCATGCCCGCGGTTGAGGGCCGTGAGCATCGCGAGGTTGATGAGGCTGCGCTCGCGGGGCGCGAGGCCCTCGCGCGTCCAGATCTCGCCCCAGCAGTACTGGGTCACGAGCTCCTGGATCGGCCGCGCGAACTCGCTCGAGTTCGCCAACGAGCGGTCCACATGCGCGTCGCCGAGCACCTCGCGGCGCTTGCGCTGGCCGGCCTCGAACACCTCTTCACGGGTGGTGTCAGTGGTCACGGGATACCTCTCCTTCGATGATCGACACGGGGCCGTTCCCGGTCGGAACGCCTCCGATGACGACGGCGTGGCGGTTCAGAGCTCCCTTGAGGGGAGGGAAGCGGGTGCTGATGGACGGATCGTGCCCGGTGATGACGTGGGCGATCTCGCCGCCGCTCGCGAGTGCGCGGATGCGACGGAACGTGTCGTGCGCGGAGACCAGGTCGCACATGTGCCGGAACGGCATGTCGCGCGCGAGTTCCTCGTCGAAGTGGACGGCATCCGAGGTGAGCAGCGCGACGCCGTCGCTCGTCTCTACCCGCACCATGAGCTCGCCCGGAGTGTGTCCGGGGCCGGCGATGAGCTCCACGCCGGGCGCGAGCGTCAGCTCGGAGTCGAGCAGACGCAGGCGCCCGGAAGCGTGCAGTTCGCGCAGGTGAGCGAGCTCGTCCGCCTCGACCAGTCCGCGGAACGAGGGGGCGTCCGCCGCGGGGCCGGCCCAGAACTCGTACTCCGCGCGTGCCATGTAGACGGCAGCGCGACGGAACCACGCGACGTTGCCGATGTGGTCGTAGTGGGCATGGGTGAGCACCAGATCGATCTCGGCGTCACGGTCCAGTCCCAGCCCGACCCAGGCCTCCGCGGGGGGCACCAGCACGTCGCGGCCGCGGCGCGTCGCGGCGTCGGCCCCGAATCCGGTGTCGACGACGATCGTCCGCTCCGGTCCGAGGATTACCCAGAAGTAGTAGGCGACGGTCTGGGCGGCATCCGGCTCGCCGAGATCGGCATAGTTCAGGAAGACATGCGAGCGTGTCGTGTGCCAGTCGCCGTGGCGAACCGCGATGACGGTGTTGTCACCGGCGTGCACGCTTCCTCGCGTCATGTCTCATCCTCGTCCGGCGGCCGCGTCGCTCACGCAACGCGCCGTAGATGACTGCTGTCTGACAAATGTATAGCCGACGAGCGTCGTGGGCAACTCGCAATGCGGGCATGAGCATGCTGCAGATGACGGGCCCGCCTCCGGCGTCTGTCACGGGTCTGAGCGATGTCCTACAATGACCTACCTGCTGACTGGCGGTCAGGGCTATATCCTCGGGTAGGGGCGCGGATCGGCCGGCCCATGCAGGACAGGTGGACACGATGAGCGATCTCCTCGGTGGACGACAGGTGCAGCGACATGCTCCGATCCGCGAACAGGTGGCGGACATCCTGCGGGATGCGATCGTAGACATGCGGCTCGAGCCTGGCCAGGTGCTGATCGAGCGCGAGCTGTGCGAGATGACCCAGGCGAGCCGTCCGTCGGTGCGCGAGGCGCTGCGCCAGCTCGAAGCGGAGGGGCTCGTCGAGTCCATGAACGGCAAGGGCACGGTGGTCGCGATCGCGAGTCCGGAACTCGCGGAGCATGTCTACGAGGTGCGCGCGGAACTCGAGGGTCTCGCTGCAGAGCTCTTCGCCCGCAGCGCGGACGACGCGCTGGTGGCGGAGTTCCGTCAGGCCGTCGAGGAGGTGCGCGGCGCCGCCGCGGACGGTAATCCCGATGCGGCGCGCGATGTGCTGCAGGCGAAGAACCGCGCCTACGAGGTGCTGTTCCGCGGTGCGAGCAACCCGATCCTCACCCAGATGGTCAACACCCTCCAGCGCAGAGTGACGCAGTTGCGCGCGCTCACCCTGGCCCAGCCTGGTCGACCCGCACAGAGTGTGCTGGAGATCGAGGCTATCCGCGACGCCATCGAGCGTCGCGATCCGCAGGCCGCGCGGGAGGCCGCGACCCACCACGTGCAGCAGGCGGCGCGCACTGTGCTCAGCGCACTCGGGCACACATCCAGTGTCGCCGGAGCTGCGTAGAGCCGAGACCGCGCGCGATTTACCGGATCAGCGCAGCGGCGGACGACCGTGCAGGGCTGCGGTGAGCACCCGCTCGAGATCGTCGGCGGTGACGGGCCGCGGGTTGCTGGCCGGAACGCTCGGCACGATGAGGCCGACCGACTCCGCGATCTGCGCAGCGGTGTAGCCGTATGTGCTGAGGGCGCGGGGAGCATCGACGGCGTCGTAGAGTCGCTCGAGTCCCTCGAGCGCGGTGGGAGCGTCGAGAGCCCGCGCGATGCGCGCGTCCGCTTCGGGCGCAGCGGTGGCGTTGAAGGCGAGCACGTGCGGCAGCACGGATGTGTGCGTCTGCGCATGGGGCAGATCGAAGCGGCCGCCCAGCACGTGACAGATCTTGTGGTGCAGGCCCGACCCGGTCGTCGCGAATGCGGCCGCCGACATGTACGCACCGTACAGGCACAGCTCCCTCGCATCGATGTCCGCCCGGCTGTTCACGAGAACGGGGAGGCTCGCCGCGAGAGCGCGGATGCCCTCCTCTGCGAACGTGCGCGCGATCGGGTCGGTCTTCGGCGCCCACATCGCGTCGACGCCGTGCGCGAGCGCGTTCATCCCGCTCGAGACGGTGAGCTCAAGCGGCAGGCTGAGCGTGAACTCGGCGTCGTAGATCACCATGCGGGGCAGCACGCGATCGTCGACTCCCGTGGTCTTGATGCCAGCGGTTGTCTGGCCCCACACACTGGTCGCTTCGGAGCCGGCGTAGGTCGTCGGCACGGCGATGATCGGGATCCCCGTCTCGCGCGCGACGAACTTGGCCAGTCCCACCGCGGATCCGCCGCCGAAAGCGACGATCAGATCGACGCGGCGCGCGATCGCGGCCGCCGTCGCCTCGGTGCCCCGTTCCACGGGAACGTGGGGAGTGACGCCCGTGTCGATGAGTGCGAGCGGCACGCCGCTCGCAACATCGCGCGCTCGGGCCTCGTCGCGCACGCTGGCGATGAGCATGACGCGCTCGGCTCCCATGCCCGCCACCTCATGGCTCAACGCCTCGCGGGCTCCGCCGGTGCGAAACACGATGCGCTGCGGAGACGTGTGATGATCGAACGCGAGAGGCATGGGCGAGTCCGTTTCTTCGGCGAATCCAGGCGCTCAATGCGCACCTGTCATTCAGGTTGGCAGGAAGCTGTCTGACAGGCTATCGTCTCCTCCATCAGGCGCGATCGGTTTCGCGCCCATGCGAGACCTCAAGGAGGAGGAATGGCGAGCGATTCCGTCATCGTCGTCGGAGCCGGCCCCGTCGGCGTCACTGCTGCGCTGGCGCTTGCGAGGCGCGGCCTGAACGTCACCGTGCTCGACGCCGAAGCCGAACCGAACATGTCGCCACGCGCGATCGTGTACCTGCACCCGCTGCTGCCCGATCTCGATCGACTCGGGGTGCTCGACGACATGCGCACCAAGGGACACCTCGATCACGAGGGCTTCAACATGCACCTCGTCGCGCTCGGCGAGGTGCTCTCCGCGCCGAACACCGACATCGAGGATCTCTCGCCGACCCCCTTCAACATCCACATGGGGCAGGGGGAGTTCACGACGATCGTGCTCGATCACCTGGCTCGTCTCGACAACGTCGAGGTGCTCTGGGGGACTCGGCTCACGGACCTGACCCAGGATGACGAAGGTGTCACCGCCACGATTGACACGCGCGACGGCGGCCGCGAGTTGCACGCCGCCTGGTTGGTCGGTGCGGACGGCGGGCGCAGCGCGACGCGCGAGCTCATCGGCGCGAAGCTCGAGGGGACGACGTGGGGCGAGCGCTTCGTGGCCACCAATGTGCGCTTCGACTTCCGCAGCCTCGGATTCTTCAGCTCCAATCTCTTCGTCCATCCCACCCACGCGGCGGTCATCGCGCAGATTGACGGCACCGGACTGTGGCGGTGCACCTTCCAGGAAGACGAGTCGCTGCCCGAGGAGACCGTCGAGGAGCGCATCCATCAGTACTTCCGGGGCCTCCTCGGCGCGGACGCCTCGTACGATCTCGTCGCCTACCGTCCGTACAAGATGCACCAGCGGCTCGCGACGACGCTGCGTGCGGGGCGCGTGCTGCTGGCGGGCGACGCGGCGCACCTCACGAACCCGACGGGCGGGCTGGGGCTTACCACTGGCCTGTACGACGTGCTCGCGCTCGAGGAGGTGCTGCCCGCCGTCGCATTCGGCGAGGCCGAAGAGTCGGCGCTCGACCGGTATGCCGCGGACCGCTCCCGGGTGTTCTCCGAGATCTCGTCGCCGCAGGCATCGCACCTCAAGCGCATCGTGTACGGCGGACTCGGAGCCGATGAGCTCCGCGAACTCACCCAGCCGATGCGCGAGATGACGTCGACACGCGAGGGGCGTCGCACGATGCTGATGGGACTCGACGGCGTGCGCAGCCCGTCGCTGCTCGCCACCTCCGCGACAGCGTGAACAGGAAGGACATGATGACAGGCAAGGCATTCGCACAGGACCGGCTCGACCTGCTTCGCGGCGTCGTCGAGGATGACATCGCGCAGCGCAAGTACTGGGGCACCGCGATCACCATCACCCAGCACGGCCGGACCGTGCTGGACTTCGCCACCGGCCACGTGGACGAGGCGCAGACGACGCCGCTCGCGACCGACACGGTCTTCTCGATCTTCTCGGTGACGAAGGCGTTCATCAACGTCCTCATCCTCCGGGCGGTGGAGCTCGGCCGGCTCGCTCTGACGACGCGGGTCTCAGAGATCATTCCCGAGTTCAGCGGCGCGCCCCGTGATCGGGCGACGATCTACCACTTCCTGACGCACACGAACGGGCTGCCGGGAGTCTGGGAGCCCAGGCCGGGTCTGTACTTCGACGACCTCACGGAGATCGTGGAGGCCGTGATCGAGAACATCCACGGAGCGAGCGAGCCGGGCACCCGCTGTGACTACGCGCCGATGGCCAATCATGCGCTGCTCGGCGAGGTGCTGCGCCGCATCGACCCCGCCAAGCGCTCGATCAACGACATCCTCGAACAGGATCTGTTCATCCCGCTCGGCATGGACGACACGCGTCTCGGAATCCGTCCCCACATGCGTGATCGACACGCGTTCCCGGACTTCCGCGGAATCGTGCCGATCAAGGAGCTCTCACGCAACCACCCCGGCGATCACGGGATCTTCGGCGCCGAGACGCAGGAAGCCGTGTGGATGGGGTCGGCGTCGACCACGCGCGATCTCACCCGGTTCGCCGACATGCTGCGCCGCGGCGGCGAACTCGACGGGGTGCGGATCCTGTCGCCGGTCATGGTCGCGCTGGCGCGACGCAATCACACCGGCACTCTGCCCAACGAGCTCTACAAGACGGTCGCACTCCGTGCCGGCCGCGAGGCGCCGCCGGCGTACATCGGCCTCGGGTTCAGCGTGCGTGGCGACGCGCTCGTCACGCACCAGTTCGGCACGCTGACCAGCCCGGAGACGTTCGGCAACTACGGCGCCGGCAGCACCGTGTACTGGATCGACCCCGAGCTCGACGCCACGTTCGTCGGACTCTCGACGGGCCTGCTCGCCCAAGCCCCTAACATCGACCGCTTTCAGCGCCTGTCGGACATCGTCGTCGGCGCGCTGTCCTGACGCCCACCCGAAGGGAACCCCCGTGTCGTCTCCGACCCCGCCTCCTCACCTCTCCGACGCGGCAGCGCTCACGCTGCGGCGCGGCCACCTCTGGATCGCGGGATCGCCCCAGCCCACTCCAGCTGGGCACGTGCAGAAGGGGCAGATGTACGTCGAGTGGCTCGCGCCCGAACGCGTCACCCGTCCGTTCCCGCTCGTGCTCGTACACGGCGGCGGCGGCCAGGGCACGGACTGGCTCGTCACGCCCGACGGGCGGCCCGGCTGGGCGTACCGCTTCGCAAGCGAAGGCTACGCGGTGTACGTCGTGGACCGTCCCGGGCACGGGCGTTCGCCCTACCATCCCGACACACTCGGAGCTCCGGGCGGCGCAACCACCAGTGAGGCAGCAGCGTTCCTCTTCGCCTCGCCCCAGGACGACAGCCATACTCAATGGCCGTGGGACGGCGAGGCCGGGAGTGCCGAGCTCGAGCAGCTGGCGGCGAGCATGGCCTTCCTGCTCGAGGATGCCGAGCAGAGCCAGCGGCTCGACGGCGAGCGCCTCGGCGCGCTGCTCGAACGCACGGGCCCGGCCGTGCTCATCACGCATTCGGCTGGCGCACCCGCGGGGTGGCTGGCGCTGAACGCCCACCCGGAGCTCGTGAACGGGATCGTCGCGATCGAGCCGATGGGACCGCCGTACTTCGACGTGCCGGGATTCCCCGCGTTGCCGTGGGGGATCACGGCGACGCCGCTCGCCGTCGACCCGCCCGTGCGCGAGGTGTCGGAGCTCGCGCAGGGCCTCGAGGGTCATCGCGTCGTCGGGTTCGACACAGCCCCGGTGCTCATCGTCGCCGGAGCCGTGTCCGCGTTCGGGCAGGGGGCGGGCCCCGCCGTCGCCGCATTCGTGAACGAGGCAGGCGGAGACGCGACCTTCCTCTCGCTTGCAGATGAGGACATCGACGGGAACGGGCACGGCCTCATGTTCGAGGCCAACAGCGAGCGCACGATCGAGCCCGTTCTCACCTGGCTGGAGCGGATCGGCCGCTGATCAGGACGACCGCGAAGACCGGGTCGGAGCGTCACGACAGCAGTGGCATTGTCAGCGATTGTGCTGTCTGACAGTTACATGTAAGGTCTGTGACACCCAGCAAGCGGTGATGTGGCCGCTGTGAAATGCACCAACGAGCAAGGAGGCTCTTGTGAGCAGGAAGTGGTACGCACCGGCGGCTCTGGCGGCAGCCGCCGTGGTAGCCCTCAGCGGCTGCGCCGAAACCGGCGGCGGGGGGGAGGGCGCCGCGGGCGCCGACGGCGAGAGCGTGAAGATCATGGTGTTCGGATCGTTCACGCAGCCCCCCTTCCCCCTCGCCCAGATCAAGACCGCCGCCGAGGCGGCAGTACAGCGGATCAACGACGAGGGCGGCATCGGCGGGAAGACCCCGATCGAGTTGGTCTCGTGCGACGACGAGATGAGCGCCAACGGCGCCACCGCTTGCGGACGTCAGGCCGCGCAAGAGGATGTCGCCGCGGTCGTCGGCGCGTTCACCCTGTTTGGCGACTCCATCGTCCCGCTGCTCGAGGCCGCTGACATTCCCTACATCGGGAACGCCGCGATCAGCGAGTTGGAATCGACCAGTGAGATCTCGTTCCCCGTCATGACGGCGGGCGGGCCGAACTTTGCGGGCGCCGTCTCTCTGCAGCAGCAGGGATGCGAGAGCTTCGTGATCGCCGCGAACGAGTCAGCCACCGCGCAGGCGGCATACGACTCGTTCGGCGTCCCGTCCGCCGAAGCCATCGGGCTGCCTACGGGCTACGTGCCCTATCCGGCGAACACCACCGACTTCTCGAGCGTCGCGGCGCGCATCGCCGACCAGACGAACTGCGTGATCTACGGCGGCGGGCCGCAGGACTCGGCCGCGCTCATCACGGCCCTCGACCAGACCGGTGAGGACTTCATCCACGTCGCCCTCAGCACGATCGCCTTCCCAGAGTCGTCGCTCGCGCAGTTCGGCGAGGCGGCGGACGGCATCCAAGTGCTCTCGCCGTTCGAGTTCCCGTCCACCGGGGGCGAGGCGATCACCCAGGCCGTCGAGGACATGAAGGCTGTGGATCCGGATGTGGTCATCGACGAGACCGCGGTGAACGCGTACGCCGCCGTGCTCATCTTCGCCCAGGCTGCGGAAGCGCTGGACGGCGACATCACCGGTGCGGCGCTGCTCGAGCTGCTCAACACCCCGGGCACGACGATCGACACCGGCCTGTTCGCTCCGACCGACTTCGCCGCTGACGCCGGGTTCTTCCCGCCGATTCCGCGCGCGGTCGGCAGTGTGTACCAGCCCTACGTCGCCGAGAACGGCGTCTACGTGCCCAACGGCGATCCGCTCGAGCTCGCCGGCACCTTCTAGGCCGATGACGGCGCACCGGGGAGGGGCGGGAACGCCCCTCCCCGGACAATCTCTCGAAAGCGAGTTCCAAGTTGATCGACATCCTCCGCTTCACCATCACCGGCGCGGCGGCCGGCGCGATCCTGGCGCTCCTGGGCCTGGGCGTGAACGTGATCTTCCGCGCGTCGCGGGTGATCAACTTCTCGCACGCGGCCATCGCGCTGACTGCGGCCTACGCCTACAAGGAGTTCCTCGCGATCCTGCCGACTCCCCTCGCGCTGCTCCTGGCTCTCGTCGTCGGCATCGCCATCGGCGCTCTCGTCGACTTGCTCGTCATGCGGCCGCTCCGCGCCGCGAGCGCATTGACGAAGGCGATGGCGACCATCGGCGTGCTGCTGACGCTGCAGTCGATTCTGAATATTCGCTACGGTCACAACCCGATCATCGTGCCGTCGCTGCTGCCGACGTCGCTCGTCCAGATCGCGGGGATCCCCGTCGGCCTCGACCGGCTCCTCATCCTCGTCACCGGCATCGTGATGACGGCCGTGCTCTGGGCCGTCTACCGCTTCACCTCGTTCGGCATCGCATCCACGGCACTGTCGGTCAACGAGCGCACGCTCGCGGCACTCGGCAAGTGGGAGCCGCGTCGGGTCAGCCTGCTGAACTGGGTCATCGCGGGAGGCCTCGCCGCCCTCGCCGGCGTCCTGCTCGCGCCGATCACCTCGCTCAGCCCGACACTGTCGCTGATGCTGATCGTTCCGATCCTCTCGGCCGCGCTGCTGGGCAACCTCAACGCCTTCTGGCTCACCCTGCTCGGCGGCGTGCTGATCGGCATCGCGCAGGCGCAGATCTCGCGCTTCGCCACGATCCCCGGGCTGACCGAGGCCGTGCCGTTCCTCGTGATCGTGATCCTGCTCGCCGTGCGCGGCAGCTCGCTGCCCCAGCGCGGCGAATCCGCCGACACCCTGCCCCAGATCGGCTCCGGACGGATCCCCTGGTGGCCCGTGGGCATCGCGACCGGCATCACGCTGATCCTGGTGATCTGGGTGCTCCCCGAGGCCTGGGTCGCCGCGGTCACGACCGGACTCGTCGCCGCCATCGTGCTGCTCTCCCTCGTGGTGGTCACCGGCTACGCGGGCCAGCTGTCGCTCGCGTCCTTCGGGCTCGCGGGCGTCGCCGCCCTCGTGTCAGCGCAGCTCGTGGCGAGCCTCGGCTGGTCGTTCCTGCCTGCTGCGATCGTCGGCGTGCTCGCCACGGCCCCCGTCGGTGTGCTGGTCGGCCTGCCCGCCGTGCGGACCCGCGGTACGGCGCTCGCAGTCGTCACGCTCGGTCTGGCCGTGGCCCTGCAGGCGCTGGTGTTCGACAACGGCGCGATCACCAACGGGATCTCCGGCCTGAACGTCGGCAACCCGACGATCTTCGGGCTCGACATCAGTGCGATCTTCTTCCCGCGGCGCTACGCGGTCTTCACCATCATCGTGTTCGTGCTGACCGCGCTCGCGGTGCTGAACCTGCGGCGTTCTGCCGTCGGACGGCGCCTCGTTGCGGTGCGCGGAAACGAGCGGGCGGCCGCGTCGATCGGCATCAGCGTGCCCCGCACGAAGCTCTACGCCTTCGTGGTGTCGGGCATGATCGCCGGCATCGGCGGCGTGCTGATCGCCTTCACGAATCTGGTGGTCGCGCTCGGCAACCCCGGCGGACGCTTCGATCCGTCGTACTCGATCACCGCGATCGCACAGAGCACCGTGGGCGGCGTCGGCTACGTCGGCGGAGCCATCGCCGGCACCGCCATGGAGCCGGGCGCAGTGGTGCATCAGGTGATGAGCTTCATCACCCAGGGCAGCTGGTTCAACCTCATCGGCGGCCTGCTGCTGCTGGTGACGGTGGTCACCGCGCCCAGCGGCATCGCCGCCAACCTGCAGCGCGACTTCTCGCGGATATGGCGGCGCATCCGTCGGTTCGAGCGACCGGCGTCGCCGATCGATCTGGGCGAGGTCGCCGCGGATCGCGTGGAGCCCGCGACCCTGCGGGTGCGCAGGTTGAACGTCGCTTTTGGCGGCAACCGCGTGCTGCACGACGTCGATGTGGACGTCAAGGCGGGCGAGGTGCTCGGGGTGATCGGGCCGAACGGGGCGGGCAAGACGACGCTCGTCGACGCGATCACCGGATACAACCGCCCCGAGTCGTGCGAGATCCTGCTCGACGACCGCGAACTGAAGACGCTGACGCCGGCCGCGCGTGCGCGCGCTGGAGTCGGCCGCTCGTTCCAGGCGCTGGAGCTGTTCGAGGACCTGTCGGTGCTCGACAACCTGCTGGTCGCGTCCGAGCGCAACCGCTGGTACGAGACGGCGATCGCCGGCATCCTGCCGGGCAGGCCGCGTCTGACGGCGGCCGCCCGCGCCGCGGTGAAGACATTCGGCCTCGAACCCCGGTTGCGCGACGCCCCGGGAGACCTCTCCTACGGGGAGCGGCGCCTGCTCGCGATCGCGCGGGCTCTGGCATCCCGCCCGCGTGTGCTGCTGCTCGACGAGCCCGCGGCGGGATTGGGCTCGGAAGAACGCGGCGAGTTGCGGCAGCTCGTGCGATCGCTGGCGAAGGACTGGGGAATCGCGGTGCTCATCATCGAACACGATGTCGAGCTCGTCATGGGCGTCTCCGACACGATCGTGGCGATGGACTTCGGGCGCATCATCGCCCGCGGCACGCCGCAGGAGGTGCGCAACGATCCCGCAGTGATCGCGGCCTACCTCGGGGCTAACGATGACGACTCCGCGGACACGAAAGACGGCGCGGAACTGGTGCAGGAAGGACGATCGGCATGACGGTAGCGAGTGACGAGGTGCTGTTGCGCGCGACAGGACTGGACGCGGGGTATCACGGGCAGCCGATTGTGCGTGGACTGGATCTCGAGCTGCGTGCGGGGGAGATGGTCGGGCTGTTCGGCGCCAACGGCACCGGCAAGACCACCTCACTGATGACGCTGGCCGGGGTGCAACGGCCGCTCGCGGGTTCCATCATGCTGGGCGGCGCGCCGCATCCGGGTTCGCTCTACAAGGCGGCCCGCGTGGGACTCGCACTGCTCACCGACGACCGCGGCATCTTCGCGCCGCTGACGGTGCGCGACAACCTGCGGCTGGGGCAGGGACGCGTGGACGACGCCCTCGCGCACTTCCCCGAGCTGCGCGACCACCTCGACCGGCGCGCGGGTCTGCTCTCCGGCGGACAGCAGCAGATGCTCGCGGTGGCGCGGATCCTCGCGTCGCGTCCGAAGGTCGTGCTCGCCGACGAGCTCTCGCTCGGGCTCGCACCGCTGATCGTGCGGCGTCTCCTGTCGGCGCTGCGCGCCGCGGCGGACGAGGGGGCGACCGTGCTCATCGTCGAGCAGCACGTGCCCGTGGCGCTCGCGATGGTGGACCGGGCGGTCGTGCTCGCACGCGGTCGCGTCGCACTCGAGCAGGACGCGGCTTCACTGCGCGCGACCCCCGAGGCGATCACCGACCTCTACCTGGCCGCGGCATGAGCGAGAGGTCGCGCAGGAGCCGTTTCGACGGGCGCGTGGTCCTGGTCACCGGCGCCGCCGGAGGCATCGGACTGGCGACCGCGCGGGCTTTCGCGGGCGAGGGGGCCAGCGTCGTGCTGGCGGACCGCGATCGGGAGCGCGTTTTCGCAGCGTCCGAGGGGATCCGCGATCACGGCGGCGAGGCGACAGCGGCCACGGTCGACGTCACCGATCCGGATTCTGTCGGCGACATGGTCACGGCAGCTGTCGACGCGTACGGTGGGCTGCACATCGCGGTGAACAACGCCGGCATCCCGTCGGCGATCGGGGGCGCCTTCGAGGACATCGACGTCGACGACTGGCGTCAGTTGATCGACACCAACCTCACCGGCACCTTCCTGTGCATGCGCGCCGAAGTACCGGCGCTGCGGGCCGCCGGCGGTACCGCGATCGTGAACACCGCCTCGATCCAGTCTCTCGTCGCCGCCCCGGGCATGCCCGCCTACATCGCGAGCAAGCACGGCGTCGCCGGCCTGACGAAGGCGGCGGCGCTCGACCTGATCGCGTCGGGGATCCGGGTCAACGCCGTCGCCCCCGGCTTCATCGAGACGCCGATGCTCACGCCGGTCATCGCTGATCCCGGCATCCGGTCGTCCCTGGAATCCACGGCGCCGATCGGTCGCATCGGATCCCCGGACGAGGTCGCTCAGGCGATCCTGTTCCTCGCATCCGACGCCGCGGCATACATCGTGGGCACACTTCTGAGCGTCGACGGCGGCCTCGCCGTCCTCTGAAAGGATCATCGATGCTGTCGCTGCAGGAGATCTCGGACCGCCTCGAGATCCAGGACATCTACGCCCGCTACGTACACGCCGTCGATGACCGCGAGCTCCGCGTGCTGGAGGGCGTCTTCGAACCCGACACGGTGTTCGACTGGACGGCATCGGGCGGCGAGCGCACGACGTGGGCGGAGGCGCGCGAAGGCGACTTCATCACGGGCCGGCTGTTCCCCTACGTCTTCCACATCTGTGTCGACGTCCGGATCGACTTCGACCCCGACGGCGAGCGGGCGAACGTCAAGTCGAAGACGATCCACCCCACCGGGCTCGACGGCGCGGACGGCACGCCCGTGCTGTTCCAGGTGCACGGCGCGTACATCGACAGCCTCGTGCGGCGCCCCGGCGGCTGGCGCATCATCGAGCGCGTCTGGCAGGACTTCTGGGCGGTCGGCGGCCTGCGCCGCGTGGACGGCATCCCCGCGATGCTCGCCGAAGCGGCACCGCGATCCGACGTGTGACGAGACTCACAGGTGATGAAACCCTGCCGCGTTTCGCGGAGGCCGTGGACGCGAGTCGGTAGACTCGCGCTGGTCGCCGTCGCCGTCGCCGTCGCCGTCGCGGCGGCGTGCACAGGGTCGGTGGACAGCGACGCGGAACGAGAGGCCGAGCGTCACCATGCCACAGCCACGTCGCGAGTCGGCCCGAGACCGCACTCGCCGGAGGATCGCGCTCGCGGCGCGCGCGGAGGCCCTGGAGGTCGGCTACGACGCTCTCTCCGTCGACGCGATCGCGACGCGTGCGGGCGTGAGCCGGGCGACCTACTACCTCCACTTCCGGAACAAGCTCGAGGCGCTGTCCGCGGCTCTTCGGTACGACGTGCGCCCCTCCATGGACGAGCTTCTCGCCCGGCTCGACGCACTGTGCGGCGTCCCCGAACGGGACGCTCTCCGGCAGTGGGTCGACGACGCAGTGTCCTTCTGGCAGGCGTCGGCGGACGCCGTCGAGGTGTCTGAGCAGGTCCTCACGCTCGATGCGGCCTCGACACCCACGTGGATCGCGATGAACCAGCACGCGGTACACGCGCTGCCCAACTTGTCGAACCGCTGGCAGGGACACGACGTCGAGGTGGTGCGAGCGCGAGTGGGGTTGCTGTTCATGCAGCTCGATCGCGCCTGCTTCTTCCATAACCGGGATGCGCTCCCCTTCGACCGCTCCACTCTGATCGACGCACTCGTCGAGGAATGGTGGTCACTGCTTCGGCGGCAGCCGACGCGATCCGCCCCCTGAGAAACGGCATAGCCTGCGTGCCTATCTCCGTGTCGACGGGCGCCAGATGATGTGAATAGTGATAGACATGTATCTAGACACGTGTCTACTTCTGACCGCGCCGCATCGTTTGAGAGGGGGTCGCATGCCGACGATCGCGATCATCACAGGCAGCACCGGGCCGAACCGGCAGTCCCGCGCCGTCGCTGAGTGGGCGCATGCGATCGCGTCGTCGCGCTCCGACGCAGAGTACGCGCTCATCGATATCGCCGAGCAGGGGCTGCCGTTATTGGACGAGCCTCTGCCGCCGTCGTTCGGAACGTACGCAAACGAGCACACGAAGGCATGGTCAGCCGTCATCTCGCCGTTCGACGGCTACCTGTTCGTGACCCCCGAATACAACCACGCTGCACCGCCGGCGCTGACGAACGCGATCGACTATCTCTTCCATGAATGGGCGGACAAGGCCGCGGGCTTCGTGAGCTACGGGTCCACGGGCGGTGTCCGCGCCGTCGAGAATCTGCGTCTGATCGCCGCCGAACTGAGCATGGCGACCGTGCGCACCAGCCCCGGTCTCACCCTGGCCGACGACTTCAAGGACTATGTGGAGTTCTCTCCTCGGCCGTTCTTCGAACCGCTGGTCAACGACACGCTCGACGAACTCGTATCTTGGGCGACCGCGCTGAAGCGAGTCCGCGAGGCCGCGAGCTAACAGTGCCCAGGGCGCGGGAAGCGCATGGAATCAACCGCAACGAACTGCAGAGGATGTATGGCCAGGAGAACGACGACTCACCCGCCCCGTATCGACCCCATCAGGGTGATCGACTACAAGGATGGCGACAGCGATCGTCTCGTCGCGCACGGCCGGTTCGAGGCGCTGCGCTACGTCGGTATCGACGTCAGCGGGTGGGATCTTCGTGGCGCGTCGTTCGTCGACTGCGCGCTGTCCGATGTGGCTGCGCACGAAGTAGGGCTTACGTCGGCGGAGTTCGCCGATACGACGATCGATCGGCTCAACGCGCCGATCCTCACGGCTCCGCGATCTCGGTGGCAGGAGGTCTCGATCGATCACTCGCGGATCGGCTCGGCCGAGCTCTACAACGCCGACCTGCACGCGGTGCACATCAGCAACAGCAAGCTGGGGTACATCAATCTGCGCGGCGCAGAGCTGACCGATGTGCTCTTCACGAACTGCACCATCGACGAACTCGACCTCGGTGGGGCGCGCGTGTCGCGCCTCGCGTTCGTGTCCAGCAGCGTCTCGACCCTCGACACGAGCCGCGCCAAGCTCGCACATGTCGACCTCCGCGGGGCCGAGCTGCGATCCCTCGCGGGTCTGGATGACCTGCGCGGCACCACGATGACCGGCATGCAGGTGGGGGAGCTGACGCCGCTCTTCGCCGAGCGATTCGGTATTACTGTCGATGACTGAACTGCCGGTTCTCCGGAGTGACGCGTCTCGTCTCTCGCCTCAGATGACCTGGGTGAAGGCGCCGTGCGAGGCACCTGAGACGGAGGTCGCCAGGTCGCGCACGCCGGCGCCCGAGCGGGGCCGACTCAGGCGAGCGTCGCGAGCCGTTTGAGCAGCTGGGCGAGCCGCGAGACGTCCTCGTGCGGCCAAGATGCGAGCTCCCGGCGCAGCTCGGCGTCTCGCGATCGCCGCAGGGAGCTCACCGCGGCGATCGCCGCAGCGCTGGCCGCGAGCACTCGCACACGGCCGTCGTCCTCGTCGGCATGCCGTTCGATCAGGCCGAGCTGTTGAAGGGACACGAGCTGACGGCTCAGCACGCTCTTGTCGATGGCCAGCAGTTCGGACAGCTGCGTCGCGGTCGACGCGCCGCCCCACGCCAGGGTTGAGAGCACCTTGTATCCAGTCGGAGACAGATCGGGATGCACCTGCTGGGCGGCGTCCTTCCACCGACTGCGGATGCGCTGGAACAGGAGCGCGAACTGCTGCTCCAGCTCCACGATCGCCTCTTCGGTCTCCGGGGCGAGCACATCCTCCGGCGATCCCTCGACGGATGTCGCCGCGGCGCTCTCGGACATGGCCGTCAGTCCTGCGTTCTCAGTCTGTGCTGGGTCGTGTCGTCTGGGCGCTCGGCTACGGGAATCGACGCGGTGAGCGTGAACTCCGCCTCGATTGCCTCCGGCGAGTCGTTGCCTGTCATCGCCCCGGCGAGGTTGATGGCACCGCTCTCCGCCTCCTGGGCGAGACGTTCTGCGCCCGTCTTCTGAGACAGCTGCTTGTTCGGGAGGAACGCAATCGCGATGAGCGCGATCACGGCGAGTGGCACGGCGACCAGGAACATCTCTGCGATCCCCTGCCCGTAGGCGCTCTCGATGACAACGCGGATCGGATCCGTGGGGTCCATCTCCGACACCGACGGAAGAGTGCCGCTCTGCATCGCCTGCAGCTCGTTCGCATTCGCGGCGAGCTGCTCCGGGGTGAGCTTGGCGAGTCCGTCGCGCAGCAGATCGGGGATCCGCTGCGCGAGCACAGCGCCGAGGGCCGTGACGCCGAGGGTGCCGCCGAGGGTGCGGAAGAACGTCACTCCCGCGCTGGCGGCGCCCATGTCCTTCGCTGCCACAGAGTTCTGCACCGCGAGCACGACGTTCTGCATCACCAGGCCCACGCCGAGGCCGAGCAGGAACATGTAGATCGAGACGAGCGCGAAGTTCGTGTCGTAGCTGATCGTGCCCATCAGGCCGAGACCGGCGATGGTGAGGATCCCGCCGGCCACGACGTACCCCTTCCACTTGCCGTAGCGGCTGATGAGCTGACCCACCACGATGCCACCGCCCATCTGCCCGATGATCATCGGCAGCGTCATGAGGCCCGATTGGGTCGGATTCGCGCCGCGGGCGAGCTGCATGTACTGGCTCAGGAAGATACTCGTGCCGAACATCGCCACCCCGATCGCGATCGAGCTGATCACCGCGAGCGTGAAGGTGCGGTCCTTGAACAACTGCAGGGGAATGATCGGCTCGGAGACCTTCAGCTCGACGATCACGGCGAGCACCAGAGCGACGAGCGAGCCGCCGACCATCCACGCGCTCTCGACGGACACCCACTCGAAGAACTTCGATCCCGCGGCGACGGCATCGGTGGTGCCGGCGAGGCTGACCCACAGCAGCAGCAGGATGACACCGGCCGCGATGAGCGTGGAACCGAGGTAGTCGATCTTCACCGGGCGCGGAGCGCGCTTGGGCAGGTGGAGTGTCTTCTGGATCAGGATGAGCGCGAGCATGCTCACTGTCACGATCCAGGTGAACGCCGACTGATCGCCGTCGAGGTCGTGCACGATCACGGGGAGGGACGGGGAGACCACCGTGCTCGAGATGAGCGCCACGAACATTCCGGCGATCAGGCCAGAGATCGCGGTGAGCACCTCCCGCGCGCTGCGCGTGCGGGGCGCGCTCCCAGTGCCCGGGTCTGCGTGCTGCTGCCGCGACGATTCGTCGTCAGATGTCATGCTCTGTCCTCGCTGCCTGATGTTGATCAGAATCAACTATAAGGAGATTGTTGCCCTAGTCAACTAGTCCGTCGGTAGTCTCGTAGCCGTGAGTCGAGCGCAGCAAGAGCGAGGCGTGGCAGTCGCCCCGGATGGGGTACCCGTCGCCTACCATGTCGTCGGCCACGGCGCGCCTCTCCTGCTGGTGCACGGGGCGGGCCTGTCGCAGGTCGTCTGGCGAGGATCGGGCTACGTCGACGCCCTCGCGGACCGATTCCGGGTCATCACCATCGATCT
Organism: Microbacterium rhizophilum; assembly: GCF_039605615.1. Lineage (NCBI taxonomy): Bacteria > Bacillati > Actinomycetota > Actinomycetes > Micrococcales > Microbacteriaceae > Microbacterium > Microbacterium rhizophilum. The sequence continues at coordinate 85,949 of NZ_JBCNUN010000002.1, read as the reverse complement.
GCGTGGTCACGGCCGCAGCGGAAAGCCCGCAGATACCACGAGCTACGGGGCCGATCGCCTCGCCTCCGATCCGGTCGCGGTCCTCGATCAGCTCGGCGTCGCCTCGGCCCACTATCTCGGATACTCACTGGGCGCGCGCGTCGGCTTCGGCCTGCTCGATCGGCACGCGGACCGCATCCGGTCGTTCGTCTCGCTGGCGGGCACCTACCGGAGTACGGCGGGGGGTCCGGCCGACGTGTTCTTCCCCGACTGGCACGCCGCGATCGAACACGGGGGGATGACAGAGTTCGTCGGTCGCTGGGCACGAGCGCAAGGAGGTGCACTCGATGCGCAGACTGCTGCCGCATTCCGACGGAACGACCCCGCCGCGATGTCGGCGCTGTTGCTGGCGATCGACTCCGACAACGGCCTGGCCCCGACGCGCCTCACGAAGATGACGACGCCGACCCTGCTCCTTGCGGGCGATCGCGACGAGTCGCGCGCATCGGCCTCTCGCGAGGCCGCCGACCGGATGCCCCGCGCATCCTTTGCCGGACTCGGGGATCGCGATCACGCGGGGAGCCTGGGCGCCCGGGATGCGGTCCTTGAGCTCGCGATCCCTTTTCTCGTCGGAGACTGATGCGCGGGCCGCGATGTCACGGGGCCGGGGACCCAAGAGCGCTTGAGCTTTCCTGGTCGGCGTCGGCGACGGGATCCAGCCCGCCGCGGCGATCACAGGACGCTACCACCATTCAGGTCCTCGTCGAGCGAACCGTCGAATCTCGTTGGGTGGAAGCGCTCGTTGGGGATGCGGCTGGCACCTTCGAGCGCGAGATCGACGCAGAGCTGCGCGCTTCCCGTGGCGTGCTTGAACCCGTGCCCTGAGAAGCCGCCCGCCAGCACGAGCGCAGGTGCTGCCGGATGCACGCCCAAGATGAAGTCGCCATCGGGGGTCCGGGAGTTCATGCACGCGGACGCCCGGATAGCTCGGGCGACGAGACCGCGAATGCCCTGCGAGCAAGCGGATTCAGCCGGGGCTGTGTCACGCATGTCGATGGTGCGCACGTTCTCGCCGGGACTGGCGAGTGCTGGTTTCGGTGCGCTTGCGCCTGCACCGATCTTGACTCCGGATGCGGAGACATCAGGGATCCCCCACAAATCGAAACCACCGCCCTCCCGCACGAACACCGGGAAGCGCTGCACCCCGAAAGACGACATGTCGGCTCCCCGGAACCAGACGTGAGACGACCGCTGGATGCTCAGCGCAAGGCGAAGCTGCGGCACCATCTCGCCGATCCATGCGCCTGAGGCGACGATCGCCCGTCGTGCACGCACGGTATCGCCCCGGGCCGTCGTGATCACCGCGTCGGCGCCGGAACCGTCGACACGTGCGACTCGCTCACCGGAGATGAGTGCGCCGCCCAGTTCGCGAGCGAGGGCGACGGCGGCGCGGATGCTCGCTTCCGGATCCAGAACGCCGGCCCCTGGCTCGAATACGGCGACGTGCCCTGGCGTCGGCGTATGCTGCGGGTATCGAGAGGCGAGTTCGTCGCTGTCGAGGACCGCGTGTTCGAAGCCTCCCGCCTCCGCGGAGACGAGGGCGAGCCTGACCACCTCTTCATCGTGAGGTCCGATCACGAGACCGCCTGTTCGCGTGAAGAGAGTCCGTCTCGTTTCGCGCTCGAGCTCGAGCCACAGCGCTTTGGATGCATCGATGAGGGGTACGTAGTCCACGCCTTCGAAGAGCGTGCGACGGAAGATGCGAGTGCCGCCGTGCGAGGAGCCGTGGGCGTGGCCCGGCTGGAACTGCTCGAAGCCGATCACACGCGCACCGGCCGCAGCCGCACGCCATGCCGCCATCGCCCCGACGGCTCCGAGCCCGATCACCGCGATGTCGTAGTCGGTGGTCATCCGCGCAGGTCCTCCGTGGATCGAGGCAGACTGCGAGCGACGGCGACGCTCAGAGCTCCATCCTCAGAGATGTGCACGCTCCCTTCGACGCGGTAGACCTCCTCGAGCATCTCAGCCGTGATCACCTCCGTCGGCGTGCCGGTCGAGTGCACCCGTCCGTCTCTCAGAGTGACGACCCGGTCGGCGAACCGGGCGGCAAGCCCCAGATCGTGGACCACCGCCACGACGATCGCGGGCTGCTCACGCGCGGTACGGACCATCGTGTGCAGGACGTCGAGCTGATTGCGCAGATCGAGGCTGCTTGTCGGCTCGTCGAGCAGCAGCACATCGGGGCGCCGGACGATGGCCTGCCCGAGAGCGACGAGTTGCCGTTGCCCCCCGGACAGCTCGGACAGACGACGTCCGGCGAGATGATCGATCTCGATCTCGAGCTCGGCGAGCACGAGTGCGATCCCGGTCTCGTCGATCCAGGGTGCCGTCCCTCGTCGCAGTCTCGCCGCGACCTCGAGCACGTCGAACACGGTGACCCCACTTCGAGGAGGGGGATCCTGCGGCAGATACAGGATCCGGTTGCCGTGAGGCACCGACTTGTCGTCGTCGCGGACGTCCACGTCGCCCGCGCCGCGTTGGAAGCCGGCCAGCCGACGCAGGAAGGTCGACTTGCCCGCGCCATCCGGACCGATCACCGCCACAGTCTCACCGCTGCGCAGCGGCGGGAGCGTCACGTCTCGGACGGCGGCTCGTCCGGCGTACGCGGCGCTCACTCCCTCGACGTGCATGGTGATCATGCCCATGCCGGGCTCCGGCGCGACAGGATCAGAGTGAGGAAGATGGGAACACCGACGACCGCGGTGACGATCCCGACAGGAAGCAGGACGCCGGGAACGAGCAGCCTCCCGGCAAGCGAGGATCCGCAGAGGACGATCGCGCCCGTCAGAAGGGAAGCCGGGATGAAGAAGCGGTGCTCCTCGCCGACGAGCAGCCGCGCGACGTGGGGGCCGACCAGCCCGATGAAGCCGATGCTCCCCGCGATGGAGACCACGGTCGCAGCCACAAGGGGAGGTCAGGATCAGCACGACGATCCGCAGGGGTAGAACCCGCACGCCGAGCGCGAAACATCTGCTCGCAACTCCTGATGTCCCGGCGCTGGCCGTGCACGATCCATACCACCATCAGGTGCCGCCCGCCGGAACCACCTTCGACCGCGGTTTCCGACCGATCGACCTGGGTAGAGGACTAGGGTTTGGAGGGTGGGCGTGGGTTCTCATCCGCCTGTAGCAGGGACATCGGGTTCGGACAGCTCGACAGACTTGATCGGTCGGCGGAAACTCGGCGCGAAGTCTTCCCGAGCCCCGCCCAGGTGCCCCGAGCGATCCGCTACACTGATAAGAACATTGCAGGAAGCTCGATCGAGGAAACTCAACCTGATCAGAGCTTTTCCGAAGGATGACTCTCGACTGAGAGTCGGTGCCGCGGGGTGGAGCAGCTCGGTAGCTCGCTGGGCTCATAACCCAGAGGTCGCAGGTTCAAATCCTGTCCCCGCAACAAAGAAGGCCCGGAAATCCAACGGATTCCGGGCCTTTCCCTTTGCCTCGCGAGGCCGCCTCCGGTCTGGACTCCGATCTAGCTTCCTAGCTGAGGATGGATCGTCCGGACGGGGGGCGCGTACAGTAGGCGTGTGAGTCAGCGAAACGAACCGACGAATCTGGGCGCGCCGCGGGTGTGCTCGATCGCGGACGCGCTGCACATCGTGGGCGAGCGGTGGTCGCTCCTGGTGCTGCGGGAACTCGGGTTCGGATGCCGCCGCTTCAACGACATTCAGGTCAACACGGGCGCCCCGCGGGAGACGCTCGCGCTCCGTCTCCGGAAGCTGGAGGAGGCGGGGCTGGTCGAGCGGCGTCGCTACTCCGAGCACCCGCCTCGCGACGAGTACTTCCTGACCGATGCCGGTGAGGAGATCGCCCCGGTTCTCATCGAGCTGCGCAAGTGGGGCGAGCGGCACGCGACCCCCGTGGTGGGCGCCGCGCGCTGAGGCCGCGACGCCTCGACCCCTCTCGCGCCCACGCGCTCGGACCCGTGCGAGAGCACGCCGCTCCGTGACCACCCACGATGACGCCGGCTCGGCAGAGCGTCGACTGCACGCGCCCTCTGACCGGCGTATGTCCCCTGCCGTCTGAGGTCGGTTCGTTCAGCGAACTCTCTCTGTTAGTGTGGCGATGTGAGTCAGTTCGGATTTCGTACTCGCATTGAGGAGAGGGTCATATGACTTGGGTTGCCGCGACTGCCGCTGGGCGTCGAGACCAGTTCGGCCGGTTCTTGCTACCGGCTTGGTCTTGCGCGCCCTGAGGTGGTGCAGAACCAGTACTCGTTGGTCGTACGAGCCGACGATGCAGAGGTCCTGCCGCTGGTGCGGTCCGAAAGCCTGGCCTACACGCCCTACTCACCGGTGGCCAACGGCGTGCTCGCCGGCCGCTACAGCAACGGTGAGCGACCCGCCCCCGGTAGCCGTGCCAGCGTCGCCTCCCGCGCAGATGTCCTGCTCGATGACCCCGCCATGATGCGCAAGATTCGGGCGTTCGACCGGATCGCAGTCGAGCACGGGGTCAGCTCTGCAGGGCTTGCGCAGGCGTGGCTCGTCAACCATTCCGTGGTCACCGCGCCGATCGTCGGACCCAGCAAGGAGGCGCACTGGCAGGGCATCCGCGAAGCCACGGAACTCACCTGGACGACCCAACTCGCCGACAGCCTCACCGAACTCTTCGGCTGAGCGCGTACCGCGCCGCCTCAGAACCACCTCCCCTTGCGTCAGTCGCGTCGGGGCTCAAAGCACAACCAGAGGAATCATGAAGACCGTCAGCATCGCCGAATTCGGTGGCCCCGACGTCCTGCACGCCGCCGAGGCCCCCACCCCGCGGCCCGGAGCAGGACAGGTGCTCGTTCGCGTTCACGCCGTCGGCGTGAACCCCATGGACAGCCGGATCCGCTCCGGCGCCTTCAACGCCGTGTTCCCCACGCCACTGCCTGCGGTGCTCGGCCTGGAATTCGCCGGCACCATCAGACAGCTCGGCGACGACGTGATCGGTGTCGAAGTCGGCGATCGGGTCGTCGGCTGGGCCACAGGCAGCACCGGCTCCTATGCGGAGTACGTCGTCAGCGACGACTACGTGAGCATCCCCGAGGGCGTCTCCTTCAGCCAGGCTGTGGCGGTTCCGATCGCCACCGACACCGCGTCGCGTGTCCTCGGCGAGCTGGCCGTCACCGCCGGGGAGACGCTGTTGATCAACGGCGCGAGCGGCGCGGTCGGCGCGATCGCCACGCAACTCGCGGTCGAACTCGGCGCGCACGTCATCGGGACGGCCGGTGCCGCCAACCTTCATGGCGTCCGCGCGCTCGGCGCGGACGCCATCGAGTACGGCGCCGGCCTCGCCGAGCGGATTCGCTCCATCACGCCGAGAGTGGACGCCGTGTTCGACGTCGCCGGCAAGGGAGCGCTGCCGGACGCGATCGCGTTGCGTGGGGGCACCGAGCGGATCATCACGATCGCCGATCCGGCCGCCCACGGCCTCGGGGTGCGTTTCAGCGCCGACGACGGAAGCGGTCACAACCTCGCCGCCATCACGTCGGTGCTCGACGGCATCGCCCGTGGAAACGTGACGGTCAGCGTGGCGCACACCCTGCCGCTGGACCAGGCAGCCGAAGCGCACCGGATCAGCGACGACGGCCATCCCGGCGGCAAGATCGTCCTCGAACCCTGACCCCGGGAGGGGGCGCCCCACGGCACCCATCCGCAGAGGTGGAGATCGAGCGGCTCGGAAAACGATCCAGTTCCCGCGCGGCTCGTGCATCGGACAGGGGCCGGGTGCGCTGCCCACTAGTCAGCGCTGATCTGGCGCGGTGGTCGGAAGAAACTCTCGTTCTCTGGTGGGGCCGAGCACGATGTGGGCGGTGAGCGGAGGTGCGCTTCTCTCAGCTTCGCGATCCAGACGCTCTGCTCATGCGGCGTGGCTCAGCGAGCGCGGTCGGCAGACACCAGCTCCAGCAGTCCCGGGAAGCGGGCGTCCACCTCCGCGCGGCGCAGGCTGATCTCGGCGCGATTGCCGAAGTCGTACTGGGAGATCAGCCCAGCCTCCCGCAGCACCTTGAAGTGGTGGGTCATGGTCGACCGCGCGACGCCGATCCCGAAGCTCGAGCACTTGCGTCGTGCGCCGGCGGGTTCGTCCAGCAGGTCGCCAACGATCGATCGGCGGTGCGGGTCGGCGAGCGCGGCGAACAGCGTGCCCAACTCCAGCGTGTCCGCGGCGGGCTGCTCTTTCGCTTCGGTCACGTGCTCCCTCTCGTCAGGATCCGCTGCCTCGATCCTAGGCATCGCCCCACCCCGCGCCGCGTCAGGCGACGCGGAAGAGGTGGTCGGGCAGCTCCTCGATGCCGCGCGGGGCGCGCCCCAGCAGTTCACCGAGCAGCGGGTCGACGACGGAGCCTTCGCCAGCGGCCAGGCCCTGGTACATGAGGTTCCACGAGTCGGATCCGCGGATGCCCAGCTCGGTGACGACGATCTCGCGCCCGGTGAGCGCCGCGACGTGCTCCGCGATCTCGCTGATCTTCGTCGCTCGGGGGCCTGTGAGGCGCAGCGTGTTCCCGACGTAGTCCCCATAGCGGGCGAGGAGGGCGGCATTGCCTTCGCCGAGCTCGTCCAGCGCGGTCCAGGCCACCGCGATGTCACGCGGCACGACCCACTCGACGCGACCGCCCGCGCCTCGTCGCGGGAATCCGGCATAGTGACCCCACGCCTCGGCGTAGATGCCCTGACGGACGATGATGTGATCGCCGTCGTTCTCGTACAGGTAGCGCATCGTCTGGGCGTGGCCCTGCTGGATCCCGATCACCGTGTCGGTGCCCGCCTCGCCGCCCAGCATCATGCTCGAGTAGACCACGGTGGCCCCCGCGGCCCATGCGGCCTCGAACGCATTGCGGTGAAGGGCGACCCGGCGGGTTCCCGGATCCGGGTGCGACATCACGAAGACGACGTCGGCGCCGTCGAAGGCGGTGCGCAGCGAGGCCGGATCGGCGTAGTCGCCGCGGCGCACCTCGAATCCCCGGTCTCGCACCGAAGAGGGCACGGAGCGTGGGCTGGATGTCGAGATCACGACGTCGGACGGCCGGATCTCACCGCGCGCGATCACGCTGCGGAGGATGCGGGAACCCAGGTTGCCCGAAGTGCCCGTGAGGACGTAGCGCGTCATGTGGTGGTCTCCTGTCGCCTTGGATGACGGACCGCCGGACGCGGCCGCGACGATCATCATACATACGATAAAACTCGTATCTGTTGTCAGGGGACGGAGACGGGCGCTCGAAGATGAGGCGGTACTCCTCCTCGCAGTCCCACTTGTCGGGCAGGAACGCGACGATCGCCTATCCAGGATCCGTCGGCGTCGCCGTGGGGTCGGCAGTGGGTCGGCGCGCGCGTGGCCTACAGGAACCTGGCGAGATCGACGTCGGCGAGCCGTTCCTTCGGTACGAACGGCACTGCTGTGGCGAGCCCGGCGCCGGCCTGGGCATCCGACGAGGTCAGGAGGATGCGCGGGGGATCGGTGCGCTCGGCCAGGCACGCCAGCAGCAGCGGGGCGTCCCCGTCGGGCAGGTGCCAGTCCGCCAGGAGGGATTGCGGATGGATCGCATCGACGAGCGCGAGGGCCGCGGCGATATCGCCCGCCTCGCCGACCACCGTGTACCCGCGTCGTGTCAGCAGGAGTCTGACGACGCGGCGGAAGCGCGCGTCGTCGTCGACGACGGCGATGCGATGGGACATGGATCCACTCTCGTGGAGTCGTAGGCTCGGCACCATGTGGAAAACCCCACGGCGCCTGTCGTGACCGAGGCTTCTGAGTCCTCCGCGGCGGAGGCGCTGATCCCCGCGATCCTCTCGGCCACGCCGCAGCCGATCTGGGTCGTCGGAGCAGACGGCGCCGTCCTCTACGTCAACGAGGCGGCGCTGGCCGTCCTGGGCTACCGGAGCAGCGCAGACGTCATCGGTCACGACAGCCACACGCTGATGCATGCGACCCGTCCCGACGGCTCGCCCTACCCCGTATCCGAGTGCCCGATGCTGGCGCCGCTGCACACGGGGGAGCCCGTGCATGGCGAGGAATGGCTGCGCAGGACGGACGGGACGTTCGCGCCGATCGAATGGTCGTCCGCGCCGATCGACCTTCCCGCCGGACGCGGCGTCATCCACTCGTTCGTGGATGTGAGCGAGCGCCGTGAGCTGGAGCGCCAGCGGCGCGAGCGGAAGCGCGCCGAGATGCGCCGGGCGGAGCTTCGACGGGCGCACCTGCGGTTGATGGAGAACATCGCCGAGGCGCGCAGCCAGATCGTCCGCGATCTGCACGACGGGGCGCAGCAGCGGCTGGTGGCCGTGGCGCTGCAGGCCCGGCTGCTGCAGGAGACCCTCGGCGCTCAGCGCGACGACACGCGCGAGCTTCTGGATGGCATCGTCGACGACGCGCAGGGCGCCATCGATGAGCTGCGCGAGCTGACCGCGGGCATCCATCCGCCGATCCTGACGTCGCGGGGCCTGGTCGCGGCGGTGCGCTCGCAGGCCGATCGCTGCCCGTTCCCCGTGACGATCTCCGGTGACCTGGGCGGCCGGCGGCTGACGCCGCTGCTGGAGTCGAACGCGTACTTCTTCGTCGCGGAGGCGCTCACCAACGCCGTCAAGCACGCTCGGGCCGGCCACGTGGAGGTGCAGATCTCGCTCGGCGACCGGCTGGTCCTGGAGATCGAGGACGACGGGATCGGCGGGCTCGATCTCGCCGGCGCCGGGTCGGGCCTGCACAGCATGACCGACCGCGTGCGGGCCTTCGAGGGCGATGTGGAGATCGACTCCCCGCCGGGGGCGGGAACGCGCATCCGCGCGACGATCCCGCTGCCGCCGGCGGGGGAGGGGCCTCAGGCGTCGAGGTAGCGCAGCACGGCGAGCACACGGCGGTGCTGCCCCGACTCGGTCTGCTGGAGGCCGAGCTTCGTGAAGATCCCGGTGACGTGCCGTTCCACGGCGGGGACCGTCACGAACAGCTTCTGCGCGATGCCGGCGTTGGAGTGGCCCTCGGCCATCAGCGAGAGGGTCTCCCGCTCGCGCGGGGTGAGTGACGCCAGAGGATCGACCGGGCGCCGGCGCCCCACGAGCCGCGCGACGACGTCCGGATCCAGCGCGGAGCCGCCGTCGGCGACGCGCCGCACCGCGTCGACCAGCACCTCGCCGCGCGCGATCTTCTCCTTCAGCAGGTACCCGACGCCGTCCGCACGGTCGCCCACGAGATCCAGCGCGTATCGATCGTCCAGATACTGCGACAGCACGACGACACCGACCTGCGGGTGACTGCGCCGGAGGGACAGGGCGACCTCGAGGCCGTCGTCGCCCATCCCGGGAGGCATCTGGATGTCGGTGACCACGACGTCGGGCGGATCCGCCTCTGCCCGCTCTCGCAGCGAGACGGCATCCCGCACCGCTTCGACGGTCATGCCGGCCTGCTCGAGCAGGCGGACGATCCCCTCGCGGATCAGCGGCTGGTCCTCGGCCACCAGGATGCGCACACGACCTCCTCCATCGTCGGCTCAGTCTATGGGCGTGGGGAGAACCCCACGCTGCGCTCATGCGGATCCTGGTGCCCGCTCGATGGGCGTGAAGTCGCGGGACGACGACTCTTGAATCACCGGCCGAGAGCGACCGGGAAGCCCGGACCATCAGGTCCGGGCCCAGGATCCGAGGCCCCGCACAGGGGCCAGCTGAAAGGAAACGAACATGAGCGCTGACCAGATCCCCGACGCCGCCACCGACCTCCGCATCGACGCCGGCATCCGTCCCTTCCTCGCCGAGCTCAACGCGAACGCCGCGCCGTTCTGGCTGCTTCCGGGCAACCAGGTCCGCTCCACGCTGGCGAGCGTCGTCGGCGCCGCCGACCGTGACATCTCGGGCGTGACCGTGGAGGAGAAGGACATCGAGGTCGACGGCGTCGCCGTCAAGGTCTACATCCAGCGGCCCGAGGGCGCGCAGGGCGACCTGCCCGTGATCCTCTTCATCCACGGCGGCGTGTGGATCGCCGGCGACTTCGGCAACCACCAGGGCCTCAGCCGCGACCTCTCGGTGGGCACCGGCTTCGCCGTGGTGTTCGTCGAGTACACCCCGATCCCCGACGCGATCTACCCCATCCAGCTGCAGCAGTCGCTCGCCGCGCTGAAGTGGATCGGCCGCGAAGGTGCCCGCAACGGCCTCGACGCCTCGCGGGTCGCGGTGGCGGGCAACAGCGTGGGCGGCGACCTGACCGCTGCGCTGTCGCTCTACGTCAAGGACCACCCCGAGATCGACGTGCCCGACATCAAGGTGCAGCTGCTGCTCTTCCCCGCCCTCGACTCCGATCTCGGGTCGCAGTCGTACCAGGACTTCGCCGACGGCCGCTTCCTGCCCAAGGACTTCATGGCCTTCGGCTGGGACACGTACACCCCCGACGAGCAGTCCCGCAACGAGATCTACGCGGCCCCGCTCAAGGCGGGCATCGATCAGCTCGTGGGCCTTCCGCCGGCCGTGATCCTGGTCGCCGAGAACGACCCCCTGCGCGACGAGGGCATCGCCTACGGCCGCAGGCTGTCGGAGGCGGGCGTCGAGGTCGCCACCGTCGAGTACATCGGCCTCATCCACGACTGGATGGCCATCACCGCCCTCCAGAAGGTCGGCGGCGTCCAGGCCTCTTTCCGGCACGCCATCGCCGACCTGACGCATTACCTCCGCTGAACCGCACTCCGAGATGAGGGCCTCTGTGACGCAGGGGTCCTCATCTCGCTACGCGGCGTTCTGGCCGGCGTCGCAACCTCAACCTGACGAGCAAGACGACCGGTCATGATGCTTTCTTCGAACCAGCGGCCGTGCATCGTATGGCCGCATCGGTCGCGGTGCCGATGATCCCTGCAGCGAGCGTCCGGAACCAGGGGGTCGTTTCGAGGCCGGGAACCCGGGCGCGACGCGGCCGTTCGCGGCCGATTCCACCTACACCGATCCGCGCTGGCGGCTTGGCGACCCTCACGCCGCTCGGCGGGCCCTGAATCAGCGGGCCGGCCTCCGTTGTTGCTCCGGGATTCTGGCGTGCCGCTCCGGGTCGCCGCGATCGACCTCCGCTGCAGGCGGGATTCGCGCTCGACCTCGCCACATCCTCAGGTTCAAATCCTGCCCCCGCCCTTTGCGGATCCGTGCACCCACGTGGGATGCGCCTCGGCCGCGCCGCTTCATCCCCTCCACGACCGAACCGCGCGGGCGAGGGCGGGAGCGCCGGCCCCGCCCGCCTGGTCAGGCCTCCGGGATCGGCCGGCCGTACGTCTCGAGCGTGATCGACTCGGGGTCGGGGCCACCGCGCGCGCCCGTGTCGAGGGCGTCGATCTGCGCGACCTCGTCGGCCGTCAGCTCGAAGTCGAAGATGTCGAAGTTCTCGGCGATCCGCTCGGGCTTGGTGGACTTCGGGATGACCTGGATGCCGTGCTGGAGGTGCCAGCGCAGCATGACCTGGGCGGCGGAGCGGCCGTGCTTCTCGCCGATCGCGAGGATGACGGGCTCGTCGAAGCTGCGCCTGGCCGACTCGCGGTACGAGGTGATGCCGCCGATCGGCGACCACGCCTGCGTGAGGATGCGGTGCTCCCGGTGCAGCTCCTGCAGGTCCTTCTGCTGGAAGTACGGGTGCACCTCGATCTGGTTCACCGCGGGGACGACCTCGGTCTGCTCGAGCAGCTGCGTCAGGTGCGCGGGCATGAAGTTGCTCACGCCGATCGCGCGCACCCTGCCGTCGGCGAGCAGCTTCTCGAGCGCCCGGTACGCGCCGATGGTGCGCTCGAACGCGGACGGCAGCGGCTGGTGCAGGATCAGCAGGTCGAGCTGGTCGACGCCGAGCTTGCCCGCGCTCTTGTCGAAGGCGTGCAGCGTCTCGTCGTAGCCGTAGTCGCTGATCCAGATCTTCGTCTCGAGGAAGACGTCGGCGGGGTCGACTCCGGATTCGCGGATGCCCTGGCCCACCTCGCGCTCGTTGCCGTACGCGGCGGCGGTGTCGATGTGACGGTATCCGGTCCGCAGCGCCGCGGCGACGGCATCGACGGTCTCGGCCGGAGGGGTCTGGAAGACGCCGAGGCCGATCGCGGGCAGCTCGACGCCGTTGTTCAGGGTGATCGAAGTGGTCATGCCCCCACGGTAGGCACGGCGTGCCATCCCGTGAGAGTCACTGTCATTCACCCCCAACCCCGTGAGAGGTAACGGCAGTGCCTCCCGCTGTCGGCGCGGTCGGCATAGCGTGAGGAGCATGAGCGATGTGCGATCCGAGGTGCGGGAGTTCCTGTCCTCGCGTCGTGCGCGTATCTCGCCTGAGCAGGCGGGGCTGCCGATCTATGGAGGCAACCGTCGCGTGCCAGGGCTGCGTCGCGAGGAGGTCGCGATGCTGACCGGGGTGTCGGTGGACTACTACGTGCGGCTCGAACGCGGGAACCTCGCTGGAGCGTCGGACAGCGTCCTGGACGCGCTCGCACGGACGCTGATGCTCGACGACGCTGAGCGGCAGTACCTGTTCGATCTGGCTCGCACCGCCGGGCCGACGCCGCATCGCGCGGGCGGGAGAAGCTCACATGAGGTGCGGCCGGCCGTGCGGCAGGTGCTGGAGGCTATGGCAGATGCGCCCGCGTGGGTGCGCAACGGCCGTCACGACATCCTCGCCGCCAATCGAATGGGCAGGGCCCTGTACGCCCCCGTATTCGACGACCCGCACCGGCCGGTCAACACCACCCGCTTCACGTACTTGAATCCCGCGGCGCGCGGATTCTGGCGCGATTACGACCGGGTCGCGAACGACGCCGCCGCCATGCTGCGGCTGGAGGCGGGCAGGGCCCCTCATGATCGGGAGCTGATCCGACTCGTCGGCGAGCTCTCGACGCAGAGCGAGCTGTTCCGCCAGCGGTGGGCGTCGCACGATGTGATGTACCACCGCAGCGGCGTGAAGCGCCTCCACCATCCCGTCGTGGGTGACCTCGACCTGAACTTCGAGTCGATGGAGCTGCCGAGCGAGCCCGGCCTGGTGATGAACGTCTACACAGCCCCGGCCGGTTCGCCGTCGGCGGATGCCCTGAAGATGCTGGCGTCTTGGGCGGCCGATCAGGGGCAGAGCCACGTCGACGGCGTCCCGCAGACCGGCCGCTGACCGCCGACAGCGATCGCGCCTCGACGGTGACGACCATCGGCTTGTCCGCCCGCGGTGCGGTCTGCCGCCGCCGGGGCGATCAGAAGGCGATCATGACCTTCAAGACCTCTCGTGCGTCCATCGCCGCGTATCCGGTGGGGACGTCGTCGATGCCGACGATGTGATCGAACACCCTGCCCGGGTCGATGACTCCATTCAGAACCTGCCGGATCGCCGGCTCGAGGTAGGCGCGCACCGGGGCCGGACCGCCCGTCAGGGTGGCGTTCTTGCCGAACAGTGATCCGAACCCGACCGGAGCGTCCTCGTACTGCGGCACCCCGACGCGGGAGATCACACCGCCCGGGCGGACGATCCCGTACGCCTGCTCGTAGGCGGGCATGTGGCCGACGGCCTCGAGCACGATGTGGCTGCCCTCGCCGTCGGTGAGCTCCATCACGTGCGCGATGCCCTCGTCGCCGCGCTCGGCGACGACATCCGTGGCGCCGAACTCGCGGCCGAGATCGGTGCGCGACGCGTGGCGGCCCATCAGGATGATCCGCTCGGCGCCCAGCTGCTGCGACGCGAGCACGGCGGACAGACCCACGGCGCCGTCACCGATCACCGTCACCGTCTTGCCGGCCTCGACCCGGCCCATGTGCGCCGCGTGGTACCCGGTGAGGTACACGTCCGACAGCGACAGCAGCGAGGGAAACAGCTTCTCGTCGGTGTCGCCGGGGACCTTCACGAGCGAGCCGTCGGCGAGAGGGACGCGGACGGCTTCGGCCTGGCCGCCGCCGATGCCGTCGGCGCCGTACCAGCCGCCGTGGACGCACGAGGTGTGGACCCCCTCTCGGCAGAACACGCAGGCGTTGTCCTGGAAAGCGAAGGGCGCGACGACGAAGTCACCCTTCCTCAGGGTGGTGACCTCGGCGCCGAGGTCCTCCACGACGCCGATGAACTCGTGGCCCATCGGGGTTCCCTCGGAGCCGGGCGGCATGGAGTGGTAAGGGTGCAGGTCGGAGCCGCAGATGCAGGCTCGGGTGACCCGGACGATCGCATCGGTGGGCTGCTGGATGGTCGGGTCGTCAATGGTCTCGATGCGCACGTCGCGGGCGCCGTACATGAACGTGGCCTTCATGGTGTCCTTCGTGAGGAGGGTCGGTGCGGCCCCGGTGCGAGGCCCGAGAACAGTTCACGCCGCTGCCCGCTGGTGCGGGAGGACCGGTCGTCCCAGGTAACGCCAGGGCCCCTCTCACGCGGCCGGTCGGGCGTAGCGTGCGGACCACGACATCACGGAGGAGAACGATGGAATACCGCAAGCTCGGGCGCTCCGGCGTCGCTGTCAGTCCGCTCTGCCTGGGCACCATGATGTTCGGCGCGTGGGGGAACACCGACCACGACGAGTCGATCCGCATCATCCATTCCGCCCTGGACGCGGGGATCAACTTCGTCGACACCGCCGACGTGTACTCCGGTGGCGAGTCGGAGGAGATCGTCGGCAAGGCACTCAAGGGCCGTCGTGACGACGTCGTGCTCGCCACGAAGTTCTTCATGCCCATGGGCGACGAGGTCAACCACCGCGGCGGGTCTCGCCGATGGATCATCTCTGAGGTCGAAGCCTCCCTGACCCGGCTGCAGACCGACTACCTGGACCTCTACCAGGTGCACCGGCCCAGTCCCGACATGGACGTGGAGGAGACGCTCGGCGCCCTCAGTGACCTGGTGCGACAGGGGAAAGTCCGCCTCATCGGGTCATCGTCGTACGCGGCCAGCCAGATCGTCGAGGCGCAGTGGGTCGCCCGCGACCGCGGGCTCGAGCGGTTCCGCACCGAGCAGCCGCCGTACTCCGTCCTCGTCCGAGGCATCGAGGAGGACGTGCTGCCCACCGCACAGCGGCATGGCATGGGAATCCTCACCTACAGCCCGCTCGGCGGCGGATGGCTGTCGGGCAGGTGGCGCAGCGACTCCAGCCCGACCTCCTCCGCCCGTCCGCCGGCCCGCTTCGACATGACCCATCCCGCGAACCAGCGCAAGCTCGAGATCGTCACCAGGCTGGCCGACATCGCCGACGAGGCGGGCCTCAGCATGATCGAGCTCGCCATCGCGTTCGTGATCCGCCACCCTGCCGTGACGAGCGCGATCATCGGGCCGCGGACGATGGAGCAGCTGCAGTCGCAACTCCCGGCCGCGGGCGTCGCACTCGCCGACGGTGTCCTCGACCGCATCGACGACCTCGTCCCGCCCGGCGTCACCGTGAACCCCGACGACAACAGCTACGGCGCCACGGAGCTCTCACTCACCGCCCGCCGTCGCTGAACGCACGCCGAGGAGGGCCCGGCGCGTCAGCGCGTCGCGGCGTTCTGGGCGGCCGTGACGATGGTGTCGGCGACGACGCGCGCCTGCGTGAGGTAGACCGCGTGGCTCGCGGCGACCTCGGTGACCTGGGCGCCGGCTCGCTGGGCCATGTGCTGCAGCATCGCCCGGTCGAAGGCGCGGTCCTCGGTGGCGATGACGGCCCATGTCGGCTTCTCGCGCCACGCGGCGTTCGTCACGGCCGCGTCGAACACGGCCATGTTGATCGGCACCTGGGAGTCACGCAGGAACGCGGCGTCGGCGTCGCTCGCGTCGTGTGCGAAGCCGACCTGGAACTTCTCGGGGTCGAGGAAGCCGTATCCGTCGTCGCCGACCTCGATCACGAAGTCGGGGGTCGGCGCGAATCCCTCGTACTGCTGGCCGGTGGTCTGCCCGGCGTCAGGGGCCAGTGCCGAGACGTAGACCAGGCCGGCGACGTTCGGGTGCACCCCCGCCTCGGTGATGACCGTGCCGCCCCACGAGTGGCCGACCAGGATGGCGGGGCCGTCCTGCCGGTCGAGCACGCGCGTGGTCGCCGCGACATCGTCCTCGAACGACGTCAGGGGGTTCTGGACGATCGCGACGCTGAAGCCGCGCGCGGTGAGATCGTCGTAGACCCCGCGCCAACCGGCGCCGTCGGCGAACGCGCCGTGCACCAGCACGACGTTCCGGATCTCGTGATCGTTGGTGCTCATGATGCCCTTGGTTCTCCTTCTCCGGGGCGGAGCATCCGGCCCGGATCCTGTGCCGAGTCAGCCCGGTGCTGGCTCTGATGTGCAATGTATTGCGTGCAACAGTCCGCGACCAGATCTATTCCGAATTGCTTTCTGGGGAAATCCTGTGTGCAATATGCGGTATGCCGATTCCCACGGGAACACCCGCCGTCGACCGCACGCTGCTGCGAGACGACGTCTACCGGCGCCTGCGGGACGCCATCGTCGACGGAACCTTTCAGCCGGGGGAGCAGCTGAAGGACGTCGAACTCGCGACCTGGCTCGGGGTGAGCCGCACACCCGTGCGCGAGGCCCTGCTGCGGCTCGGCGGGAGCGGCCTGGTGGTCGCCCTGCCTGGCCGCTCCACCACGGTCGGCGCGGTGAACGCTCAGGCGGTGCGCGACGCGCGTGACGTCGTCGCGGCCATGCACGAACTCGCCGTGCGCGAGGTGACGGGGCGGCTGTCGGATGACGACCTGATGCGGATGCGCGAGGCCAACGCGCGGTTCGCCGACGCGATGGCGGCGGGGGACGTCTCAGGCGCCCTCGATGCGGACGAGGCGCTGCATCGGGTTCCCGTCGCGCTGCTGGGCAACCGCGCGCTGGAGGCCGTCCTCGAGCAGTTCGGCCCGGTGGTGCGCCGCGCGGAGCGCCAGCGGTTCGGCGACGGCGGGCATGCATCCGTCGACCTGCACGAGCGCCTGATCGACCTCATCGCCGCCGGCGACGCGCAGAGCGCCGCGTCCGCCGCGTTCGAGATCTGGCACACGCTGGCGATCAGCGACGACGAGGAGTGAGGCCGCGCCTCTCGCGTGAGGACACCGTCCCGGGGCGCCTCGGCGCATGTGCGCCGGTTATGGATCCGCTGATATATCCCTGCATGGGTAGTTCAACCCCTGTGACCTCTCGCCGAATGGTGCGAGCCTGTAGGGGCATCATGACGTCCCGGGGGGGACTGCAGGGTGCCGGCCCATCCGCCGAATCGGATCGCGGGACTCCGGGGGAGCCGGCGATTCCTCAGCCCGGGCCCGACCGCCTGACACACCCGTCGTCCAGGTCGGACCCGGGCTTCACTGTGCCCGGCGGCGGATGCGAGGTTTGCCCGCTCCACCCGCGTTCGGGAGGATGGGCTCATGACCGGCGAGATCCCCCGCAGCGCACGGCCCGGCGAGTCGCCCGCCGAGCGCTACGACCGCAACTGGAACGAGCTGCTGCAGGAGCTGCGCGTGCTGCAGACCGGCACGCAGATCCTGACGGGCTTCCTGCTCGCGCTCGCCTTCCAGCCCGCGTTCCACGACCTGAGCGACGGCCAGCAGATCTTCTACCTCGTGCTCGTGGTGCTGTCGGCGATCAGCGCGGTCATCGCGCTCGCCCCGGTCGCCCTGCACCGGGTGTTGTTCCGCGAGGGCGCGAAGGGCACCACGGTCGCCTACGGGCACCTCGCGCTGCAGTCCGCGCTGGTGATCGTGTGCGCGCTGCTGGTGGGCGTGGTGGGCTTCGTGTTCGACGTGGTCGTGAACGGCGTCGGGGCGTGGATCGCGGCGGGAGGCCTCCTGGCGGTCGTCGTCGTGCTCTGGATCGCGGTGCCGCTGGTGCTGAAGGCCCGCCGCGGGGAGCCCCTGCGATGACCGGCGCCGTGGGCATCGCGGTCGCGCAGTTCGCCCCGACCGCGGATGCGGCCGCCAACCGGGAGGCGATCGCCGAGCTCGCG
Source organism: Microbacterium rhizophilum (assembly GCF_039605615.1). Lineage (NCBI taxonomy): Bacteria > Bacillati > Actinomycetota > Actinomycetes > Micrococcales > Microbacteriaceae > Microbacterium > Microbacterium rhizophilum. Next base: position 68,085 of record NZ_JBCNUN010000002.1, on the reverse strand, counting down.
CGCCGCGCGGCCGGGCGCGGTGCGTCGGTCGTGCTGTTCCCCGAGTACTCGAGCTTCTTCACGGATCCGTTCGACGCGACCCTCGCCGAGAACGCCGAGGATATGGACGGCCCGTTCGTGCAGGCGCTCACGGCCCTCGCGGCGGAGCTCGGCGTGCACCTCGTCGCCGGGCTCGCCGAGCGCACGAGCGACGGCGGACGCGTGCGTAACACGGTCGTCGCGGTGGACGGATCCGGGATCGTCGCGCGGTATCGCAAGCAGCACCTGTACGACGCGTTCGGCCAGCGCGAGTCGGACTGGATCGAGGCGGGCGCGCTCGACGAGCCGCAGACGTTCGAGGCGGGCGGCCTGACCTTCGGTCTGATGACCTGCTACGACCTGCGCTTCCCGGAGGTCGCGCGGACGCTCGCGGACGCCGGCGCCGACGTCGCGCTCGTGCCGGCCGAGTGGGTGCGCGGTCCGCTCAAGGAGCACCACTGGACCACGCTGCTCACGGCGCGCGCGATCGAGAACACGATGTACGTCGCGGCGGCCGACCACCCGCCGACGCTCGGCGTGGGTCACTCCGCCGTGATCGATCCGCTGGGCGTCGCGGTCGCATCGATCGGCACCGCCACGGATGTCGCGGTCGGCTGGGCGGATCGCGACACGATCCGGAACGTGCGCCGGGTCAACCCCGCGCTCGCGCTGCGCCGCTACCGCGTCGTGCCGCGCTGAGCGGTTTCTCTTCGCCGCGCGGATCGATCGCTCGACCGACGCTCCGCGCCGGCGCTCGCGCTCGATGGCTGTCGCTGACGCTCCATCCGCGCGCTGGTCGGCCGCTTCGCGGCACGCTCACTTCGTTCGCACAGCGGGCACGCCCAGGGATCCGCAACGGGGCGCGGCCGCTTCGTTCGCACGGGGTCAAGCCCCTGCGGGAGTCAGCGCGCGAGCGCGGCCAGGCGGGCGGCGGCCTCGTCGAGGACCTCGGTGCGCTTGCACGCCGCGAAGCGGATCAGCGTCGCGTACTCGCCGCGCCGCTCGGGCGTCGTGAACGCCGTGATCGGGATGCCGACCACCCCGGCCTCGGCGAGCGGTCCGCGGCAGAAGTCGGCGGCGTCGACCGCGCCGAGCGAGGACGCGTCGGCGACCGTGAAGTACGACCCGCGCGGCGCGGACACGGCCAGGCCCGCGGCCCGCAGGCCGGCGCCGAGGATGCCGCTCTTGCGCTTCATGTCGTCGGCGATCCCGGCGAAGAACGCGTCCGGCAGGCGCAGCCCGACCGCGATCGCGGGCTGGAACGCGGAGCCGTTCGTGTAGGTCAGGTACTGCTTCACGGTCAGCACGGCGGTGAGCAGGTCGGTCGGCCCCGAGATCCAGCCGATCTTCCACCCGGTGGTCCGGAACGTCTTGCCGCCGGACGAGATGGTGAGCGTGCGCTCCCACGCGCCGGGCAGCGTCGCGATCGGCGTGTGAGGCACGTCGAACGTGAGGTGCTCGTACACCTCGTCGGTCAGGATGACCGCGTCGTGCGCGTGTGCGAGCCGCACGATCTCCTCGAGCACGTCGCGCTCGAACACCGCGCCCGTCGGGTTGTGCGGATCGTTGACCAGGATCACACGGGTGCGGTCGTTCACGACCGCGGCGAGCTCGTCGAGATCCGGCTGGAAGCCCGGCCACCGCAGTGGCACCGTGCGCAGGGTCGCGCCCGCCAGCGCGACGCACGCCGCGTAGGAGTCGTAGTACGGCTCGAACACGACGACCTCGTCGTCCGGGCCGTCGACGAGCGCGAGCAGGGCCGAGGCCAGCGCCTCGGTCGCGCCGGCGGTCACCACGACCTGCGTCGCCGGATCCACGTCGAGGCCGTAGAAGCGTCGCTGGTGCTCGCCGATCGCCTCGCGCAGCTCGAGCAGGCCGAGCCCCGGGGGGTACTGGTTCGCCCCGGCGGAGATCGCCTCGCGCGCCGCTTCGAGCACCTCGCGCGGGCCGTCCTCGTCGGGGAAGCCCTGGCCCAGGTTGATACCGCCCGTGGCGGTGGCCAGCGCGGTCATCTCCGCGAAGATCGTGCTCGCGACGGATCCATCGGGCCGCAGCAGCCCGGCGCCCGCGGCCGTGCGGCGCCAGGCGCCCGTGATGTGATCCATCCGGCCAGGCTACCGGCGACACGTCGCCGGATCGGAGCCGGCCGGGTCATCACGGGCGCCCGCCCGGAAGTCACACAAGCGGCTTACGCTCGTCATAGGAAGTCCAAAGGATGCGGCGCGACGCTGTAGGAGCTTTGGAAGAAGGAGCAGCCATGGACAACCAGCGTTCCGACGAGAACTCGCAGGGCCAGGACCCGCAGAACCCGCCGCAGACCCCGCCCCCGGCGGCGCCGCAGGGCGGCGACTACCGCGCGCCGCACGACCTGCACGTGCCGCCGCGGCCCCCGGCCCCGCAGGCGCCGTACACCGCGCCGCACGGGTCGATGCCGCAGGCGCCGTTCACCGCCCCGGGCCAGCACGGCGGTGCCTACGGCGGGCAGGCGCACTACGGCCAGCAGGGCCAGTCGTTCGGTCCCGCCGGGCACGCGCAGACGCAGGCCACCGAGCCGCTGTCGCCGGAGTTCCGGACGGCCGCGCCCGCCGCGCCCCAGGCCGACGGCGCGGACAGGCAGCGCCGCAAGGGCGGCGCGGGCCGCGTGGCCGCGCTCCTGGTGGCGGCCGCGCTGGTCGGCGGCACCGCGGGGGTGGGCGGCTCCGCGCTGTGGGACCAGTTCGACGGCACGCCCGGCGTCGCCGGCGGCGCCACCGGCCCCTCCAACATCACGGTGAACAACCCCGGCTCGGTCAACGAGGCCACGGCCGTCGCGACCCAGGTGCTGCCGAGCGTCGTCACGATCGACGTCGCCGGCGAGTCCGAGGCGGGCAGCGGATCCGGCGTCATCGTGAGCAAGGACGGCTACGTCGTCACCAACACGCACGTCGTGACGCTCGGCGGCGCGACCGCGTCGCCCGACATCCGGGTGACCGCGTCGGACGGGAGGATCTACCGCGCCGAGGTCGTCGGCACCGACCCGACCTACGACCTCGCCGTGATCAAGCTGCAGGACGCGCAGGGCCTCACGCCCATCGAGTTCGCCGACTCGTCGAAGCTCAACGTCGGCGACACGACGGCGGCTGTCGGCGCCCCGCTCGGCCTGCCGAACACCGTCACGACCGGCATCGTCAGCGCGCTCAACCGCAGCATCGAGATCGCGTCCTCCGCCGCGCCCGACTCCGGCGAGGGCGACGACACGCAGCCGTCTCCCGAGGACGACGGCGGCAGCCCGTTCCGCTTCGACAACGGCCAGCCGCAGCAGCAGGACGTGCCGAGCCAGTCGATCTCGATCTCGGTGATCCAGACCGACGCGGCCATCAACCACGGCAACTCGGGCGGCGCACTGGTGGACTCGCAAGGCCGCCTGATCGGCGTCAACGTCGCGATCGCCTCGTCCGGCGGGAACGAGGAGTCCGGATCCATCGGCGTCGGCTTCGCGATCCCGGCCAACATCGTGCAGCGCATCAGCGACGAGCTGATCGAGAACGGCGAGGCCACGCACGGCCTGCTGGGCGCGAGCGTGCAGCCCTCCAGCGTGGACGAGAACGCCACGACGTCCGGGGCGCTGATCGCCGAGGTCACGGGCGGCGGCGCCGCCGAGAAGGCCGGCCTGCGCAAGGGCGACATCGTCACGGAGTTCAACGGCGTGCGCATCGGCACCGCGGTCGACCTGACGGCCCAGGTGCGGGCGGTCGCCGCCGGCAGCGACGCCACCGTGACGTTCGTGCGCGACGGCCAGACCCGCACGGTGGACGTGACATTGGGAGAGCTGCAGCAGTAGCATCGCCTCACCCGAGGGCCACTCCGCGAGCCCCGACCCGCTCTCTCCGCAACCCGGGAGAACGTGTCATAGGCTCGCGGAGTGGCCTCTTTCTCTTTCCGCGCGGGCAACGCGCGGAAGATCGCGCGGCTTCCGCTGTACGCGCTGGGGCGCCTCGTCACTCTCGTGCTCCCGCGGACGCGGCGCTGGGTGTTCGGCTGCGGCGCCGGCATCGGCGACGGCCCGCTCGAGCTCTGGCGCGTGGCGCAGGATCGCGGGCGCGACGCCGTCTGGCTGACCGACGACCCGGATGAGGCGCGCCAGGCCGCCGCGCTCGGCATCGCCGCGCTGCGCACGTCGTCCCTCGCCGGTTTCTGGGCGACGGCCCGCGCGGGCGTGATCGTGGTGGCGTACGGTCTCGGCGACGTCAATCCGTACGCGATCAGCGGCGGGCTGTTCGGCCGCCCGGTCGTCGCGCAGCTGTGGCACGGCATCCCGCTCAAGCGCGTCGGGCTCGACGCGCCCGAGACCGTGCGCAGCCCGATCCCGGTCGCGGCGCCGCTCGTCAGCCGGGCCATCGGCATCCTGTACCGTCTGTCCGCGCGCCGGATCGACATCCTGCCGGCCGCCTCGCACCTCGTGCGCGGGCGCCTGGAGTCGGCGTTCGGCCTGCCCGACGACCGCATCGTCGTGACGGGCGAGCCCCGGGTCGACGCGCTCTCACGCGGCACCGCGGACGAGCGGCGCGCCCACGCGCGGGCGCTGCTCCGCCGACTGATCCCGGACCTGCTGGGCGGGCCGCGCCTGGTGCTGTACGCGCCGACGTGGCGCGACGGGGAGCCGGATCCGGCCGTGCCCGGCGCGGACGACTGGCGCGCGATCGACGAGACGCTCGCGCGGCACGACGCCGTGCTGCTGGTGCGCTCGCACCGCCTCGGGGCCGGCGACTACGCGCCGCCCGCCGGCGTGAGCCGCGTGCGCGCGCTCGGCGCCGACGTGCTCGGCGACGTCACACCGGCGCTGCCGGGCCTGGACGCGCTCGTCACGGACTACTCGTCGCTCGCGTACGACGTGGCGCTCGTGCCGCTGCCCGTGCTGTTCCTGGCACCGGATGTGGAGGCTTACGCGCGGCGCCGCGGGTTCTACGGCGCCTACGGCGACGTCGCCGGCGACGATGTGGCGACGACCTGGGGCGAGCTGGTGCCGCAGCTGGACGCCCTGCTCGGCGACGACGCGGTCGCCGCCGAGCGCATCCGGCGCTCCCGCGCGCTGAGCGAGCGGGTGCACGCCTTCCGCGACGGCCGCAGCGCCGAGCGCGTATACCGCGCGATCGAGGCCCGCATCGCACGAGAGGAAGGGATCGGATGATCTCGCAGACCACGGCCCGGTTCGAGCCCGCCGACGCGCAGCTCGTGATCCGGGGCGCGGGCCCGCGCCCCGCGACCGCGACGCTGACCGGGCGGCGCGCGCACACCGCCGCGCGGATCACCGGCGGCGGGAAGACCTGGACCGCGCGGTTCCCCCTGCGCGCCGCGCGCTGGGGCGGCCCCGCGCTGCCGCTGCCGTCGGGGGAGTACCGCGTGCGGATCGACGGCGTCGAGCTCGACGCCGAGCTTCCGCTGCGCCTGCTGCCGGGCCTGCGAGCCGAGCTGCGCGGCGACCGCGTGGTCGTCGGCCCGCCGGTCGACCCCGTGTACGACGGCGCCGAGGCGCAGGGCGCGCTGGAGCGCCGCTACATCGACCACCACTCGGCGCTCGAGAACGCGGTGTTCTTCGAGAGCTTCTACGGCCGTGGCGCCGGCTGCAACCCGTTCGCGATCGACCGTGAGCTCGCGCGGGTCGCCCCCGACGTCATCCGGTACTGGAGCGTCGTGGACCTCTCCGTGCGCGTGCCCGAGGGCGCGATCCCCGTGGTGGAGGGCAGCCCCGAGTGGTGGCGCGCGCGCAGCGTGGCGAAGCTGCTGGTGGTCAACGACTGGCTGCGCCGCCGCTACGCCGGGCGCACGGGACAGACGGTGCTGCAGACGTGGCACGGCACGCCGCTCAAGCGGCTCGCGCTGCACCGTCCGGGCTTCGATCCGCGGCGGATCGGCGCCGTCATCAAGGAGTCGCGGCGCTGGCACGTCCTGCTCGCGCAGAACCCATACGCGGCCGGCATCCTGCGCAGGGCCTACGCCTTCCTCGGGCGGCCGATCTGGGTCGAGGGTTACCCGCGCAACGACGTGCTGACCACCGGCGACGCCGCCGCCGCGCGCGCCGAGCTCGGCATCGGGCCGGGCGAGCGCGTGCTGCTGTACGCCCCGACGTGGCGCGACGATCGGCAGGAGATGGTGGACTTCCTGGATCCGACCGCGCTCGCGGCGGCGACCGGGTCCGTCGTGCTCGTGCGCGGGCACTCCCGCACGCTGAACCAGGGACAGGATGCCGCGGGCGCGCGCGTGATCGACGTCACCGGGTATCCGGACACCGCGCCTCTGCTGCTGGCGGCGGACGCCCTGATCACGGACTACTCGTCGGTCATGTTCGACTTCGGCGTGACGGGCAAGCCGATGTACTTCCTCGTGCCCGACATGGAGCACTACCGCGGCGAGCTGCGCGGCTTCTACTTCGACCTCGCCGCCCACGCGCCGGGGCCGCTCGTGCGCACGCAGGACGAGCTCGTCGCCGCGCTCGCCGCGGATCCGGCCGAGCACGCCGGTCGCTACGCCGCCTGGACCGCGCGCTTCAACGCCCGCGACGACGGCCGCGCGGCCGAGCGCGTCGTGGCCCGCATCCTCGACCGCGGGTACGTCAGCCGCTGAGAACCGGTTACGGCAGCGGCGTGTTGCGGCCCGCCAGGCGGGAGGTGTCCACCGTGTCGTGCGCGCCGCGCGCGAGGCCGCCGAGGAACCCGGCGCCCCAGGCCAGGTGCATCGTCGGCAGCACGGCGAGCGTCCAGAGCTTGTCGCGCAGGCCGGATCCGCCGCCGGGCCCGATCGCGACCGCAAGGACCAGCAGGACGTACGCCGCCACCGGGGCGTACAGCACCGACCACGCCGCTCCCAGCACGCCGGTCAGCTGCAGCGCGCCCAGGACGACGCTGAGCACGACCGCGAGCACGAGCGCGGGCGGCGCGAAGAAGCGCAGCGAATTGCGCATGCCGTAGCGGCGCACGAGCTCGCCGCGCCAGGTCCCCGTCGCGAGGAACTGCCGGGCCAGGCGATGCCAGCTCTCGCGCGGCCAGTACGTCACCGACAGCGCCGGATCGAACCAGACCCGGTACCCGGCCGAGCGGATCCGCAGGTTCAGCTCCCAGTCCTCGCCGCGGCGGATCGACTCGTCGAACAGGCCGACCTCCTCGAGCACCGCGCGGCGCATCACGCCGAGATAGGCGGACTCGGCCTCGCCCTCGCGGTCGCCGCCGTGGTACGCGCCGCCGCCGAGGCCCACGGGGGAGTTGTACGCGCGGGCGACCGCGCGCTGGAAGGGGGTGCGGCCGGAGGCCTGCATCACGCCGCCGACGTTGCCGGCGCGCGTGCGGGCGAGGGTGCGCAGCGCGCGCGTCGTGTACCCGGGCGCGAGCTCGGAGTGCGCGTCGACGCGCACGATCGTGGGGTGCGAGCTGGCGCGGATGGCCGCGTTCAGCCCCACCGGGATGTCCGCGGCCGGGTTGTCGACCAGCACGATCCGGTCGTCCTCGGACGCCAGCTGCTGCGCGAGCTCGGTGGTGCCGTCGGTCGACGGGCCCAGCGCGAGGACGATCTCGACGGGGCCGTCGACATCCTGCTCCAGCACGGTCTCGACCGCGCGGCGAAGGTAGCGCTGCTCGTTGAGCACGGGCATCACGAACGAGACGCCCGACCCGGCGGGCACTGCCGGGGTGTCCCGGCGGACCGCCTGATTCTGCCGCGGCGACCCCCCGGAGGGCACGCCGGGGCCCTCGGGGGGATCGTTACGCATTCGTCGATCATCCCATGGGGAGCCCGCAAGACCCCTGGTTAGGCTTGTCGGATGGGCATCTCCAGGGACGTGAGGAAAGCTGTCGAACTCGTCCGCAAGGCTGTCGCATCCCGCCAGGCCGTGCAGGAGATCCGGCACACGATCGCGGCCCTCCCGCCCCGCAAGCCGGGGCATTTCCGCATCGCGGTGTACTTCGCCGACGGCGCGGTGAACATGTACCAGCTGCGCCAGTGGTACCGCCCGCTCGCCGAGCTCGCGCAGACGCACCCGGTCGTCGTGATGGCGCGCAACGCCACGGGTGCGGCGGCGCTGCTGAAGGACGACGCGCTGCCGGTCGCATTCGTGCCCGCCGTGCGCGACATCGAGCGGTTCCTGGACGAGCAGGACATCCGGATCGTCCTGTACGTGAACCAGAACACCCGCAACTTCCAGATGTTCCGCTACGGCGAGCGGTGGCACGTGTTCATCAACCACGGCGAGTCCGACAAGATGTACATGACCACGAACCAGTACAAGGCGTACGACTACGCGCTGATCGCCGGTCAGGCCGCGCGCGAGCGCCTCGGCCGCACGCTGTGGGACTTCGATCTCGACCGCCGCACGATCGAGATCGGCCGGCCGCAGGCGGATCACTACTCGGGCGAGCTGCCGTACGCGCCCGACGAGCGCACGGTCGTCCTGTACGCCCCGACGTGGGAGGGCGACCGCCCGGCCGCGTACTACGGCTCGGTCCGCACGCACGGCGAGGCGCTGGTCGCGGCGCTGCTCGCGACGGGCCGCCACCGCGTGATCTACCGCCCGCACCCGCGCAGCGGCGTCGTCGACGCGGAGTTCGGCGCGGCGAACCAGCGGATCATCGAGGCCATCCGGGCGGCGAATGCGGCGGATCCGCGGGCCCACCACGTGTACGACGACCGCCCGGACCTCGGATGGCAGCTGGCCGCCGCCGACGTCGCGATCGCGGACGTCTCGGCGATGGTCTACGACCGCCTCGCGGCCGGCAAGCCGCTCCTGATCACGCGCCCGGCGGATCCGGCCGCGCAGATCGACGAGGGCGGATACCTGTCGGCGTGCGAGTGGCTGCGGGCCGAGGACGCGCCGCGCATCGCCGAGGAGGTCGAGCGGGTGCAGGCCGACCCCGAGGCGGCCGCGCGCCTGCACCACTGGGTCACGCACTACTTCGGCGACACGACCCCCGGCGCCGCCACCGCCCGCTTCCACGCCGCGATCGAGCAGCTCCTCGCCACCTGGGACGACTGGCGCTCGCGCGCGGCCGGCTGACGGCTCGGGTCGCTCGGTCGTCGGAGCCGCCGCTCGTCTGTCGGGTCGGTGGGGCTGGTGTGGCCTCCTGAGGCTCGAGCGGCGACACGAGCAACGGCGACCCGTCGACCGCGCGCGTGCTCCGACGACTGAGGGACGGCCGGATCGCCTCGCGAGCGCTCGCGAGATGCCGTCGCGGATGAACCCCCGCTGGTGTGAGCGAGAGGCGGACTCAGCGGGCGGGCGAGTCGGTGAACGCGCCCTTCGGCACGACCACCAGGGCGGCGGCGGCGACGAGGGCCGTGACGCCGCACACGATCCACACCGTGAGGTAGCCGGCGAAGGATCCGGCGGTCGACTCGGCGACGCCACCCGCGCCGTGCAGCAGGGCGATGCCGAACACGCACGACGCGATCGCGCCGCCGACGGTCTTGACCGCGTTCGTCAGGCCCGTGGCCTGGCCCGTCGCCCAGGATGGTGCGGCCGACGCGGCCGCCGCGGGAAGGGCCGCGACGAGCGCGCCGGATCCGACGCCCGCGATGGCCATGTTGGTCACGACCAGCGCGTAGGCGTCGTGGAAGGGCAGGAACAGCAGGTACCCGATGCCCACCAGCAGCGACGCGCCGATCAGCGCGACGCGCGGCGTCGCCAGCCGCGAGACGACGGGATACAGCAGCGCGCCGGCGATCATCGCGATCAGGTACAGGCCGATGATGAGCGACGTCGCGAACCCGGTGGTGCCGAGGCCGTAGCCGTGCACCGCGGGATCCGTGCGCGCGAACGTCGACAGCGGCGCCTGGGCGCCGAGCACGCTGACGCCGAACAGGCCGGCGGTCAGGAACACGGGCCACAGCGCCGGATCCGCGAACATCCGCACGTCGATGAGCGGATCGGCCGAGCGCCGCTCCCACACCGCGAACGGCCAGATCAGCACCACGCCGCCCGCGACCAGCAGCCACGCGAGCCAGCCGCCCTCGAGGCGCAGCAGGCTCAGCCCGCCCGTGAAGGCGAGCAGGGCGATCGTCAGCAGGATCACGCCGCCCGTGTCGAACCGGCCGCCGCTCACCACGGGCGACTCGGCCACGCCGAACAGGATGACCGCGAAGCACGCGACCACCGCGAGCGCGGGCACCAGCAGCACGATCCACAGCGGCAGCGCGTCCACGAGCGCGCCGCCGACGAGCGCGCCCGTGATCGCGCCGACCTCCAGCGCGGCCACGAGCAGGCCCGCCGCCCGCGCGGTCAGGACGGATCCGGATCCGGTCGCGCGCGCCCGCGACCAGATCAGCGCGATCTCGAGCGGCAGCCAGACGACGTAGAAGCCCTGCAGGGTCCACGCCACGAGGAACACGGCGAACGAGTCGGTGAACGGCAGGGCGAGTGACGCGGCGGCCGTGAGCGCGGTGGAGGTCAGCAGCATGCGCTTGTGGCCGACCATGTCGCCGAGCTTCGCGAAGATCGGCACGACCAGCGCCGACAGCATCAGCTGCGAGCCCTCCAGCCAGTTGACGTCGGCGTCGTGGATGCCGAGGTGCCGCGCGATGTCCGTGAGCATCGGCGTGTACCAGCCCTGCAGCACGCCGCTCGTGAACTCGACGAACGCGAGGAACCCGACGACGCCGGCGAGCGCGCCGAGCCTCGCCTTCGAGGTCGACGTGATGGTGGTCACTTGTGCTCCGTGAGGTTCGTGAGGAGGGCGACGTGGAAGTCCCGCCCGCGCTCGAGGGAGGAGATCTCGACCCGCTCGTCGACGCCGTGGATCGCCGCGCGCTGAGCCGCGGACATCGCCAGGGGTGCGAAGCGGTACACGGCGGGGGAGAAGCGGTGGAAGTGCCGCGCGTCGCTGGCCTGCATCATGATGTACGGCGCGGGCAGCGCATCCGGGTAGGCGGCGCGCGCCGCGGCGGCGATCGCGGCGAACTCGGGGCCGTCGACGGGCGACTCGGGCGACGGATCGCTCCCCTCCAGTACCTCGACGCTCACCTTCGGATCCCGGACTCGGCGCCGGATGCGGCGCAGCGAGCCGGCGACCGTCTCGCCCGGGAGGATCCGGACGTTCAGCGTCGCGGACGCGCGCGCCGGCAGCACGTTCGCGGCCGATCCGCCGTCCAGCAGGGTCGCGGCGATCGTGGTGCGCACGAGGGCCGCGGGCTCGCCGCCCGCGAGCGCGAAGGCGCGCGCCGTGAGCGGCCGGACCGCGGCGAGAATGCGCAGCAGCACGGCGGAGGGACCGGACGTGCGACCCGCGAAGGTGCGCAGCATGCGCGCGATCGCGGCGGGGACGCGGGCGGGAAAGGTGCGGGCGTCCAGGCGCGCGACGGCCGCCGCGATGCGCGCGATCGCGGTCGTCCCGTGCGGCGCCGAGGCGTGCCCGCCGTCGCCGCGCGCCTCGATGCGGAAGGTGGCCACGCCCTTCTCGCCGACGCCGATCATCGCCGCCCGGCCGGAGACGAACGGCAGGGGAGCGTCCACGACGGCGCCGCCCTCGTCCACCACGAGCCACGGCACGACGCCGCGCTCGCGGAGGGTCTCCGCGATGGCGCGCGCGGCGTCGCCGTACGTCTCCTCGTTGCCGCCGAACGACAGGTACACGTCGCGCGCGGGGGCGAACCCCGCGGCGAGGAGATCCTCGACGGCCTCCAGGATCACGAGGAGCGGACCCTTGTCGTCGAGCGCGCCGCGGCCGTGCACCCATCCGTCCGCGATCACGCCCTCGAACGGGCGGTGCGTCCAGCCGTCCGCCTCGTCGGCGGGCACCACGTCGTAGTGCGCCATCAGCACGACCGGCGCGCCGGCGGCGCCCGTGCCGCGCCAGCGGTAGAGCAGGCCGAGGTCGGTGATCCGCTCGCGCTCGAGCGCCGCGTGCATGCGCGGGTAGAGCTCGGCGAGGAGGTCCGTGAACTCCTCGAACGGGGCGGATCCCCGGGTCTCGCGCTCGGCGCTCACCGTCGGGATCCGGATCATGCGGGACAGGCGCGCGCCGGATCCCTCGCGGCGGGGGACGTCGTCGGGGCGCGAGGAAAGGAGGTGGCTCGGGTGTGCCATGCGCTCACATTAGTGGTCGGCGCGGTCGCCGGAAGAACCCCAGGGCAGACCGGAATACCGATGCTTCCGCCGCGGATCCCCGGGCAGTACGTTTCTCGTGATGCCCCCCATCCGGTTCCTCGGCCGCACCGACGAGCTGCACCGCCTGCACACCCTGATCAGCGGTGCACGCAACCACGTCGCCGGTGCGCTCGTCGTCGTGGGCGAGCCCGGGGTCGGCAAGAGCACGCTGCTCGCCGAGGCGACGGCCCAGGGCACGGGCGCGCGGGTCGTCAGCATCGACGGGTACGCCGTGGAGTCCCGCATCGCGTACGGCGGTCTGCATCGGCTCGGGCGCGCGCTCGGCGCGCAGCTGGACGTCCTGTCCGACCGGCAGCGTCGGGCGCTGCTGGTGGCCGCGGGTCTGCGCGACGGACCGCCGCCCGAGCTCGCGCTCGTCGCGCTCGCGACCCTCTCGCTGCTGGCCGCGGCGTCCGAGCACGAGCCCCTCGTGTGCGCCGTGGACGACGCACACCACCTCGACCCGGAGACGCTGGAGGTGCTCGGGTTCGTCGCGCGTCGGCTGTCGGCCGAGCGGCTCGCACTGCTGTTCGCCTGCCGCGAGGACGAGGGCGTGGTGCGCGCGCTCGCGGGAGTGCCGTCCCTGCGCCTCGAAGGTCTGGATCCGGCGACGGCGACGGAACTGCTGCGCGAGCACCTCGGCGCCATGCTGGATCCCGTGGTCGCGGGGCAGGTGATCGCGGAGACCGGCGGCAACCCGCTTGCGCTCACCGAGCTGGGGGAGGGGCACGACGTCCATCAGCTGACGCGCGCCGTGCTGTCCGGATCGCCGGTGCCGATCGGCCGCCGTCTCGAGCGTCACTACCTGGGCCGCGTCGACGGGCTGCCGGGGCCCGCGCGGCGCTGGCTGCTGCTCGCCGCCGCCGAGTCGCGCGGCGACACGGAGGTCGTGCGGGCCTCGGCGCGGCGCCTGGGACTGCCGGACGACGCGGCGTCGGAGGCGGAGGTGGCGCGGCTCGTCGAGATCCACGACCGGATCCGCTTCCGGCACGCGATGGTGCGCGCGGCCGTCTACAACGCCGCGAGCGACGCCGACCGGCGTGCGGTCCACCGAGCGCTGCGCGAGGAGACCGCCGCACGCGGCCTGGACGAGGTCAGCTCGTGGCACGCCGCCACCGTCGTGGCCGACAGGGAGGTGGTGGACGAGCTCGTGGCGCTCGCGGACAGGGCCTCCTCGCGCGGCGGACAGGCGTCGCGCGCTCGTCTGCTCGCCCGCGCGGCGGATCTCGCCGGCGACACGTCGCGGCGCCGCGCGCTGCTGATCACCGCGGGCGAGGCGGCGGTCCGCGCCGGCTCGGCGAGGCTCGCGCTGGAGCTCGTGGACGAGATCGACGTCGGCGACCTGGGCCCGGTGGAGCGCGGCCGGCTGCTGTGCGTGCGCGCGTTCAGCGGCCTGTTCATGGCGGATCCGACGATCCTGCGCGCGGGAGCTCGGATGCTGCTCGAGGCCGCGGACTGCTTCCACGACCTCGCGCCCGAGCTCGAGCAGCGCACCCTGCTGCACACGCTGAACTTCGCCCTCGCGGTCGAGCTGGACATGGCGGGAGGCGTGACACTCGAGGTGCTCGGCCGGCGGTTCATCGCTGGCGCCGCGGCGGCCGAGGGCCCGTACGCGATCGTCCTGCGCGCACTCGCGGCGTTCGTGCTGGAGCCGTACGCGGATGCGATCCCGCGGCTGAAGGAGGCACGGGCGACGCTCGAGGCGCTCGACGACGCGACCCTGCTGGAGTTCAGCTACGTCCTGATCCCGCCGACGCTCGGCCTGTGGGACATCGAGGGCGCGGCGCGGCTGCTCGAGCGGACCATCCGGATCGCCAGGGAGCACGGGGCGCTGCGCGAGGCGGACTCGGCGCTGTGGGTCCTGAGCTCGGTCGCCCAGACACTCGGGGACATGCGGCGCGCGCAGGACTGCATGGATCAGGCCGCCGAGCTGCGCCGGGCGGTCGGCTACGAGGAGCAGCAGGTGGTGAACCCCGCGCTGCTGGCCTGGGCGGGCGCTCCGGACGAGCTGGTCGAGCAGATCGTGGCGGCGCTCGCGGCGGCGGGGTGGGCGGGCGTGGTCCGGATCGCGGAGGCCGCGCTGGCCATCGGTCACATCGCCGATGGGCGCCACCGGCAGGCATACGAGCGGCTCGCGGCCCTCGTGGCCGAGCCGTTCCTGCAGGCGACGTTCCACCAGCTGGCGGAACTGGTCGAGGCGGCCTCACGCTGCGGTGAGCGCGCCGCCGCCGAGCGGGCGACGGCGCAGCTGTGCGAGTACGCGAGGCTGAGCGGGCAGCCGTGGGCGAGGGCCATGGCCGAGCGCTGCCTCGCCCTGCTGGCCGAGGACGCCGACGCCGAGGCGCACTACCTCGCGTCGTTGCGCCACCTGGCGGCGATCGACGCGCCGGGCGAACTCGGTCGCGGGCACCTGCTGTACGGCGAGTGGCTGCGCCGCGTGCGTCGACGGCGCGACGCGAAGGACGAGCTGCACACGGCGCTCGAGCTGCTCGAACGCGTCGGGGCCGTGCGGTTCGCGGCTCGCGCTCGACGCGAGCTCGCGGCCTCGGGCGAGGACCCGCAGCAGATCCAAGCCGCGCGCACCGACCTGACCGGGCAGGAGGCCGTGGTCGCACGGCTCGCCGCGCGGGGCGCCACCAATGCGGAGATCGGCGCGGCGCTGTTCATCAGCCCCAACACCGTGGACTACCACCTCCGCAAGATCTACCGGAAGCTCGGCGTCAACTCCCGCCGCCAGCTCGCCGATCTCGCGGTCGACCTGTGAGAGCACGCCGCGCGTAGTCCGTGCGGCCGCGGTCGAGCTCCGACTACGTGCCGCACGTGGTGCGCCCGGCCGCGCCCGCGAGGACCATGGCGGCTATCCGATCCCGCCCCACCTCACAGGAGACCGCCATGCCGTACGTGACCACAGACGACGGAGCCCAGATCCACTACCTCGACTGGGGCGGCGACGGCAGCCCCGTGCTGCTCAGTCACGGCTGGCCGCTCAACGCCGATGCGTGGGAGGCGGCGGCGCTGTTCCTCAGCCACCGCGGGCACCGCGTGATCGCGCACGACCGGCGCGGCCACGGGCGGTCGACCCGCACCTGGGGTGGCAACGAGATGGACACCTACGCGGACGACCTCGCGTGTCTCCTCGACAACCTCGACCTGAACGACGTGACGCTCATCGGCCACTCGACGGGCGGCGGGGAGGTGGCGCACTACGTCGGCCGACACGGCAGCGCGCGCGTCGCGAAGCTGATCCTGGTCTCCGCGGTGCCGCCGCTCATGGTCCAGCAGGACGACAACCCGCACGGCGTGCCGATCGACGTGTTCGACGGCATCCGCGCCGGCGTCACTCGCGACCGCTCCCAGCTGTACCGCGACCTCGCCGACGGGCCGTTCTTCGGCAACAACCGCGGCGGCGACGTGTCGCAGGGCATCCGCGACGCGTTCTGGCTGCAGTCGATGGCGGCCGGGGCGCACAACGCGTACGACTGCGTCGCCGCGTTCTCGGCCACAGACTTCCGTGCCGACCTGGCGAAGATCGACGTCCCGACCCTCGTGATCCACGGCGACGACGACCAGATCGTGCCGTTCGACATCAGCGGCCGACTGTCCGCCGAGCAGATCGCCGGCGCCACGCTCCTGATCTACGAGGGCGGCGCGCACGGACTGCCCGACACGGATCCCGCCCGGCTGCACTCCGACATCCTCGCGTTCATCGAATCCTGACCCGCCCGCCCCGAC
Organism: Microbacterium rhizophilum; assembly: GCF_039605615.1. Classification (NCBI taxonomy): domain Bacteria; kingdom Bacillati; phylum Actinomycetota; class Actinomycetes; order Micrococcales; family Microbacteriaceae; genus Microbacterium; species Microbacterium rhizophilum. The sequence goes on along the minus strand of NZ_JBCNUN010000002.1, from coordinate 52,232 downwards.
CCGATCCGAGAGGACCCCATCATGGACGACGCACCCCCCACCAAACCCCCGATCGTGCTGGTGCACGGCCTGTGGATGACCCCGTCGAGCTGGGACACCTGGGCGAACCGGTACCGCGCGCAGGGCCACGAGGTCATCGTGCCCGGCTGGCCCGGCATCGACGACCGCACGCCGCAGCAGGTGCGGCGCGATCCCAAGCCGCTCGAGAACCGCGGCATCGTCGAGATCGTCGACGCGTACGACCGGATCATCCGCGCCCTCCCGCAGCAGCCGATCCTGATGGGCCACTCCTTCGGCGGCATCTTCATCCAGATGCTGCTCGACCGCGGGCTCGCGATCGCCGGCGTGGGCGTCGAGCCCGGCCAGCCGGCCGGCGTGCTCGCGCTGCCGTTCTCGACGCTGCGCACCGGCCTGCCGATCCTGTCCAATCCGTTCCGGATGCGGAAGGCGAACCCGTTCAGCAAGGCCCACTTCCACTACACGTTCGGCAACGACCTGACCCGAGCCGAGTCCGACCGCGAGTGGGAGAAGAGCGCCGTGCACTCGGTGAACCGCGTGTTCTTCGAGGGAGTGCTGTCGCTGCCGAAGGAGCGGACCGGGATCACCCGGGTCGACTTCGCCAAGCCCGACCGCGCCCCGCTGCTGCTGATCTCGGGCGGGATCGACCACGTCGCCCCGCCGGCGATCCAGAAGGCCACGCTGAAGAAGTACGCGAAGGGGCCGGCGCTCGTGGAGCGCGTCGAGTTCCCGGGACGGACGCACCGGATCGTGAGCCAGGACGGCTGGGAGGAAGTCGCCGACTACGCCCTCGGGTGGGCGCTCGAACACGCGCAGCTGCCGCGCGCCAACCCCGCGCTGTGACGCGGGCGGACCCGTCATGCTGGTCACCCGCATCGGCGGGCCCACGGTGCTCGTCGAACTGGAGTCCTGGCGGATCCTGATCGATCCCACGTTCGATCCGCCGGGGCGCCGGTACGCGTTCGCGCTGGGGACGTCGTCGGTCAAGACCGCGGGCCCGGCGCTCACGCCCGACGAGATCGGGCCCGTCGATCTCGTGCTGGTCAGCCACGACCACCACGCGGACAACCTGGACGCACGCGGCCGGTCGATGCTGTCCTCGGCCGGTCGCGTGCTCACCACTGCGAGCGGCGCCCGCCGCCTGAGCCTGCCCCACGCGAGCGGGCTGCGAACGGGGGAGAGCACGCTGCTGGCCGGGGTGGGCAGGGCCGATCTCCAGGTCACGGCCACGCCCTGCCGCCACGGGCCGCCGCTCAGCCGGCCCCTGGTCGGGGACGTGATCGGCTTCGCGATCCGGGTCGCCGGGCGCCCCGACGTGGCGCTGTGGGTGTCCGGCGACACCGTGCTGACCCCCGCGCTGCACCGGCTCGTGCAGGTGCTGACCGTGGACGTTGCGATCGTGAACGCGGGCGGCGTGCAGTTCGGTCTCACGGGTCCGTTCCGGTACACGATGACCGGATCGGATGCCGTCCGGCTGATCGGCGAGCTGCGGCCGCGCGTCGCGATCCCCGCGCATTACGACGGCTGGAGTCACTTCCGCGACGGACCCGACGGCATGCGCGCCGCCGTCCGGGACGCGCCCGCCGACGTGCGCGATCTCATCCGCTGGCTCCCCGACGGCGTGCCCGTCGAGGTCTGAACGTCACTCCCTCCTCACCCCCTCCCGAAAGGACCCCCCATGATCCGCCGACACCGCGGTCTCGTCGCCCTCGCGACGGCCGCCGCCCTCGGTCTGTCCGCCCTGGTGGGCATCGCGGCCCCCGCGACGGCCGCCGACCAGCGCGCCGCGAGCGATCGCGTCACCGCGCAGCCCGCCGCCGAGCTCGGCCGCCACGGGCCCGGCCACAGCAAGCCGAAGCCGACCGTCGTGCTCGTGCACGGCGCGTTCGCGGACGCCAGCGGCTGGTCGAAGGTGGCGGCCGCCCTCCAGGCCGAGGGCTATCCGGTCCTCGCGTTCGCCAACCCGCTGCGCGGCCCCGCCTTCGACGGGGAGTACCTGCGCCAGTTCCTCGCGACCATCACGGGGCCGATCGTGCTCGTCGGGCACTCGTACGGCGGCGCCGTGATCACGAACGGCGCGACCGGGAGCCCGAACGTGAAGTCGCTCGTGTACATCGCCGCGTACGCGCCCGACCAGGGCGAGACGGTGGCCGCGTCGAGCGAGCTCGGCGGCGGACACTCGACCGTGACGGAGCACCTCGTCGTCCGGCCGTTCCCCGGTGCGGGCGAGGGCGACGCCGATGCGTACATCGACCCGGCCGTGTTCCCCGAGCTGTTCGCGCAGGACGTGCCCAAGCAGCTCGCGAAGACGATGGCCGCCTCGCAGCGGCCCGCCGCGTTCGCCGCGCTCGTGACGCCCTCCGGCATCCCCGCGTGGGAGACGATCCCGAGCTGGTACATGGTCGCGAAGAACGACCGGATCATCCCGCCCGAGGCCGAGCGCTTCATGGCCGAGCGCGCGGGTGCCACGACGGTGGAGGTCCGCACCTCGCACGTGCCGATGATCAGCGCATCCGGCGCGGTCGTGTCGCTCATCAGGGCCGCGGCCCGCTGATCCGCCATCCCGGCCCGGCTCGCGACGCGAAGGCGGCACGGGCCGGCCGGGAATGGCGCCGATCGCCGATCCGTTGTAGTCTGTGATGCTCGGTGTTCGTCACCGGGATCGCCCGGGTCTCCGGATCGGGCTGGCAACTCCACAGTGCGACAACGCCTCCTTCACGCGGAGGATTCACGGGGCTGATCGGTTTCGACAGTGCTTGCGAATCTGCGAGAAGCGGGCCGAGGATGCGGGGTTATCTCGTTAACGCTCCCTGCAAACCAATAAGTGCCAACTCCAAGCGCACTGACTTCGCTCTCGCTGCGTAAGCGAGCCCGATAGTCCGTCAGACCGTGGTCGATCCCGACACGGATCCTGGCGTCATCTAGGGATCTTGCTGCGTGACGGTGTCGGGACGTCACGCGGGACTCTTCCTCGACTGGGCCCGTCGACTTAGGTGTCTGTGACAAAGGTCGGGGCCGAGCAGAACGCTCTCACAGACTGCGCCCGGAGAATCCCCAGAGACTCAGCGCTGGACGGGGGTTCGATTCCCCCCAGCTCCACGGACGTTGTCGCACTGAAGGCCCTGGGTCCCTTGCTCGGCAAGGGACCCAGGGCCTCCGTCGTCTCCGCGGACCGGCGTGGGCGCGCCGTCTGGGGTTCACACCCGCGGCACGCGGACGTGGAGCGCGCCGGGATGGACGCTCACGGTGACCCCGAGCACGGTCCCGAAGCTGTCCCCGTCCAGCTCGATGCTCTCCGGCCGGTCGAACCGTGCTGTCAGCGTCGCGGCCTGCACATAGGGGAGCACGTGCAGGTCGGCGGTGGCGCGCAGGACCGCCCGCCCCCGCCGCGTCCGATGCAGCAGCCCGCCGATCCCCAGCCGGGTTCCGACGCGGAGCCACTGCCAGAACCCCCTGGGGCGGAAGAGCACGACATCGAGCAGTCCGTCGTCGACCACCGCCGCGGGCAGCAGCACCATGCCCCCGGTGAGTGTGCCGCAGTTGCCGACGATCACGGTGTGCGCGTGCACCGAGCGCTCCCGGTCGCCGTCCACCCGGTAGCGCATCAGGAATCGCTCGCCGCGAAGCACCGACCGGCTGATGGGCTCGACGTAGGCGAGCCAGCCCACGCGCTTCTTCAAGGCGCTGCTCGTGTCGCTCGCCATGCGCGCGTCCAGCCCGACACCGGTCATGACGAGGAACACCCGCGTCTGGGAGTGCCCGTCCGGATGGTCGAGCCGGATCCTCCCGACGTCGATCGCACGAGTCGCTCCCGTGCTGAACGCGTCGCGCACGGCGAGTTCGGTATCGCCGACGAGGCCGAGGTTGCGGGCCAGGAGATTGCCGGTGCCGCCGGGCACGAGGGCCACCGGCACCGCGCTGGGGTGGATCTCGTCCACGACCGAGCGGATCGTGCCGTCACCGCCGGCGATCAGCACGAGCGCCGGCTGATGGTCCCTCACAGCGCGGGCCACCCGGCCGTCCGATCGAACGGCCGTCTCCACCCAGATGGACGGCAGCCATCCGCTCCGCTCCTCCTCGGCCGTCACGGCGCTTCGCAGGCTCGCCAGGTCGATGCTCACCGGATTGACGACGATCACCGCGCGCGGCGGGGCGATGGCTCGACGCGGCCTCGCGTCGTCGGCCGGATCCTCCGCCGTCAAGACCGACCGCGGCTCCGCTGACGGAGGATCCCGAAGATCACCGTCCCCACGAACAGAACGATTCCGATGATGCCGAGCCAGAGCAGCCCCTTGAGGGCGAACCCGACGATGGCCAGGACGAGCCAGACCACGAGCAGGATCACGAGCACAGTCCACATGCGCTCACCGTACGCCCGTTCGCCGCCGGCCGAGGGATCGAGCGCGAATCCACCATGCGACCTGGACGCCGTACCGGGCCATTTCGGGCCCGCGATCGCACGGGGCGGCATAGATTGGCCCCATGGGCAGACTCACGTACGACGGATTCGACACCCCGGTGCTCGTGGACGATGTGGAGCTCGCCCACCTCAAGATGGTGATCACCGCCAAGCTGCGGCGTCACGAGAGCTTCGCGCTGTCGTGGAAGCACCGCGACGGCACCGGCCGCAGCACGGTGTGGCTGAACCCCGCGATCAAGATGCGCTTCGACTTCGACGCGCCGGAGCCGCCGGAGCTCGACCCGCAGCGGATCGCGAAGCTCGCCGAGGAGGCCGCGTTCGGCGGCATCACCTTCTCGGGTGTCGACGCCGCCTGATCCGCCGGTCAGCGCCCTTCGTCGCCGTTGCTCGCGGCGGCCCGCTCGCGGATCGCGCGCGCCTCGGCGATCTCCTTCTCCTCGCGCTCGGCCTTCTTGTCGATCTTCTTCGTGTCGCGCGGCGGCAGCTGGATGCGCTCCTCGGCCTCCAGCCCGCCCTGCAGCTGGCGTCCGCGCTCGAGCTCCGCGTCGAACTCCGCGCCGAACAGCAGCGCGAGGTTGGCGATCCACACCCACAGCAGGAAGATGATCACGCCGGCCAGCGAGCCGTACGTGCGGTCGTAGTTGGAGAAGTTCGCGACGTAGATCCCGAAGCCGAGCGAGGCGATCCCGAGCACGACGATCGCGATGATCGCGCCCGTGCTGACCCAGCGGAACTTCGGCTGCTTCGCGTTGGGCGTGAAGTAGTAGAGCACGGCCACGAAGAACACGACGATGAACGCCAGAATCGGCCATCGCGCGATCTGCCAGATGATCAGACCGATCTCGCCGATGCCGAGCGCCTGGCCGACGGCCTCCGCCACCGGTCCCGAGATCACCAGCAGGACCAGCGCGACGACGACCAATACGATCGCGAGCAGGGTCACCGCGAGCTGGGCGGGCTTGAGCTTCCAGATCGGCCGCCCCTCGTCGATCTCCCACACCCGGTTCATCGCGCGGCTGAAGGCGCCCACGTAGCCGGATGCCGTCCAGATCGCCAGGACGATACCGCTGATGAGGGCGAACCCGGCGGCCTGCGACGAGGCGAGGTCCTCGATCGGCCCCTGCAGCCCTTCGGCCGCGTCGGGCGCGACCTGCGTGACGATGTCGAGCACCGCCGTGGCGGCCTCCTTGCCCTGGCCGACCACGCCGAGCAGTGAGAACACCGCGATCAGCGCGGGGAACAGCGACAGCACGTAGTAGTAGGTCAGGCCGGCCGCGATGTCCTGGCACTGATCGTCGCCGAACTCGCGGACGGTCTTCTTCAGCACGTACTTCCACGACGGCTTCTCGATCTCGCCGAGCGAGTCGGGCTTGGCCGGATCCTCCGGATCCGGTGCCGTCTTCTGATCGGACACGGAGTGGTCGGTGGCGGGGCTCATCTTCCTATGCAACCCGAACCGGCCGCGCGGCGCCTCCGGCTTGACGGGGCGCCGCGCGCGTGGCATGGCGCGCCGCAGCGGCGGCGCGGGCAGCGAGGAGGGGGCGGCCGGAACCACCCAGCCGCCCCCTCTCGGACGCGGATCAGCCGCCGCTGACGTTGCCGCGCGCCTCGTCCGCGCGGTCGCGCACAGTGCCCGCGGCGTCCTGTGCGTCGTCCCGCACGTTCGACGCGGCATCCGTGGCCGTGTCCTTCACGGCGGTCGCCGCATCCTGCACCGGCTCCTTCAGGTCCTCGCCGACCTGCTGGGCGACCTGCTTCGCCTCGTCCACGAGCGGCTGCGCCTGCTCCTTGACGTCGTCGGCGAGCTCCTTCTCCTTCGCGGAGGCGGGGATCAGCGACGAGACGAGCAGGCCCGCGGCGAAGGCCATGACGCCCACGGCCAGCGGGTTGCCCTCCGCCTTGGCGGCCACGCGGTGGGTGGCATCCGAGACGCCGTCCTTGACGGACGAGCCGGCGCCGTGCAGCGAGGATCCGGCGTCGTCCGCGCTGCCCATTATCCGGTCGCGGACCGATCCGAACGCTCCCTTGATCCTGTCGGTCTGGCGGTGCGCGATCTTCGAGGGCGTCACCTTGTCGACCAGCGCGTCGGCGTCGTAGCTGAGTTCCCGGCGAGTGCGCTCGATCTCGGCGCGGATCGCCTCCGGTGAATCGGTCATCGGTTCTCCTCATTTCTCTTCAGGGCGTCCGGGATCTTCCCGAGCGACTCCACGGTGCGCGGAGCCCCCTTCACTTCCTTGATCTGGTTGCGGCCCACGAAGAACAGGACCGCCGCGATCACCGCCCACAGGAGGGCGACGATCACGGCCGACCAGCCGAGGTTGTCGATCAGGTCGCCGATGCCCCACCACAGGGCGACGGACAGGAAGAACACGGCCATCAGAGCGGCGTATCCCGCGCCGCCCATCATGCCCGCCCCCTTGCCGGCCTTGGAGGCGGACTCCTTCAGCTCGGCCTTGGCCAGCGCGATCTCCTGGCGCATCAGCACCGAGAGATCCTGTGTCACCTCGCCCAGCAGATCGCCGAGCGACGTGCTCGCCGCCTTCTGCTCGGACGGCGTCGGGTCATCGACCATCGTGGGCCTCCCCGGGGGCGGTGAATCCGGGCTCGGCGGCCGGGTTGGCGGCGCGCGACTCGTCGTACATCGGCGTCGGCTCCGACTCCGCGCCGGCGGTCGGGTAGGCCGCGGGGTCGTAGCCCTCGGTGGGGTACTCCGACGTCGCGTCGCCGTACCCGCCGCTCGAGGTCGCGGCCACACCCGCGGCCCCGGCTCCGTACGCGGCGCCCGCGCCCGTCTGGTCCACCGCCGTGGACATGCCCGCCGGGCTCGGCGTGCCGGATCCGAACGCACCCCGGGCGCCCTCGCCGCCGGGCGTCGGGTTCGCGGCGCCGGTGCCGGAGTCGTGCTCGTCCTTGGCGTTCTCGGCCAGCGCGCGCGTCAGGCGTCCCGCGGCGAGGCCCGCGACGAGCGCGCCGGCGATGAACACGCCGGGCTTGCGGCGCGCGAACGACTTCACCTCGTTCAGCAGCGAGCCCGGATCGCGCTGCGACAGCCACGAGGACGCGTCGCTCAGGCGCGTGGACGCCTGCTGCACGAACTCCGTGGCCATGCCGGGGTTCTCCGACCCGCGCGCCATCGACTGCAGCTCGTCGCCGATCGACCGCAGCCCCTCGGCGACGCGCTGCTGCTGGGTCGCGGCCTGATCCGTCAGCTCGCGGCGCGTCTGCGCGTAGACGTGCTTGGCCTGCGACTTGGCCTCGTGTGCGACGTTCGAGGCCTCCTGCTTCGCCGTGTCGACGACGTGACCGGCCTCTTGCTTCGCGGTGTCCTTCACCTCGGCGGCCTCGTGCTTCGCGGCCTCCGCGGTGCCGGAGCCGCCGGCGTCGGGCGGCGATCCGTAGCTCGTGGTCTCCGATCCGTGGCCCGTCGTCTCGGACGGCGGCACCGCCCCATAGTTCTGCGACATCGGTCTTCCTCTCCCTCACCGCTCGTGGTCTTGGGAGGACCATGTAACGCGGCGCGAGAGGATCACGCTTGTGGCTTGACCCCGTCCGAGAACCGTGCCATTAGTGCGCGAAGCGATTCAGGCGTGCATGCGGGCGTGACCTCGGTGGAACGGGTTGCTCCCCAGCTGAACCCGCCCCTCCGAGGTCACGCGACCACCCACGCACCGTGGGTGATCCGGCGACGGATGACCGTGCCTCCGATCTCCGTGGCCAGCCGCGCGGCCTCCTGCCGCGACAGCGGCCCGAGGGCGTTGCCGACCGCGCCGGGACGACGCACCGCATACTCGAACCAGGCGTATTCGACGCTGAAGGGGCTATCAACGTCGACGTCGCTCATCCCCGGATCCTTTCGCCCTCGCTGAAGGGAGAGAGCATCGATCCGGCGATCCGATACATCCGAATGGACCGGATCCGGATGCGTCAGCGTCGCGTGACGAGGGCGACGCTCTGCTTGGTGTCGGCGAGCACGACGAAGCCGTCCCCGAACGCGTAGGTCATGCCCTCGACGCCCTCGAACGGGTCGCTGAGGTAGATCAGACCCTCGCCCTCGGAGCGGGTCCAGCCCTGCTCGGCGAGGAACGCGGTCCACTTCTTCTGGCCCGCCGCGTCGAGCGGCGCCCAGCCGAACAGCTGCACGCCGTGGTCGGTCGCGACCTCGGGGTTGCCCCACGTGCACATGATGCCGTCGGGGATGGTCGTCGTCGCGGGGTCGCCGAAGGCGAACGGCTCCTCCATCGCCTGTAGGCCGTACTCCTCGAAGTCGGCCACGAGGGTCGCGGGCACGATCGTCTCGCAGGTCGGCTCGGCATCCGGCGCGGCCGGCTCGCCCGTGGCCTGGGTCGCGGGCGCGCTCGGTCCGCCCTGGGGCGCGTCGGGCGCGCAGGCCGAGAGCGCGAGCATCGCCGTCGTGGCGACGGCCAGCGCCGCCGCCTGGCGGAGGTGCCGCAGGATCGCCGCGCGACGCGCGCGGGTCATGACGTCCCCGGCGCGTGCAGGACCTCGAGGATCGCGTCGTGCAGGATGCCGTTGGTCGCGACCGCGGAGCCGGCGGCGATCGTGGGCTCGCCCTCGAACGAGGAGAACCGGCCGCCGGCCGCGGTCACGATCGCGGCGGCCGCGGCGAGGTCGTACTCCTTGACGTCGAACTCGCCGACCATCTCGAGGCGCCCCTCCGCGAGCAGCATGTACGACCAGACGTCGCCGTAGGCGCGGTCGCGCCACACGCCGCGGGTCAGCGCGACGAGCGCGCCGAGGTGACCGGCTCGATCCCATTGCGCGATGCTCTGGAAGCTGACGCTCGCGTCGTCGAGCGTCGCGACATCCGACACCCGGATCGGGCGCGCCTCGCCGTCGTCGGCGCTTGTCCAGGCGCCGAGGCCCTCGGCGCCCCACCAGCGGCGGCCGAGCGCGGGGGAGCTCACGACGCCGAGGCGCATCCCGCCGTCGATCTCGAGGCCGATCATCGTGCCCCACACGGGCACGCCGCGCAGGAAGTTCGCGGTGCCGTCGATCGGATCGATGATCCAGCGCCGCGACGTGGGGGCGTCGGATCCGTACTCCTCGCCGAGCACGCCGTCATCGGGGCGGTGCTGCGCGAGCAGCGCGCGCACCGCGCGCTCGGCGGCGAGGTCGGCGTCGGTCACGTGGGTGCGGTCGGCCTTGCGCGACACGTCCAGGTCGGCGGCGTCGAAGCGCGGCAGGGTCTGCGCGTCGGCGGCGTCGGCCAGCCGCAGCGCCAGCTGCAGGTCGGCGTCGAGATCGCCGTGGGGAAGGGGAGTGGCCGTGGCCGGGGAAGTCACCGTCTCAGGATACCGGCGCCGGATCGTGGGTCCCGATCGTCCGAAGTGCGCGCGCCTCTGCCGAGTCCTACTCCGGCAGAGCCCACACGAACCCGTCGAGCAGCGCCGTCGCCTCGACTCCCAGCACGTCGCCGGCGTCCTCTTCGGACGCCAGCGACACCTTGGTCACGAGTGTGTACCGGTCGGCGTTCTGCACCGCGTCGACGAACTGCTGCACGCCGGCGCCCGGTCCGGTCACGCCGACCTGCACCGGGATGGACAGCAGCCCGCCCGGTGCCGCCGTGGTCGCCGCGCCGGTGGCCGGATCCGCGGGCGCTGCGGTGTCGGTCGGCGCCGGGTCCGTCGCGGCAGGGTCCGTCGGCTCCGCCGCGGGATCGGATGCGCCAGGATCCGCGGGGGCGGGCGCTTCACCCGCCGGGGTGCCGATGGGGGCCGCGTCGCCGAACGTGACGCGGTCGATCGCTACGCCCGAGACGCGGGCGAGCTCGTAGATCTCGTCGAGGTACGCATCGTACGCGCCGTCGGTGGGGATCGCGCGGTGCAGCTCGTTCAGGCGGGCGCGGTGCTGCTCGAGTTCGTCGCGGGTCTGCCCGAGCTGGGTGAGCCGCGTCTCCAGCACGCTGTTGTCGGCCTCGATGCGCACGCGCTCCATGTTCGCGGCTGCGGCCGCGGTGAGCAGAGGGCTGATGCCGATGGCGAACCCGCCGCCGATGACTGCGAGGCAGAGGATCGTCGCGATGATGTAGGTCAGGCGTACCCGGTTCACTGTCCCTCCTCCTCGGCGGTCGCGTCGTCCTCGGGGGCGGGCGCGTTGCGCAACCGCTCCGCGCCGATGTCGAAGGTCATCTCGACCGTATATCCGGGTTCGTCCTCGAGCACCTGCGTCACGCGCGGCGCGACGAACACCACGCCGCCGATCTGCTCCACAGCGCGGACCCACGTGCTGACGTCGGGCACGCGCGGGGTGAGCGCCGTGAATGTGACGGTCGCGACGCGATCCCCGGGCTCGAGTACGTCCGTGGGCGCGGCGAGCGGCGTGCTCGGGTTGGAGGCGTCGATCGTGAGGGCCGTGATGCGCGCCTGCGCCGGCAGGCTCGCGCGGAGATCGGCGAGTGTGGGAGTCCACAGGATGTCTGTCGCACCCGCCTGGGCGAGCGCCTGCTCGGCCGCCGCGATGCCTCCCTGCACCGCATTGACCTCGACGAACTCCGACTGCATGGCGAGCAGCTCGTCGGTGCGCGCCTGCGCGGCATCGCGCGCGTCGGTGCTGGTGCGGGCGAGCCATGTGGTCGCGAGGACGCCGGCGAGCAGCACGAGCATGCCGCACAGGATGATGATCAGCGCGCGACCGCGGGCTCGACGCCAGGCGCGCGCGTCCTTCAGCTCGGGCGGCAGCAGGTCGACCTTCGGCACGCCGCCGATGGCCAGCTGATCCGGCCGCTGCTGCGGGGCCTTCGGTGGCTTCAGAGCCGGGGCGCCCTTCGGTGCCTTCGGCCGCTTGCCTGCCTTCTCGGGCTTGGGGGTCCTCTCGGGCTTCGCCTTCGGGGCCTTCGTCGGCTTCGGCACCCGGCCGGGCTTGGGCGCCTTGCCCGGGGCCGCAACAGGCGGAGCGGCGGGCTCGGTGATGGGAGCGTCGAGGCTCGTCGGCGCCTCGAACGGTGCCGCCGGCGGGGTCGACGACTCCGCGGGTGCCATCCAGTCGGGCACGCGCTGGTCCTCGTGCGGTTGTTGAGCTGTCAGCCACGCGGCCCGGGTCTCGGCGGGCGCATCGAAGGCGGGCGTCGTCGGCGCCCCGTAGGCCGAGGGTGCGTAGCCCGCCATCGCGGGCTGAGCGTAGCCAGACGCGGGCTGGGCGTCGGCGGGCGTGTACGGGGGTGCGGGGGCCGCCGGCGGCGCGTACGAGGGAACGCCCGTCACCGCGTCCCGCGGGGCTTCGGCAGCAGGCGATCCAGCGATCGGCGACTCGCCGGTGTCTCCGCCGACCAGCCGAGCGCGACGCATCCGGCGGTTCTCGACCGGCTGCATGTCGATGTCGCCCGACACGATCGGGATCGACTCGGTGCTGGTCGAGCGGGCCGACACGGGCGCCGTCTCGGGGCGGGGCGTGTCGACGGGGTACGAGATCCGGGACTCGTCGGGGCTCATGATGCAGCTCCCAGGGCCAGGCCGATCGCGACGCCCGGCGATCCGTATGCGAGCGCCTGCGGATCCACCTTCTTGCCCACCCTCACGCCGTGCAGCGGATCGGCGGGGGTCACCATGCGGCGGATGCGAGACTGCAACTGGTCCTGCAGGGACGGGATGCCGGCCGACCGTCCGGCGAGCAGGATGTGCTGCAGGTCGCCGTTCTCGTGCGTGTTGGCGTAATAGTCGAGCGTGTTCGCGATCGCGTTCACCAGGGGGGACGCGGCGTCGAGCAATGCCTCGCGGTCGGGTCCGGGGCTGTGCAGCATGTCGGCCGCGGCGTCCTCGTCGACGCCGAGCACGGTCGCGAGCTGCCGGACGACCTCGTCGCCGCCGCTCGGGATGATGCGCAGGAACTGCGGGATGCCCTCGACCGCGATCAGCACGTTCGTGCTCGAGGAGCCGATCTCCACGAGGCCGACGGTGCCGCGGGCGTTCTCGCCACGCAGGTGGGTGCGGGCGAGGGCGAAGGGGACGAGGTCGACGGACTCGGGATGCAGCTTCGCCCGGCGGACCGTGCGCACGTTGTCGTCGACGGCGTCCCGCGCGGCGGCGACGAGCAGGCCGCGCACGCGGCCCGGCTGATCCGGGGTGCGCGCGATCGGGTAGAAGTCCATGAGCGCCTCCTCCGTCGGGAACGGCAGAAGCTCCTCCGCGTACATCGGCAGGGCCGAGCGCACCTGGTCCAGCCGTCCGTCCTCCACGACCAGCGGACGCGCGATCACGCGGTGGCTGCCGATGCCCAGCGCCACCGCGCGGGTGGAGAACTTCGCACCCTGCCAGAGGCGCTTGAGCGCGTCGGCCACGGTGTTCGGCTCGACCACCTCGCCGTTCTCCACGGCGCCGGGAGGCAAGCGCACCTCGCCGTAGCGCTCGATGCGGGGCTGTGCGGTGCCGAGGCCCGAGACCTCCGCGGCGCGCACCGACTCGCTGTCGAAGTCGAGTCCGATCATTCTCGCCATGCCGCGCCTCCTTCCGTTCCTACGACAACCCGAACAACCCGAGGTATGCGTCCGCAAGGGGGTTGCCGAACACGATGCCGACCCATCCGCCCGCGATCATCCACGGTCCGAACGGGATGCCGCCGCGCCGCCCGATCCGCCGGACCAGGATGAGCGCGAGTCCGACGAGCGCTCCGAGCGCGAAAGCGGCGATGAAGCCGACCGCGAGGGCGCCCCAGCCGATCCAGCCGAGGAAGAGGCCGAGGGCGACGGCGAGCTTCACGTCACCCATGCCCATGCCCCCCGGCTTCACGACGGCGATGGCGAGGTAGACGGCGCCCATGGCGACGGCGCCGATGAGGGAACGCAGCGCGGCGGCGCCCTCGCCCCCCGTGATCGCCGCCGCGCTGAGCAGGATCGCACCGGTCGCCGCCAGCGGGTACACCAGTGCGTTGGGGAGTCGGTGCAGGTCGAGGTCGATGGCTGCGAGGACCACGCCGAAACCGGCGAGCGCGAGGAAGGCGACCAGCTCGAGGCCGGCCGACCATGCCGCTGCGGGACTCGCCGCGGTGACGAGGGCGGGGCCCATCATCACCGCGACGAGCACGAACAGCGCGCCGGTGATCCCTTCGACGATCGGGTAACGCGAAGAGATCGGCACGCCGCAGTCGCGGCACCTCCCCCGTAGGAACAGCCACGACAGCACGGGGATGTTGTCGTACGCCCGGATGGCGTGCCCGCACTTCGGGCACGCGCTCGCGGGCGCGACAACGGACTCGCCGCGCGGTACCCGCCACGCGACGACGTTCAGGAAGGAGCCGATGGCGAGGCCGAGGGCTCCGGATCCGGTGGCGACGAGCGGGATCATGGGATCCACTTCTCGGACTTCTCGGTGGTGTTCGTGTAGGACGTGAGCGTTCGCGACGAACCGCCCGTCACGGGCTGGCCGGTCGTGAGGTTGTAGCCCGGCAGACCGGACGGACCGTAGGTGAGCGTCGCGCCGCCGGTGATGTCCACCTGTCCGGCGAAGATCTGGCCGCGGAGCGAGAGGCCCGACGCGATGACGACCTTGCAGGGGGAGTAGATCATCATGGTCGCGTTCGTGATCGTGAACGCGCCGCCGATCGCGAACGACTGGCTCGCGCAGTCCGGGACCTTGTTGGCCGTGGCGTCCTGGTTGATCAGCCAGATGCGCGCACCGTTCGTGCCGGCGAATCCGCCGCTGCCGCCGAGTTCGAACTGCTTAGCGTAGATCGCGAGATCGGCGGGGACGGAGAGCTTCTGGTAGTCGGATACCGTGATCTTGCCGAGGCAGGCGCGGGCGTCGAGGAGACCCGGATTCCCGCCCAGCGATTCGATCGCGGTCTTCAGCGCGTTGTAGTCGCAGTTGCCCGACATCACGACGGGGGTGAAACTCTTCCAGAGGGCGGTGTCGTACTTCAGGTCGATCCATTCGGCCACGACCGGCACGTCGGGGGCCTTCGGAGAGCCGACGACCGAGGTGACGGTCTGGCCCCCGTCGACCGTGCCCGAGCCCTTGCCCATGATCGTCTTCGCGTAGAGGTGGCCGCGGAAATCGACGTTGTCCGGGTTCAGGGTCGCGGTGCCGTTGATCCACCCGTTGCCGATGATGGTGCCGCCCTTGTACGTCAGGTTGCGCGCCGAGGTCACGTTGCCCTTGAGCGTTGCGCCCCAGTCGATCGTGGTGTCGACGCGCGACCACGTGCTGCCGCCGACCGTGCCGCCGCCGAGCGTGATGTTCTCGGCGATCAGGTTGCCGCCCAGCGTGGGGTTGCCCGTCATGTTGGCGTTCTTCGACGCCCACACGTCGCCCGACACGTTGCAAGACCCCTCGGCGGTGAAGTTGCCGTTGTTGATCACCCAGTCGGCCTGGCCGCCGCTGTCGCCGTCGCAGATCACGTCGCCGTCGCGCACGTGGACGCTCGGCTCGAGGCCGTTCTCGGCGACGAGCTTGCCCGAGCCGCCCATGCCCTGCGAGCTGTACGCGAACACCGCCGCGCCGCTGGGCTGCAGCCAGGCCGCTTGCGCCGTCAGTCGGGCCTCGACACTACGACGGACGCCGCTGCGCGCCGTGTAGTCCTCGGGGCTCGAGTAGCCCGTGGAGACGATGCGGACCTCGTCGGCGTCGGCAGGACAGCCGACCGAGGTGCTGGTCGGCGCCACCTTCAGGATGACCGTGCGGTAGTACGGCGGCGCGGTGGACCCGCTCTGGAAGACGCCGCCCTTTGCGGCGCACGTGCCCTGAGCG
This sequence comes from Microbacterium rhizophilum, assembly GCF_039605615.1. Taxonomy (NCBI): domain Bacteria; kingdom Bacillati; phylum Actinomycetota; class Actinomycetes; order Micrococcales; family Microbacteriaceae; genus Microbacterium; species Microbacterium rhizophilum. The sequence goes on along the minus strand of NZ_JBCNUN010000002.1, from coordinate 37,097 downwards.
AGTGCGGTCTGCGCGACGGCGACGCCGGCCTCGGCCGCGAAGTCGGCCGAGGTCGTGTCGCGGGTTTCGTCGGTGCGGTTCAGTGAGGTGATCGTCGTGGTGGAGACGGCGACCGCGATGACGATCGTGACCATGACGATGCCGACGACGGCGACGAGTGCGGAGCCGTGGTCCGTGCGATGCATGAGCTTCAGACGACGCATGGATTCACTCCCGTGGCCGGTGTCCGAGGCGTGGAGAGCGTGTCGATCAGAGTCGGCTGGTTGGCGGTAGCAACGGTGAACCGCACGGCGACCCCATCGTCGGACTGGATGAAGATCCGAGCGTCCCCTGCTGCAGGAGTGACGCCGGACCCTATATGAATCCAGCCGGCGGGTTCCGCGACGGTGGGACGACCAATCTTGGAGGTCGACAAGCGTACGAAGACGTCACCACTGCTGGCCGCGTACCACCCGTGACACTGGCCTGCAACGGTGGCCGCGACGAAGAAGCGACCATCGGTCGAGACGGTCACGTGGCTCGCATTGCGGACCGAAGAGTTGATCGTCCGAGCGATTGTCTGTCCCTCTCGAGACGCGTCAGCGGATTCCATCACCAAGTTGGACCCACGGAACGAGTTCGACAGCAGTCCGAAGCCGGCGGCAAGGATGAAGCCGAGCAGCACGATGTAGATCAGCAACTCCACGAGCGTGAAGCCGCTGTCATCTCCCAGAGCGGGGACGGCGTCGGGCGGGGACATTCACGGTCCTTTGATGCGGACGATAGCTCCGGCCGAGGTATAGGTGCTGGCGCCGACCGCGGCCGGAGCGGAGGCGCTGGTTGCGGTTACCTGGAGGGTCACGGTTCCGCCGGTGGCACAGAGCAAACTGCCGTCAGGATTGGTGCTCGCCGAGCCCATGGCGCGATGAACGTAGATCGTCACGCCGCGAGAGTCTTCAAGCGTCGAAGGAGTTTCTTGCAGCCACTGCTTGACCTCCGTGCACGTGAACTCGTGCGCGGAAATGGGAGATAACTGTTCGTTGACGACTTGAGTGGCAGTGGTAACGGTCGTGTTCGCTGTCGCCGCTTGCAGCCCAGTTACGAGGAGTGGCAGAAATGCCACCGCGATGAGAGCGAGAAGGAACATGGAGACTAGCGCTTCAACGAGTCCGAATCCGCGCTCATCACCAAGAGAATCAATCGCTCTCATAACGTCAGCGCACTATTGCATGTCGGTCAGTGCCGGCGTGTCCCTTCTAGGAATCACCGGCACTGACCGACGTGGCAGTGCTACTTCGTGACGACCGCTGACTTGTTGGTGCCACCGAGGTTGGCGACGGGCTTCTTGTCGTCGTCGTTCCACTCAGCCTTGAAGGTGGTGTCCTCGACGGTCGTCGCGGCAGTCGCGCCAGGCGTGATGGTCACGATGATGTCGGCCGTCGTGTTCGACGTCTCGATCGCCGTGACGGCGGTCTCCGACAGTGCCTTGCCGCTGTTCTCGAAGACCTTGGACATGTACTCGGACTTCGCGTTGGTCACCGCGGCCTTGACCGACTCAGAGCGCGCAGAGTCCACCGAGCTGAGGTACACAGGGATGGCCACAGCGGCGAGCACGCCGATGATGAGGACGACGACGAGCAACTCGATGAGCGAGAAGCCGCGGTCGTTGTTGTTCTTGAGTTCCGTGCGACGACGAACCAGCGCGTCAATGGCGCTGTTCATCGCCCGGGGGGTGGCGACGGACATAGGGGGAGCTCCTGTTCAGGACAATCTTGACTGTGTGAGACACCGGCCTACCTTCGGGCATCTTCCAGAGCAGCAGTGACGAAGCCTTACCAGTGGCGGAGATAGCTGGGGGAGGTTCTCTGCGCCGTCATACCGGTAAGTCGGTCGTCAACCCGTCTGCTGGATCTGGTCGAATACTCCGAAGATCGGCAGGTAAAGGGAAAGTATCATGCCGCCGACGATAATTCCAACAAGCACTACCATCAGCGGTTCAATCATCGCAGTAAGACGCGCCGCGGTCTGCTGAACCTCCCGGTCAGTGAAATCCGCGACCTTCTTGAGCATCGAGTCGAGCGCTCCGGTGTCCTCGCCGACAGCCACCATCTGGCTCACGAGGGGAGGGAAAACCGGTTCAGCGACGATGAGCCCGGCAATCGACCGCCCCCGCCGCACGCCCTCGGAGATCCGGCCGACGGCCTCCTCCACGATGGCGCTGCCGGCGGTCTGCTTCACGATCGCGAGGGCCTGCAGGATGGGCACGCCGGCGCTCAGCGTGGTCGACAGGGTTCGGGTGAACCGGGCGATCGCGACTTTGCGGAAGAAGGGGCCCAGCACGGGCACCTTGTTGCGCGCCCGATCGATCGCGATGCGCACCTGCGGCTGGTGCCCGTATCGGCGGAACCAGATGATCCCCCCGAAGATCAGGACGACCAGGAGAGGGCCCAGCCAGACCATGTTCTGCGACAGCACCACGAGGATCATCGTGGGAAGAGGCAGTTCGCCGCCCAGGTCGTCGAACATCTTCTGGAACACGGGAACGATGAAGATCAGCATCGCGATGACGGCGAGCACCGCGACGCACAGCACGATCACCGGGTAGGTGAGCGCTGCCTTCACCGTGTCTCGGATCTTCAGGTCCGCTTCGAAGCTGTCGGCGGCCGAGTTGAGCGACTCGGCCAGGAAGCCGCCCGCCTCACCCGCGCGCACGAGGTGCACGAGAAGGGGCGGGAACACGTCCGGGCGCTTCGCGAACCCCTCTGAGAGCGGGAGGCCCTTCTCGATGTCGCGCTGCACGGTGGTGAAGACGTCGCGCAGCCGCACGTTGTCCAACTGCCCCACGATGATCGACAGCCCGCGCACCAGCGTCAGACCGGCCTCGATCATGGTCGAGATCTGCCGGATCGCGATGGATACCTCGCGCAGGCCGATCTTCTTCTGGAACAGCGAGAAGTCCAGTTCGCGGGTCAGGAGGCTCGACTCGGAGATCTTCTCGGGGACGATCCCCATCTCGCGCACGCGCGCCATCGCGGCGGCCTGGCTGGGGGCATCCACGGTCCCGCGCCGGCGCTTGCCGGTGGTGTCGCGTCCGACGTAGTCGAACGCCTGGGCGGTGCTCATTGCCGGCGGCTGCGACGCGAGAACATGTCGCCGTAGTCGGGCTCGCCGGTGGCGGAGCCGCCCGAAGTCGAGCGGCGGGCCAGCTGGCGGAAGCCGTCCTTGTCCTGGGCGCGCTCCTCGGCGGCCTCGTAGCTGATCCGGCCCTGGTCGACGAGATCGGCGAGGTTCTGGTCGAGCGTGTGCATGCCGTGAATGGAGCCGGCCTGCAGCACGCCCGGGATCTGGTGCATCTGCTCCTCGCGGATCAGATTCGCCACCGCCGGCGTCATCACGAGCACCTCTGTCGCGGCCACACGGCCCTTGCCCGTGACATCCGGCACCAGCGTCTGACAGACCACGCCGCGCAGCGTCGCGGCGAGCTGGGTGCGGATCTGCGTCTGCTGGTGCGGCGGGAACACGTCGATGATGCGGTCGATCGTCGACGGCGCGCTCTGGGTGTGCAGCGTGCCGAACACGAGGTGACCGGTCTCGGCGGCGGTGAGGGCGACCGAGATCGTCTCGAGGTCTCGCATCTCGCCGATCAGGATCACGTCCGGATCCTGTCGCAACACCTGCCGCAGGGCGGTCTGGAACGACGCCGTGTCGTGTCCGACCTCGCGCTGGTTCACGATCGAGCGCCGGTGCGGATGCAGGAACTCGATCGGATCCTCGATCGTCATGATGTGATCCGCGCGCGTCCGGTTGATCTGGTCGATCAGCGCGGCGAGCGTCGTCGACTTGCCCGATCCGGTCGGGCCGGTCACCAGGACCAGGCCACGGGGCATCTCGGCGAACCGCGAGATCGCGCGGGGCATGCCGAGCTCGGCGAGCGACTTGATGTTCGTCGGGATGAAGCGGAACACCGCGCCGGTCGTACCGCGCTGCTGGTAGATGTTCGCGCGGAAGCGCGCACCGGGCGACAGCGGGTATGCGAAGTCGAGCTCGTGCGACGAGTCGAACTGAGCGAGCTGCTCGGGGGACAGCAGCGAGGTGACCTCGCGTCGCACGTCGTCGGCCGTCCACACGGGCGCGCCGTCGATCGGGCGGAGGGATCCGTGAAGTCGCATCATCGGCGGCACCCCGGCCGTGATGTGCAGATCGGATCCTCCGTCGGCGACAACCCGGTGCAGGGCATCGACGACGGTGAATGGCGAGGAGTAGTGGCGTCCGATCGGGGGCTCGGACGCGAAGGCTGAGTCCACGAGGACACTGTATCGGCGTGTCGCGCCAGCGCCACGCACCCCGCAACTCAGCGGGAGCCGGGCCGGTCGTCAGGTGGGCCCTGGGGGAGCTCTCAGCGGCGTCGCTCTGTCGTCCACAGGGGCGCTCTGGATCGGGTTGTCCACAGTTCGGGTTCTACCCCCGGATCAGCGGTTTCCCGGCCGTCGAATGTCGGTGGCCCGGAGGAGAATCGGGGCATGACAGCGCAGGCGTACTGCCCGGATCCGTGGACTCCCACGGCCGGCGAGAGCGCCCGCACGTCCGCCCTGGTGGAGCAGTACCTCGCCGACGAGGCGGTCATCGCCCAGGCCCGCGCCCGACAGGCGGCCACCCTGGTCGCCCTTACGCAGATCGCCGTCGCACAGGGCCAGCGGAGCGGGTCGGAGTCCGAGTACGACTTCGCCACGCGTTCCATGGCCGCCGAGCTCGCAGCCGCCGCCCGGGTCCCGGACGGCACGATCCGGGTCCGGATGGGCGACGCGGTGACCCTCGTGACCGGGTTCCCGGCGACGTTCGCGGCGTTGCAGGAGGGGCGGATCAGCGACCCCCACGCCCGGGTGATCGTCGCCGCGGGTGAGCGGCTGGACGACGACTCCCGCATCGAATACGACGGGATCGTGGTGCCGCGGGCGGAGGGCATGACGGTGGGGCAGCTGCGGTCGTTTGCGAGGGCGGTGGCGGAGCGGATCGACCCGGTGCCGTTGACGGTGCGGCAGGCGGAGGTCATGGCCCACCGTGGCGTGTGGATCGCCCCGCTGCAGGACGGGATGGCGGAGATCCGGGCGGTGCTGCCCGCGTTCGCCGGGTACGCCATCCACGACCGGCTCACCCAGATCGCCACGAAGCTGAAGGCCGTCGCCCGTGCCGCCGGCACCGGCGACACCCGGACGCTCGATCAGATCCGCGCCGACCTACTGGCCGATCTCACCCTCACCGGCACCCCCGCCGCCGGGGACGGCCTGGGCGCGATCGGCGCCACCATCCAGGTCACCATCCCCGTGGACACCATCACCGGGATCGGGGACGATGCGGCGTTCCTGGCCGGGTATGGGCCGATCGATGCGGACACGGCCCGCCGCCTCGCCGGCAACGCCTCCACGTGGGTCCGGGTCTGGCAGCACCGCGACACCGGCGCCCTGTTGACGGTGGACTCGTACGCGCCCACGGCGGCGCAGCGGAGGTTCCTGACCGCGAGGGACGAGCACTGCCGCTTCCCCGGCTGCCGGCAACCCGCCCGCCGCTGCGACACCGACCACACCGTGCCGCACTCCCACGACGGGCCCACGACAGTGACGAACCTCGCCCACCTGTGCCAAGCGCACCACCGCCTGAAGCATCACTCGCCCTGGCGGATGCGGCAGGGCCCCGACGGCGAGATCGAATGGACCTCCCCGACCGGCCGCACCTACGCCCACAAGCCCACGCCCGTGGTTCGGTTCGAGGCTGAAGCCGCGGTCGTCATGCCGGACCTGCACCTCTGCGCGGACCCACCACCGTTCTGACCGGGGTTGCGACCCCGGCAAGGCTGAGGCGTTCCGCCGCCGAAAGGATCAAGCCACGACGCGCAGGATCTCCTCGATCGAGGTCATGCCCTCGAGGGCCTTGAGCCAGCCGTCCTCGCGGAGGGTGTGCATGCCCTGGGCACGCGCGACGTGCGCGATCTCGGTGCTCGAGGCGCGGGCGACCGCGAGGCGCTCGATCTCCTCCGTCACGGCCATGACCTCGTGGATCGCGGCGCGTCCGCGGTAGCCGGTCTCGGCGCAGTGCTGGCAGCCCACCGGGCGATAGATCGTGCGGTTGTCCGCCATGGGTCGCGCGAAGCCGTTCACGGCGAGCTCCTCGTCCGTGACGCCGTCCGGCTCCTTGCACCGGTCGCACAGGCGCCGGATGAGGCGCTGCGCCACCACGACGTCCAGCGCCGATCCCACGAGGAACGGCTCGACGCCCATCTCGATCAGGCGCGTGACGGCGCTCGGGGCGTCGTTGGTGTGCAGGGTCGACAGCACGAGGTGGCCGGTGAGCGCCGACTCGATCGCGATGTTCGCGGTCTCGGCGTCGCGGATCTCGCCGACGAGCATCACGTCCGGGTCCGATCGCAGGATCGCGCGCAGCGCGTTGGCGAATGTGAGGCCTGCCTGCGTGTTGATCTGCACCTGGTTGACGCCGTTCATCCGGTACTCGACCGGGTCCTCGATGGTGATGACGTTCACCTCGGGCTTGGCCAGCTCGCTCACGGTCGAGTACAGCGTCGTCGACTTGCCCGATCCCGTCGGCCCGGTGACCAGGATCATCCCGTAGGGCTTCGTGTACGCGGCGCGATAGGTCTCGAGGTTGCGGCGCGACAGGTTGAGGCTCTCGAGCGAGATCGCGGTGCCCGACTGGTCGAGGATTCGCATGACGATCTTCTCGCCCCACACGGTCGGCAACGTCGCCACGCGCAGGTCGACCTTGCGCCCCTCGTGCTGCACCGAGATGCGGCCGTCCTGGGGGATGCGCCGCTCGGCGATGTCGATGTCGCTCATGATCTTCAGGCGCGAGATCACGCCCGACTGGATCGACTTCGGCGCGCTCGGCATCTCGTGCAGCACGCCGTCGATGCGGTACCGCACCCGCACGCGGTCGGCGGTCGGCTCGATGTGGATGTCGCTCGCGCGGTCGCGGATGCCCTGGCCCAGCACGAGGTTCACGAAGCGCACGATCGGGGCGTCGTCGTCGCCGCCCCCGCCCGAGACGACGAACGTGCTGTCGTCCGGCTTGTCCTCATCGGCGCTCTCGAAGCTCGTCGACAGCGCGCTGAGCTCCTCGTCCGCCCGATGGTGGCGGTCGATGTAGGTGTGGATGTCGGTCGCCGTCGCGACCACGATCGTGACGGGCATGCCGTAAGCGACGCGCACGTCGTCGAGCGCGACCACGTTCTCGGGATCGGCCATCGCGAGCACGAGCTGAGCGGATCCGGATCCCTCCCGCACCGACAGCGGGGCGATCTCGTTGGCGTGCGCGAACGACACCGACAGGCGCGACAGCAGCTCGGGGTCGCCCTGCTCGTCCTCGAGCAGCACGAACGGCACGCCGAACTGCACCGCACGGGCCCGCGCGTACGCCTGCTCGGACAGCTCGCCCGAATCGAGCAGCGCCCGCAGCCGCAGCATCTCGTCGCGCTCGGATCCGGCCAGCTGCAGCGCGCGCTCGCGCGCCAGCGCACCCTGCCGCACCAGGATGTGGATGAGAGCGGCCACGTGTGTTCCTTCGGGGGAGGAGGGCGTCCGCCTTCGGGGGAAGACGGCGTGGATCCGTACCGGCAAGCCGGGCCGCCATCCTATCCCCGCCGGTCGAAGAAAGGATGACACGCCCGGAAGGCGGGGTTCCCGGCCCGGATTCGCGCCGCGCCCCGTCGCCTGGTAACGTAGTCCCTCGGTTCGCGAGAGCGGAAGATCCGCTTCGAATCATGCACCTCTAGCTCAATCGGCAGAGCAACTGACTCTTAATCAGTGGGTTCTGGGTTCAAGTCCCAGGGGGTGCACCACCGAGAAGGCCCCGGAGATCCGGGGCCTTTCTGCTGTCTGTGATCCTCTCAGGGTGAACCTCTCTGGGCACGCGATTCGGATTCGTGCCCTCTGCGTGCCCAAAGGTCAGCGACTTCCCGTGCTGCGGTCGGTCCCGATGCACGTCTGCGGCTCCTGTCGCTCCTTGATCAGTCGCGCGCTCCGTCCAGGAGATCCCGCAGGTGGGGTTGGTGCCCTGTGCAGAAACCCCACTCAGCCGTGAATTCTCTGCTTTCCTGGCACATTGCGCGCCGTGGCACGCGCGCGTACATAGCGCGTGATACGGGTGATCCCGCTGACGATCACCGTGACGATGCCGACGAGTCCGAGAAGCGCGGCTGTCAGTGTGAGAGCGACGGTCGCTGCGCGGTTCTCCGTCACGATTGCGATGGAGATGATTTCGAGCGCGAGCGCGAGGACAATCGCACTCACCCCGATCGTCATGGCGCTCAGTCGGCGCTTGACGCCGACGCGGAGGTCGCGCGACTGTGGCGGCACGGGCGAGTGGACCACGGCGGTATCCACGAGCGAGTTCCAGACGCGGACGGAGATCGGACCCTCCACGAGCAACTCGGCAGCGAATACCGTGCCCCGGCCGATCAGCACGGGCCCGAGCGTGACGTCGCGGTTGCCGACGAGGGACATGCTCCAGCCGTCCGGCACGTCGAGGGGGCGCGGCGGCTGCGTGACGCGTCCGGCCAGCCGGAAGAGTATCGGCCTACCGGCATCGAATGCGGTCGTCGCGACGTCGGCCCGGCCCGTGGACCAGACGAGCAGGGTGACTGGCACCGGCTGGTGGGCGGGCACGCCGGGCGGCGGCGCGACCGGCGCGACACCGGGCTGCGGGGGCGGCGCGTGAACCGCGAGGTGATACGACAGTTGGCGCTTCGGATGGGTCGCCCTGTGGATCGCGACGGGCACGACGATCGCGACCACGAGTCCGAGCAGGGCCGCGATGAGTTGACCGTCCATGTGCGCTCACCTCCGCAGCCGTGTGACGCCATTGAACGGCATGAGGCAGTACTCGCGGAAGTCCCCGGAGATGCCTGGTTCAAGTCCCTGGGCGCACCACCGAGAAGAGCCCCGGCTGATCAGCTGGGGCTCTTCTCGTTCCTGCGCCCAGAGGCGTCGGGTCAGTGGTCTTCGATGCCGTATTGGCGGCGCATGATCCGCTCGGCCTCGTCCGCATCCGCGTTGAGCACGGCGTCGCCGAGTGCCCGGAAGCTCGCGACCATCTCGGCGTCGTCGAGCGGCAGGGTCGTCGCCGCGAGGTTGCGCTCGATCGCGATGCCGATGTCGCTCGACAGCGACGACATGAAGGTGTTGCCCGCGAGCTTGACGAGCAGCGCGTGCAGCTCCCGCCGCGCCGCGACGATGTCGTGGTCGCCCTCCAGGCGGGCCGCGATCGCGGCGATCGTGTCCGACGCGTTGAGGCGCTCCACGTCGGACATGCGAGCGATCGCCATCCGCACCGCCGAGATCGAGTAGTGTCCCGCGAACTCGCGCGTGGCGTCGGCGAGCTCGGGCGTGACCTTCGTGACGCGCGTGTAGCGGCTCGCGGCGGTCTCGATCAGGCCGACGCGTTGCAGCCGCTGCAGCGCTTCGCGCACGGGCATCCGGGACACTCCGAGCTGGTCGGCGAGGTCCTGGTCGCGCACGCGCGCACCGGCGGGGATGCTGCCGGCCACGATGGCCGAAGCGATGCGCTCGGCGACCATGTCACTGAGCCGCATGGGGGGGATATCGAGCATTTCGATCATCGAGAGCTCCTCGAACCTGCAGGGACGGGTGGGGGAGATGACGTCCGAGAGGCCTCCTGCGAGGCCGGCGTGTGGGTGCACGCGTGCAGGGATGAGTCACCGGCGACACGCCGCTATGCGGGGGCGACAGCGGGACGGGGGATCCCGATATCCAAGCAGACGTGCGTTGCAGCAAGAATAGGGCCGACACGCCCGAAAACGGGGCATAGCTGTGCGATGTTCCGCCGGATTCATAGCAATCGGCGCCCTCCGCCATCGAAACAGGCCCTCGGCGAAGCTGCCGAAGGCCTGTTTTCTTGGTCTGGAGGAGCGGATCAGCGGCGACGGCGCTTGTCGAGCTCCTTGTTCGCGTCCTTGAGGGAGAAGTACTTCTCCTCCTTGCCGTGGATCGGCGAGTCCTCGGAGACTTTCAGGCCGCGGCTGGCCTTGCGGATGTCCATGATCGTGCCGATCGTGACCGCGAGCGTCACGGCCCAGCTGAGCCAGCCGAGCGCCGTGCGCCAGGTGAACTTCTGCGCGTTCGCGCCGCGCAGCAGCGCGTACCCGCTCGTGATCGTCCCGATCAGTCCGGTGCCACTCAGGTATTTGCGGAGAGCCATGGCACCCACGGTAGCGGCCGGACGCGGCCCCCGCAGGGGCTTGCGCAGCCGGGGCCGCGCGTGTCACGGGCCATAACCGGCGCGGCATGCGCCGTCAAGCCCGCCCGGCGACCCTGTGCCGAAAACTGCCCGCTGATACCGTGAAACCGAGCCCCGAGGAGGAGCCCCAATGTCTCGCGCAGATCTCGTCGTCGTCGCCAACCGCCTTCCTGTCGACCGGGTGATCACGCCGGACGGCGAGGAGAGCTGGCGGCGTTCGCCCGGAGGCCTCGTCACGGCGCTCGAGCCCGTGATGCGCAAGCCCGATCGCGCGTGGGTGGGCTGGGGCGGACAGCCCGACCTCGACATCGAGCCCTTCGACTTCGAGGGCGCGCGCCTGGTGCCCGTGCCGCTCGGCGCGACCGAGATCGAGTCCTACTACGAGGGGTTCGCGAACGGCACCATCTGGCCGCTGTACCACGACGTCATCGCCGCGCCGGTCTACCGGCGCTCGTGGTGGGAGTCGTACGTGCACGTCAACCGCCGCTTCGCGCAGGCCGCAGCAGACGCGGTCGAGCAGGGCGGGGTCGTGTGGGTGCAGGACTACCAGCTGCAGCTCGTGCCGAAGATGCTCCGAGAGCTGCGCCCGGACGTCACGATCGGCTACTTCCACCACATTCCGTTCCCCGCATACGGCCTGTACTCGCAGCTGCCCTGGCGCCGCCAGGTGCTCGAGGGCCTGCTCGGCGCCGACGTCATCGGATTCCAGCGCCAGGCCGACGCGGGCAACTTCCAGCGCTCGGTGCGCCGCGTGCTGCACCACACCACGCGCTCGAACGAGATCGTCGTGGCCTCTCCGCAGGACGGGCAGGAGGATTCGCGCGTCGCGATCGCGAAGGCGTACCCGATCTCGATCGACGCGCAGTCCTACATCGAGCTCGCGCAGCGACCGGATGTCCGCGCCCGCGCGGTCGAGATCCGGCAGCAGCTCGGCGATCCGAGCACGATCCTGCTCGGCGTCGACCGCCTCGACTACACCAAGGGCATCCGGCACCGCATCAAGGCGTTCGGCGAGCTCCTCGCCGACGGCCGTCTGCGCGTAGGCGACGCGACCCTCGTGCAGGTCGCGAGCCCCTCGCGCCAGCGCGTCGAGGCGTACTCGGACCTGCGCGACGAGATCGAGCTGACGGTCGGCCGCATCAACGGCGACTACGACACGATGCACCACACCGCGATCCGGTACCTGCACCAGGGTTTCCCGCGCGAGGAGATGGTCGCGCTCTACCTCGCCGCCGACGTGATGCTCGTCACCGCGTTGCGCGACGGCATGAACCTCGTGGCGAAGGAGTACGTCGCGTCGCGCGTCGACAACAGCGGTGTGCTGGTACTGAGCGAGTTCGCCGGCGCGGCGGACGAGCTCACCAGCGCGCTGCTGGTGAACCCGCACGACATCGGCGGCATGAAGGATCTGATCATGCGTGCCGTGGAGATGTCGCCCGGCGAGCAGTCGCGCCGCATGCGCGCCCTGCGCCGCCGCGTGCTCGACCACGACGTCGAGGACTGGTCGCACGACTTCCTCAGCGACATCAACAAGATCCGCGTCGCGCGCAACAGCCGCGGCTGAGCGCGGCGCCCGCAACGGAACGGAGATCCGGATGACCCCCGCCTGGACGCCCGAGGTCGCCGAGCTGGCCCGCACCGAGAGGCTGCTCGTCGCGCTCGACTTCGACGGCACGCTCGCGCCGCTGGGGGATGACCCCATGGCCGTGCGCGCCCTGCCGGAGACGGCCGAGGCCGTGCGCCGGCTGGCGGCGGCCAGGGACACCGTCGTGGCGTTCGTATCCGGACGCCAGCTCGCCGACCTGCGGGTGATCGGCGAGCACGCCGACGACTCGGTGGTGTGGCTGGCGGGCTCGCACGGCGCCGAGCACTGGCGTCCGACCGGCGCCGAGGCGGTCGCGGACGACGTGCCCATGGTCGACGTCGTCGAGCGCACCGCGAGCGCCGACGCCCTCATCGCCGACGCCGAGCGCGCGATCGAGGGCATCGACGGCGCCTGGATCGAGGCCAAGGCGTACGGCTTCGCGCTGCACACCAGGCTCGCCGACGAGACGGGCGCCGCGCGCGCCCAGGGGCTCGTCGACGCGCTGGTGGGGGAGCGCGCGCCCGAATGGCGCCGCCGCACGGGAAAGGACATCGTCGAGTACGCCTGGCGCCACGAGGGCAAGGACACCGCCGTCGCGCAGCTGCGCGCCGAGACCGGCGCGACGGCGGTGCTGTTCGCGGGCGACGACGTGACGGACGAGGACGCCCTGCGGAGCCTCGGCGACGGCGACCTCGGCGTGCGCGTGGGCGGCGGTGAGACCGCCGCGCGGGTGCGCGTGAGCGACCCCCTGGAGCTCGCCGAGTTGCTCACCGCGATCGCCGACGCGCGAGCATCCTGAGACCGCTCCCGGCGCATCGTCGGGCGCTCTGCTCCGGCGGACGAGGGCGTTCCGGCGCGGGCATAGACTGCCGAGCATGGTCGACCTCGCTACATCGTCTCGTCCGGATCAGGCCACTGCACCCGACATCAAGCCCCGCAGCCGCGTCGTCACCGACGGCATCGAGGCGACCACCTCGCGAGGCATGCTGCGGGCGGTCGGGATGGGCGACGCCGACTGGGACAAGCCGCAGATCGGCATCGCGTCCAGCTGGAACGAGATCACACCCTGCAACCTGAGCCTGGATCGCCTCGCGCAGGGCGCCAAGGAGGGCGTGCACTCGGGCGGCGGCTACCCGCTGCAGTTCGGCACCATCTCGGTCTCCGACGGCATCTCGATGGGCCACGAGGGCATGCACTTCTCGCTCGTGTCGCGCGAGGTCATCGCCGACAGCGTCGAGACCGTCATGATGGCCGAGCGCCTCGACGGCAGCGTGCTGCTCGCCGGCTGCGACAAGTCCATCCCGGGCATGCTCATGGCGAGCGCCCGCCTCGACCTCTCCAGCGTGTTCCTGTACGCCGGATCCATCGCCCCCGGCTGGGTGAAGCTCTCGGACGGCACCGAGAAGGAGGTCACGATCATCGACTCGTTCGAGGCCGTCGGCGCGTGCCGCGCGGGCCTCATGAGCGAGGAGGACCTCAAGCGCATCGAGTGCGCGATCGCCCCGGGCGAGGGCGCGTGCGGCGGCATGTACACCGCCAACACCATGGCGTCCGTCGCCGAGGCCCTCGGGCTGAGCCTGCCCGGCTCGGCCGCGCCGCCGTCGGCCGACCGCCGCCGCGACTACTTCGCGCACCGCTCCGGCGAGGCCGTCGTGAACCTGCTCCGCCAGGGCATCACGACGCGCGACATCCTGACCAAGGAGGCGTTCGAGAACGCGATCGCGCTCGCGATGGCGCTCGGCGGCTCGACCAACGTCGTGCTGCACCTGCTGGCGATCGCGCGCGAGGCCGACATCGACCTCACGCTGCACGACTTCAACCGCATCGGCGACAAGACGCCGCACGTGGCCGATATGAAGCCGTTCGGCCAGTACGTCATGAACGACGTCGACCGCCACGGCGGCATCCCCGTGATCATGAAGGCGATGCTCGACGAGGGCCTGCTGCACGGCGACGCGCTCACCGTGACCGGCAAGACGCTCGCCGAGAACCTCGCGGATCTGAACCCCGACCCGGTCGACGGCAAGGTCATCCACACGTTCGACGACCCGATCCACGCGTCGGGCGGCATCACGATCCTGCACGGCTCGCTCGCGCCGGAGGGCGCGGTCGTGAAGTCGGCCGGCTTCGACGCCGACGTGTTCGAGGGCCCGGCCCGCGTGTTCGAGCGCGAGCGCGCCGCGATGGACGCCCTCGCCGAGGGCAGCGTGAAGGCCGGCGACGTGGTCGTGATCCGCTACGAGGGCCCCAAGGGCGGTCCCGGCATGCGCGAGATGCTCGCCATCACGGCGGCCATCAAGGGCGCTGGGCTCGGCAAGGATGTACTACTCTTGACGGACGGTCGATTCTCAGGCGGCACAACCGGACTGTGCATCGGCCATGTTGCACCCGAGGCGGTGGACGGTGGTCCTATCGCCCTGGTGCGCGATGGTGATCTGATCAGGGTCGATATCGCGGCTCGCTCTCTCGACCTACTCGTCGACGAGACGGAGCTCGAATCCCGCCGTTCCGGCTGGGAGCCCCTGCCCCCGCGCTACACCCGAGGCGTTCTGGCGAAGTACTCGCGACTCGTGCGCTCCGCCGCGGAGGGCGCGACGACCGGCTGATCCGCGTTCCCTCCGTGGATCCCTCAGACCCGAAGCAAGGAAGCATCACCATGCCGTCCGATCCCGCATTCCATCAGGCATCAGGCGACGCGGCGAAGGTCCTGCCGCGTCCGCCCGCGTCGCGCGCCGCCTCCGCCGCCCCCGTCCTCACGGGCGCCGAGGCCGTCGTCCGCTCGCTCGAGCTGCTGGGCGTCACCGACGTCTTCGGGCTGCCGGGCGGCGCGATCCTGCCCGTGTACGACCCGCTGATGTCGGCGGAGAAGCTGCGCCACATCCTGGTGCGTCACGAGCAGGGTGCCGGCCACGCGGCCGAGGGCTACGCCTCTGCCAGCGGGCGGGTGGGCGTCGCCATCGCGACCTCGGGTCCGGGCGCGACGAACCTCGTCACCGCCATCGCGGACGCCTACATGGACTCGGTGCCGATCCTCGCGATCACCGGACAGGTGTTCTCGACGCTGATGGGCACGGACGCGTTCCAGGAGGCGGACATCGTCGGCATCACGATGCCGATCACGAAGCACTCGTTCCTCGTGAAGAACGCCGCCGACATCCCGGGCGCGATCGCGGCCGCGTACGAGATCGCCTCGACCGGACGCCCCGGTCCCGTGCTCGTGGACATCACGAAGGACGCGCAGCAGGCCGAGGCGCCGTTCGTGTGGCCGCCCAAGATCGACCTGCCCGGCTACCGGCCGGTGACCAAGGCGCACGGCAAGCAGATCCAGGCCGCGGCGGCGCTGCTCGCCAAGGCCGAGCGCCCCGTGCTGTATGTGGGCGGCGGAGTGATCCGCGCCCGCGCGGCGGCCGAGCTGAAGACCCTCGCGGAGGCGAGCGGCACGCCCGTCGTCACGACGCTGATGGCGCGCGGCGCGTTCCCCGACTCGCACCCGCAGCACCTCGGCATGCCGGGCATGCACGGATCCGTCCCCGCGGTGCTCGCGTTGCAGGAGGCCGACCTGATCGTCGCGCTCGGCGCGCGGTTCGACGACCGCGTGACCGGCAAGGCAGCGCTGTTCGCACCCAAGGCGCAGGTGGTGCACGTGGACGTCGACCCGGCGGAGATCGGCAAGATCCGCACGGCCGACGTGCCGATCGTGGGCGACCTCAAGGACGTCCTGGTCGACCTCGACGGCGCGTTGCACGCCGTCGGCGGCAGGACCGACACGTCCGAGTGGTGGGCATACCTGCGCGGCCTGCAGAACCAGTACCCGCTCGGCTTCGCGCCGACGAGCGACGGCCTGCTCGCCCCGCAGCACGTGATCAGCCGGATCGGCGAGCTCACGGGCCCGGAGGGCGTGTACGTGGCCGGCGTGGGGCAGCACCAGATGTGGTCGGCGCAGTTCATCAAGTACGAGCGCCCCAACTCGTGGCTCAACTCCGGCGGCGCCGGCACGATGGGCTACTCGGTGCCCGCCGCGATGGGCGCGAAGGTGGCGCAGCCCGAGCGCGTGGTGTGGGCGATCGACGGCGACGGCTGCTTCCAGATGACCAATCAGGAGCTCGCCACCTGCGCGATCAACGACATCCCGATCAAGGTCGCGATCATCAACAACTCGTCGCTCGGCATGGTGCGCCAGTGGCAGACGCTGTTCTACGACGGCCGCTACTCGAACACCGACCTCAACACGGGCCACGACTCGATCCGGATCCCCGACTTCGTCAAGCTCGCGGAGGCGTACGGATGCCTCGCGATCCGCGTCGAGAAGGCCGAGGACGTGGACGCCGCGATCAAGCTGGCGCTCGAGACGAACGACCGACCGGTCGTGATCGACTTCGTCGTGAGCGCCGACGCGATGGTGTGGCCGATGGTGCCCCAGGGAGTCAGCAACAGCTACGTGCAGTACGCCCGCGACCACGCGCCGGCTTTCAGCGAGGAGGACTGACATGACGACGCACGTGCTGAGCCTCCTCGTCGAGGACAAGCCGGGCCTGCTGACCCGCGTCGCCGGCCTGTTCGCGCGCCGCGGCTTCAACATCGAGTCGCTCGCCGTGGGCGTGACCGAGGTGCCGGGGCTGTCCCGGATCACCGTGGTCGTCGACGTGGACGAGCTGCCGCTCGAGCAGGTCACGAAGCAGCTGAACAAGCTGATCAATGTGATCAAGATCGTCGAGCTGGAGCCCTCGTCGAGCGTGCAGCGCGAGCACATGCTCGTGAAGGTGCGCGCCGACAACTCCTCCCGCTCGAACGTGATCGAGGTCGTGAACCTGTTCCGCGCGAACGTCGTCGACTACGCGCCGGATGCGCTCGTGATCGAGGTCACCGGCGACAAGGGCAAGGTCGACGCCTTCCTCAAGGCGATCGAGCCCTTCGGCATCCGCGAGATCGCGCAGTCGGGCCTGCTGGCCCTGGGCCGCGGATCCAAGTCCATCACCGAGCGCGTCCTGCGCGGCTGACCCCACCAGACCCCCACCCACAAGGAGAAACACCACCGTGAGCACCGAGATCTTCCACGACGCCGACGCCGACCTGTCGCTCATCCAGGGCAAGAAGGTCGCGATCGTCGGATACGGCTCGCAGGGCCACGCGCACGCCCAGAACCTGCGCGACTCGGGCGTCGAGGTCGCCATCGCGCTGAAGGACGGCTCGAAGTCGACCGCCAAGGCGCAGGAGGAGGGCTTCGAGGTCTTCAGCGTCGCCGACGCGACCACGTGGGCCGACCTGATCATGATCCTCGCGCCGGACCAGCACCAGCGCGGCATCTACTCGGAGTCGATCGCGCCGAACCTCAGCGAGGGCAAGACGCTCGCGTTCGCGCACGGTTTCAACATCCGCTTCGGCTACATCGAGGCGCCCGAGGGCGTCGATGTGATCCTGGTCGCGCCGAAGGCGCCGGGTCACACGGTGCGCCGCGAGTTCATCGCGGGCCGCGGCATCCCGGACATCATCGCGGTCGAGCGCGACGCGTCGGGCCAGGCCTGGGATGTCGCACTGTCGTACGCCAAGGCCATCGGCGGCACGCGCGCGGGCGTCATCAAGACGACCTTCACGGAGGAGACCGAGACCGACCTGTTCGGCGAGCAGGCCGTGCTCTGCGGCGGCATGAGCCACCTCGTGCAGGCCGGCTTCGAGACGCTGACCGAGGCGGGCTACCAGCCGCAGATCGCGTACTTCGAGGTGCTGCACGAGCTCAAGCTCATCGTCGACCTGATGTGGGAGGGCGGCATCGCCAAGCAGCGCTGGTCCATCTCCGACACGGCCGAGTTCGGCGACTACGTCTCGGGCCCCCGCATCATCGACGCGGGTGTCAAGGAGCGCATGAAGGAGGTGCTCGGCGACATCCAGTCGGGTGCGTTCGCGAAGCGCTTCATCGAGGACCAGGACAACGGCGCGCAGGAGTTCCTCGCCCTCCGCGAGAAGGAGCAGGGTCACCCGATCGAGACGACCGGCAAGGAGCTGCGCTCGCTGTTCGCCTGGAAGCAGACCGACGAGGACTACGTGGAGGGCTCGGCCGCGCGCTGATCCTCCGCGTTCCAGACCGCTCTACCTGAGCCGGAACAAGACCGCCCGCACCCAGAAGGTGCGGGCGGTCGCTCGTTCGTCCACAGGTCTCTTCGTCGAGATCTGCGGTCCACATCCGACCGGATCCCGGATCCAGGTGGCCGCAGCGCGGCACGCTCGATCCATGACGCACACGAAGGCGGCCGAGCGCCGCATGAACCAGCTGCGCGAGGAGCCGCTCGACGACGCCCGCCTGCACGAACTGCTCGAGCTGATGCTGACCGCCGCGATCCGGCGGCAGCTGTGGCTGATCTTCCTCAACGAGGACGACCGGATCAGCGACGCCATCATGCCGACCGATGACTTCCCGCGCGATCCGGACGAGCCCACGATCGCGGAGGACCTCGGGCCGGTGACCGCGGCGCGGCTGATTGCCGCGCGCATGCCGCTGGTGTGCGAGGCCGTCGGCGCCACGCAGCTCGTGCTGGTGTGGGAGCGGGAGGGCGACGCCGAGTTCCAGGCCGAGGAGCTCGCGTGGGCCGCCGCGATGGCCGAGGCGGTGCAGGCGACGGAGGTGCGGCTGCGCGCGCAGTTCCTGCTGCACGACGACGGGATCCGCCCGCTCACGCCCGACGACTACGCGGGGGCGCGCCGGGGACCGGCGGCCGCCGCGTAGGCTGACCCGCATGTCCGGGACCGTCGAACGCGCGCGCGAGCTCCTGCGGGAGCGACGACGCGAGGCCGAGCGCACCGTGGCCGCGCGCGCGAGCGACCTCTCGGGCGTCGCGGCCGCGCGCGGCGACGCCACGGCCGACGACGAGCACGACCCCGAGGGGGCCACGCTGTCGGGCGAGTGGTCGCGGCTCACCGGTCTCAGCGTCGCCGCGCGGCACGAGCTCAGCGACATCGACGCGGCCCTGGCGCGCATCGACGCCGGCACCTACGGCGTGTGCGAGGTGTGCGGCGAGCCGATCCCCGAGGGGCGGCTGCTCGCGCGTCCCACGGCCACGCGCTGCGTGCGCTGCGCGGTCTGAGCCGCCGGGGAACGACGAAGGGCCCGGCCGAAGCCGGGCCCTCCGTGGATCCGTCCCCTCGGATCAGGGCTGCTGCTCCTGGAAGTACGCGTCGCATTCCTCCTGCGTGAGCCCCTGCTCCTCGCACGCCTGCTGGATGATGCCGGGGACCTGCGTCGCGAAGAAGCTCACCGCGAGGACCGTGCTGATGATGCCCACCACGAGGCCGAGGCCGCCCAGGATGACGGCCGCGATGCCCATGCCCTTGCCGGGCATCTTCCGCACGAGCACGATGATGCCGATCACCAGAGCGGCGAGCACCAGCAGACCCGCGAAGAAGATGCCGAACGGGATCACGGCGCCGATGAAGCCCAGGATGCCGAGCACGAGGCCCGTGATCGCGAGTCCCCTGCCCGCGGGGCGCGGCTGCGGGGCGCCGCCGTACGGGGCGCCGCCGTAGGGCGCGCCCCCCGGGGGATAGGCCTGGGTCGGCGGGACCGCGGCGCCGTACGGCGGGACCGGCGCCTCCGGGTATACCTGCCCGGGAGCCGGCGCGCCGTACGGGGCCGGCGGCTCCGGTGCGGTGTGCTGCGGGGGCGTGGAGGTCGGCGAGCCGTGGTCCGGGGCGGGCGGAGGCGTCGGCCCGGGCGGAACCGGGGGGACGTTGCCGTCGTTGCCGTCGTTGCCGGGGGGAGGAAGGGACATGGAGCTCCTCAGCGCTGGGGGACTGGTGCGGATGACCGGGGTCCGAACGTCCCCCAGGGCGATCCTGCGAGAACCATAGCGCGGAACCGCGGCGGGTCGCGGGACGTCGCGGCCCTCAGCGCAGCACCAGCTGCGGCTCGACGAGCACGTGACGCGACGCGCCGCCCGAGGACTCGGACGGGCCGAGCAGCAGGTCGAGCGCCGCCGACGCGACCCGCTCGGGACGCTGCTCCACGCTGCTGAGCCCGATCGCCTCGGCCGCGGGGGTGTTGTCGAAGCCGACGATCGGCAGATCCGCGCGCCCGGCCGCGACCGCGGCCAGGTGCGCCCCGACGGCGAGGGAGTCGCTCGCGCACACGAGCGCGTCGACCGCGGTGCCCGAGGCGAGAGCCTGCGCGACCACCGCGCGCGCGTCGCTCACGCTCTCCTCGGACACGAGCCGCAGCCCGTCGCCCGTCGGCAGCGCCGAGCGCCACCCGGCCTCGCGGTCATCGCCGGTGTCCGATCCCGACGGCCAGCCGACGAACGCCACCTCCGGCCCCGCGCTCTCGAGCGCCCACCGCGTCGCCGCGCGCGTGCCCGCCGCGCCGTCGACGTCCACCCACGCGTGGTGGTCGTCCTCGCCCCACGGGCGACCGAACGCCACGAACGGGGTCTGCCGGCCCGCGAGCCAGCGCGTGCGCGGGTCTCCGTGGAACGTGCCCGTGATGACGATCGCGTCGGCCTCGCCGCCGTCCAGCAGCTCGGTCAGGCGCCCGATCTCCTCGCGATGATCGCGCGCGGCGTACAGCAGCACGCGCATCCCGCGTACCCCCGCCAGGTCGGTGAGCGCGTGCACGAACCGGTCGAGCACGACGCCGGAGATGCCGCCCGCGTAGGGATCGAGGTGGATCGCGATGGTCGAGCTGCGCCGCGTGCGCAGGCTCCGCGCGGCGGCGTGCGGGCGGTAGCCGAGATCGGCGATCGCGCGGCTCACGCGCTCGCGAGTGTCCTCGCGGACGATGCCGGGGGAGTTGATGACGTTGGAGACCGTCTGGCGAGAGACGCCGGCGGCGAGCGCGACGTCCTCGAGTCGCGGCGAGCGGGCCACGGGCGCTCCCTTCGTCGGTCGGCACGTGGGAGTCATCCTAGGACGAGGAAGGCCCGTTGACACGCCGATTGGAACGTTCATACACTGATCGCGCACCGGGACCTTGAACGTTCCAATCACCCGGGCGCCGTCAGGCCTCATCAAAGGAGAAGAGACTCATGGCACGCCACCAGACACACCGGCTGCTCGGCACCGCGGCGCTCGTCGCCGTCACCGCCCTGTTCGCCACGGGCTGCGGCTCCGGCTTCGACGAAGGGGACGGCGGTGGAGGCGGCGGGGGCGGCGGCGGAACCGAGACCCCCTCGGGCGAGCTGTCGCTGCTGATCGGATCCTCGGGCGACGCCGAGACGCAGGCCGTGGAGGAGGCCGTCGCGGCGTGGTCGGAGGAGTCGGGTGTCGGAGCGACCGTGCAGGTCGCGAACGACCTGCCGCAGCAGCTGTCGCAGGGATTCGCGGCGGGGTCGCCGCCGGACCTGTTCTATCTCTCCACCGACGCGCTCGCCGGCTACGCCGCCAACGGCTCGCTCGCGGCGTACGGCGACCAGCTCTCGAACAAGGACGACTTCTATCCGTCGCTCGTCGAGAACTTCACGTACGACGGCGAGTTCTACTGCGCGCCCAAGGACTTCTCGACGCTCGCGCTCGTCATCAACTCGGACATGTGGTCCGAGGCGGGGCTCACGGACGACGACCTCCCGACGACGTGGGAGGAGCTCACGGATGTCGCGAAGCAGCTCACGACCGACGATCACGTGGGCCTCGCGTTCGGCGCCGAGTACCAGCGTGTCGGGGTCTTCATGGCGCAGGCCGGCGGCGGTCTGATCGAGGACGGCGCGGCGGTCGCCGACAGCGACGCCAATGTGGCGGGGCTGCAGTACGTGAAGGATCGCCTGGGCGACGGATCGTTCGCGTTCGCGTCCGACATCGGCACCGGCTGGGGCGGCGAGGCGTTCGGCACGGGCGCGGCGGCCATGGTGGTCGAGGGCAACTGGATCACGGGCGCCATGACCAACGACTATCCGGACGTGAAGTACACGGTCGCGCCGCTTCCCGCCGGGCCGGCGGGCGAGGGCACGCTGCAGTTCACGAACTGCTGGGGCTTGGCGGCCGACAGCGGGAACCAGGAGGCGGCGCTCGACCTCGTGGAGTACCTCACGAGCACCGAGCAGCAGCTGGCGTTCTCCGAGGCGTTCGGGCCGATGCCGTCGATCCAGTCGGCCGCGGCGGACTGGCAGGAAGCGAACCCCGAGCTCGCGGCGTTCCTGGACGGCGCCGAGAGCGCGCAGTTCCCGCCGAACATCGAGGGCGCGGCCGACATCATCACGGACTTCAACGCGCAGCTCGAGGGCCTGCGCGATGCCGACCCCGCGACCATCCTGCAGTCGGTCCAGGGCAACCTCGAAGCCGCGCTCGGCTGATCCGGTCGTCATGACCGCTGCGACCGCGGATCGGGTCCGCCCTCGCCGCGCCCGCCCCTCGGGGATCCGGCGCGGCGAGGGCACGGCCGGATGGCTCTTCACCCTGCCGGTGGTGCTGATCCTGGGCGTGTTCCTGCTGGTGCCGGTGCTGATGGCCCTGTGGGTCAGCCTGAGCGATTGGACCGGCCGCGGCAGCCCGTTCTCGTCGTCCGTGTCCTTCGTCGGGCTCGACAACTACGCCGAGGTGACGGCGGGCGGCGGGCTGGCCGAGCGGGACTTCGGCACCGCGCTGCGCAACAACGCCTGGTACGTGCTGCTGGTCGTGCCGGTGCAGACCGCGCTCGCGCTGCTGCTCGCGGTGCTCGTGAACGGCGCCGCGCTGCGGGGCCGGGGACTGTTCCGCACCGCGTTCTACTTCCCGTCCGTGACGAGCTCCGTCGCGATCACCGTGCTGTGGCTGTTCCTGTTCTCGACGAACGGCGTGGTGAACCGCGTGCTGTCCTTCGTGGGCGTTACCGGGCCGAACTGGTTCAACGAGCCGCGCGGGATCGTGCACGGCGCGCTCGCCGGCATCGGGGTGACGCAGCCGCCGGCCGCGCTGACGTCGGGGGAGTTCCTCGGGCTGACATGGTGGGACTGGCTCGCGGGGCCCTCCGCCGCGATGAGCGCCTACATCCTGATGGCCGTGTTCACGACCTCCGGAACGTTCATGCTGCTGTTCCTCGCGGCGCTGCAGAACCTGGGCGGCGAGACGCAGGAGGCCGCGATGGTCGACGGAGCGAGCTCGTGGCAGCGGTTCTGGCGGGTCACGCTGCCGCAGCTGCGGCCCACGCTGTTCACGGTGCTCACGCTCGGACTGATCGGCTGCTGGCAGGTGTTCGACCAGATCTACACCGGCACGCAGGGCACGCCCGGCAAGACGACGCTGACGCCCGCGTACCTGAGCTACCAGTCGGCCTTCCTCTCGCAGGAGTGGGGACGCGGCGCGGCGATCGCGTTCATCCTGTTCGCGATCATCGTCGTCATGACGCTGTTGCAGCGGTGGGCGCTGCGCGAGCGTCCCGTGTCGCGGCGGCGGATGCGGATGTACGAGGCGGTCACGACGCGCGGAGCGGTGCGATGAGCGGAACGGTCCGGGCCGGAGCGCCGCGCGCGGTCATCGCGCGGCAGGCGCTGCTGCTGGTGCTGCTGATCGCGCTCGCCGCGGTGTACATCTACCCGTTCCTGGTGCAGGTGGCGACGTCGTTCAAGTCCGATGCGGAGGCGGCGTCCTCGCCGATCTCGCTGTTCCCCGCGACGTTCACCTGGGCGGCGTACGAGCGGCTGTTCCTGAACTCGGACTTCCCGGTGTGGTTCACCAACTCGGCGATCGTCACCGTGCTGGTCACGGCAGGACGGGTGTTCTTCAACTCCCTGGCGGGCTATGCGCTCGCCCGCCTGCGGTTCCGTGGGCGGGGGATCGTGTTCGCGGGCGTCGTCGCCGTCATGTCCGTCCCGATCGTGGTGCTGCTCATCCCGAGATTCCTCGTGATCAACCAGCTCGGCATGTACGACTCGTACACCGGCATGGTGCTGCCGCTGCTGGTGGACGCCGCGGGCGTGTTCATCATGAAGAACTTCTTCGAGTCGATCCCCGAGGCCGTCGAGGAGCAGGCGCGCATCGACGGCGCGGGGGTGTTCCGCACGTTCTGGTCGGTGGTGCTGCCGATGGCGCGACCCGCGCTCATCACGATCGTGATCCTGTCGTTTCAGGGATCATGGAACGAGCTCAACCACTTCGTCGTGTCGACGCAGTCGCCCGAGCTGACGACCCTGACCAAGGGCGTCGCGTCGCTCGCGAGCGGCCAGCTCAGCCAGGGCAGCCAGTATCCGCTGAAGCTCGCGGCCGCGGCCATCATGACGATCCCCGTCGCGGTGCTGTTCTTCGTGTTCCAGCGCCGCATCATGAACGCCAGCGAAGGAGCCGTGAAGGAATGACCTCGCACGTCGATCCGCCCCTGCAACCCCTGCTGCACGACCGGGAGATCGTGCTGCGCGCGCCGACCCAGGTGTGGTCGGGCGCCGGCGGGGACCTGGGCACGGCGGCGATCGACGGCGTGTTCCACGGGGACGTGCGGCACATCCGCTCGCTCGTCCTGACGTGCGATGAGTCGCCGATCGAGTGGATCGGATCGGCGCGCGACGGCGCCTCCCGCGTCACGTTCTCGGGACTTCTCCGCGGCATCGACGACGCGACGCCGGATCCGCGGGTCCGGCTCGTGCGCGAGCGTCGGGTGGACGCGGGGGTCCTTCGCGAGCGGCTCGTGCTGCGCAACGGGTGTGACGCACCGGTGGCGGCGACGCTGCGCGTCCGGATCCGGCCCGAGTTCGCCTCGCTGCACGCGGTGAAGGCCGGGGACGCGCGAGGGGCGCCGTTCGAGGTGCGCGCGGCGGAGGGGTCGGCGGTCGTGACGGCCGGGGCGCAGCGCTTCGAGGTCACGGCGGCCGGTGGCGTTGTCCACCCGAGGGAGGATCTGGTCGAGCTGGAGTGGCGGATGCGCGTCGACGCGCGCGGGGAGGCCGCGGCGACCTGGTCGGCGGCACTGGCGGACGACACTCTCGTGGTCCGGGCCCCGGAGCGCCCGGCGCCGTGGGACGCGGCCGCGCTCGCCGCGTCCGCGCCGCGGTCGGAGCCGCGCCTGGCGCGCTGGCTCGAGACGGCGCTGGGCGACCTGGACGCCCTGCGGCTCGCGCTGCCCGATCACCCGGCCGACGACTTCTACGCCGCCGGCGCGCCGTGGTTCTTCACGCTGTTCGGACGCGACTCGATCTGGGCCGCGCGGCTGCTGCTGCCCGTGGACGTCGGCGTCGCGGCCTCGACCCTGCGCGTGCTCGCGCGGCTGCAGGGGGCGGCGGACGATCCGGAATCCGCCCAGGAGCCCGGCAAGATCCTGCACGAGCTGCGCGCGACGGTTCTCGAGATCCCCGGCGAGCAGGTGGTCCTGCCGCCGCGGTACTACGGCAGCGTGGATGCGACGCCGCTGTGGATCTGCCTCCTCGCCGACGCCTGGCGCGCGGGCATGCCCCAGGACGAGGTGCGCGTGCTGCTGCCGGCCCTGCGCGCGGCGCTCGGCTGGCTCACTGAGCACGGCGACAGCGACGGCGACGGCTTCATCGACTACCTCGACCGCTCCGGCCGGGGACTGGCGAACCAGGGGTGGAAGGACTCGGGCGACTCGATCCAGTGGCGCGACGGCGGACTGGGCGAAGGGCCCATCGCGCTGTGCGAGGTGCAGGGGTACGCGTACGAGGCCGCGCTCGCCGGCGCGGACCTGCTCGAGGCGTTCGGGGAGTCCGCGGGTGAGCTGCGGTCGTGGGCGGCGACGCTGCGCCACCGGTTCGCGGAGGCGTACTGGGTCGAGACGCCCGAGGGGCGGTACCCGGCGGTCGCACTCGACCGCGACAAGCGCCCCGTCGACACGCTGACGAGCAACATCGGGCACCTGCTCGGCACGGGCATCCTGGATCCGGAGGACGAGCGGCACGTCGCGTCGCTGCTGCTGGCGGACTCCATGTCCTCCGGGTTCGGCATCCGCACGATGTCCACCGCGGCCGGCGGCTACTGGCCGCTGTCGTACCACGGCGGCAGCGTCTGGACGCACGACACCGCCATCTCCGTGCACGGCATGCTGCGTGCCGGGCTGCGCGACGAGGCGCGCGTCGCGGCCGAGGGGATGCTCGCCGCCGCGGAGGCCTTCGGCTACCGCGTGCCCGAGCTGCACAGCGGCGACGCGGCCGCGGACACCCCGGTGCCAGCGCCCTATCCCGCCGCGTGCCGCCCGCAGGCCTGGTCGGCCGCCGCGGCCGTGGTGGCGCGGAGTGCTCTGGCGCGGGAGTAGGCCCCCGCGAGGCGCTGCTCGAGGCGCTGCTGGCCTCCTCCCGGCCGAGGGCCCGATTCTGATACCCTGGAGTGTCACGCGTGTGCGCGTCGCCTGGGCTCTCCCGGGTCGGACCCACGCGAGATGCAAGAACACAATCCAACTGCTGCGGTTCGAACCGTGGTCTCGCGCGTCCGGATCACCGGGGCGAGGGGCCGGGCCGCGGCCCGAGTAAACATCCAACAAGGACAACCCACTAAATGACTAACGCAACGACCGCCCCGGCCACCAAGCAGGTCGCGATCAACGACATCGGCTCTGCTGAGGACTTCCTGGCCGCGGTCGAGAAGACCCTCAAGTCCTTCAACGACGGCGACATCATCGAGGGCACGATCGTCAAGATCGACCGCGACGAGGTCCTGCTGGACGTGAGCTTCAAGACCGAAGGCGTCATCCCCTCGCGTGAGCTCTCCATCAAGCACGACGTCGACCCCAACGAGGTCGTCAGCGTCGGCGACGTCGTCGAGGCCTTGGTTCTCCAGAAGGAGGACAAGGAAGGCCGTCTGATCCTGTCGAAGAAGCGCGCGCAGTACGAGCGCGCCTGGGGCGACGTGGAGAAGATCAAGGAGAACGACGGCGTCGTCACCGGCACCGTCATCGAGGTCGTCAAGGGCGGTCTCATCGTCGACATCGGCCTCCGCGGCTTCCTGCCGGCCTCGCTCATCGAGCTGCGCCGCGTCCGCGACCTCACGCCGTACCTCGGCCAGGAGATCGAGGCGAAGATCCTCGAGCTCGACAAGAACCGCAACAACGTCGTGCTGTCGCGCCGCGCCCTCCTCGAGGAGACGCAGTCGGCCACGCGCACGCAGTTCCTGAACAACCTGCACAAGGGTCAGGTCCGCAAGGGCGTCGTCTCGTCGATCGTCAACTTCGGTGCGTTCGTCGACCTGGGCGGCGTGGACGGCCTCGTGCACGTCTCCGAGCTGTCCTGGAAGCACATCGAGCACGCCTCCGAGGTCGTCGAGGTGGGCCAGGAGGTCACCGTCGAGATCCTCGAGGTCGACCTCGACCGCGAGCGCGTCTCGCTGTCGCTCAAGGCGACGCAGGAGGACCCCTGGCAGGTCTTCGCCCGCACCCACGCGATCGGTCAGATCACGCCGGGCAAGGTCACCAAGCTCGTTCCGTTCGGTGCGTTCGTGCGCGTCGCGGACGGCATCGAGGGCCTCGTGCACATCTCGGAGCTGTCGGCGAAGCACGTCGAGCTGGCCGAGCAGGTCGTCTCGGTGGGCGAAGAGGTCTTCGTCCGCGTCATCGACATCGACCTGGACCGTCGCCGCATCTCGCTCTCGCTCAAGCAGGCGAACGAGATGGTCGACCCCAACGGCACCGAGTTCGACCCGGCGCTGTACGGCATGGTCACGGAGTACGACGAGAACGGCGAGTACAAGTACCCCGAGGGCTTCGACCCGGAGACCAACCAGTGGCTCGAGGGCTTCGACGAGGCCCGCGAGAAGTGGGAGCAGGAGTACGCCGCCGCTCAGGCCCGCTGGGAGCAGCACAAGACGCAGGTCGCCAAGGCCGCCGAGGCCGAGGCCGAGGCGGGCGACGCCTTCGCCGCCGGCCAGTCGTTCAGCTCGGAGACCGCCGGCGCCGGCACTCTGGCCGACGACGAGGCCCTCGCCGCGCTGCGCGAGAAGCTGGCCGGTCGCTGATCTTCAGCTGACTGACTGAGACGGGGTCGGATCCTTCGGGATCCGGCCCCGTCTTCGTCTGTGCGTCGCACGTCTACCGCGGATCTGCGCGATTCGGAGATGTGTGTCGCAATGTTGCACAGCGATTCGGCCGGATCCCGGCCTGACGGAAGCATGGTGCGCATGTCCCCCCTCGCCTCCGCCGCGTGCGCCGGCGCCGTCACGCTGACGGGCGTCGGACGCACGTTCCCGGCGCCCGCGGGGCCGCGCGAGGTGCTGCGCGGCATCCAGCTCGACGTCGGGCCGGGGGAGATCCTGTCGGTCATCGGACCGTCGGGCTGCGGGAAGTCGACGCTGCTGCGCCTCGTCGCCGGCCTCGACGCGCCGAC
Source organism: Microbacterium rhizophilum (assembly GCF_039605615.1). Taxonomy (NCBI): domain Bacteria; kingdom Bacillati; phylum Actinomycetota; class Actinomycetes; order Micrococcales; family Microbacteriaceae; genus Microbacterium; species Microbacterium rhizophilum. The sequence goes on along the minus strand of NZ_JBCNUN010000002.1, from coordinate 9,065 downwards.
CGACGGGTCGATCGCGGTCGACGGCACGTCCCTCGCCGACACCGACGAGCGCACGGCCGTCGCGTTCCAGGAGCCGCGCCTGCTGCCGTGGCGCACGCTCGCGCAGAACGTCGAGCTCGGCCTGCCGCGCGGCGAGTTGCGCGGCCGCGCGGGCCGCCGCGCCGGACGCGAGCGCGTGCGCGAGCTGCTCCACCTCGTGGGGCTCGAGCACGCCGCCGACCAGCGTCCGCGCGAGGTGTCGGGCGGCATGGCGCAGCGCGCCTCGCTCGCCCGCGCCCTCGCCCGCAACCCCGACGTGCTGCTCCTCGACGAGCCGTTCGGCGCCCTCGACGCCCTCACGCGCCTGCGGATGCAGGACCTGCTGCTGGACATCCACGCCGCCCAGCCGACGACGATCCTGCTCGTGACGCACGACGTCGAGGAGGCGCTGTACCTCGGCGACCGCGTGCTGCTGCTCCGCTCGCTGCAGGCGGCCGCGACCGACGCCCCCGCGGAGATCCGCGCGCGCGTGCTCGCGCTCGGCTCGGGCGCCGGCATCGGCGCGTCCGGCGCCGCGCTGCCCGCGAACGTCGAGCGGCACATCGCCCCGCCCGCCGCGGCGCCCGCGGACGGATCCGTCGCCCGCGTCGTGACCGTGCCGGGATCCCGACCTCGCGACCGCGCCGACCGCGCGCTCGCGGACCTGCGCGCCACCCTGCTCGAGGGACTCGGCGTGTCCACCCATCACCACCCGCTCTCATCCAAGGAGACCCGATGAGCACCGTCATCCGCCGCACCGTTCCCGCGATCCTGCTCACGGGCGCCATGGCGATGCTCGCCACCGGCTGCGTCGCCGGCGAGAACGCCCCCGCCCCGGCCGCCGAGGAGGGCGATGCCGCGGCCGCCGAGTGGTCGACCGACTCGCTCGCCCTCGACTGGGCCACCTACAACCCGCTGAGCCTCGTCGTGAAGGACCAGGGACTGATCGAGGAGGCGCTCGGCGACGACGTCGACGTCGAGTGGATCCAGTCCGCCGGCTCCAACAAGGCCAACGAGGCGCTCCGCTCCGGCTCCATCGACGTCGGCTCGACCGCCGGCTCGGCCGCGCTGCTGGCACGCGCCAACGGATCGCCCATTAAGGTGATCGACATCTACTCGCAGCCCGAGTGGGCCGCCATCGTGGTCGGCGCGGACAGCGACATCACGTCGGTCGAGCAGCTCAAGGGCACGTCGGTCGCGGCCACCAAGGGCACCGACCCGTACTTCTTCCTGCTGCAGGCGCTCGACGAGGCAGGGCTCGCGCTCGGCGACATCGAGGTGCAGAACCTGCAGCACGCGGACGGCCGCGCCGCGCTCGAGGGCGGCTCCGTCGACGCGTGGTCGGGCCTGGACCCGATCATGGCGGCCGCCGAGGTCGAATCCGGCGCGAAGCTCATCTACCGCAACGTCGACTTCAACACCTATGGCTTCCTGAACGCCACGGAGGACTTCATCGACAGCCACGCCGACGTGGCGCAGGTCGTCGTCGACGCGTACGAGGAGGCCCGCGCCTGGGCGCTGGAGCACCCCGAGGAGACCGCCGCGCTGCTCGCCGAGGCCGCCGCGATCGACCCGGCCGTCGCCACGACCGTGATCGAGGAGCGCTCGAACCTCGACGTCTCGGGCGTCCCCGGAGCGGATCAGATCGCGGTGCTCGAGAAGATCGCCCCCGTGATCGTCGACTCCGGCGACGTGCAGGGCGGCGAGCAGGCCGTGCAGGACGCGCTCGACACGATCGTCGACGACACCTTCGCGAAGCAGGCCACGGGCAAGTGACCGACGGTCACGACGCGAACGTCGCGGTGGGGGGCCACGTGCCGTCCGCCGCGACGTTCGGCGGTTCGCTCACGCGCCCCCGCGCCGGCCGGTCGTTCTGGAGCCGCCGCTCGACGGTGATCGTCGGCGGACTGCTCGTGCCGATCGTCGTGGTCGTCGTCTGGCACGTCGCCACGACCACGGGCCTCGTCCCGGCCTATCGGCTTCCCGCGCCACTGTCGGTGGTGCAGGCGGCCGGGCAGCTGCTGGAGGACGGCAGCCTCGGCCTGCACATCGCGATCTCGACGCAGCGCGTCGTGATCGGCTTCCTCGCCGGGGCCGCGATCGGCCTGGCCCTCGCGGCCGTCGTCGGCCTGTCGCGGCTCGGCGACATCCTGCTCAGCCCGACGCTCGTCGCGCTGCGCGCCGTGCCGTCGCTCGCGTGGGTGCCGCTGCTGATCCTCTGGCTGCAGATCGGCGAGGAGTCGAAGATCACGCTCATCGCGATCGGCGCCTTCTTCCCGGTCTACACGACCGTCGCCGCCGCGCTGCGGCGCGTGGACCCGCACCTCGTCGAGGCCGGACGGTCGTTCGGGCTGCGCGGCTGGTCGCTGCTGCGCACGATCCAGCTGCCCGCCGTCGTGCCGTCGCTCGTGTCGGGCCTGCGCCTGGCGATGGCGCAGGCGTGGCTGTTCCTCGTCGCGGCGGAGCTGATCGCGTCCTCGATGGGCCTCGGCTGGCTGCTCACCGACTCCCAGCAGACCGGGCGGGTCGACCGCATCCTGCTCGCGATCGTCCTGCTCGCGCTGCTCGGCACCCTGACCAACGCGCTGCTCGTGCTGTTCGAGCGCGCCGTGCTGCGGAGGTGGCTGTGATCGTCGACGAGGCCCGCCTGACCGAGAGGCGCGCGTATCCCGCACCGGCCGCGTTCGCCGCGCAGGCCAACGTGGGCGCCGACGCGTACGACCGCGCCGCGGTCGATCCGGTCGGCTTCTGGGAGGACGCCGCCCGCCGGCTCGACTGGGCCGAGCCCTGGCACACGGCGCACGAGTGGGAGCCGCCGGTCCGCGACGCCGACGGCGAGCTCGGCGTGCCCGCCGCGCGCTGGTTCGTCGGCGGGCGCCTGAACGTCGCGTACAACTGCGTCGACCGCCACGTCGAGGCCGGTCGCGGCGACAAGATCGCGCTGCACTTCGAGGGCGAGCCGGGGGATCGGATCGCCGTGACGTACGCGGATCTGCAGCGTCGCGTCTCGCAGGCGGCCAACGGGCTGCGCGCGCTCGGCATCGAGCCCGGCGACCGCGTGGTCGTGTACCTGCCCGTGCTGATCGAGACCGTGGTGATCGCGCTGGCGTGCGCCCGGATCGGCGCCGTGCACTCGCTCGTGTTCGGCGGCTTCTCCGCCGAGGCCGTCCGGTTCCGGATCGAGGACACGGGCGCGAAGCTGCTCGTCACGAGCGACGGCCAGTGGCGCCGCGGCCGGGCCGTCGAGGTCAAGTCGGCCGCCGACCGGGCCGCCGAGGGCGTGGAGCACCTCGAGCGCGTGCTGGTCGTGCGCCGCACCGGCCAGGACGTGCCGTGGACGGAGGGCCGCGACGTCTGGTGGCACGACGTCGTCGACACCGCGCCCGAGGTGCACGAGCCCGAGGCGTTCGACGCCGAGCACCCGCTGTTCATCATCTACACGTCCGGCACGACCGGGAAGCCCAAGGGCCTCGTGCACACGTCCGGCGGCTACCTGACGCACGCGAGCTGGGCCCACTGGGCACACTTCGACGCCAAGCCGGACGACGTGCACTGGTGCACCGCGGATCTCGCGTGGGTCACGGCGCACACGTACGAGCTGTACGGCCCCCTGTCCAACGGCCTGACCCAGGTGATCTACGAGGGCACGCCCGACACCCCGCACCGCGAGCGGCACCTGGAGATCATCCAGCGCTACGGCGTCACGGTCTACTACACGGCGCCCACGCTCATCCGGACGTTCATGACGTGGTGGGGCGAGGGGATCCCGGAGGGACACGACCTCTCGACGCTGCGCCTGCTTGGCACGGTGGGTGAGGCCATCAACCCGGAGGCGTGGGTGTGGTTCCGCCGCAACCACGGCCGCGATGAGCTTCCCGTGGTCGACACGTGGTGGCAGTCCGAGACCGGCGCGGCGATGATCGCGCCGCTGCCGGGCGTCACGACCCTCAAGCCCGGATCCGCGACCGTGCCGCTTCCCGGCATCGACGCGGCGGTGGTCGACGAGCGCGGCGAGCCGGTCGCGCCGGGACGATCCGGCACGCTGGTCGTGCGCCGCCCGTGGCCCGGGATGGCCCGCACGGTGTGGCGGAACCCCGAGCGCTACCGCGACTCGTACTGGGCGCCGTTCGCGGGGCACGGCGAGCACGGCGGCTACTACGTCGCGGGCGACGGCGCGACCGTGGACGAGGACGGCTACATCTGGATCCTCGGCCGCCTCGACGACGTCGTGAACGTGTCCGGCCACCGCCTGTCGACCATAGAGATCGAGTCGTCCCTCGTCGCGCACCCCGCGGTGGGCGAGGCCGGTGTGGCGGGCGTCGCGGATCCGGTCACCGGCCAGGCCGTCGCGGCGTTCGTCGCCGCGCGCGAGGGCGTCGACGCCGACGAGCTGCGCGCCCAGGTCGCGCGCGACATCGGCCCCGTCGCCAAGCCCCGCCACGTCGTGTTCGTGCCCGAGCTGCCCAAGACGCGCTCCGGCAAGATCCTGCGCCGGCTGCTCGCGCAGCTGTGGCAGGGTGACTCGCTGGGCGACACCACCTCGCTGCAGAACCCCTGGGCCGTCGACGGCGTGCGCGCCGCGGTGGAGTCCGCCCGAGACACCGCCCGAGAGAAGGAGAAGTCATGACCGAGGAGCACCGCTTCGGGTTCCGCACCCGCGCCCTGCACGCCGGCAACACGCCCGACGCCGCGACGGGCGCCCGCGCCGTGCCGATCTACCAGACGACGTCCTTCGTCTTCGACGACGCGAAGGACGCCGCGAACCTGTTCGCGCTGCAGAAGTACGGCAACATCTACTCGCGCATCGGAAACCCGACCGTCGCGGCGCTCGAGGAGCGCCTCGCGTCGCTCGAGGGCGGGATCGGCGCGGTCGCGACCGCGAGCGGCATGAGCGCGGAGTTCATCACGTTCGCCGCGCTCGTGGGCGCGGGCGACCACGTCGTCGCCTCCGCGCAGCTGTACGGCGGCACCGTGACGCAGCTCGACGTGACGCTGCGGCGCTTCGGCGTCGACACCACGTTCGTCGCCTCGAGCGATCCCGCGGACTTCGCGGCGGCGATCCGGCCGAACACGAAGGTCGTCTACACCGAGGCGATCGGCAACCCCGGCGGCGAGATCGCCGACATCGCGGGCCTCGCCGACGTGGCGCACGCCGCGGGCGTGCCGCTCGTGGTCGACGCCACCCTGTCGACGCCGTACCTGTCGCGACCGCTCGAGCACGGCGCGGACATCGTGATCCACTCGGTCACGAAGTTCCTCGGCGGGCACGGCACGACGCTCGGCGGCGTCGTGATCGAGGCAGGCCGCTTCGACTGGGGCAACGGGAGGTTCCCGACCATGACCGAGCCGGTGCCGTCGTACGGCGGCATCCGCTGGTGGGACAACTTCGGCGAGTACGGCTTCCTCACCAAGCTCCGCAGCGAGCAGCTGCGTGACATCGGCCCCGCGCTCAGCCCGCAGGCCGCGTTCAACCTGCTGCAGGGCATCGAGACGCTGCCGCAGCGCATCGACGCGCACGTCGCGAACGCCCGGACCGTCGCGGAGTGGCTGTCGACGGATCCGCGCGTGTCGTTCGTGACGTGGGCCGGCCTCGAGGGACATCCGCACAAGCCGCGCGCCGAGAAGTACTTCCCGCTCGGCCCCGGGTCGGTCTTCGCGTTCGGCGTGAAGCCGTCCGGCGACTTCGCGGACGACGACGCCCGGGCGGACGCCGCCCGTGCCGCGGGGGAGACGTTCATCGACTCCGTGCGCCTGGCCTCGCACCTCGCCAACATCGGCGACGCGCGTACGCTGGTCATCCATCCGGCGTCCACCACGCACCAGCAGCTCACCCCCGAGCAGCTGGTGTCCGCGGGCGTGCCGGCCGACCTCATCCGGGTCTCGGTCGGCCTCGAGGACGTCGAGGACATCATCTGGGACCTGGATCAGGCCCTCACGCAGGCGACGGGAGCGAACCGATGAGCGGTGCAGGACTGGTGGCGTGCGAGCTGCCCTGGGCGAAGGAGCCCGTCGCGGGGCGCACCTGGACCGGCCCGGGAGCGCAGGACCGGTACGACATCCTGCGTCGCACGAAGTCGATCGCGGTGGTGGGTGCCTCCGACAACCCGGCCCGCGCCAGCTTCTTCGTGAGCACGTACCTGCTGTCGAGCTCGCCGTACGACGTCTACTTCGTGAACCCGCGCGCGACGACGATCCTGGGGCGCCCCGCGTACGCGTCGCTCGCCGACCTGCCCGTCGTGCCCGACCTCGTCGACGTGTTCCGCCGGGACGAGGACCTGCCGGGCGTCGCGCAGGAGGCGATCGACGTGGGGGCGAAGACGCTGTGGCTGCAGCTCGGCTCGTGGAACGAGGAGGCCGCGGCCCTGGCCGAGGGCGCCGGTCTCACGGTCGTGATGGACCGATGCGTCAAGATCGAGCACGCGCGCTTCCACGGCGGCCTGCACCTGGCCGGCTTCGACACCGGCGTGATCAGCTCCAAGCGACAGCTGATCGCGCGCTGAGCTCCGGTCGCCGAGCGAACGGCCGCTCAGCCGTCGTAGCTGCCCTCGAACAGGCCGATCTCGTTCCCGTCGGGGTCGCGGAACAGGGCCCACCAGCTCGTGTCGTTGATCGCCTCGCGCTCCTTGACGACCGTGCCGCCGCCGGCGACGGCCTTCGCGAGCGTCTCCTCGATCGAGTCGACCTCCACGATCGACCGCGGCTGGGTGAAGCCCTCCTCGCGCGGCGTGAGCGCGCCGCCCGAGACGCTGTTGGGCGCCTGCCACATCGGGTACTCCTCGAAGCCGGGCGGGGCCGTGATGTTCCAGCCGAACAGGTCGGCGTAGTAGTCCTTGGCGCGCTCCAGGTCGCTGACCGGGATCTCCAGGTGGGTGACGTCGCCGTGTGCCATGACTGGCCTCCTCGTGGGTCGGGTGCGGACGCGCTCACCGTATTCCCGGCCGCCGACACCGGCAAGAGCCGGGACGGCGGGAACGCCCGGTAGCGTGCTGGGGTGACGATCACTCTCGAGGCCCGGGCCGTGCTGCTGGACATGGACGGGACGCTCGTGGACTCGACCGCCGTCGTCGAGCGGCTGTGGCTCGAGTGGAGCGAGCGGCAGGGACTGGATCCGGATGCCGTGCTCGCGCTCATCCACGGACGGCAGGCGCGCGAGAGCATGGCCGTGCTCCTGCCGCACCGCGCGATGGAGCTGAATGTGGCCGAGAGTCGCGAGATGCTGGCGCGCGAGACCGTCGAGACCGACGGCGTGGTCGAGATCCCCGGCGCGGCGGCGCTGCTCGCGGCGCTGGAGGGCGCGCCGCACGCGCTCGTCACATCGGCCGACCTCGGCCTGGCCCGGGCGCGCCTGGCCGCCGCGGCGCTGCGCGTGCCGGAGGTCGCCGTGACCGCGGACGACGTCGCGGCGAGCAAGCCCGACCCCGAGGGCTTCCTGCGCGCGGCGGAGATCCTGGGCGTCGATCCCGCCGACTGCGTGGTGTTCGAGGACTCGCACGCGGGCATCGAGGCCGGCCGCGCGGCGGGCATGCGCGTGATCGGAGTGGGCGACACCGCGTCCGCGCACGGCCCGACATGCGCCGTGCGCGATCTGCGTCAGGTGTCCGTCGCCCGGGACGGCGGCCGGATCATCCTGACGATCGAGACCGGTCAGCGCCCCGGATAGGCCGACCCGTCGCCGCTGGATGCGAGTGCCTCCGCGACGATGTCGATGTGCTCGCGCGCCATGTCCTCCGGCATCGCGGGGAGCACCTGCTCCCAGTAGGGCAGGATCGCGCCGCGCCCCTGCATCATGCCCTCGGGGCGGGCGTAGGCCCAGAGGTGCAGGTGCGCGGACCCGTCGTTCCAGCGCATGAAGTGGCAGCGCGCGACGCCCGGGATCCGCTTGACCGCGTTCGAGAGCCGCTGCAGGACGGGCCCCAGCTCCGCCAGCACCTCCAGCGGCGCGCTCTCCAGCAGCACGTGCTCGCGAGGGGAGATCGACGCGATGAAGGGCAGGCCGGGGATCGCGAATCCCGAGCCCACCTGCCACGTGTTGTTCGCCCAGATCGTGTGCTCGGACGGCTTGCAGTGGCCGCACTCCGACGGATCCCCTTCGCCGTGGCGGGGCCTCTCGGGCGCGAGCATCTCGTCCAGCGGCAGCAGGCGCAGCGACTCGATGCTCGGCACGGGGCCCCCGACGACGCCGCTCGCGTCGAGCGTCCGGCCGATCGGCGCCCAGCGGTGCCAGGGGGAGTCTGCGGGGCGCTGCGGCTGATCGTCGGTCACCCCGTCATCGAAGCACACCGGCCGAGGAGCGCCGTGCGCGAATGGAAGACTGGGCGCATGCCTCTCATCGCGCTGACCGGCGGCATCGCCTCGGGGAAGTCCACCATCGCGAGGCGGCTCGCGGAGCGGGGCGCCGTCGTGATCGACGCCGATGCGCTGGTGCGCGAGCTGCAGCGGCCGGGGCAGCCGGTGCTCGCGGCGATCGCGGCCGAGTTCGGCGAGGGCGTGCTGACGCCGGACGGCGCACTGGATCGCCCCGCTCTCGGAGCGCTCGTGTTCGGGCATCCGGATCGGCTCGCCCGCCTGAACGGCGTCGTCCACCCGGCCGTCAAGGCCGAGTCGACGCGCCGTTTCCAGGCCGCGTTCGCCACCGACCCGCGCGCGGTGGTGGTCTACGACGTGCCGCTGCTCGCCGAGGCCCGGGGGGCGGGGGAGTGGGACCGGATCGTGGTCGCACACGCGCCGGTCGAGGTGCGCGTCGCGCGCATGGTGGAGCACCGCGGGATGTCCGAGGACGAGGCCCGCGCGCGCGTCGGCCACCAGGCCTCCGACGAGGAGCGGCTGAAGCTCGCCGACGTCGTGATCGACACGTCCGGCACGTTGGACGAGACCCTCGCCCAGGCCGACGCCCTCTGGGAGTCGCTGGCCGCCTGACCTTCTCCCGCGCGAAAACACGTGTTGTCAGCGGCGACATGCCCTTTCTGCGCGTGTGATGTCTCAGGACATCGGTGACGGAACTGCATCAGGACATCGGTGACGGTTCCTGCATCAGGACATCGGTGACA